>JAFSPS010000042.1 GCA_017451385.1 Bacteroidales bacterium
ACCGTGATGGTGACGAATAGCATCCGCGACAGTCTCGCCGCTGTGAACGTTGCAATCGCAGGTAAAGCTGATGCAGCTGACCTCGACAACTATGCCACGAAGGCAAAAGTCAATGCCGATAGCGTAGCACTCGCTACCAAGATGGTTGCCGACAGTACGACCCTCGCTACAGCAATCTCCCACAAGGTAGATACGGCAATGGTGGCGACGAGCATCCATGACAGTCTCGCTGCTGTGAACACTGCAATCGCCGGCAAGGCTGATGCTGCCGACCTCGACAGCTATGCCACTAAGGCAAAGGTCAATGCCGACAGCGTTACTCTCGCTACCAAGATGGTTGCCGACAGCGTTGCTCTCGCTACTGCAATCGCTCACAAGGTTGACACCGTGATGGTGACGAATAGCATCCGCGACAGTCTCGCCGCTGTGAACGTTGCAATCGCAGGTAAAGCTGATGCAGCTGACCTCGACAACTATGCCACGAAGGCAAAAGTCAATGCCGACAGCATTGCTCTCGCTTCTGCTATCTCCCATAAGGTTGATACGGCAATGGTTGCAACGAGCATCCATGACAGTCTCACCGCTGTGAACACAGCAATCGCAGGTAAAGCAGATGCTGCAGACCTCGACAACTATGCCACGAAGGCAAAAGTCAATGCCGACAGCACTGCTCTCGCTACTGCAATCGCTCACAAGGTTGACACCGTGATGGTGACGACGAGCATCCACGACAGTCTCGCCGCTGTGAACACTGCAATCGCCGGCAAGGCTGACGCTGCCGACCTCGACAGCTATGCCACGAAGGCAAAGGTGAACGCCGACAGCACTGTTCTCGCTGCAGCAATCGCCCATAAGGTTGACACCGTGATGGTGACGACGAGCATCCACGACAGTCTCGCCGCTGTGAACGTTGCAATCGCAGGTAAAGCTGATGCTGCAGACCTCGACAGCTATGCCACTAAGGCAAAGGTCAATGCCGATAGCGCTGCTCTCGCTACTGCAATCGCCAACAAGGTTGATACGGCAATGGTTTCAACGAGCATCCACGACAGTCTCGCCGCTGTGAACACTGCAATAGCCGGTAAGGCTGATGCTGCTGACCTCGACAGCTATGCCACGAAGGCAAAAGTGAACACCGACAGCACTGCTCTCGCTGCAGCAATCGCCCATAAGGTTGACACCGTGATGGTGACGACGAGCATCCACGACAGTCTCGCCGCTGTGAACGTTGCAATCGCTGGCAAGGCTGATGCTGCCGACCTTGATAACTATGCCACGAAGGCAAAGGTGAACGCCGACAGTACCGCCCTCGCCACAGCAATCTCCCACAAGGTTGACACCGTGATGGTGACGAAGAGCATCCACGATAGTCTCGCTGCAGTGAACACCGCTCTCAATGGCAAGGCCGACACTGCTACGGTGAATGCCAAAGCCAGCACTGCCTTGGTAACGTCCCTTGTAGAATCCCTCACTGCTGCCATCAATGCAAAAGCAGACACCTCTGTGGTGAATAATATTAGAGATGCACTTATTGGATTCATCAACTCCAAGGCCGACACTGTGGTGGTGAACTCTAAGGTTGACACCGCTATGGTCACTACGAGCATCCATGACAGCCTACTCGCTGTGAACACGGCCATCAACGGCAAGGCCGACACCGTTACAGTCAATGGCAAGGCCGACACGGCATGGGTGAAAGCCAAGATTGCTGCCAATACGCCGCCAGCACAGGGTCTTGCCAGCGTGCTGACGGAGAGCAACGATGGTGGTGCCCAGCAGGTGAAGAACATTGCAGATGCCACAGACCCTCAGGATGCCGTCACGCTGAAGCAGATGAGAGAGGAGGTGCATGACAGCATCCAGTGGAACCTCGACACCAATGTCTATACGCTCTACTTCTCGTTCGACAGTTTGCGCGCTTATTATGACTCTTTATTGGCTGAATTGCAAGCCACGGTGGGCCTCCTTACTGCTGCCACAAGTTCTATGAAAATGATGGATGGCTGTGCATGTACATATACTTCGCCTGCTGTTCATGGTGCATTGCCAGGTGAATTCTCAGTGTCTGCCACACGTAAGATCAGATTCTCTATGGGTAACCTTCAGTATAACTCCACTGGTACGCACCATTGTGCCGACGGTAGTGCTGGAAAAGGTACGTTCCGTTTTGCTGAACATCAGTGTCATTATGTCGGTTCTAACAACCAGTATGCTTCCGAAACCTTCACTGGATGGGTTGATTTCTTTGGTTGGGGAACCTCAGGCTATCATAATCCTGATGATGCACACAACCTATATTATTCACCTTGGGTAATGACAAAATCAACAAACCTCTATTCTGACAACTACGATGGCTATGGTCCCTCATGGGGATATGAGTGGCCAGTTGACATGAGTGGTGCAAGTGTCTACTACGATTGGGGTGTATATAACGCCATATTGAATGGCGGCAATCAGCCCGGACTATGGCGTACGATGACCTTCGATGAATACGATTATATGATGAAGCAGCGTCCCGGTGTAACCATTGGCGCCACAAACAACGTGCGCTTCTGCTTCGCTACTGTTGCTGAGATAAAAGGTATTGTTATCTTCCCCGATGATTATGTGGATCCGTTATCCTTGGATTCCATCAAAAATCCGAACACGAGTAAAGGCAAGGCTGGCGATAATGAATTTACGGAAGAACAATGGATTCCTATGGAGGTGGCAGGTGCGGTGTTCATTGCTGCCGCAGGCTATGCCGAGAAGGAAGGCACTATCCTCCAGATCAATTCGCACGGCAACTACTGGTTAAGTTCTCGTTCGAGTACTATAAACGAAGGTGGTGCCGGAAAGAACACCTACGTTATGCAATTCGCCACAGATGCAGACCAGATGCTTGGAATATTTGGTACCAAGTCTAATGGCCTACGTCCTGCATCACGCAGCTACTCCGTCCGTCTCGTACAGGATGTGACAGAATAACATGATGTCCTGACACACGCTCAACGAGGGGTCCCTTAAGGGATGCCCTCGTTTTTTTTATGATTGCATATCTACGGAGGCAGATTTCTCCTTTACGATACATAGCAAACGAAGATTGTGATATTTATCTTTGCAACTAATGAAAAAATAGTATCTTTGCATATTGTTTTGTTGCCGTGGTGCAATGTTTTTTTTCTTGTTTGTTTCAATCTTAAATATTGCAAAGTGGATAGTATGAAAAAGATTGTTTTATGTCTGATAGCTATCTTATTGTCATCGCTTATGATGGCGCAGAATAGTTTTAAGACCATGCGTATCACTTATCTGTGGGATGTGACGTTGTCTATGAAAGGATATAAGGGAGGAAGTCCAGATATCTACGATAAGGTGGTGAATGTGCTTGTGGACGATATCAACAGCATCCATGACGAGCGCACCGAGATAGTTGTAGTCCCTTTTCAGGACAAGGTTTGCGACATGTGGCGGGCGAGAGCTACCGCCGACGGCAAGAAGTCTATGATAGATAAAATACAAAACTACGATAACAACCTTGTCACCAATACGTGTATCTCGTTGCCGTTGCAGTATGCTATCGACAACATCTTCACGACAGACCGTGTGGACATCATGAAGCTGATGACCGACGGCAAGGATAATGTCAATGTGCCGCGTCTCAACGCTGTGCTGGATAAGTGGTGCGACATGGCAAGACATAAAGATGTCTATGGCTATTACATCCTGCTCACCGAGGCGGCAAAGGATGGCGATTTGTCGCTGAAACTAAAACAGATATGCAACTTTGAGTCTGTAGATGTCAGCGACAACCTGTCGGGCATCAACGAGATAGTGCAGCTCACGGCGCGTGGCGGTGATGCGGTGCGTCTCAACCTCAGGGGAGAGTATAATATGCCGAAACGTTTGGAGTTTGTCCAGTATCTTGGCGAGACGGCACCGGAAGGTTTCAAGATTCATTTCAAAGTGCGCGACAATGCCTATATAAAGCTCGATGAGACTGTCGAGCTGCGTGGCGACAATTCTGTAGAGTTGCATCCTACATTCCTTGTGTCGCAGGAGTCGCTGACGCTGATGCCGGAGTCGGTCTTGGACTTTGGTATATGGGTGGACTATGAGCCGGATGCGTCTATGGCATCGGGGCGTTTTGCCTATACACGCCTGCTGAGCAATGCCTTCAAAATACTCTTTGTGAACAAGCCGGAGAAGACTGTGCGCATTTATGTGAAATAGGCTTCGTGCGGACTGCCGAAAGAAAGCATCGTAGTAGTCTCCGACAGAAACCTTACATGTATGATTGTTGTGTAGAATCAACGAAAAAAATGTCGTTATGAGAACAAAAATAAAAAAAATGTTTTATGCTGTTGCCTTGGTTATGATTATGGTGGGCGTAGCGGGATGTGGTGGCGAGCAACGGTCAGGAGCCTATTCGTGGGGCAAGAGTACGGCCTACGACAACTTCCTTTGGTCTAAATATGTGCCCGACACGTTGTGCCATGCCATAGGGTTTGAGTTCAACAACGATGCCCGTCAGCACATGGACAAGCCTCTGCGTCTGGCACTCTTCGAGCGTGACGAGAACGGCGGCGTGGGGCATAAGGTAGAGAGTACGGAGGCCGAGCTGTTCGTAGATGGGATACGTGCTGAGAACAATGAGATAAGCGTCATGCCTACCACCACGGAGGTGATGCTGGGCATTGTTTTCTCGCCCAAGGCTGCGGCGGGTGTGCGCTATTGGTACCTGCGCCCTGTGGACGACGGCGGCCTCGACCTCATCAACGACAGGGTTGTCGCCGACTACGACGATGACGCTATTATGGAAATCAGTGCTAAGCTGTCGCACAAGATGAATCCTTTGGCGCAGGAACTGCTCGTGGCGCTCATAGTGCTGGTGGTTCTGCTCGTGGTGTGGCTTCTGATGTTGAAGCCGTTGCTTTACCCCTCATTTCGCGTCAAGCGTCTCTCGCTTATAGGTCCTGAGCCGTACTCTGCCATGTTGCAAATCAAGGGCTGTCGCCGGCTGGTGCTCACCGCTAAGCCCTGCCGGCAGGGATGGCTGAACCGCCTGCTGACGGGCGAGGTGAAATACTGTGTCAATCAGATGTGGACAGCCGACGTGGTGTTCGAGCCCAAGGACAAGCGTAGCATACGCATCAAGCCCGACAGGCAGACCTATATGACCGACGGGATGATAATGAGCATACACGAAGAGTATGTGCTGGAGAACCTCAATACCAAAACAAAGACCATAATGTCCATATCATAGCGAAAGCAGTGTCGTGGACACGCGATGGCAAGATGGCATAGACGCAGGACCAACAGAAAAAAAAACAGAAATACCCCCGTATGAGGATTGAAAAAAATAAATGACAGATAGTCAATATTTCAACCACTAAGAGGGTTGCATATAAAATCAAATTTATTAGAAACTACCTAAAACAAAATAATATGGCTACAAAGATTAAACGTTGTCTCTATGTGGGACTTGGTGGAACGGGTATGAATGCTTTGCTGCATACCAAGAAGACTTTTATCGACACCTACGGCGAGGTGCCGCCAATGATAGGTTTCTTAGGCATAGACACCGACAGCGGTGCCTACAAGAAGACGCTCCTCTCGGTGCGTGGCGAGGACATCCGTCTCGACCCTAACGAGCAGATGCCCATCCTCTGTGCCGAGCCCCGTCCCATCTATAGTGTTCATAAGGACGAGTTCTCGTGGCTGCCGGAGAAGAACCTCTATGCCCTTGACGGCATGACGCTCGGTGCCGGCCAGGTGCGCACCAACGGGCGTTTTGCCTTCACGGTGAACTATGTCGATGTCTGTGCCAAGGTGCGCAGTATGCTCAACCAGATAACCAATGCTCGCATAGTGGACAATGACCGCTACGAACTGCTCAGCACCAACACCGAGATACACATGGTCTTCTCCGTCTGTGGCGGCACGGGGTGTGGCACGTTCCTCAATATGGCCTACCTCTTGCGGCAGGAGGCTCCGCAGTGCAAGCTGACGGGCTATGCCGTGCTTCCCGACATCTTCAAATCCATGTCGCACGGCGGCATGTCGCGCGTGGCCCCCAATGCCTATGGCGCCATAGTGGACCTTGACTATCTGATGCACCTTAGCATCGGCAGCAAGCCTTTCAAGTTGGAATATATCAACGACAGCGTGGAGATAAACAGCCGTCCCTTCGACTCGGTACTCTTCATAGACAACAGGAATGAGCAGGGCGACACCTACACGCAGATAGAACAGGTGTCCGAGATGATTTCGCTGGCACTCGTCACGTCGGCAGGCGAGCTGAGCAGTGCTTCGGCTTCGGTGAGCGACAACCTCTCCAAGAACATCACCGAGGGCACTATGGACATAGAGAACAAGAAGGCGTGGGCTGCCGGCATGGGCATCTGCGAGCTGGTCTATCGCAACCACGATTTGAGCATGATTTATGCCACCAAGGCGGCTCATGCGCTCATAGAGCGTCTGTTCAATTCTGTCGCCGACGTGGACACCATAGCCGACGCTTGGATTGACGCGCCCGAGGTGAACATACGCGAGAATAACAACAGCGACCATGTGATAGACTTTGTTGCCGACAAGCGTCCCAAGTATGAAATCTCTATCAACGAGTATGCCAACCCCATGCCTGAGGTGGAGCAGTACTTGCAGGTGAACAAGATAAATGATGAGGATGTCACGGTCAAAGTTCGTGAGCTGACAACGCGTGTTCGTGGCGAGTTGCGCAAGCTGCTCGTGAAGCATATCAATGCCGAAGGCGGTGTCACCACCTGCTTCAACCTCCTTGAGAACATTGCGTCGCAGGTTGATGTCTTCATGGGCGAGATGGTGAACGAGAAGACGGAGTTCAACGACAAGATGCCGCGCTATCGCACCACGCTCGACGCTATGGTGGCCGACCTTAAGGCCTACGATGGCAAGATAGCAATCTTCAAGACCAAGTCGAAGATGGAGGAGCACGAGAACAATGTCATTGATGCCGCACGTGCTTTGTGTGTATGCCAGCGCGAGATAGTGCGCCGTGATGCTGCCATACAGGTGTTCAATAGCGTCAAAGCCATGCTCGAAGAAGCCAAGGCGAAAATCAAGGCCATCCAAGACGTCCTGCTGGCTGTCAAACAGATACTCTCCGACCGTCTGGCACGCCTGCAGAACGGGGTGGGCAGGAGCTCGCAGATATTCCAGATAGACCTCTCGCAGAATATGGCGAAGACGCTGAAGGTCAACCTCGACGAGGTGCTGGTGAGTGAGTTCGTGAAGACCCTCTCGGGCGACAAGAAACTGTATGAGCTGGCAGAGTATTCTTCCGACGAGGTAGATGCGTTCATAATGAGCTACACTACGGGCCTGCATACGGCGCGCCAGATAGCGGCAACAACCATCGATGATGTCGTCAATAAGCTTAGCGACGAGGAGTTTGAGCGTACGCTGAAGCTGGCCATCAGCAAGTCTATGCCGCTGTTCCGCTACAACTATCGCGGTCACATGCCCAAGGAGCAGCCGCACGACAGCTACTATATCGGCGTGCCAGACAAGAAGGTGAGCCGCCTCTGTGCGGACGATGCCTTCAAGGGCATGATTCCCAATACAGCCGATTGCGATTTCTCGTCGATAGGCGTCACCGACAAGATTATCATCTATCGCCAGATAGGCGTGGTGCCGGCATACGCTATAGCCGGCATCAACGACTATCACAACGAGTATGATGACTGCAACGCCAACTGCCACATAGACTATAACCTCCAGATGCGTATGGAGCGCGAGGATTTTGACTTGCAGCCCAAGCGTACCACCGACGACGACCTGCTGGACTTGTGGGTCAAGGGCTTCATCTTCGGTCTGGTGAAGAACGAGGATGGCGAATACATGTTCCAGAGCGAGGAGCATGGCGACGCGCTCGATGACTATTGGGTGTCGTTGGGCAACTACCGCGACGAGGCTTTCGACAAGTTCCGTTCCTTCAAACACTCCGTGCGTAAGGAGTTCAACGAAAGGCTGGAGGCTATAGCCAACAGCAGGGGTGCCGATGCCATCAACGCCTTGCTGAGCGAGGTCCGTGCTGCCTATCTCGAGAAGTTCTCGCAGATAAACATGACGCGAGATGAAATCAAGAAGAAAGGCTTTGAGAAAATCCGCCAGCTGATAACCGATGAGCTGACGCTGGCCAAGAAGTTGTAAAACTACGATTGGCGAATGGCAGGCCTTGCATCGGCAACGCGTGCCATTCGCCCAATTACTATTGCGGATGGGAGGCTAACGGCTTACAACACTACTGCAGACATTACATATCACAACACACACACTACCCACAACATACTGCTTATGAGGCATACGGTACATATCATGCTCGGCAAGGGTGTCGAGCAGACGGTTTGTGACATCAAACGTTATGTGATAAAATATGGCGATGGCGGCGAGTCCCACTATTTCAACGCTCTGCACTATGTGGAGGAGAACGGACGTGCCCTCCTGCGCCGTGCCGAGCCCAAGGAGGATGATGTGTCGGTGTTCACCGCAGGGCTGGAGAATCTCTTCGTCATGGAGCTGCGCGACTATTATGTCATCCCCAGCGAGCGGCGTGATGTGTATATGATGGATTTCCTCTCGTCGCTCTACAACAGCACTATCACCATCAACGACCAAGGCGACAGCGCCGCCTTGCATATATGCCTCTACGTGCCGCTCTACGACGGTCGCAGCTGGCAGGTGGCATCGGAGATGCTGCATGCCGCCGATGCTGTCAAGCAGCGTTTCAACATTGACCTCTTTATGATGTCGGCGGACATGGCGTTCCTCTTTGACGATGATGCGGCATCGCTGCCCGAGCGCATGAAAGGCTATCAGCATGCCACGGCGGAGACAATCCGTCAGGTCATGGCGGCTAAGGCGCAGTGTGCGTCGCTGGCGCATCTGGTGCTGATGCAGAATAGCAACGGCAACGGGCTCTCGCTCGACCTCTCGCTCGATTCCTTTGCTCGTATCGCTGGCGAATATGCGGTGTTGTCGGTAGATAACTACAATGATATTTTCAACCCTGCCATGCGCGACAACGAGCGTCCGTTGTATGCCCTCGGCCTCTCGGTGTTGAGCTTCGACCGCTACTATTTCGTCCAATACTTGCTGCATAAGACCTACATTCACCTCCTCGACCGTGAGCAGGTGCTGCAGTCTGCAGTGGATGTCAACAAGGTGTCGCAGATAGTGCAGGCCACGCTGGCGGGGAATATAAACATCTTTACGCGCTTCTATGCGGCGAGCGTGCAGCCGCGCCTCGACAAGAACATGGACCACGACACCATCATCAGCGAGGTGCAGCCCGAACTGGACGACGCAATAGCGCAGCTCACTGCCGAATGTCAGCGTTTCATTGACAGAGGCGACCTCTCGTTGCCCGAGAAGAAAGCCACGCTGTCGCAGTTGCTCGGCGAGGACGACGAACTGCTGACGGGCAACCTCTTCATGCACGACCAGTTGGTGATAGACGACAGTAGCCGCGAGCCACTTGATTATTTCGTCAGCGCCAACAATAGTCTTGTGGCTCTCTACAGCACTATGCGCAGCGACGACAGTGAGGCGGAGAAACGCAGCAAGCGTGAGCGAAACGACATTGCTTCGTATGGCGTGCTGAGCGACGCCTCCCATGCTCTGGTGACGCTGCCGAGTCGGCTGCTTGACGACATCAAGCAGATAAAAATCCGTATGCGCGAATCGACCAACTACATACGCAGCAAGGCTAAGGAACTGGCCGACCTCGATGTGCAGATGCAGGAAAACATTGACTCGCAGAAACGCCTTACGGCTGAAGGCTTCCTCTTCGAAGGGCATACCTTCCGTCTGCAGAAGGATATCGTGGAGGACCCTTTTGATGATGACTACAAAGCGCACGAGAACACGCAGGTGAAAGTCGATTTGCGGCACTACTTCACCCCCGTCAAGAATCAGGGCTCTATGGGTGCATGCTCCGCCTTCGCTATGGTGGGCATCTACGAGTATATCTTGAAGCGCGATGGCGACGGCGAATCCGACTTGAGCGAGTATTTTGTTTACTACAATGTGCGCAAGCGCAAAGGCAAGGAGCACGAGGACACGGGCAGCTCGATGCACGACATCATTGTCACTATGGGCAGTGAGGGCGTGTGCACAGAGCCGTTATGCCCCTACAGCGACAGCGACTTCTTCGTGCCGAGTGACGAGGCCTATGCCGATGGCGCCGGCAGGCGTGTGCTCAAAGCCCTTAACGTCAAGCCTACGGTGGACGACATCAAGTCGGCAGTAGCCGACGGCTATCCTGTGGCGGTGTCCTTGCGCATATTCGACTCGTTCACGCCGCGCAACGGCTTCGTGCCGCGTCCGACGGATGAGGAGGTGGCTGCCAATGATTACGGCTATCATGCCATGATAGTGTGCGGATACAGCGACAATGAGCATATATTCATCGTGCGCAATTCGTGGGGGACGTCGTTTGGCGAGGGCGGCTATTGCTATATCCCGTACTCCTATTTCGAGGATTTCCTCAACTCGGCGTGCATCATCACCGAGGTGAGCAAAGGCGTCTTCCATGCCGGCGGCTACGACACTAAGACTACCATATCCTTCGATGTCACCAATTCGCAAATCAAGGCTGAGTTGCTGCGCATACTCATTGAGGAGGAGAAGCACCGCCTTGCCGCCGCCGACCGCCGCCTGCAGATGCTGGAGCGCGACTACAACCAGCTCTTCCAGCGGCTGGGCAACAACTCCGTGCGGACCACTCTCTGCGAGGGCACTCGCAAACGCCTTGAGATGGAAAAGGCTGCTCTGCTGTGCACGAAGCAGGATTTGGAGAAGCAGCGTCAGGAGGCTTTGGCGCTGTTCGACAAGGAGAGCCTCCGTGGCAGAATACGGTTTGCGGCATCGGTGGTTGTCTTTGTCCTTATCTATGCCATCCTGCTGTGGGCTGGCGTCTCGGCGGATGTCCTCTTCTTCAACACCTTCAGCTATATAGTCTATGGCCTGCTTGGCATCGGCGTGCTGTGTTTTGTCATCTGGAACAGCATGCGCCATCACAAACGCGTTGACCTTGACGAGGACTACAAGATGCGTACGGAACGCTGCGCGCGCGACATCAAGCATCGCGACGACCTCCTGCTGGTCAATAAGCTGAAGACGCATGTGGCAGGTATGGTGATAGACTCGCTTGCCAAGCTGTTCCACGACCTGCACTCCAAAAACAATGGTATGCGCTCCTTCCTCGGCAACCTTCGCACATGGCGCGACGAGGAAGAGAAGTCAAGCCGTATGTCCGACCTTGTGCATACGCCATTCCTGTCGCTCGTTTCCAATCCATGCCTCGACAATTATTTCGATACGTTCAAGGACGACATCACGAAGGACATCAGCCTGTGCGATATGTTCAAGGACTTGTATGTCATCGACGAACAGCAGATTGTGCTTTTTAAGAACCACTTGAAGCAGATGCTCGTGGAGACATTGATGAGCAAGCTGAAAGGCTTCTCTATCTACTCCAGCGTGGTGATGGAAAATGCCTATCCTTACGTCGATAGGCGGTATGTGAACCTTGACAGCCTGTTGCAGAGCATGGATGCCAAATCGACGCATTTCGTGCCTACGCGGGTCACGGGCTATGACGAGGCGGCAAAAAATAGCAGCTGCAAGCTGCTCCTGCTCTATTCGGACGACAACGATGCGGCAACGCAGCTGGATGATAAAATCAGACAAAACTTCCAAATCCCGCCTACGTTCTGCCCGTCGCCATCGCCCTACAAGCTGACCATAGTCCAGATGAACTGTTTCTCGCCTCAAGACGTAGAACTGCTGGCAGAAGAGACTGGTGAGGTGTGAATGGTGAATAGTGAATGGTGAATAGTGAATGGTGAATAGTGAATGGTGAATAGTGAATGGTGAATGGTGAGAAGTGAGGTGAATAGTGAGAAGTGAGGTGTGAGGAGTGAATTGTGAATGGTGAGGAGTGAATTGTGAATGGTGAGGAGTGAGGTGATGCCCATCCGCCTTTCTGCGTTTCTTTACGTCGTAGGCGTTACATATCAATAGAAGCGGCAGAACTGTTGCCGTATTTCAACCCTGTAAGGCTTGCATATAAATCCAAAGGCAATAGACCTTTGCCGACAGCGTTGCCTCCCCCCCCCTTGTATAGCATAGATGTATTGTTTCATATCCACCTTGCTAATTTCTATTTTTTTCTTTATTATTGTAATGTCTTGGAAATCAATTACAAAGATGTGGTTTTCTCTTCTTTTTTTATATGTTCAAAATATTAAAAATCAATGATATATGTTTTTTTTTACGCAATTTCCTCTCTAAATATCAATATCGTTAAAACTTGTTTTTCATTATTACTAAATGTATTTAATCATCAAATATTTATACGCTGAAAGTAAAAAAAAACATAAGTAATAATTTGATTTACCGCATACTTACAAACAGACCTTATCTTGAAAGGCATCCGTATTGAAAAAAAATGTATATTTGCATTTGATTTCCAGCGAGAGTTTATGCTGGACGATGCGAAAAAAGCATTTGTTATTGGTCCGCTCTTTAAAGTTCGCCAAATTTTAACCTAAGGACAACAATACTGATGCCTTTTGCTTGCCTTTATGGATGGTTTTTGTTGCCATCAAACATACTGGAGGCATAGGATAAGGTTCAAATTTGTTTTACTTAGGGAAGGCGTTTGGCGATGCCTAAAGAGCGTAGAACAAACAACGCGAGTTCTATGCTTTTTTGCATACATCTTAGGTATTTAGTTAGAAAAATTTAATCATTAAGAACTCAGGAACGATAAAACAAAAAAAAATATGCCATCCCTTAAAAAAATTTTTAAAGGCATTATTGATGCTTTCGATTTTGAGAAAACAACAAGAAGCAATGATAATGTAGTATTGAAAAACGATGACAGCACATCATTGCCACATGATGATGGCACATCATCGCGCAAAAAAGATGATTCTACTCTTTTTGCTGAAAACAATATTGGTAAAAAGGAGTCTGTCATACAATGCATCCGAAAGAGGAGTTATGAAATAAATGAGCAAGACATTCCTCGCTTCATAGAAGAGTTGAAACCTTTTTTGATTTCTAATAAAAATGGTGACTACCTGAACGACTATGTATGCGACGATTATTATCGTTTCATTGACCTTCGGAAACATCCCGACTGTCGCGTAGTGGTCATAGGTGACATCCATTGCGACTATAAATCGCTCGCTGCTATACTTCTGAAACTCACAGTATCTGAGTACGATTATTTTGAGAAAGCATACTTTGTATTTATGGGTGACTATCTTGACCGAGGCAGTGCATTATGTGAACCTCTTTTGCTATTAATGGATTTGAAGCAAATACTTGGAGAACGGTTAATAATGCTCCGCGGCAACCATGAACTAATCTCGTATAATGCTGAAAAAGAGATAATAGAGTCACGAGTGCTTCCTCAGCAGAGTGGTCCTACCCTAAACGAATATTGCGGCAATGACAAAGAATTTCTCCATGCTTTTGCCGATTTTTTCAGAACGTTGCCCACTTACGTATATTTAAAAACCGATAAAGATAATATACTACTAACTCATGCGTCCGTACCTCGCCAAATATTCTTTGACACTTTTTATTATGACCAAAATACTGGCTCCATTGAATATGAGCACGGCTTTCTCTACGAGCAGGGGAAAAAAGCTGAGGAGAGCATATCTGACGACTCCCTTAAATCGAAAACAGAGAAGATGAATAACTCTCTTCTTACCATAAGAAATAAAATCCTTTTCGATATGATTTGGGGCGACCCTGTCCATGCTAAAGAAAAATACCAAGTATCAGGACGTTTTGAGTTCGGAAGCGACCAATACAATGCATACGCTAAAAAGAATAATATTACAAGGTTTTTTCGTAGCCATGTGCCATTAGAATATGGTTATGAGGCATTCTTTGACAACCGACTATGGAGCATTTTTTCCTCTGGCGGAGCCGCCAATGAGCAAGCCGGATATGCGGGCATTGAACCAGCATTCGCCATTATCAAGGACGACGGCTCATATTCAATAGAAAACAGCTATATCTATCGCGTTAGAATATGCCGTGGCGTGGTTGTCACGTGCAACATCTATTCCGGCGAACTGGTTGACGAGAATATGAACAAATACATGCTGAATAAAGAATTCACATGTTCTGGAGACGTCGCCATGCACATTGACAACCTTTTTTCTGATATCAATGCTGGTTTCGCTACAGAGAATGACGATAATAAGTCCGAAGAATAATAACAATATTAACCAAAAAAAAACATAAATTATGAGTTTACAAAAAAATGCGCAACAAATCAAATGCAAAGGCGTTGCAGATATTGTATTCTGCTTTGACTGCACAGGTTCCATGACAGAGATTATCGATTCTGTCAAAGAGAATGTTGAAGAGCTTGTTAAAGGATTTGGCGAAAACAATGTTATTCTTGACTGGCGTGCCCGTGTTATGGGTTATCGTGACTTCGATGTAGATGATGAGTATCTTATCAATGACAGACCATTCGTATCAACTAAAGAAGAACTTAAAGAGCAGATTGACGGAATGAACGCCTTAGAGGGGTCAGGGGGGGACGACCCAGAATCCACGCTTGATGCAATATGGTATGCTGCTAAAAAAAGTCCATGGCGGTCAAACTGCCATAAGGTTGTTGTTGTTTTCACCGATGCAGCGGCAAAGAGTGTTAATGAAAAAACTCTGGCAGATGTCAGCGGTTCCGATGGAGATTTGGATGTTCTAATTCAGGAACTAAATGTTCAGCATATCAAATTATTCTTATGGGGCATGAAGGATCCGATGTACGATGCAATGAAAACCATACCTCGTGCAGATATCTGCCAGTTTGAAAATCCCGAAGAGGAATACAAGCATTTAGACTTCTCAAAACTCATGACTACAATTGGGAAAACAGTTTCCGACATAGCCACTAGCGGAACAGAAGCATAACTGACAAATATATTTAGAGTATGGACGCTATACATGGTTACGAGATTGTAGAAGAAATCAATAAAGGTGGATTCTGCGATGCTTACAAAGTAAAAAAAGGCGGGAATACCTATTTCCTGAAACAATACAAAGACCCTACACCCATGTGTGACTACTATAGGGCTTTCATGGAAAATCAGACGACAATGATTCCGCTACTCAAGGCTTTAGGTGGACTTACGGAGACAATCATTGAAGACTTCGAGGACAATGGACGCTATCATCAGGTCAAAGAGTTTATACCAGGTTCGACGAATCTTAGAGACTGGATGGAAACCAATGAAAATTATGATGAGCGCCTTGATGCTGCCATTCAGTTCTGCGAAATCCTCAAAGCAGTCCATGAGAAAAAAATCATTCATCAGGACCTAAAGCCGGAACAGGTGATGACAGTCAAAGACCCATCAAAAAAAGCGGGAATCAGACTGATTCTAACAGATTTTGATTGGTCTGTGCCTAATGGCAGAGAGGTGAAACGTGTCAATACTCCTGGCTATGGCAATATCGATGCCACATTGAGCTACAAGTCAGACATCTTCACGACAGGCATAATACTCTGTGAGCTCCTTACTGGCTGCAATCCCTACAATATGCCAGAACTGGGCGAGAGAATATTCGAGCCGACACTATGGGTAGAGTGGGTGAAAAAACGCGATTATCTATCTCCCGTGAAAATCAATACCGATTTGCCCAAATATTTAAATGACATCATAACAAAATGTCTCGAGCCTAATGCCGAAGATCGTCCCACGATAGATGCCATTATCGATGCACTAAAAGGCAAGGTCTCCCGTATGAAAGCCAAACTGCGCTCTGCAAGTGGAGACATGATGATTATGGTTCCGGGTATGGCCTATGGACGCAAACACTTCAAGGAGTTGTTCGGCAGAACAACTGACGAGGATGCCAACGAGATATACAAGTACCTCGACAAAACCTATGCAATACTTGATGTTGTACAAGAAGGAGATAAACTACTAATTAGCTGTCCAGCCTATGGCATGGCCAAGAATAAAATTTTGCTCCGTGGGGAAGAACTTACAGATGTTCCCACGCAAGCAAGGGATGGCGATACCTTAAGCATTTTCAGCACCTCTAAGGACAAAGAGATTTGCTCACTATCATTGGAGATAAAGCAATAATCTTACAACACTAACATCGCACAAATAAATCATTTAATAATAAACTAAAATAAATCATATTATGGGTATTCAATTCAAAAGTGGTGTTTCAAACGTAATGAAAACAAAGGCTGTGGCCGACGTGGTATTCTGTTTCGATTGTACTGGCTCTATGGATTCAGTCATCGAAAATGTGAAGAACAATGTAAATAGATTCGTTGAAGGACTCAATGCCGACCAAAGCGTAATCATTGATTGGCGTATGCGTGCTGTAGGCTATGGTGATTTGGAATGTGGCGAAGAAATGCAGAACAGCAACGACTTTGTAAGCACCGTCCCCGAATTTCAAAAACAGGTGGCCGGAATCAGGATGTGTGGCGGTGGCGATGAACCGGAATCAACCCTTGATGCCATATTAGTAGCTGCGAAGACATCAAAATGGCGTCGCGCTCACAAGATTATCGTCGTATTCACAGATGCCCACACAAAAAACCTTCATCCTTCCACAAGCAAAAAATTTGCTGTAAACACCTTCGAGGAATTCAAACAAAGTCTGGCGGACGATCATATCAAGCTATTCCTTTGGGGGGCCAACGACGAAAAATACAGCGGACTTAAATTGCTCCCCAATGCAGAGATTAATGAGATGGATAAACCACACGAGACGCTATCATCGGGAGCCGACATGCGCTCTCTGCTCGAACTTATGGGCAAAACAGTGTCATCATTTGCTGGTTCAGAGGTACTGTAAGACTACCGACACACTACAACATCATTCAACTATTCACTCTCGCCGAAGCCTATACACTATAGACTTGCCATCCCAACCACTATAATACAATAGGTATTATCATGTCCATACACATCTGCACTAAATGCGGCAAATTCATTAAAGGCAGTAAAACTCCCTATGGTGGAAAATACTACCATAGGGAGTGTATGGTCTGTGCTTACTGTGGTGGTGAACTACACGGCCGGATAGCAACTTTCAATGGTGATTTGTACCATCCTGAATGCAACCCTGCCTCTGGCAAGAAGATATGTGCCTACTGTCGCAAAGAAATCAACCAGTCTCATTATATAGTGGGCGACAAACGGTATCACAAAGAATGTTACCACAATCATATTCAGAAAAGGTGCGTGATATGCGGACAATCCATTACGGGTCCCTATGTTACTGACTATTGGGGTAATAGTGCTCACACATTGCATAACGGTGAAAAATCACAATTATGTTTTTCGTGCGGACGTTTCGTCTCAGCCCATCCTACATATTTAGCACCCAACATAGCATTGTGCGAAATCTGTTCTTCCACAGCTATCACCACAGACTCTCAGGTAGAGGAATGTCGCTCAAAAGTACTTCAGATATTCCAATCGCGAAATGTCACGGGGATACCAGAAAAAATACCTGTTGTGTTAAAAAACAAAGAGTATTTGGGCAATGCTACGGGCAGAATAAAATACTCTATATTCAACATACTTGGTGCCAGCGACTTCGTAATCGAGATGACCTATGGATTGCCAGAGCTTCATTTCCAAGGAGTGTTAGCACACGAGATGCTTCATTCTTGGCTTGCACTATACGCACGCAGCATGTCAAAAGAGGAGAACGAAGGTTTTTGTAATCTCGGCAGTGCTTTTGTCTATCAACACTTCGATACGCCACACGCAAGTTATCTGTTAAAAAGCCTCTATAAAAGCACTGATGCCGTCTATGGTGACGGCTATAGGCAGATGAAAGAACGCTATGAGCATCTGGGATGGCTCGGACTGCTGGAATCTTTAAAGAGAAAATAGTATGATATGGCAATTTATTGTTAACGGCATTATCTCTGGCACACTATATTCTCTGCTGGCCATAGGCTTTGCACTGGTGTACAACACTACCAAGCTGTTTCATATCACCGCTGCAGCCATCTATGTTTTTGCTGCCTATATGTTCTATCTTTTTTCTGTTGTCATCAATCTGCCCGTACTACTGGCCGCTACGGTAGCCATATCCTTAACGATGGCTTTGAGCCTCCTGACCGACGTGTCTGTCTATCGCCCGCTCAAACGTCGTAAGGCATCTAACAACGTGGCCATGATTGCCTCTATAGGCATGATGACCGTGATTGTTAACCTGCTGGCCATGTTTTTCGGCAACGAGACCAAAGTCATCGACAACACCATACATCGCACCTTCGCCTATGGCAGCATTATCATCACTACTCCCCAGATGTGGCAGCTCGTTGTTGGCGGGATAGTGATAGCCTCCTTCCTGCTTTTCATCACGAAGAGTCAGTGGGGCATCCGTTTCCGAGCCCTGAGTGCCAACAGCACACTCTACGAGACATTGGGATATAGCACCACTCATGCCCGCATTTTTGTTTTTTTGTTGAGCGGACTCTTTATAGCTGTTGCGTCATGTCTGACCGTATATGATATTGGCCTCGACCCGCACATGGGCATGACCGTTCTCATCAACGCCATGGTGGCCATGATTATTGGCGGCGTAGGGCGTTTCGGCACCTGTGTAGTCGGCGGCCTCGTCCTCGGTGTGATTCAGGCTCTGACGGTGTGGCAGTTCTCGTCCAACTGGCAGAACGCCGTCACCTTCGTCCTCCTGCTCATCCTGTTATTCATCCGTCCGCAGGGCATCGCGGGCTATAAACAACGCGCAATATAATGGAATACCTGCTACACTTAGGAATAATGCTGTGCATCTATGTCATCTTGGTCCTCAGCACCAATCTGACGGTAGGCATGGCCAACCTGCTGACGATGTGCCAAGCAGCCTTCTACGGTATCGGCGCCTATGTAGGTACCTACTTCTTGATGCAGTTCAATCTGCCGTTCATTGCCATAGCACTGATAGTGATGGCTGCCACAGGACTCACGAGCCTTCTCGTCTCTTATGCCTCTGTGAAGCTGAAGGGCGATTACTTTATCCTTGCCACACTCGGCTTTCAAATGATAATATTCACCATCCTCTATAACTGGATTAGCGTCACGCGAGGACCTTACGGCATTCCCGGCATACCCAGCATCAAGCTGTTTGCAATCTGGAACCTTAATGGCATCTACCCATATTTCTTCTTCTCGTTGCTGACGGCCGCCTTGGTTGTCTGGATTATCAGCCGTCTGCAGCACTCGCCCTATGGGCGTATGCTCAAAGCCATACGCACCGACGAACTGTCGGCGCAGGCCTTGGGACGTGACACCACTCGGCTGAAGTCATGGGCGTTCTTCATCTCGGCAGCCTTTGCCGGACTGGCAGGCACCATCTACGCCTCTTATGTTAGCTATATTGACCCCACCAGCTTCACCCTCGACGAGAGCATCTTCATCATTACCGCTCTCTTCATCGGTGGCACGGGCAGCCGCATATGGGGGGCTATTGCTGGTGCCGCCGTGGTGGTACTCCTGCCCGAACTACTGCGCTTCGTCGGCCTGCCAGATGCCGTAGCTGCCAACCTCAGACAGATAATCTACGGCCTCGTTCTGATAGTGTTGATGTTTGCCAAACCTCAAGGTCTGTTCGGCGATGCCAGTATTAAGTGAACTGTGATATGTGAAAAGAGAAACAAGGATGATTTTAGAACTCGAAGATATCAGGATGAGCTACACTAATGCCCGCAAAGAGGTTTTCAACCTTCTCAACGGAGTCAATCTATCCGTCGAAAGCGGCAAGGTGACAGCCCTTATTGGCGGCAACGGCGCAGGCAAGACAACGCTCTTCAACATCATCTCTGGTTTTGAGCGAGGCTTCAGCGGTCATGTCCGCTTGGGGGGACGCGACATCTCTCGCCTACCGGCATATCGCATCTCGACCATGGGTCTCGGCAGACTATTCCAGGGCCGCCAGCTGATGGCCGACCTCACACTGATGGAGAACATGAAGATTGCCAGCGACGACATCATGGGCGAGTCACCCCTCGACTGCTTCTTTCGCACAAAACGAGTACGCTGCAGCGAAAACGACAAAGAGCGGCGCGCCGTGGAGATACTTACAAAGGTCTTCGGACACGACAATAAATATCTCGGGATGTTAGACCACAAGGCTTCCGAATTCTCCTACGGCGAGCAACGTCTCATAGCCATGGCGCGGCTCCTCATGGGCAACGACCGGCTCCTGCTGCTTGACGAACCTACCAGCGGAGTCAACCCACGATATAATGATGCCTTCCGCACAATCATACGCGACATGGTGGAACAGGACGGACAGACAGTCCTCCTGATAGAACACAACATGAACTTCGTGCGCAGTGTGGCTGACATTTGCCACTACCTATCAGACGGAAAAATCATCAAGAGCGGTTCTACTGCCGACGTACTCGATGACCTTGAAATACGAAAAAACTATCTTGGGCTATGAACACACTGCTGGAAATAAATGGGCTCTATGGCGGCTACGAGAGAGGGGTGAACATCCTGCAAGGCATAGACCTCTCTGTTGTCGAAGGAGAAGCCTTGGGGATAATCGGACTCAATGGCAGCGGCAAATCCACGCTGGGCAAGGCGGTGATGAATCTTCTCCCCTACCGTAGCGGACACATAACCTTCGACGGACAAGACATCACTGGCAGAACATCTAACGAACTGTCACGGCTTGGCATCGCCATCATGCACC
Organism: Bacteroidales bacterium; assembly: GCA_017451385.1. Lineage (GTDB taxonomy): Bacteria > Bacteroidota > Bacteroidia > Bacteroidales > P3 > Colimorpha. The sequence continues at coordinate 20,746 of JAFSPS010000042.1, forward strand.
AAGGCGGGACAGTGTTCCCCAACCTGTCAGTACTTGAAAACATACAATTAGCCATCGGCAACACACGCCTGTCAGACTTCGCCTCTCGATACTCCGACATTATACCTTTGCTGAAAAAGAGTCGGAGAGAACTCTCCAACACCATGGCAGACAAACTCTCTGGTGGTCAGCGCCACGAGTTGGCGTTAGCCATGACCCTCTCACACCGCCCTCGTCTCCTGATATTAGACGAGCCGAGTGCCGGACTCTCGCCCAAAGCCGTAGAAGAGATGTACACAATGCTGAATAAAATAAGAGATTTATTTGGCACTACCATCATGCTGATAGAGCAGAATATAGCGCGAGCTGTAGAGTTCTGCTGTACCAATACATTACATACCATAACCAACGGACAAGACGGCGAGCCTGTCGTACTGTCAAGACAAAAACCACCGGGTCGCTGCGTAATGCTTAGCCAAGGCAATATAGGCTATGACTCAAAAGAAGACAACGAATTAAATATATCAAAAATAGAAAGTTTAATGTTTAAAAATTAAAATCATGAAAAGAATAAAAATTATTGCAATCGTTTTTTTTGTCTTATGCACATTAGGTAGCTGTAAAACAAACAATCAAAACGAAACAATTAAAATTGGCGCATTGCTCTCTTTAACAGGCGACAATGCTCAACAAGGAAATTTAGCACAAAATGGAATTCTAGTTGCTGTTGATAAAATCAACGAGGAGGGTGGAATAAATGGGAAAAAAATAAAATTAGTAATAGAAGACACCAGAACAGATGCAAATGGAACAATTACTGCCATGAATAAGATTGCCAAATTAGATAAAGTTAGTGGAATCATAGTCACAGGTGACACAGAACTTCCCATTGTAAATCAACTCGCTGACAACTATGGAATTCCAATAATTGCGACCATATGTACTGGTATGATTGATAAAAATCGAAGCGACTTAGTTTTTCGCTATTGCTACAATGAAGAGCAAGAGGACAGATATATGATGCGTTTCATAAAACAAGATTTAAACATATCTAAAATGGCTTTGATATATCCAAACTCTACCGCAGGACAAGCGTTTTATTCCTATTCAAAAAAATACATAGATGCAAATGAAATTAAAATAGTGGCAGACATTCCTTATGACATACAAACGTCAAACATACAACGTGAAAACGCAATAAAAATCATTACGGCAAAACCTGAAATTATTTGCGCAAGAGGTTTTGGTTCATCCTTAGATGCACTGTTAAAACACATAAGCGAATTGGGGTATCGCGGACGAATCATTGGAGATCTCTCCCTTTCAGTTCCTTCCGCTGTAAAAAACACTAATGGTATTTTGAATGGTGCATATATTGTAGCTTCAGATTTGGATCTAAAATCCGAAAACAAAGAGATTGCCACATATGCTTCATTGTATAAAACAAAATATGGAATTGACCCATGTTTTTGGGATGCAATCGCTTATGATAGTTTTATTTATTTATGTTACGCTCTCAATAGAAGTGAAAAGGAGTCCATTCCTTTCAAAGATGCTATTTTTTCAACCAAGCCGAACAATTTGTTATTGGGTAATAATTGGTTTGATTCTGGAAATGATGTAAACTTTCAAATGCATATGTTCGAGATGACCAACGGTGAACTAACACGGATAAAATAATATAATGCCTGAGACCATGCGCGATAATGAATTATCCATTGATAATCTTGATGATACCATTCATCAATATATGTCAAAAATTTCACAGATTATCACCCAAGATATAAATGTGTACTCTTTAGAAAAATATGCTGAAGCCTTCTTAAAAGGATTCAGCATTGACAAGCATAACATTCTGAAAGAAAATGAAAACGGAATACTATGCTATGACTTAATGATATGCCAGAACCCGTTGGAGATAGAAAAAAAACAGTTTTTTTTTACTTTTTTCTCCACCCAAAATGTCTTTAATCAGAAAAAAAAATTAGCCAATTTATATCAAAAATATCTTGATGACTATCCTGAATATCATATTGATACCATGTTACAAATATGTTATTCTGATAAATATCAAGATACCACCATACAGAATGGTTTTTGTCTTAAATTTGATAATGATAGTTGCCAAATAGTTTCTCTAACAGGAAATCAATTGTCCATTTTTCATTTAGACCCCGAAAGAAACAATATATACAACACGATTCTTGAAAAGCGACAAAATGGATCAGACGAACTTCTCATTAGAGAGATTGAGGGGAAAATTGACGAATTCAATTCTAAAGAATCCGACGAAGATTCAAATTATACTAGTTATAGTGATGCTTTTCTTAATATCCCATCACCTGGAACAAGTAAAAATCGCCTCAAAAAAAAGCAAATTGCAAAGAATGTTTATCGTGTTGCATTTATAAATGAAATTGCAGTGCCTGGCATTAAACGCATGTATTTTATTCCCATTCCATTCCCTAATAAGAGCCAAATCGGTCATTTTGTCTTGTCCACTAATGGTAACGATTTGGACAAAGATTTAGACTATATCAAAAAATTTAAAGCCCTATCTTTTGTCCTATTATTTCCAGTTTCGCAAATCAATCTGTCATCTATTTACATCAATAAAGCAAGATTTGAAGCCATCAAATCTGCCAAAGCCGCCATTATGTCTCGCAATATGAGTCATAATTTGGGTAGTCATGTGATGTTTTATATCAAGCAACGTTTGCAGTCGGTAGAGAAAATTATCGGGACCGGCGCATTGAAAGATTTGGTGGCAGCGAACTCTATTGAGGAAATAGATGCAAGTAAATTCGGAGACACGGAGATGCCTTTTCTTGTTGGATTAGGACGATTTATTAACTATCTACAGGAACGACAGGATTTCATTGCTACTATTGCCACAAATTACATACCTTATTTTGCCACGATAAACTTTAAAGATGCCATCTACGATGAACTAAAACCAGAAAAGAAAGCCATTCGACATAATCAAGAAAAGGGACAGAAAGCCGCCAACCTCTTGTTGGCTTACATCGCCAATTCGGAGGGATTTACCAAGAGTGATGACATTAACCTTTACTGGGAAGACACATTCTTTGGAGATGGCAACGTACCTGATGACCTCAGAACATTCAATATCGCACTCCCCGGTGGCAACTTGGGACGACAGGCATTTTTTTCTATCATGGAAAACATCATACGCAATACGGCAAAACATGACGGAAAGAATGCAACAGGAAATAAATTGGTATTCCAATTCGACATCATCGAACCAAATGATATTGATAGAACGATTAACAACAAGGAGATTTTTAAATACAGCCTATGCAAAGGGCAGAAAGAAAAAGACGGAAGCATTATCCCCCCCATACCTAACGATTGTTATTCAAAGACCAAGGACGACTTGTTTTATCTCGGCATCACTGTCAAAATAAAGCAGAATAACGTAGAAAAAACCATTGAAAAAATTGGCGAAGGCTTAGTTCGCAATTATTTGACCGACAATGACGAAATGGACGACGAATGTAAGGGGATAAAAGAGATGCGTATCTCAGCCGCATGGCTTAGAGGATGGAACATCGACACAGATATAACAGAAGATAAAACTCCGGCTGTCGCCGTAAGGAAAAATGGAGATTATGTGCAATACATCATCGGTCTTCCGAAACCGAAAAGGGTTGCCATTGTATCAGAGAAAAAAGAAGACAAAGAGATGTATCATGAACGTGGATGCATGGTGTTCCGTCCAGCGTCAGATGAAAGCGAAATAAAAAAAATCAACAGATATGACTTAATTGTCTATGATGGGGAAGAGGACGATGCTGAATACCAAAATATTAAGTACAAATTACATTCGAGAATTTTCGCTGAAACACTTGATGATGAATGGATTAAAAAGATTGATGAATTATACAAAAAATGGATAGAAAAACTATTCCCGATAAGCAGTAACACAAAAATAAGTATTATCGACGACAAAGTAGAAGAATCAGTCAATATCTCTAATGACGTTAAGGGAAAAATATATTCAAAAAAAGACACCAGCGAAACCAATAGAGTGTATTACGAAGGCAACATTGTATTCAACACTCACTATGCTGGACAAGCAAGTCCAAATCTAAAAGGGGACAAGTCATTATTTTCAACTGCCCGTTTTGTTGAAGCGATATCTGGCGGGAACTCAACAGACAGGCTAATCCGACATGACGAACGCAACATGTTATGGTATTGTAAACATATCGCCACCGGCTTAACAAAGATTGCCATATTCGATGAACGTTTGTATAAGCTTACAACCGACGGAAAGAACGGAATAGACAAAGAACTAACTATAGATAAAGATAGGATTAGCGAATTTCTAAAAACAGAATCTAAGGAATCGTGTTCCCTAATAAGGCTCCTTCAAAAAATGACTGCCAAGTTTCACTTTAGCACCATTATGAATGATATATATGGATTTTTGAAAACAAAAGAAATAAATGCAGACAACTTCTTAGATGCTTTCCGCTCGATAAATAAGGATTACTCTGAGACATGGAGATATATTGAAAAAGGCATTTGGACATTCAATATAATAATAGCAAAAATTGAGGAGAAAAGTATAATAAAGATTATCGGATATAATTATGCACCAACGGAGAATGGACGTATCGGACTATACAGCGACAAGACATGCGAAGAAACAATTGCACATATAATAAAAAAAGAAGACGATAAGATCGAGGTCAACCTGATGAATGACGACTTCCATGGGAAGTTCGATTTTATCACCATACACCAAGGATTGCTTGACAAGATATATGGTGCTTTAGGCATTGATAGCGAGAACGTAGAAGGACGCGAATCCGTCACAAAGGCATTATTCGATGCTTTTTCGAGAAAGACAGAAGAATCCAAAGGTATTGAATATAAAATCAATGGCAAAGGCCACAAAGGGTATTTCCTACCACAGTTTGTTGTCCATTCCGGCCGGTCGAAACCGAATCATAAAGACATGCCTCAACACCTGCCATTCCTTCAATTTACGGCAGTGGACCATGCTTTGAGAGATTGCAAATACATATTAACAGAACTATTATATTCCGCACATTATGAGTGATTCAAAAGAAAAAACAAAGGTCGTGATAATAACACGATCAGGAGAGTATATAGAAGAAAACAACAAGTCTAAAAAAGGACGAGAATGTTATGGGAACGCGATAAATGACAATACCTATTTCCCCGAAAAATCAATTATACGGGAGATAATTTGCAATGTAATCGCAGAAAGAAACCTAAATAATTGGGATGAAGAAGACCTTTATAGTATGGCTGAAAACGAGGGCATTAATATTCCAGACGATGAAAAATATCTAGAACTTAATAATGCTCGTAATTTTGTATTTGAAGAATTGGCAGAGAGAGTGAAAGAGAAAGTGAAAAATAGCACAAGCCTCGAAAAATTCTACAGTAGTTTTTCAAAGCAAAAAGATGGTAAAACATACGATATAACTATGCTTCTTTGGGATAAATTACTTCCTTGGAACGAATTAAAAATAAACAAACCTGGGGATATTAAGATAACAAAGATGGATGAGTTTATTACTGAATTGTGCAAGGATTTAGAAATAGTAGCAATAGATAATGGGGGAGATGCCATACTATATGTTCATGACAAACAAATCGGGCATAATGGCGACCAAATAATAATCGATGCAGAAAATTCTACGGATGACAAAACGAATACTTCCGGATATGAAATAATGAAAAAATATTTTAAGTATGTTGCAGCGTTTGCTCATGGAGCAACGGGAGGAATTTTTCAGGATAATATTTTAAAGTTTGAATTTGGACCACCTATCGCAGAAAAAATATCAAAAAAAGAGCCTGACGCAAAAATGTTCCGTCATCTGCGAGAGGAATCTGACAAAATATTAAATGAATAATCAGAATTAGTAATAGTTATTGATATAAAAAGGGGAGCACTATGGATGATAAATTTTCTGCCGTAATAGAAATAAATAGAACGGGATGGCACTATCCTAAAAATATTTACAATCCAATTGAGAATTACTTGAATAATAGTCTTTTAAAAGGATTTAAAATTGCAGGGACAGACACACCGATACAATTTCAAATTATTTATCACAGGATAAAGGACATCTATGGAGGCGACTGGTTGGGAGGGTTTGAATCATCTGAACAGCTTTACCCAACACCAACAGTACACCTAACTCTTTATGATATTTTCCATCACAATGTAGATAAACTTCCACCTCCCAAAAGATATTGTAAAATCATAGATAGCAATATCTGGAATTATTATGTGCCATTAGAAACTGCCAGAGATGCAGATTGGAAATATGATGATAACTACGCATTATTCACTCGGATTATAAAAGAGATTGCACACAATACAAAAAAAGGGCTCTACAACCTATCCGTAACACATGAACATGCTGACCTAAATGCACGTTTGGCAAAACAGTCTTATCTATCTGGTAGTCACAAAGCCATCTCGCCATTTCTTTTTCATTCCGAAAATGAGATGAAAGGTAAAATCGATGACTTCGAGAATGAAGAAAACCATGAAGTCACAATAAAAACTATCCGTAAATACAAATGGAGGGTCCTGTTACTTGACGACAAGTGTATTGAACCTATGTCTAAAGACGAAAGTAGCAACACTACTGTATATATCAACAAACTACAGATTATCGCCAACAGTATAAGTCGTATTCTGCATTTTGACGAAGATAAAATATGGTTTAGACAATTTCACTTCAAAGAAAACAAATTTGAAGAATCTCTTAATGATTTCGACAAGGATTCATACGGCAACATAAAAACCTATCGGAGAAAGGGTGATTCTGATGACAAGGCGGAATTAGATATTAAGTATGATTTATACCAAGTTCAGAATAGTAATTTTACAAATGGACAATATAAGTGTTGGCGGGAAACACATATATCGACTGATGATATCCAAATTGTCATTGACTGCGTTGAGACCATCGACGAGGCAGAGTACTGCCTAAAAAAATACAAATACGAAATAGTGCTGTTGGATTATCTTCTTGAAGAAAAGAACGACAAGACAAGATATGGCTATGAACTGCTTGAAAAGATACATAAGTGGCATATAGACAAAAAGAAACGTAAGAAAAACAACAGCAGTGACGAAAAACGTGACAGCGGAGACGAAGAACTTGACAGGCTCTATATGCCAGGTCCAAACAATCGTTTTTTTATCATGTTCATCTCTGCCTTTCAGACCGCCGTACACGAACGCATGCTCGAAAAAGGCTTTGCCCGAACCGAGAGAGAGCTTTGGCATATCGGCAATGGCGCCTGTCCGACCAATACACCTTATCTATTCTCACATCAGCTGATGCAGCTGATGCGTCACAGAATCCATGATTTAAAGAAAGATAAAGAGGGTGGAAAGATGAGCATCATCGACCTATTGGAATGTATCTACGTGAAGACCGAGAATGGGGTACAGGATATTCGGGAGGATGCCTACAAGTACTTTAACAACCTGCTTTTCATGCGTGAGAAATATAAAAAACTGGAGAACGACTTAAGCCGCGACGACGAATGGTACATGATAGATAATCCCAACGACGCTAAATACCTAATGGGAATGAAGAGTTCTCTTTTGCTATGGTCGGCATTTAAAGTGGTACACCATTTCTCGGGAGCATTCTTTGACCACCTACAGCATCTGGTATATCTAACCGCCTTCGGCACTATACGACAGTGGCAGGAAATGTGGGAGGAGTATGTCTTTGTCTATAAAGAGTTATGCGAGTACGACAAATACGTGGACGATGAGGGATGTGAGCAAAAAAGAGGAAGAAAGATTAGCGACGCTATACAACAATACATAATCAGTCTAAAAGAGCATAACGACTAATGAATCACGGCCGTTTTTTTGAGTTTGATTTTGAGAGCTCCCTACTGCAAAAAGGAGTTACCGTTTTCAACTACCGATGGCTGAAGCACGACCTGATACATAAGGGGATAAAAACACCGCATTATCCAATCTATGTAAGCGTCTCTCCGGAGGTCATCAGTTTCAAACTACACTATATTGAAGACAACGAAACGGACAGTAAAAACTCATTTGTCAAGCACTATCATAACACCATCATCGAACTACGTCTATCCCAAAATATTGAAGTGTCAGAGGGACTGGCAGAAGTGCTAAACAATACTTATTGGGCTCAGTTCCCGGTGAATGAAAATACACAACTACGCAAGACTATTGAAAAATCATTCGAAAATCAAGACTGCGAGGAATATGGCTTCGCCGACTTCCCATGCTTCGCTCCGGAAGGGAAAGAGCGATATATAACAACCAGCAATAATCCAAAGACACATTTCCTTAGGAAGCTGATACTTGACTTCCTCTTCGACTTTGAGTTTACCGATGTATTCAAAAACGCAGCCTATTACTACGCATTGTCCGTCAAACTAAAAGAAAACTACCTATTCAACGCACTGATAAACAAGACTCGCTATTACTACTATCGTACAGAATTGTGTCAAAGAGAGGTCGTTGAGAGGTGCTATGGCGCAACTGATACAAAAAAATGCGAACAGTCGCTTATTTCTTTCTTTGAACTGTACTCCAAAACCGAGTGCAAATGGATGGAGTCAATTCTGGATGAACGAGCAGTACATGCATTCCACAACTCTCCATGGTTCAACGAGGTGAGCGAAGAATTGGAACAAGTATATTTTTCCAATAGGCTGAAACACTGGAAAAAGAATGATGACCATAAAGCAAGGGTAATCCCAGCTGTGGGAAAAAGTGACAGCATCGTCTCCGTCGTCGAATCTGTCCGTAAAAGAAATGCGTGGAAAACATATCTAAAACGAATAGGGGCTACTGACGACAGTTTTCAACTGACGGTAAGCAACCTGCTTAGCTTGATTAGACGTAGGTACTACAAAGATAAGAAAACACGCAAGACCAAGAAATCCGAATTCCATAACGCCGTGTACGGCCACAGCAATACCGCAAAAAAAGCAGCTGCATGGGAAGTGAGCCATTACCATTTTATCGGACTTTGGCGATTGTGGTTCGGCGACACGGCTACAATGTGGTGGTCGGTAATAGCGTTAGGGCTAATGTTTGGAATAATCTTTTTTGCTTCATGCATTTTGCATGAAAGTCCAAATCTATCGGCATACTGGTTCATCATCCCAGCATCAACAGTTACCTCATTGTTTGTGCTCTCAACCTATATTGTACGACGTCATTATCGTAGCACATGGGGCATTGGCGGCATGGCGGTAATTCTCCCTCGACTATTGGCTGCCGTAATTGCAGCATGGTTTACCATGGGAATGAGCGAAGACCTGTTCAGAAACTTTTATGATATATCTTGCCTAAACCCAGCTGTCACTATTATTATCAGCATCGTAACACTATTCTTTGTATTCTACGAGGCTCGACAGATAAACCCCTTTGACGGTTTTAAACACCAAATCACATCATCCTTGATTGTCATTCTAATGGCGTATGTTTATTCATTTATTGTGGGGATAATGGTTTATGAATATTTTGGCGTGCAGGTGCTTAACGGTATGAAAACAAGTGGCGGGATATGCTGTTGTTCTCATTCGATAACTAACGGAGAGAATAACTGGTGGTTTATTGCTCAGTTTTCATTTTTTGCAACCTTCATCGGCATATTCCTACAACTAATGTTTCAAGGAAAATCTGTAACAGCATCAAAATAAAACAATAATAAAATAATCAATAAAAATGGAAAGGTTACAAGAAAATCAGAACAGGGAAAGTTCATCAACCCTTGAAGGCATTAAAAAAAACTATCAATTTTACACAACCGTCTCGTGCGGTGTGTTTGTTTGGTCAATGGTACTCTCCATAGCTTTTTCTTTCAAAACAAACGAATGGAGTTTCGGGGTTATCCTCATGTTGTTTCTCAATCTTATTCTCGCTGTTCTCTCAATCATATCTCTTGTGGCAATGTACAGAGAATTGAGCCGCCTACATGAAAAAGAACAAACAATAAAAAAGATATGCGAAGACTTTACAAACGAAACACAAAAAAGGATTAATAATTTGGAAGATAAATGCAAAGACTTTGCAAATGAAACACAAACAAGGATTAATAATTTGGAAGATAAATGCAAAACAATAGAAGAAAAATGCAAAGACTTTGCAAACGAAACACAAAAAAGGATTAATAATTTGGAAGGTAAATACAAAACAATAGAAGAAAAATGCAAAGACTTTGCAAACGAAACACAAAAAAGGATTAATAATTTGGAAGATAAATGCAAAACAATAGAAGAAAAATGCAAAGACTTTGCAAATGAAACACAAACAAGGATTAAAGGATTGGAAGAGGAACTAAAAAAAACTGACGATGAATGACAACCCGAGCCAAGAGGGATAAATCAAGAAATCCACTAAAACATTTTTAATGATGACCACAGAATCTTTTTCAGGCAACGATGCACGAGAATCAGGTCGTGGATTCAACTATCAAGTGCAACACTATTGCAAAAAAAAAGTAACTGTCCAATATTGTTATACATCATAATACAATAATCAATTATACTATCAATAAATCATACTACATAACTGTAGGTTAGATTGCTCACTTACCCAACAATTCGTATTTTGGACGAACAGACTGAGATATACAATCTTATTTTTTTATAGAATATAGAAAATGAACCATATCATGAAACAATTTTTACGCATTCTCCCTTTTGTGCTGCTTCTATGTGGCATCGTTGCGGGCAAGTCTGTATATGCCCAGCAGGGTGTGGCCTACGATTTCTCCTCCGCCGCGCCTACGGGCCAGATGCTGTACTATAAGATAACCAGCGGCAACAGCGTCTGTGTGACGCATCCGAATAATGGTAGTCAGGGATGGTATGGTTATGCAAAGCCAGTTGGAAATCTTGTCATTCCCGATGAGGTGGTCTATGACGAACAGACTTATAATGTGACAACAATTGGGGGAAACGCATTTGGTGGTCTTCCACTGACGAGCATAGAGCTACCCTCAAGCCTAACCTCTATTGGGGGCTATGCGTTTGAAGGCTGCAGTTCGCTGACGAGCATAGAGATACCCTCAGGAGTAACCTCTATTGGGGAAAGTGCGTTTCGGGACTGCAGTTCGCTGACGAGCGTAGTGCTACCCTCAAGCCTAATCTCTATCGGGGAGAGTGCGTTTTATGGCTGCAGTTCGCTGACGAGCATAGAGCTACCCTCAAGCCTAACTGGTATTGGGAACCATGCGTTTCGCGGCTGCAGTTCGCTGACGAGCATGGAGTTGCCCTCTGGAGTATCCTCTATTGGATGGTATGCATTTTCTGGCTGCAGTTCGCTGACGAGCATAGAGATACCCTCCGGCGTAACCGAGATTGAGTATGGTGCGTTTTCTGGCTGCAGTTCACTGACGAGTATAGAGCTCTCCTCCGGCGTAACCTATATAGCTGCATCTGCATTTGCGGGTTGCAGTCGGCTCAACCCTTTGGTTGTCCCTAATACCGTGACAGAGATAGGAGAGAACGCTTTTGCTGGTGTTCCAAATGTAATTTATAGTGGTGCAGCAATAGGCAGTCCGTGGGGAGCCAACAATATTGCTGCGGACATCTGCGATGCCATCAGTATTGTTGGCGACACCATTGCAATATCGAATGAAAATTTTTTGTGGCATGGTGCTTCTTACTCCTCCTCGGGCGACTACCAGTATGCCTATACCGCAGCCAACGGATGCGACAGTATCGTGACTCTGCACCTCTCCATCAAGCACAGCATTGTTACAACCGACAGCCAGACGTCGTGCGACAGCTACGAGTGGCACGGCACTACTTACACCGAGAGTACCAACGAGCCTACTTACACGACTACCAATGCCGCAGGGTGCGACAGCGTGGTGACGCTCGACCTCACCGTCAATCATAGCACGACGGGTACGGATGTCATAACCTCCGAGGAGCCTATCGTGTGGATTGACGGCAACACCTACGGCGTGAGCGACAGCACGGCATCCTATACCATAGAGGGCGGCAATGCCGCAGGGTGCGACAGCGTGGTGACACTCCACCTCACCATCAGTGGTACGACTGAAGGTATTGCCAGTACCCTGCCGGCAGAGGTTAAAGTCTATGCTGCCGCTCGTCAGGTGGTGGTGGAAGGCAGCGAGGGGCAGACGGTGATGCTGTACGACCTGCAGGGGCGTGTCCTCACCATGCGTCGCGACAGCTGCCAGCCCGTCCGCTTCGACGTGCCAGCAGCAGGCGTCTATATGGTCAAGGTGGCTGACTATGCCGCCAAGAAGGTGACGGTGATGAGATGATGAACAATGATGGATGATGCAGATAACAGGCCACAGATAACGTTTCACATCAAAATAGCTCACTGTGAATAAATCTAAGACAATAGAAAAAAACAATTAGTAATCCAAAAATATTCAAACGATGAAAGGTATTCTACGTTCTTTATGTGTCCTTCTGCTTATGGCATATCTCGCCGCCAACGGTGAGGTATATGCCCAACAAGGTGTGGCCTACGACTTCTCCGCCGCCGCCCCTACGGGCCAGATGCTGTATTATAAGATAACCGGCGGCAATAATGTGGAGGTGACATATCCGAACAACGCATTATATTATCATAAATGGTATGGCTATGCCGAGCCAGATGGAGACCTTGTCATCCCTGCAGAAGTTGTATATGACTGCCAGACGTATTATGTAACAGCTATTGGGAGTCATACGTTTGAATGGTGCAGTTCGCTGACAAGCATTGCGTTGCCTACTGGTATAACAATTTTGGGTGAGTATGCGTTTTGGAATTGCAGTTCGTTGACGAGCATAGAGCTACCCTCAAGTCTAACCTCTATTGGGGAGTCTGCGTTTGATGGCTGCAGTTCGCTGACGAGCATAGAGATACCCTCCGGCGTAACCTCTATCGGGAAAGTTGTGTTTAGAGGCTGCAGTTCGCTGACGAGCATAGAGCTCCCCTCCGGCCTAACCTCTATTGGAGATGGTGCGTTTGTCAATTGCAGTTCGCTGACGAGCATAGAGATACCCTCAGGAGTAACCACTATCGGGGAATATGCATTTTATGAGTGCAGTTCGCTGACGAGCATAGAGTTGCCATCTGACGTAACCTCTATTGAGGATGGTACGTTTGCAGGCTGCAGTTCGCTGACGAGCATAGAGTTACCCTCTGGCGTAACCTTCGTTGATGACTATGCGTTTGCAAATTGCAGTTCTCTGACGAGCATAGAGTTGCCCTCTGACGTAACCTCTATTGAGGATGGTACGTTTTATGGCTGCAGTTCGCTGACGAGCATAGAGATACCATCCAGCGTAACCACTATCGGGAATTATGCGTTTGAAGACTGCAGATCGCTGACGAGCATAGAGTTGCCCTCAGGAGTAACCTCTATCGGGAAAGTTGCGTTTAGAGGCTGCAGTTCGCTGACGAGCATAGAGATTCCCTCTGGAGTATCCTCTATTGGGAACTATGCGTTTTCTGGTTGCAGTTCGCTGACGAGCATGGAACTCCCCTCCGGCGTAACCTCTATTGGGGGTGAGGCGTTTAGAGATTGCAGTTCGCTGACGAGCATAGAGCTACCCTCAAGCCTAACCTCTATTGGGGACGAGGCGTTTTTTGGCTGCAGTTCGCTTGACCCGCTGGTTGTTCCTAATTCGGTGACGGAGATAGGTACTTGTGCCTTTAGTGGTATTCCGAACATAGTGTACAGCGGCACGGCATCGGGTAGTCCGTGGTGTGCTGACAACATTGCTGCAGACATCTGCGATCTCTTTAGTATCAGTGGCGACACTGTTGCAATATCGAATGATTATTTCTCATGGCATGGTGCTACTTACACCTCTTCGGGCGACTATCAGCACGCTTATACTGCTGCCAACGGATGCGACAGCGTGGTAACCTTGCATCTGACAGTACAAGTTTTAGTTGTTGACCAGCAAACCGCCTGCAATAACTACACATGGATAGATGGTGTAACCTACACCGAGAGCAACAATACTGCGACCTTTATCATCGAGGGAAGTGCCTCCAACGGCAACGACAGCATTGTTACACTGAACCTCACTATCAATCATAGTACGAGCGGTGAGGAAACCGTGACGGCGTGCGACAGCTACGAGTGGCACGGCACTACATATACCGAGAGTACCGATGTGCCGACCTACACGACTACTAATGCCGCAGGGTGCGACAGCGTGGTGACGCTCGACCTTACCATCAAGCACAGCAGTACCAGTATCGATAACCAAACGGCGTGCGACAGTTACGAGTGGCATGGCACTACTTACACCGAGAGTACCAATGAGCCTACTTACACGACCTCTAACGCCGCAGGGTGCGACAGCGTGGTGACACTCGACCTCACCGTCAATCATAGCACGACGGGTACGGATGTCATAACCTCCGAGGAGCCTATCGTGTGGATTGACGGCAACACATACGGCGTGAGTGACAGCACGGCATCCTACACCATAGAGGGCGGCAACGCCGCAGGGTGCGACAGCGTGGTGACGCTCTACCTCACTATCAACGGTACGACCGAGGGTATTGCCAATACCATGCCGGCAGAGATGAAGGTCTATGCCGCTGCTCGTCAGGTGGTGGTGGAAGGCAGCGAGGGGCAGACGGTGACGCTGTACGACCTACAGGGGCGCGTCCTCGCCATGCGTCGCGACAGCTACCAGCCCGTCCGCTTCGACGTGCCAGCCGCAGGCATCTATATGGTCAAGGTGGCTGACTATGCCGCCAATAAGGTGACGGTGATGAGATGATGAATGGTGATGGATGATGCAGATAACAGGCCACAGATAACGTTTCACATCAAAATAGCTTACTGTGAATAAATCTAAGACAATATATATATACAATTAGTTATCCAAAAATATTCAAACAATGAAAGGTCTCCTACGTTCTTTATGTGTCCTTCTGCTTATGGCATATCTCGCCGCCAACGGTGAGGTATATGCAGAAGGATACCCCGATTTCCACGCCGCCGCGCCCACGGGACAGATTCTATTTTATAAGATAACTGACGGCAACAACGTCTGTGTTGTGCGTAACAGTTATGGTCCATATGCCGCTTATGGTGGTTACGATCCCCCATCTGGCGACGTCGTAGTCCCTGATGTGGTTGTCTGGGACGGACAGACTTATCATGTAACCTCTATTGGGGAAGAAGCATTTTATGACGACCAAGTGGCGTGTGGGCTCGGAGGCCACGGTCTGACGAGTATAGTGCTGCCCTCAGGAGTAACTTCTATTGGAGATGGTGCGTTTAGATATTGTCGTTCGCTGACGAGCATAGAGCTACCCTCAAGCCTAATCTCTATTGGGGATTATGCGTTTTATTGGTGCAGGTCGCTGACGAGCATAGAGATACATCAACCATCAAGTCTAACCTCTATTGGGAAGTCTGCGTTTGAACGCTGCAGTTCGCTGACGAGCATAGAGCTACCCTCAAGTCTAACCTCTATTGGGGAGGGTGCGTTTTCTTACTGCAGTTCGCTGACGAGCATAGTGTTACCCTTCTGCGTAACCTCTATTGGGGAGGCTGCGTTTTATGGCTGCAGTTCGCTGACGAGCATAGTGTTACCCACAAGCCTAACTGATATTGGGAAAGGGACGTTTTATGACTGCAGTTCGCTGACGAGCATAGTGTTACCCTCCTGCGTAACCTCTATTGGGGGTTGGGCGTTTTCTGGTTGCAGTTCACTGACGAGCATAGAGCTCTCCGGCGTAACCTCTATTGGGGATTGGGCGTTTCAAGACTGCAGTTCGCTGACGAGCATAGAGCTCCCCTCAGGCGTCACCGAGATTGATTCGGGTGTGTTTTCTGGCTGCAGTTCGCTGACGAGCATAGAGATACCCTCCGGCGTAACCTCTATTGGGGGTTGGGCGTTTCAAGACTGCAGTTCGCTGACGAGCATAGAGATACCCTCAAGCCTAACCTCTATTGGGGAGTCTGCGTTTCGGGGCTGCAGTTCGCTTGACCCGCTGGTTGTTCCTAATTCGGTGACCGAGATAGGTACTTGTGCCTTTGGTGGTATTTCGAACATAGTGTATAGCGGCACGGCATCGGGTAGGACATGGTGCGCTCGTAATATTGTTGCGCACATCTGCGATCTCTTTAGTATCAGTGGCGACACTGTTGCAATATCGAATGATTATTTCTCATGGCATGGTGCTACATACACCTCCTCAGGCGACTACCAGCACGCTTATACTGCTGCCAACGGCTGTGACAGCGTGGTAACCTTGCATCTGACAGTACAAGTTTTAGTTGTTGACCAGCAAACCGCCTGTAATAACTACACATGGATAGATGGTGTAACCTACACCGAGAGCAACAATACCGCGACCTTTATCATTGAGGGAGGTGCCTCCAACGGCAACGACAGCTTTGTTACACTGAACCTCACTATCAATCATGGCACGAGCGGCGTGGAGACCGTGACTGCGTGCGACAGCTACGAGTGGCACGGCACTACATATACAGAGAGTACCGATGAGCCGACCTACGCGACCACCAATGCCGCAGGGTGCGACAGCACGGTGACGCTCGACCTTACCATTAATTACAGCAGTACCAGCACCGACAGCCAGACTGCGTGCGATAGTTATGAGTGGCACGGCACTACCTATACCGAGAGTACCAACGAGCAAACCTATACGACTACCAATGCCGCAGGATGCGACAGCGTGGTGACGTTGCATCTCTCCATCAATCACAGCATTGTTACAACAGACAACCAGACTGCGTGCGACAGCTACGAGTGGCATGGCACTACTTACACCGAGAGTACCAATGAGCCTACCTACACGACCATCAATGCCACAGGGTGCGACAGCGTGGTGACGCTCATTCTTACTGTCAATCATAGCACGACGGGTACCGATAACCAGACGGCGTGCGACAGCTACGAATGGCATGGCACTACATATACCGAGAGTACCGATGAGCCGACATACACCACTACCAATGCCGTAGGGTGCGACAGCGTGGTGACGCTCGACCTCACCGTCAATCATAGCACGACGGGTACGGATGTCATAACCTCCGAGGAGCCTATCGTGTGGATTGACGGCAACACCTACGGCGTGAGCGACAGCACGGCATCCTACACCATAGAGGGCGGCAACGCCGCAGGGTGCGACAGCGTGGTGACGCTCCACCTCACCATCAACGGTACGACCGAGGGTATTGCCAGTACCCTGCCGGCAGAGGTGAAGGTCTATGCCGCTGCTCGTCAGGTGGTGGTGGAAGGCAGCGAGGGGCAGACGGTGATGCTGTACGACCTGCAGGGGCGCGTCCTCGCCATGCGTCGCGACAGCTACCAGCCCGTCCGCTTCGACGTGCCAGCCGCAGGCGTCTATATGGTCAAGGTGGCTGACTACGCTGCCAAGAAAGTGACGGTGATGAGATGATGAACAATGATGGATGATGCAGATAACAGGCCACAGATAACGTTTCACATCAAAATAGCTCACTGTGAATAAATCTAAGACAATAGAAAAAAACAATTAGTAATCCAAAAATAGTCAAACAATGAAAGGTATTCTACGTTCTTTTTGTGTCCTTCTGCTTATGGCATATCTCGCCGCCAACTGTGAGGTATTTGCCCAGCAGGGTGTGGCCTACGACTTCTCCGCCGCCGCCCCCACGGGCCAGATGCTGTACTATAAGATAACTGGCGGCAACAACGTGCAGGTGACATATCCGAACAACGCATTATATTATTATAAGACATGGAATGGCTATGTCGAGCCAACTGGTGACCTCGTCATCCCCAATGAAGTTGTCTATGACTGCCAGACCTATCATGTAACCTCTATTGGGAGCAGGGCGTTTTATGGATGCAACTCGCTGACGAGCATTGCGGCACCCTCCGGCGTAACCACTATTGAAAATAGTGCTTTTTATGATTGTAGTTCGCTGGCGAGTATAGAGTTGCCCTCTGGCTTAACCTCTATTGGGGAAAGTACGTTTTCTGGCTGCAGTTCGCTGGCGAGCATAGAGTTGCCCTCTGGCTTAACCTCTATTGGGAAAAGTACGTTTTCTGGCTGCAGTTCGCTGACGAGCGTTGCTTTACCTTCAGGAGTAACCGCTGTTGAAGACTCTGTGTTTTATAATTGCATTTCGCTTACGAGCATTGCTTTGCCTTCCAGCGTAACCTCTATTGGGAATTCGGCATTTGAACTTTGTCGTTCATTAATGAGCATAGAGTTGCACTCCGGCATAATAACAATTGGGGAACAGGCGTTTCGGGATTGTAGCACTTTGACGAGCATAGAGTTGCCATCCGGTTTGACCTCTATTGAGTCTATGACGTTTTATAACTGTGGTTCGCTGACGAGCATCGAGCTACCCTCCAGCGTAACCTCTATTGATGGCTATGCGTTTGGGGAATGCAGTTCGCTGACGAGCATAGAGTTGCCCTCTGGAGTAACCTCTATTTGGGATGGCGCGTTTGCAGGCTGCAGTTCGCTGACGAGCATAGAATGGCCATCCAGTATAACCTATATTGAGTGGTGTATGTTTGCTGGTTGTAGTTCTCTGACGAGCATAACGTTGCCATCTGGGCTAATTGCTATTGGGAGATATGCGTTTGATGCTTGCAGTTCTTTGACGAGCATAGATTTGCCATCTGGCCTAACCTATATCGAACTTGGGGCGTTTCAAAATTGTGTTTCTTTGACAAACATTGTACTACCATCAGGTCTAATGTCTATTGGATTCGAAGCATTTGCGGACTGCAGTAATCTTAATCCGTTGGTCGTTCCTAATTCGGTGACGGAGATAGGTGAATTTGCTTTTAGAAATGTCCCTAATGTAGTGTATAATGGTACGGCGACAGGAAGTCCATGGGGGGCCGGCACCAGCAGTACCAGCATCAGTATTACGACGAACTACGACTTCTCAGCCGTGGCATCGTCAGGGCAGACACTTTATTACAAGATAAGTTCAGGCAATACTGTTGCGGTAGTACCTCCCAATGTTTCGTCAGATAGTTATGATTGGTATGGTTTCCCCATGCCGTCTGGCAACCTTGTTGTCCCTGATGATGTAGAATACAATGGCACGATATACCATGTAACCTCCATTGCGGATATGGCGTTTGAAGACTGTAGTTCTTTGGAGAGCATTACATTGCCCTCTGGCGTAACATCAATTGGTTATAGAAGTTTTTGGGCTTGTAGTGCACTGTCGAGCATAGAATTACCCTCCAGCTTAAACTCTATTGGAATCAATGCGTTTGCAAATTGTCGTGCTCTGACGAGTATAGATTTGCCATATAATGTAACTTCTATTGGCGATTGGGCTTTTTTTAACTGTTGTTCTCTAAAAAGTATCGCCTTGCCCTCTGGCATAACCTCAATTGGAGAGAAAATGTTTTCTAAATGTAGTTCTTTGATGAGTATAACATTGCCATCCGGCGTAACTTCAATTGGCGACTGGGCTTTTGAGAAGTGTAGTTCGCTGACGAGCATCGTTTTGCCCTCAGGCGTAACCTCTATTGGGATAGAAGCGTTTTTGCTTTGCAGTTCTTTGACGAATGTCATTCTATCCTCTGGAGTAACTTCAATAAGTCGCGGAGCGTTTGTTTCCTGCAGTTCTCTGAGGCGTATAGTTTTGCCATCAGATGTAAATACTATTGGGGATTATGCGTTTTCAGGCTGCCAACGTCTCGACCCACTGATTATCCCTAATACGGTAACGGAAATAGCAGAGGATGCTTTTCGTGATGTCCCAACTGTAGTATATGGTGGAAGTGCAACTGGAAGTCCGTGGGGTGCCGGCAATGTTGTTGCGAATATTGGTGACGTTGTATGTCGGTGGGGTGACACTATTGCGATGGCAATCAGCAACTTTTCGTGGCACAACGAGACATATAATGTTTCTGGTGAGTATAAGCATGTATATACTGCCGCCAACGGATGCGACAGCGTAGTGACGCTGCATTTAACGATAGAAGCTGGAAGCGTTGACCAGCAAACCGCTTGCAACAACTACACATGGATAGATGGCACCACTTACACCGAGAGCAACAATACCGCGACTTATACTATAGAGGGCGGTGCCGCCAACGGCTGCGATAGCATTGTGATTCTCAATCTCACTATTAATGCCGCAACAAATGGGTCAGACATCCAGACGGCGTGCGACAGCTATGAGTGGCACGGCACTACATATACCGAGAGTACCAATGAGCCTACTTACACGACTACAAATGCTGCAGGGTGCGACAGCGTGGTGACGCTGCACCTCTCCATCAAGCACAGCACGACGGGTACGGATGTCATAACCTCCGAGGAGCCTATCGTGTGGATTGACGGCAACACCTACGGCGTGAGCGACAGCACTGCATCCTACACCATAGAGGGCGGCAACGCCGCAGGGTGCGACAGCGTGGTGACGCTCCACCTCACTATCAACGGTACTACCGAAGGAATTGCCAATACCATGCCGGCAGAGATGAAGGTCTATGCCGCTGCTCGTCAGGTAGTGGTGGAAGGCAGCGAGGGGCAGACGGTGATGCTGTACGACCTGCAGGGGCGCGTCCTCGCCATGCGTCGCGACAGCTACCAGCCCGTCCGCTTCGACGTGCCAGCCGCAGGCGTCTATATGGTCAAGGTGGCTGACTATGCCGCCAAGAAGGTGACGGTGATGAGATAAGGGTAGAGTCATAAATCCCTCATCAGGAGTTTGTAAAAAAAAGCAAATACCAGATATTCGGATTTCAGGCTTCTATTGTCGCAATAAATCAGTTTATAGTATTTTTCTAATTTTCTAAATTCAAAAAATGGCAAAGAATAAAAAAACTTTCTTTTTCAAGCGTTGGATGAACGGCTTGAGCAACTTGTTGGAGGACTGGCTCTTCCCTGCTGCGGTAGAGAACGAGACCACTGTCTCTAAGTCTTTCTGGTACTGCCTGCTGTCTGGTTTTTGTGGCGGTATCATAATGATGATAGTGATGATGGTGAATGGCGAAGCCAAAGGAGGCAAAGTGGATAACATCGGGTCGTATATGCCGATAATTATAGCGGCTGTTCTGTCTTTGGTGTTCATCGTTCTCCATATTGTGAAGAGTCTGCCGCAGTATGAGGATGCCAAGTCCAAGATACTGCGTGGCGTATTCGTGTTCTTCTGGTGCCTTATAGGCTTCGGTCTTGGTGTCCTGCTGGGCTATATGGCCTTCATCGCAATTATTCTTCTCATCATCATCTGGGTTATCTGGAATCTTATTTTTGGCTCTAACGGCAGCAGCGGTCGCAAATGGAAACTGGATAATGGCGACGAGGTGAGCGAGAAGAAAGGTCTCCTTGGCGAAAAATATTATGAAAGCAAGGAGGGAAAAGAATACGAGAAAGTGGATGATAACACTTTTGAAGAGAAATAAAAATGAACTATGAAAACAAAGTGAGTAATTGTTCAAAATTGTTATACATCATAATACAATAATCAATTAGACTATCAATAATTTTTATTAAACAACATTGCAAATTAAAATTGCCCACTTACTAAAGACTGTTTTAGATAGTATTTAGTTTGTTGTGGTTTTTAGCACAATGCAGACGGAAGTTGTCCCGACTAATTCCCCGCTTGCATTGTACATCACGAGAGGTGTAGGAATAACAAATATGCCTATTCCTCTCGTTTTTGTCAAAATATTGCGAGTTATTCCTCTTGATTTTGTCAAAATAAGATGTGTTATTCCTCTTTGTTTTATCAAAATAATGCAGTTTATTCCTCTTGATTTTATTAAAAAATGTTTGTTTTTTTCTTCTTCGTTAAAAAAAGCTTACTTTGATAGTATAGTAACAGATTAAATGAAACATAGGAACGATGAAATAATAACATGTAATGATAAAACTGATTAATCGTTTTTTTTTGTAATTACTATGGGGTTGAAGGATTTGAATTCTAAATAGTTGCTATTCAGATGCAGCCACTAACGGGGTTCACTTCAGCGAGGCACCCTCTTCGTATAGAGTGATTGCTCTTTACCACCATGTGGAGGAGAACTGTTTGCGGCAGTGGTCGATGTATGGGCATGGGTAGGGAATGGTGCAGTGGTCGCCTACGGCTATGACGGGTTCTGCACCTTCGAGCAGCTGCTTGAAATGAGAGATATTGGCGGCAATGGTGGGTTCCTCCTCTTGGCAATAGGCGAGGATGTCGGTAACGACGAAGCCGCCGTTGCCGTCGTTGTTGACGATGTTGAATGAGCGTATGCCGCTGATGCAGTGTGATATGACGTAGTGCTGCACGGCGGCGTCATGGCGGAAGACTTCCTTCAGCTCGCTGTTGTTCTTGACCTCGAAGATGTCGTAGGTGCCGTCGGCGTTCTTGCGTAGCACGTCGGCCAGCACCAGCACGTCGTCATAGAGGAATCCGGCCTCGAAGAGCACCACCTCGCCCTCATCCCGCAGCAGTTCGGCGGTGCGTTGCGGGTATTTATCCACCTCGCGGCGCAGCAGCTGGTCTATAGCTATGCCGTTAGTGAAGGTCGCCTTGTAGGAGGCCTCAAACTCGCGCCCGGCACGGAAGCGTACGAGGGTCTCTTTGTCGTAGCGTGCCAGATGGGAGCAATAGACATCGTAGTAGAGGGCTTTCTCGCACTGCAAGCCTCGTATGTATTTGCTCTTGGAGAGCAGGTGCTTCTTGTTGTGTGGCATTTTTTTATTATTGGTGATCTCTATATTCAGTGGTTAGGTGCAACTCCTAACGAGGTTGAGGAAGTCTGAATATCTGATGCTTGCTATTTGTATGCGACTCTTGAGTTTTTTTATAAAAGTCCCTTAAAGAAGGCATCTATGATAAAACCTCGTAGGCGAGGTATATCCATAGATGCCGTTTGATTGTCGGATTATCTATTCCGCCGCGGATGCATGAAAAGGATGGATAGCAATCGTCGGACAACACTGTGCCGCTTGCTATTTGCGTTTAAGCACGGCGTGCACCTTGTCAATGATGTTCGTGGCGCGGAGGCCGTAGTTGGTGAGCATCTCGTCGGGGGTGCCGCTCTCGCCGAAGCGGTCGTTGACAGCCACATACTCCATAGGTGTGGGGCAGTGGAGGGCGAGGGTCTGTGCCACGCTGTCGCCCAAGCCGCCGTTGAAGAGGTGTTCCTCGCAGGTCACGATGGCGCGCGTCTTGCGTGCTGTGGCGAGGATGGCGTCGGTGTCGAGGGGTTTGATGGTGTGCATGTTGATGACCTCGGCGCTGATGCCTTCGGCTTCGAGGGCGCGAGCAGCCTCTATGGCTTCCCACACGAGGTGTCCGCAGGCGATGATGGAGACATCTGTGCCTTCGTTGAGGAGCTGCGCCTTGCCGATGACGAAGGTGTCGTTGTCATCGGTGAAGTTGGGCATCTTGGAGCGTCCGAGACGCAGATAGACGGGACCGTTGAGGCGTGCCGCCGCGAGGGTGGCGAGGCGTGCCTGGTTGTAGTCGCATGGCACGAGGACCGTCATGTTGGGCAGAGCCTTCATGAGGGCTATGTCCTCCATAGTCTGGTGGGTGGCGCCGTCCTCGCCGAGCGAGATGCCGGCATGGGAGCCGCATATCTTGACGTTCTTGTTGCTGTAGGCCACGACTTGGCGTATCTGGTCATAGACACGGCCTGTGACAAATTCGGCGAAGCCGCCGAGGAAGGGTATCTTGCCGCAGAGGGAGAGTCCGGCGGCGATGCCTATCATGTTGGCCTCGGCGATGCCGCACTGCACGAAGCGGTCGGGGAACTCTTTGGCAAAGGCGTCAATCTTCACCGAGCCGCAGACGTCGGCGGTGAGGGCCACCACGTTGCTGTCGTTGCGGCCAGCCTCTACAAGGCCTGCGCCAAAACCGGAACGGAGTTCTTTGGATTGTTTATTTTCGTAGTGTTTCATATCGTGATTATTTTTTATTTCTTGATGGTTGTTAGACTTTGATGGTGAGAGTGGCTGTATGCTATAGGGCTATATGTTTCAGCTCGGCGGCTCTCAGGGTGATGCGGAAGGAGCGCACGTCGGCGTAGGAGCTTTTTGCCGTAGGCCTGCTGATGAGCAGGTAGTCGCCCGGCATGAGGATGAGGCGTTCGCTCTGCACGCTGCCGTCGAGGTCGCAGACCCATGCAAGCCGTCCGCCGTAGAGGGAGAAGAGGCTGGATTGTTGCTTGATTTTGGGTTTGCTGACGGTGAGCATGGCGGGGGTGGGCAGCGAGAGGTCGGTGGTGGCGTCGCCACGCACTTCGACGTCGCGCAGGGTAGTGGGGGGCACCGTCATGACCTCCACATCGTAGCGTCCGGCGAGGTAGGTCACGCGGTCGCCCACATGCTGGCGGTTGATGATGGCGTCCTGCCCGTGCTGCCGCACGGTGATGTCATAGCTCGGTATGCTCCATGTGGTGCGCTGACTGTCGAAATGGATGCTGAGCCGTCCCTGGTCTATCTGTAGGTTGATGACGGACACTTGGTTGGCAGGGAAGGTCTGGCGCGTCAGCGTGGTCTCGGGTTTGGTGAAGAGGCGCACATCGTAGGTGAGCAGAGGGTCGATGACGAGGGTGTCTGCCACCGCCTGTGGGGCGTTGGTGTAGATGGTGGTGTGGCGCGGCAGGTCGGTGGCGGCATCGTAGAAGACTATGGGCATGGCGGTCTCGTAGGCCATGCCTTCGCTGTCGGTGATGTTGACCACCACGCGTGCCGTCTCGGCGGCTTGACGCAGGATGTCGAAGAGTGCGTCGGTGTAACGCTCCTCGGTGGTGAGGGCGGTGTAGCGTCCGGCGCAGGAGAGCAGCGGACGCTGTGCCTCGCTCTGCGTGCCGATGCCGAGGATGAAGGTCTGCACCACGGAGCCGTCCTGCTGCACTTGGCGTGCCATGTCGCAGATGTCGCCGCTGCAGTCGTCCACGCCGTCGGTAATCATCAGTATGATGTTGCGGTCGTTGGGGTGCTGTGCGAAGTCGTCCACCACGCCGCCCAGTGCCGAGGCAGCATCGCAGTTGCCTTCGGGCACGAGGGTGCGCAGCTTGCCGAGCAGACGGTAGTAGTTGTCGTCGCCGAAAGGCACCTCCAGACGCGAGGCCAGCGAGCCGTCGTTCTTATGGCCGAAGACGCGCAGTGCCATGTCGAAGTCGCGGCGGCGGTCCACGCTGTCAATGAAGCGGCGCAGCACCTGCTGCGTGACTTTTATCTTCGACTCGCTCTGCCATGTCTCCCACATGCTGTGTGAGCAGTCGAGCACCAGAAGCAGGTGCGTCTGCGGGGCGCGGCGTGCGGGCTGCTGTTTCTTCTTCTGTGCCGCAAGGGGCAGGACGAGGAGCAGCAGGAGCAGCAGGGCTGTGAGGTGACGTGTATGGATGCTGGCTGTCAAAAGGATGTCAGATTGAGGGGTTTATCAGTAGTCTTTCAGCTCGGTCTCTGGCAGTTGGGCGAGGGCGCGCGGCAGGTCGGCATCGCTCAGTACGGCACCGTGGTATTTGTTGGTGTCCTGCATGAAGTCCACGCCGTAGCCCATCTTGGTGGTGAGGATGACTGCCACGGGGCTGCCGTTGCCGCTCATGGCCTTGGCTTGCGTCATGCCGTCGATGACCTGCTGCATGTCGTTGCCGTTGGCGATGACGACGACTTTCCATTTGAAAGCCTCGAATTTGGCGCGGAGGTCGCCGAGGTCCATGACTTGGTCTGTGCTGCCGTCAATCTGCTGGCGGTTGTAGTCTATGGTGGCGATAAGGTTGTCCACGCCCTTGTCGCCGGCAAACATGACGGCTTCCCAAATCTGCCCTTCTTCGAGCTCGCCGTCGCCGTGCATGGTGTAAACGAGGTGTTTGTCGCCCGTCATCTTCTTGCCGAGGGCGGCGCCGATGCCTACGGAGAGGCCCTGGCCCAGCGAGCCGGAGGCCATGCGTATGCCGGGCAGACCGTGTGCCGTGGAGGGATGCCCCTGCAGGCGTGTGCCGAAGCGGCGGAAGGTGGCAAGCTCGCTGACGGGGAAGAAGCCGCGACGCGCCATGGTGCTATAGATGACGGGGGTGATGTGGCCCTGCGACACGAAGAGCATATCCTGCCCCTCGCCGCTCATGGTGAAATGGGCGGGGTCGTGGTCCATGAGGTTGAACTGCATGGCGGTGAACCATTCCGTGGTGCCCAGTGAGCCGCCAGGATGGCCTGATTTGGCGGCAGTAGTCATGCGGAGGATGTCTCTACGCACCTGCGTAGCAATGGTTTGGAGTTCGTTTATCTCTTTCATGTATTTTTAATGCTGTGAGAAAGTTATTTGTAAAAAGTGGATTGACAAATGATTTATTCGCCGAGTTTGAAGACATACTGGCGGCTGTTTTGGTCGATGGCGAAGAGCTCGTTGCCATGGCGTGTGCAGCTGACACTGAAGGTGTTCTCCTCCGAGTCGTGGATGACGCCGGTGCCGCTGTCGCCCGTCATGGTGACGTGTCCCCATACGGGGCCTTTCTGGTCGTAGGACGAGACATATATGGTCTCGCCTTTGGCGGCGGGCTTGTTCGCGCGTTGCACGGTGCGACGTGGCGCGGGCTGTGCAACGGGTTCAGGCTCTGCCGCCGGCTCTTCAACGGGTATTGCCACAACGGTGTCGAGCTGTGGCTCTGCGGGTTGCGAGGTAGAAGGGTCGTTCTGTTTGCAGGCCGCCAGCGTGAGGGCTACGAGGCCTATGGTGAGCAATAAATTAAATAATCTCATAACAATACCGTTTAGCATACGTTTGCTTGTCAAGTTAAATAAAATGCAAATGTACTATTTTTTTTCGTAAGTAGGCAACTAATAGTGATGAGGCTGAAGCATGGGCATTGTCCGCTCAGTGGTGCGCCATGAGATAACAGTTCCATTGTGTTTTCTGACATCAGTTGGCGTTGCCGTTGCCGCAAGAAAACAGCGATATTTTTTTTGGCATTGCTGTAGTTTTTTTATCTTTGCAGTTTCAAAAAAACGAACAATAACAAATAAACAATCATGGACAAGATTAGTTATGCACTGGGCCACAACATAGGCCATCAGCTCAAAGATATGGGCATGGATGATAATTTCAGCGTAGAGGATTTTGCTGCTGGCGTTGCCGACACGCTTGGCGGCAAGGGACTGAAGATTGATGAGGACGAGCTGCACCATGTGCTGCATGAGTTCTTCGACAAGGTGGAGCAGCGCCAGCGTGCCGCCGCCGAGGAGCAGGGCAAGCAGGCTAAGGCCGATGGCGAGCGTTTCCTGGCAGAGAACGGCAAACGCAAGGAGGTGCACACCACGCCGTCGGGGCTGCAGTATGAGGTGCTCAGCGAGGGCAACGGCCGTCAGCCCAAAGCATCGGACACAGTGCGCTGCCACTACCACGGCACACTGATAGATGGCACGGTGTTCGACTCGTCCTATCAGCGTGGCGAGCCGCTGGATTTCGCTCTGCGTCAGGTGATAGCGGGATGGACCGAAGGCGTGCAGCTGATGAAGGAGGGAGCCAAATATCGTTTCTATATCCCCTACCATCTGGGCTACGGCGAGCAGGGCGCCGGCGGCGTGATACCGCCCTATGCCACGCTCGTGTTTGATGTGGAGCTGCTGGAGGTGAAATAGCAAACGCAAATGTGCTGCCATGACGCGCTTGGGCTATTGGATAAAGGCTAAGACGCTCTATGACATCCACTCGCCATTCGTCTATGACCTCTGTCGCAATGTGTTGTATGCCAGAGCACCAGAGGAAGCGGTGGCGGCGAGGGATGGCCATACGCGCCGTTTTGCCACGTTGCTCTATATGCTGAAGGACTACCTCTCGCTCAGCGAGATGCGGAGTGAGGGGAATACCCTGCTGCTTGGCGGCAACGATACATGGGGGCGTGTGCTGATGGTAGATGCCCCTCACGCCGACAGGAAGGCAGAGCACCAATGGACGGCGTTGTGTGCCGACGAGGCCTACAGGGTGAGCATAGACCTCTATGATGTAGGTCTGCTCTTCACCAACAGCCATCTGCACAGGCAGCATTTCCTGCTGCGCTAAATGGTTAGATGCCACGACATGATGGTGGCACGCTTTTTCGCGGTTAGCCCATCGTGTCTGTTGCATCATTCACAAACAGTTCCCATGACAGTGGCACGCTTTTTTGCGGTTAGCCCATCTGTAGTTCGATGATGTGTGGCCCTGCTCATAGATTGCTTTGCATTGCTTGGAAAAAATTTAGTATCTATTTAGTCTCCTTCTGAATATGAATGTTATATCCTTATTGCGAAAGGGTCTGGTGGCGTTGCTGTGCCTGCTGTATGGCGTGGCGGCATGCGCACAGGGCTGGACCGATGACGAGCTGCGGCGTGCCAACACCGCTGCTGGCGTGAAGTCTATGACTGTGGAGGAACGCGAGGTGGTGAAATATATCAACCTCGCGCGGCTCTATCCTCAGAAGTTCGCCGAGGTGGAGGTGGCTGACTATTATGGCGAGGAGAAGACGGGCTACCGCGTGCGCTTGTGCAACGACAGGCTGACGCTCATTGCCGAGCTGATGACGATGACGCCGCGCGAGCCGCTGACGTACAGCAAAGCCATGCAGGACGAGGCTCGCTGTCTCGTCGCCGAGCAGAGGGACAACGGCGAGGTGGGGCATGAGCGTCATAAGTGCAAAGGCACGCATGGTGGCGAGTGCTGCGGCTATGGACATGTGGCAGGCCGCGCAATAGCCCTGCAGCTGCTGATAGACGACGGCGTGGAGGGCGTAGGCCATCGTGCCAACCTGCTCAATGCCGGCTTCGGCACCATAGGCGTGGCGACGGACAACCACCCGACCTATGATTTTGGCACCGTAGTAGATTTGCAGTGGGGCGACGGACGGGCAAGCACCGAGTTGCGCTATACTAAGGTAGAGCAGCTGACGCAAGACGAACGGGCACGCTACCTCGCCATGATGACACGCGGCGTGGAACGCGACCTTGTAGAGCCTTTCCCTTCGGGGACGCCAGTGGTGGATGTGCAGTTTGAAAGGGAGCGCAGCTCGCGGAGCGACGGCAGCTTCGTGCAGGTAAAGCGCGAGACGCGCCTGCATGCCGACGGTCGCAAACAGATTATAGAGACCACTACGACGATGGGCATCGACGGCTCGGGCGACACGAAGAGACGCGTGTGGGTGGAATGACGCTATGAACGGAGACTATGGGAAGGCAGGATGAGGGTACACGCTTCATGACGCTGCGTCAGCTGATGGCGCAACGTATGGGCATGAGCGACGTGCGGCGGTGTGCTACGGCGGATGATGCCGCTCTGCTGCTGCGGTTGCTCTATGACGATGAGAAGCGCGTGGGCGACAATGCGGCATGGGTCATGACGCACGTGCTGCGGGGTGAAGCGGCGTGGCTGGAAGCACATAGGGACCAGCTAATGGAATGTGCCATGCAGACAACGAGCCTGACGCAGCGACGCCTCGTGATGACGCTTTTGCTGGAATGTCCGATAGAGAAAGAACAACTCCGCAGCGACTTCATCGACCTATGTCTTGCCCTCATGGCAGATGGCGAGCAGCCTGCCGGATTGCGCTCTGTGGCTATCAAGCTGGCGTATAGGCAGTGCCGCCACTATCCCGAACTGCTCGGCGAGTTGCGTGATGGACTTCTGATGCTTGATCCGTCAGAGTTGCTGCCTGCCGTGCGCTGCTCGCGACAGAAGGTGCTGAAAGCAATGAGCACGGATGGAGGGGGAATGGTGAGGAGTGAATTGTGAATAGTGTTTTTTATTCTCTGATTATTCTGATTATCCTGATTACTCTCCGATTACTCTGATTACATAGTGGTGAATGGCGGTTTTATTCTACTGGTTACAATAGAAACTACTTTTTCAAATTATCAACAGGGTGAGGATTGCTTATAAAACCAATTTACAGTACCTAATAAATAAATTATGAATATCCAGAGCCGACTGTACGAATTGCGAGATGAGAGGTATGCCGACTTCCAGCGACGGCTGCTGCCCACGGTGAAGCCTGAAGCCGTCATCGGCGTGCGCACACCGATGTTGCGTCGATTCGCCAAGGAGCTGCGCCAGTCGGGCGAAGCACAGGTCTTTCTCGACGCATTGCCTCACCGTTTGTTTGACGAGAACCAGCTGCACGTGCTGATACTCTCTGCCGAGGGCGATTACGAGACGGCGTTGCGCGAGGTGGAGTGCTTCCTTCCCTACATCGACAACTGGGCCACATGCGACCAGCTGGTGCCCAAGGCCTTTGCACGCCATCGTGACAGGCTGTTCGGCGAGGTGGTGCGATGGACGAAGAGCGAGGCGGAATATACGATACGTTTTGGCATCAAGATGCTCATGAGCCATTACCTTGACGACATGTTCTGCCCCGAGATGCCGCACCTTGTGGCTGCGGTGCGCCGCGAAGAATACTACATACGCATGATGCAGGCATGGTATTTCGCCACGGCGTTAGCGAAGCAGTGGGAAGTGGCGATAGCCTTCTTTGAGACCCCTACGCTTGACGTCTGGACACACAACAAGGCCATTCAAA
Organism: Bacteroidales bacterium; assembly: GCA_017451385.1. Classification (GTDB taxonomy): domain Bacteria; phylum Bacteroidota; class Bacteroidia; order Bacteroidales; family P3; genus Colimorpha. The sequence continues at coordinate 51,235 of JAFSPS010000042.1, forward strand.
AAGCCATAGAGAGCTACCGCGTGAGCGATGACCATAAGTCCTACCTGCGGACGCTGAAAAGATAGCAGCATCTCAGCACACCATTCACTGCTTTTTTCCTCTATTTGAGATAAAATGCAATCGGACTTTGCCAATTAGCGAAAAAGTTGTATTTTTGCATTCGTTTTTGGAGAGATGGCAGAGCGGTCGAATGCGGCGGTCTTGAAAACCGTTGACCTGCAAGGGTCCGGGGGTTCGAATCCCTCTCTCTCCGCTAAACGCAACCGATAGTCAGTCGGTTGCGTTATTCTTTCCCCTATCATTCCCAATTTGTTTTTTGCACGTTTTGGTATTATCTCGCGCATTTGTGCGTTTTGTAATGTTTTGACGTTGTTTTTTGCCTCGATAACGAACTAAAATGAACAAGTTGTTTGGCGACTACTTCGCATTTTTTTGTATGCGCTCGCCAGTCAGCCCGTAATTTTCGCAGAAAAGCATCAGCGCCTTATCCGTCCGCCGGCACTCCTTCAACAACCTTGCATCCTTCGTGAAAAAAAACTCCTTCTGCATCTTCGGCAGCCTGTAGGTGTGTCCTACCACGTCGTAATGCACATTTCGCACGCCGCCGACCATTGGACTACATCTTGATAGTATAGCGAGTAAGGTCGTCACAGTTGTGGCTTACTTCATCAATGATTTCTCTGCATCGTTGCTCCTTGACCTTAATCTTAGTCCCTATAGCAATAAAATCGTTGATGGAAGGATGTCCTGTGCCGTTGACGGATGTGGCATGTTCGCCATTGTACCCTTCTGTACATAGGGTGAGGTCGTATGCAGGTGCGAGTTGCCACTTCCAGCTATTACCACTTCGGGTGACCATGAAACTGAAATTCTTGCAATGATCGTCCTTATTGTCGGTAAGGTAGTTGAATACCATGCGTCTAAACATTTCCTCTACGTCCATCGCATTCTGTGTGAGATAGCCTGTCAGTGCAAGCAGATTGCTATAATCGAGGACGGGATTGGAGAGTGATATGCAGAGTAGCCCTCCAGCTGTGGCGGTATGGATTCTGTTGCCTTCGGCATCTATGTCGAATCGTCGAGAAGCGAAATAGCGTCCGTTTATCAACTTAAAGTCTGGCACGTTGATACCGCATTGTCTGGCTACCTCATTATAATGGTACTCTTGTTGTCCCATGTCCTGTGAGTCGTATATGTGGCGAAACTTAACAAGCCAGTGCCCTTCATCGTCTGTAAAGATGGCTTTTGGGCGAGTGCCACCGCTATTGCCGCTATTATAGAGTAGAAGTCCGGCATCATCGTCCTGCTTTTCTTTCAATACCTCAAGGGCTTTTTCTTGCAACAAGTCAAAGTCTGATACATCTGTCCCCTGTTTGATAGAGGTTTCTGGCTCAAAGGTCAAAGCTCCCATGCCACTACTGCCGACAATGCTTAGGCGGTCAAGCGCAGACAGTTTTAAGTCGTCGATGCCTTCTTTTTGTAGCAGTTTGTGAAGCAGATAGCGTCCATACCCATCGGGTAAGCTGTCTTCAAAGATGCCAAAATTGCCAAAGAAAGGGGAGGGCTTCGCCAAGAACAGACCTGGGCGTAGCGGTAGTTCCAATGGTGATATGCTAAAGCCATCGGACAACCACGCTTTGTCATACTCAAAAGCGCACATCTTGTTATCGGGGGTAAGTGATAGCCTCCCCACCATGCGGTCGTGGTATTTCACGTTGAGCAGGTCAATACTCATCATGCCTTATGTGCTTTTTTCTTGTTCTGATTCTTGCGGATTTGTGTAAGCTCATCCATTGTGGAATATTTAGGTTGGGCGAACATGCTTTTTATCTCTGACGTGTAGCCCAGTGCAATGGCAATACCTATAAGGTTTTTAAGTGAAATCAGACCCTTCTGTTCAAACCTTACAATATTGCTCACGGCCACTCCTGACAATTCGGCAACCTGCTCGCGTGTGAGATTCTTTTCTATGCGACGTTTGCGGAAATCATCAGCAATTTCTCTGGCTATATCATCTGGATTGATGAGCGTATAGTTGTCAAGAATGGATAATATATTGTTTGTTTCTGTCATATCTTTAGAGATAAGGATAATATCTTATCAGTTGCAAAATTATAAAAGAATGATGAAATAGACAAGTGTGATGTCTAATATTTTTACTATTATGATGTTTCTACATGTCTGCATCGAGGTGGCAAAATGTCGTTATGTGAAAACTGTTGTTTTGATTATTGCGAAAAATGTTTACTTTTGTATTGTTTAATACTTAAAAAACATGACAGAGAATACAATGAATCAGTGGTGTCAGGAAGAGGCTGACAATAACAAGGTTACCAATCTGAATGGTCTTGCGCCGACAATAGAGCTTGAGCGGCATTTGGGTATGCAGATATATAACGCCCTGCAAGGGCCTGTTGTTGAGGAGGTGCTGCGTAAGACGAAGATTTACAGTGGCGACACCTACTGGCGTAGCAATATGGAAGGACACAGCCTCAACGTGCAGAAGGAGTTGCTGCCCGATTTCTACGCTCTCTGTCATGAGGTGAAGGAGAAACTGAACTTCACCGATGCCGTGGAGTTCTATGTCACGGGAGACTCGACGGTCAACGCTTTCTCGCTGGCAGCAGAGAGCAAAGACGAGCCACATATAGTGAATGTCAATTCGGCTCTGTTCGACTTGATGAGTACCGACGAGTTGCGTTTCGTCATAGGCCATGAGTTGGGACACCTTATCAATAAGGATACGGCTCTCGACCGCCTCATCGGCTTTGTGTTTCCGCCGCAGGTCAATATGCCTGTACTGCTGCATTATAAGGTGCATCTCCACCGCCAGCTGGCGGAACTTGTTGCCGACCGCTATGGCTTTATCGCTACGGAGAACTTCGATGCCTGTGTGACGGCTTTTTTCAAGATGGCGTCAGGCTTGGACCTCAACAAGATGAATGTCAGTATTGATGCCTTGATTGCCGACAACAATCGTCGGTTGGAATATTTCATGCACGACAAGGGCATCAGTCGTGCCTCGCACCCCGTCAACCCAATACGCGTGCAGGCGCTGAATCTCTATGCCCACGCGCAGAGCGAGGCAGAGCTGCAGACGGGCATGGAGGACCTCATTGCTATCTTGCTGAAGATTGGCGATGGCGAGATAGACGAGCACATGGCACGTTTCATTGCCTCGGCAGGCCTGATAGTGATGAATGCCGACGGTGATGTGGCCAACGAGGAGGTCAACGACGTGATAGGTGCTCTGGCAGGCGTGAAGATATTCCCACGCCAGTTCCTTGACGAGATGGCTAAGGGTGATGTTGTTAAAATATTCAACGATGCTGTGGGCAACATACTGAATATCAATCCGGGGATGCGCGAGGCGTTATTGGATTATGTTATCCATATCTCGTTGTCGGATAAGATAATAGCTGCTGACGAGGTGTCGCTCATCTATCAGTTTGGCGATAGCATTGGCCTCAGCGAGATAGAGATAGCCAACGCCATCGCTTCCGCCATACAGCAGAACTACGTGCCAAGCATTGAGGCTATCTGGTAGGTGCGCCTTGATGTTGCGTGATTATTTGGTTGCTTTCGCTTGATAGCAGAAGCGTGTGGGGCTGCTAAGTAGTTTTTTTGTAGCGTTGACATCATGCAGCATCGATAAGTCGATGTCTTGACACAAGGACAATAACATGGCAGAGACAATCCTACGGGGGTGTCTCTGCTGTATGATGGAGTAATGATAGAATAAACTTTGCGGCTGAGTCAGTACCGGCTCGGTAGCTTTCTGCCTCCGCAGGGGGTCAGTCCTTTGATGGGAAAGCAATCTCCGAGTGTCCAATGTCTGCAGACGTCGCTACGGCGATGCCGCGTTGCCCTTGTTGGTTGACAGCGCAGTAGAAGTGGTAGGTGGTGCCTTGCCAGTGGACGAGGTAGCTCTTGTGGGCATAGAGCGCATCGTACGGCTCGGAGGGATAGATGAGGTCGTCACCTTGCCAGTCGTACCAGTGGACGAGGTCGCGGCTGCAAGCGAAGGTGTTGTAGGCTTTGTAGGGTCGCTCGGGGCTGAAGGCACGGAAATAGAACATCACGTAGAGGTCGTTCACTTTCTGTATGTGTGCGTCGCCCGAAATGGTGCCTTCCTCCTCGTGAGCCACGACGGGGTTGCCCCCGTAGCGTGTCCAGTGCAGCATGTCGTCGCTGTAGGCTATGCCTATGCGCTCTGCGCCGATGCCGTTGGAGGGGTTGGTGCCGAAGGCGTTGTAGAACATCACGAAATCGTGGCCGAAGTGACGCTCCGTATCGCGAAACACTGCCGACTTATACTGTGTCTCCTTCTCGAACCATTGTGCTGTGCTGTCAAGGGGCGATAGCACGGGGCTGCCCGTCTTGCTCCATGGTGCTATAAGCGAATCGGGCGAGGTGTACGCCATGCCTATGTGCAGTGGCTTGGTTTCGTAGCCTGTGAAATGTCCGCCGAGATAGGTCATCCAGACGCATCCGTTGTATGACTCCAAAGCGTAGCTGCCCCCCCACTCGATATCCACCAGTGCCGCATAGCCTGCTTGCTGGCTGATGTCCCATTCGAGGTCGCCACCACCCAGTATTTGTACTTCCTGCTGTTGCCAGTGCAGCAAGTCGTCGCTCGTGGCGATACGGGTCGTATAACCCTGTCCGTCGAAGACAATGTAGGTCATATACCATCGTCCGTCGTGGCGGAAGACGGTGGGACTGTCCATCATGTGGTCGCCGTCCTGTGGCGCAATGACGAGGCCATACTTGTATGGTGTCTTGACGGCTTCATACACTTGCTGCATCTCCTCCTGAGTGACGGGCGTATCTGCCAGAGGCTTCCGGTTGCAGCACAGCGCGAGGCCACACAACGCAACGATAGTCAGTGAGAAAAGAGTATTCTTCATAATCATGTTTTTTTATAATAATGGGAGCGAAATACTATACGCTTGGTTGTTTTTGTCTCTACAAAACCTCCCAATGTCCGCCCTTGTCGGGACCCACACGGCGAACATACTGTTCGTTTTGCATCTCTCGCAATATCTTCTTGATGGTGGTGTGTCCTACACCTAAGGTGGATTCGAGGTGTGCGATAGTCACCATGTTATTGTCTTCGATGGCTTGTATTTTCATCAGTAAAAAAAATCTTCTTTTAACGCTAATGGTAAAAAATATATGCGAAAGTACAATTTTTTCAGAATGTAGAATCAAAAAAGTTTTTTTTCTCGTATCGAATGCCTTTGTCTGCTATTTCTTCTTTGCCGCCGACAGGGCATGATAGGTGGTGGCGACGAGTTTGGCGAGGTAGTCGTGGTCGTCTATGTCGTCAATGTAGAGGTACTCTTTTGCGCCCTCGTAAGGAGGTCGCATATCGACAGAGCGTAGCAGTGGGCGAGCGGCATCGGTGGGCTTGAGGTAGAGACGATTGTCGCAGATGAGCCCTACTATCAGACTGTTGCAGTAGAGGCCGTAGTCGCCGAACATCTTGCGCGTGCTGATGTCTCCGGCGGCAGAGCACTGGTCTGTGATGTACTGTACGATGTTTGTGTTGCAGGCCATAAGTTTGTCGATGGGTATGATGTGTGGCTTATCTCTTCTCGTCCAGCACCATGTCGAACTGGTCGCATTTGCCGGTGCGGTGAGCGAGATGTTTGGTGGAGGGCGAAATGCCGAAGAGGGGCGAATAGGTGCGCACCTTGATAGTGCGTCCGTCGGGCATGAACTCGAGGATGCGCAGCCATCCGTCGCCGCCATTGCCTTCCCATCCGCCGCCGAGAATCTGCACGTTGAACATCATCTGATGCACTGTTCGGCCGGCATTGTTCTTGTCGTTGCGGTAGGCTACGGCATCCTCAAAGTCGCCAGGGTGTCCTGTATGCCCGCAGATGACGAGGTCTATGTTGGCGGTCTGGCTGACGAGTTTGTCCCAGATGGCCTGTCCCCAGTTGGGGTTGGGAATCGTGTAGCCCTCTGTGACGATGCGTTCCGCCGTGCGCTCGCGTAGGAAGGAGTGCGTCATGAAGATGACGCGGCAGTCGGCGTAGGTCTTGCTCTCGCAGAGTCCTTTGGCCCACAGCAGCACCTCATCGCGTGGGGCGAACTCTGTGGTGATAATCAGCAGACGTCCCCAATGCTCATCGTTGAAGAGGTAGGCGGAGTTCTCAAGCGAGGCGAAGCCCTGCCGGTTGGGGAACTCAGCCACGAGGCAGTCGCGCAACTTGTTGTTGCGTTCGGCGGTGAAGTACTCGTTGAAGTGCGTGCTGCCGTTCTCCGCGCGGCGGTAGCCGTACTCGTGGTTGCCTGGCGAGATGATGTAAGGCACGAGGTTGTCGAGACGAGCGAAGGAGTGCGAGCCGGACTCGTACATCTGACGGCTGGTCTGGTTGAGCATGCGGCGGTTGAGGGCGTTGTTGTCGTTCTGCTCCACGATGTCGCCAGTGCAGAGCACCGTCTTGATGCGCAGGTTGTCTATGTTGTCGGCTATCCATGCCGTGCAAAGCTCGAAGAGCGGCTGGTTGATGTCGTATTTAGTATAGCCCTGCGGGTCGCCCAACAGTATCATGCTGAATGAATTGGAGTCGCTAAGATGCTGCTGGTCGGCGCGGTGTTGTGCCATAGCCAAGAGGCAGCAGGCTGTCAGTGCGACTGATAGAAATATCTTTTTCATATTACTTATATTTTGAATGGTGATTAAAAGCTGTTTAATATCTATTTGAACAATGAGCTAATCGTGTTCTACGCCGTAGCCGAAGAGTGCGAAGTCGCCTCGCAGGGGGTCGTCGGGGAACACGGTGGCGAGGGCTTCGGTGAGCCGTTGTGCGGTAGCCATAGATGCTGTGCGGCTGGCGAGGAGTCCGAGATGTTGGCCTTGTTGCAGCACGTGGGTGTCGAGGGGCATGATGAGTGTGCGGCGGTCTATGGCGTCAGCCCAGAGACCGAGGTCCACAGGCGAGCCGTCGCGCACCATCCAGCGGAGGAACATGCAGACACGTTTGCATGCCGATGTGCAGTCCTTGGGTACTATGACGCTCACGCCCTGCGTGGCGAAGTAGTTGCATATAGCCGCTACGGCATCGAAGCCTGTGGCAGCATTTCGGCGGACAAAGTCGCCCAGAGTGCCGTACTGCTGCATGAGATGCTGGTAGGCACGAAGGAAATGGTGGAACATGTCAACCGTGTATAGGCGGTAGAGGCAGTCGGTGCATCCCTCGGGCAGGACGGCGGCGAAATCGCCATTGGCTATCCAGCGGTGCATCTCGCCGTCGCAGCATTGGCGCAGATGGTCTATCTTTGGCATGAACTGCTGGCGGCTGCCGTAGCTGAGGCATGAGGCAACGAAGGCCATGGCCTCGCGGTTGGCGTCGCCTCGCACCTGATGCATGAACCACGACGGGTCGCCGTTGATGAAGTCGCCCGTCTCGTAGCGGTCGGCGTTCTCTATCAGCATGTGGCGCACCGACTCAGGGATTTCTATTTGTGGTTGTTTTGTCATATTTTTTGAAACAATGATGGTTATAGCTGTCGTTTAAAAATGATTTATGTAAAAATGTTAATTTTTGAGAGATAAATCTTTAAGTAGCCATCGCCAAACGGGCCGAATATTGATGGTGCCATGCTGGTCGGTGATTGAGCCTTCTTCATCGAGTGTGAGAACCAGTCGTTTGCAGCATGGTAGATGCTGTGGCAGTCTCTGTAGGGCTTCTACTTTTCTTTTGCGTGTTGATTCGTCGTGCAAGGTATAACACACCTGAATGGCTAATTCGTCGTCTGGAATATAGAAATCTATTTCGTATTTGTCGTTGTAGAAGAATACGCGGTCATTATTGGTGTCATGTCCGTATATGCGGAAGAGCTGTAGTGCTACAAGGTTTTCCAGCAACATGGTGTCTTTGTTGATAAGGAAAAGCCCCAAAATGCCGTTGTCGATGAAATAATACTTGCAGTTACTCTCCTTTGCCTGCGCGCCGCACGCCAACAAGTACACGACAAGGAAATCCATCAAGTTGTACCGCTCTATCATTCACTACATAGCGTTCCACCTCTATTTGGTTTTCACGAAGTATCTGCTTTAGTATCTGTTTGTCCATTGTCCTTTATTATGTTGCATTGTTGTTACGTTTTATCGTATTTTCACGCAAGAAAGATGGTGCAAATATACGCATTATTTATTCGGCTATCAACAAAATCATTTCTTTTATTTAATCGAGTAAACAAAATCATCTTATTCTTGTTTAGTGGCGTAAAAGGAGGCTGTTCGGCTTACATCTTTTTTGCGTTACTAACGGAAAAAAGTTTATCTTTGCAAATGGTTTCGACGCGAGTAAGTCGAAAGATGCGATGAAAGCATTTGTATAGTCCAATCTTTAGAATCGCCAAAATTTTAACCAAAGGACTCTGATACTAATGCCTTTTTACTTTGTCAATGTTATGGCTTCGTGCCACAGCATAAGGTAAAGCATAGGATAAGGTTCTATCAGCTTCTATTTTGGTGAGGCTTCTGGCGATGCCTAAAGATTGTAGGGCTGACAACACGAGTTCTATGCTTTTTCGTAATGTCTTACTTATCACCCTGTTGTGAACTCGAGGGGAAAAGAAAAAAATGAGTGATTGAAAAAAAAACTCAAAGTGAAGAATAAGTGCAAGAAGGTTGCACAACAAGGTTGTACTTTTGCAACAAAATTTATGACAAAAAAAATAATTGTATTCAAGCAATTCAAGTGTAACCTTCGTAAACCGAGATAAATCCATAATATCAACTTTCAAATATTTAAAAGCATGAAAAGCATTATCACAATTTTCGCCTTACTATCTGTTGCTACCACATTGTTTGCACAATACAATAGCACAACCACTACCTTTAAAAATCAATACGGACAAACAATTGGAACGGCAACAACTTCTACTGACCCGTGGGGAAATACAAATACCACCTACCGCAATCAGTATGGACAAACGACAGGTACATCAACGTCAACTACTGATTATTGGGGCAACACGAATACGACTCACAAAAACCAGTATGGTCAGACAACTGGTACTTCAACGAGCTCAACCGATTACTGGGGCAACACGAATACGACTCACAAAAACCAGTATGGTCAGACAACTGGTACTTCAACGAGCTCAACCGATTATTGGGGCAATACAACGACAACCCATAAAAATCAGTATGGACAAACGACAGGCACATCAACAACAACTACCGATTATTGGGGGAACACAACAACAACTTATCGTAGACGATAATGTTTTTAACTAATTTTCGGAAATATAAAAGATATGTTAGAAAAATATAACAATGTTGTTGATAAAATGGTAGAATCATTCAAAATAAAAAAAACTATGAGTAAATTATCAAAACTGTTAATCACAATTGTTGTTGTTGTGATTTTTATCGCATTATTTGCCATTGTCGCAGGGATAAGCAGTGATGCTGGACGACATACCCCAGGCATTATTGGTTTAATCCTTTTTGCAGCAGTAATAGGTGCTGTACGTGCTATATGGAAAAGTGATGATAACGACAAGGAGGAGAAAAACGATAGCGATAAAGGTATTCTGCAAAAATAAAGAATGGAATTCAAGGACTATTATGCTATTCTAAATATTTCATCAGATGCTACATTTGATGAAATTCGCTCTGCATACCGCAAGGCCTCGCAACTATGGCATCCCGACCACAATCAAGGTCGGGATACTACAATGCAGATGCAAGACATAAACGAGGCTTATCTAATTCTAAAAAATATCCAGAAACGTGTTCGTTACGATGCCGAATATAAGAAATACAAAGCATCCTATACATCTTCGCATATTAGTGAAAAAGATACTTCTTGTTATGAGTACGATAATTATGAATACACAGTATCTGACGATGAAGTATATAATGATATGCAAGCCGCTCGAAAGACAGCAAAAGACCTTGTTGAAGAATTTGTAAAAAACTTACGCAAGGATGGTCACAATGCGGCAGTTGGAGCATGGGAGGAAATCAAGGGCTACCTCATCGGTGTCGTCATTCTCATGATAATAGGACTATTCTTTTTTTTATCTAAATATTAGTTAGTTTGTCTCAATGTAAAAATAAGATGGAATATAACCATGTTCCATTTGTGGGTGTATTCCAGTGTGTACATCCCTGCTTTTTGAAATGGGTCTAACCTAATAATCTTTATGCTTGGATTGGCGGAATGCCAACCTAATGCTTTTGGTGGTTCAAACGTTTAGGTGGAAGTAGAGTCAGAGTATCATATAGTTCGGACCTAAATACAGATTAAGGCAGTTCCCCTTTCTTCCATTGGTAAGGGGAACTGCTTTTTTGTTGAATGGACTAACAGAGATACTTCCTTGTCTTGTAGATGGGTGGGTGATACCGATAGCTTTGTCTTTTGTCCAGTGGTGTCAGGGATAGGTGATTTTATATGATTTTCGTTGCTCTTTTCGCTGTTTGCGTGTGGTGCGGCTTAATTTATTTTTATAATAGAGTAAAAAAATGTACTTTTGTATGTTTTTTTTGCGTGTGTCATGTTTTGTTTCGTACGCAGAAATGGGTATTGTAGAATCATGCCCGCAACGAGGAAAATAAGATAGCTATGAGAATGGAACATAAGATAGTATGCTTTGCGGTGATGTGCCTTTTCATTGGAGTGCAGGTCACGATGGCGCAACATCTGCGGCGTGTCACTTTTGCGCCCGGGGAGGCTGCTGATGTCAGCGACAGCCTGCGCCATGAGGCGGAAGCGGCTGACAGCATGTATTACGAAGATGAGCCACGCCTGCATGGGACCGTGGGCATCGGTGCCGGGTTCGGCAACGGATGGGGCATAGACGGTGGTTTCACCACCATAGGTGCCGACCTCTCGTATCGTGTCAACGACAAGCTTACGCTGGGTGGAGGCTTCGGTGTGATGCGAGGCTTCGGCGACCGCGCCGTTCGCCTGCATGGAGGTCCTGAGCGCAGTCTCGTGCCGCGCAGTGCGCGTGCCACTGCCGCAATGCACGCCGAGGGCACCTATAAGGTTAACGACAGACTGACGGTGGCGGCATCGGTGATGTATATGCAGGGCAACATGATGCCTTTCCTCAGTCCCGATGGGCGCGACGGCTATGCTTTCGGTGCTTCGGCTGCTATGCGTTACCGCTTTGGCAACGACAACTATCTGTCGCTCTATGTGCAGTACTTGCGCAGCGAGCGTATGCCGCTTTACCCGTATCCCTACTCGTGGGGCGGATATGGCTCGCACCTGATGTGGTATGATGCACCCTATTGTGGCTTTTGGTAAACTGACGTTACCTCAATAGCATAAAAAAACTAAACTACCTAACATCTGAAAAAAACTTACCCACTAATGGAATATAACACACAGCGAGACAAAATAGTAATCATGGACTACGGGCGCAACGTGTATAAGCTTGTGCAGTATGCCAAAACGATAGAGGACCGCACGAAGCGCACACAGGTGGCGGAGGCCATAGTGAACGTCATGGCGCAGGTAAATCCCCATGTGCGAGACCAAGCCGACTACCGGCAGAAGCTCTGGGACCACCTCTTTATCCTTGCTGGTGGCGACCTTGATGTCGATACCCCTTTCGAGGTGCAGCATAACGAGTCGGTGCAGTTCGACCCCAGACAGATGACCTATAGCAACAGCAACATACGCTATCGCCACTATGGACGCTACACCGAGAAGATGCTGATGAAGATAGCTGAATATCCCGAAGGGGAGGAGCGCGAAGCCCTCACCGACGAGGTGGCGCAGGACATGAAACGCAAATATATGGCGTGGAACAACGACAGCATAGACGACAAGGTGATAAAGGACCAGATAGAACGCATGAGCCTGGGACGTGTGGTGATGGGTGACGAACGCGAGATAGTGCTGCCTGCCATCACTGGCGCTCAGCCGCAGGACATGATGGACCGCCGCAAGAAGAAAAAGAAGAAGAATAAGTAGTGTGTCGCGGCAGGCAACGAAGAAAGGCAGATCACAGCACCAGACAAAAAAACATATACTCTAATCACAAAACACTACAGATGAGATGGCGTCATTTGAGATAACGGGAGGTTATCCGCTGAAAGGCGAGATAATGCCGCAGGGAGCCAAGAACGAGGCATTGCAGGTGCTTTGCGCCGTGCTGCTCACGAGCGAGAAGGTGGTGATAGAGAACGTGCCAGATATACGCGATGTCAACAAGCTGATAGACTTGCTGATGCTGCTTGGGGTGCGCGTGCGAGAACTCTATTCGGAGGTGCCTACCGACGACCAGTGGAGTCATACCTACGAGTTTCAGACAGACCAGATAAATCTTGACCAGCTGAACACGATGGCTTTTGCCAAGCAAGCCTCTGAGTTGCGTGGCAGCATCCTGCTCGTCGGTCCGTTGTTGTCGCGCTTCGGGCGTGCCATGGTGCCGCAACCGGGGGGCGACAAGATAGGCCGTCGCCGCCTTGACACGCATTTCTTCGGCATGGAGAAGCTGGGAGCCACGGTGGAGTTTAAGGACTATGGGCGTCGCGGGCGTGGTGCGGTGCGCATGACGGGCTATGAGGTGAAGGCCTCACGCCTCGACGGATGCTATATGTTGCTGGACGAGGCCAGCGTGACGGGCACCGCCAACATCATCATGGCTGCGGTGCTGGCACATGGCACCACGACTATCATGAATGCAGCCTGCGAGCCATACGTCTATCAGCTGTGCAAGATGCTCAACTCAATGGGTGCCAAGATTAGCGGCATAGGGTCCAACCTACTCACCATAGAGGGCGTGGAGGAACTGCATGGTTGCACACACCGCCTGCTGCCGGACATGATAGAGGTGGGTAGCTTTATCGGCATGGCCGCTATGACGCAGGGCGACCTGATTATCAAGAATGCCCATGTGGAGCATCTGGGACTCATACCGCAGGTGTTCCGCCGTCTGGGCGTAGAGGTATGGCAGAAAGGCGACGACCTGTATGTGCCTGCTTTGGAGCATTATGAGATAGAGCGTTTCATGGATGGTTCCATCATGACCATAGCCGATGCGCCGTGGCCCGGCTTCACGCCGGACCTGATAAGCATAGCCCTCGTGGTGGCGACACAGGCACGGGGCAGCGTGCTCATCCATCAGAAGATGTTTGAGAGTCGCCTGTTTTTTGTGGACAAGCTCATAGATATGGGTGCACAGATAATACTCTGCGACCCGCACCGCGCTACGGTTATAGGACTTGACCATGCCCACCGTCTGCGTGGTCTCAACATGGTGTCGCCCGACATCCGCGCCGGTGTGGCACTACTGATTGCTGCTCTCAGTGCCGATGGCAAGAGCCGCATAGACAATATAGAGCAGATAGACCGCGGCTACCAGCACATCGACGAGCGTTTGCGTCGCTTGGGTGCAAATATTGTCAGGATAGGATGAGAGTAGGATGATAAGATTGTGGGGATATTAAGATTATAAGATTAAGATGAGAGATGATAAGATATTAAGATTGGAGGATTTTAAGATAAGAATGAGATTTTAAGATGATAAGATATTAAGATGATGAGAGTGGGGGATTTTAAGAGATTAAGATGATAAGATTGTGGAGATATTAAGATTATAAGATTAAGATGAGAGATGATAAGATATTAAGATTGGAAGATTTTAAGATAAGAATGAGATTTTAAGATGATAGATGATAAGATGGAAGGATAATAAAATAAATGTAAAAATAAATAATGCTAATAATAGACTGAAAGATGTTTGAATTTCTAAAACGGAACCAGAAACCGGAACCTATCTTTGAGACGCTTGGCATCGACTTGCACAACCACATGATACCTATGGTTGACGATGGGTCGGAGAGTGCTGAGATGACGGTAGGGTGCATACGCACCATGTGGGAATGTGGTTTTCGCAAGATGTATATTACGCCCCATTTCAGTTTTCCTCGTTATCCCAATAGAGAAGACGATATTGTTCAACGTTTTAACGAGATAAAAAAGACACTTGTCGAGAATGGGGTAGAGATGGAGATGTTGGGCATAGGAGGCGAATACCAGATAGACGATGGCTTTGCACCACGGATGGAAAACCCACACTTCCTCACTGTAGGTGCCGATAACTACCTGCTTGTGGAGCTCTCTTTGCATCAGCTGCGCATGGGGTTCGAGCAGGTTATAGAGAATCTTCTGATGAAAGACCAGCAGGTGATACTTGCCCATCCGGAGCGTTATCTTTATCTCAGTTCGACTCCGACGCGCTTTGAGACCTTGAAAAATCAGGGTGTCCTCTTCCAATGCAACATCTTGTCGCTGGCGGGCTTTTACGGCCACGAGGCACAGAGCCGTGCTGTGAAGATGATAGAGAACGGATGGGTGGATTTCCTCGCCACAGACCTCCACAACTACATGTATGCCGACGCATTGCGCGCTGCCACACATAACCGCACCGTGCAGAAAATCCTCGGCAAATATAAATTCATGAACAAAGAACTGGAAATAAAACATAGAAACAAAATATGAACAGTCTCAATGCAATATCGCCCATTGATGGACGCTATCGCGGCAAGGTAGAAGCCTTGGCCGGCTATTTCTCCGAGGGTGCGCTGATTCGCTACCGTGTGCGCGTGGAGATAGAGTATTTTATAGCGCTGAACAACGAACTCGCCTTCTCAGCAGAGGTGAAAGAGCCCACGATGCAGGAGCGTCTGCGCGACATCTACCGCTCGTTCACTGATGCCGATGCCGAGGAAATCAAGGAGATTGAGAAAACTACTAACCACGATGTGAAGGCTGTGGAATACTTCCTCAAACGCCATTTTGATGCTTTAGGACTTGCCGACTACAAGGAATTTATCCATTTCGGACTCACCTCGCAGGATATAAACAATACATCTGTGCCACTGTCGATGAAGGAATGTCACGAGCAGGTCCTTATGCCTTATTACGAGAAGATACTCGGCATCGTAGAAGCACGTGCACGCGAATGGCAGGGCATCCCCATGTTGGCTCATACCCACGGACAGCCGGCGTCGCCCACCACGTTGGGCAAGGAATTTGAGGTGTTCGCCTACCGCCTGCGTAGGCAGATGGAGCAGCTGCGTCAGATGACGTTCTCTGCCAAATTTGGCGGCGCTACGGGCAATCTCAATGCTCATCGCGTAGCCTACCCGCAGCACGACTGGCGTGCTTTCGCCAACGACTTTGTGGCTAACCACCTCGGGTTGGAGCGTCAGCAGTTCACCACGCAGATAGAGAACTACGACAATATGGCTGCCTACTTTGACGCCTGCAAGCGCATTGGCGTCATACTGATAGACCTCTGCCGCGATATATGGACATATATCTCGATGAACTACTTCAAGCAGAAAATCAAAGCCGGCGAGGTGGGCAGCTCGGCAATGCCGCACAAAGTCAACCCCATAGATTTTGAGAATGCCGAAGGCAACCTCGGCCTTGCCAACGCCATCTTTGAACATCTGAGCCACAAACTGCCTATATCACGTATGCAGCGAGACTTGACAGACTCCACGGTGAGCCGCAACATCGGTGTGCCTATTGCTCACACTATCATAGCCCTCGCCTCGCTCGAGAAGGGCATGGGCAAACTGCTACTCAATGAGCAGGCGCTTGCCGACGACCTTGAGAACAACTGGGCCGTCGTGGCAGAAGCCATACAGACCATCCTGCGCAGCATTGGCTACCCCAACCCCTACGAGGCATTGAAGGCTCTCACACGCACCAACGAGAAGGTTACCGCACAGACTATCGCCGCCTTCGTCGATGGCCTCGATGTGGCTGACGAGGTGAAGGGTCGCATCAAGCAAATCACGCCGCACAACTACGTCGGATATTACGAATTGTGATGTGGCTATAGCTGTCAGTAAGCTTAATAGTCTCTATAACACTCATCCCCCCGCCCTTCTCGCTCGTGCTGACTCTGCGCTACATATCCAGACACCTCTGGCGGTCGCTCTTCTTTGTCGTGACGACGGTGCTATCGGTTGTTGCGGTGATGTGCACTGCCTTGTCGGTGTCTGACTTTCTGCGTCTGCTCTTCGGCGACGAGTCGGGCGTGGCGCTACCTGCTGCGGAGGGCAATCTGCTGTCGCAGGGGCTCAACGAACTCTACGCGTGGCTCATCACCTTCGGGCAGATGCGTGCCATCGTCATCTTTGCCGTCATCATCTTCGTGGTCTATGCGCTGCGTAGCGTCCTTGCCTATGTGGCCTCGACACAGATAGGCATCGTGCGTATCAAGGTGGTGCGCGACCTTCGCAACGACCTCTTTGCCAAGGCTATGCAGCTGCCGCTCTCCTATTACGGCACCCATCGCAAAGGCGATATCCTCTCGCGCTTCAGCAGCGACATTTCAGAATATGACGAGAACGTGTTGGGCTCCCTCAAACTGCTACTCTCGGCGGTCATCAGCTCGCTGCTGTATATTACGATGCTGGTCTATATCAGCTTGAAGCTGACGCTCTTCGTGCTCTGTATGTTGCCCATCATCGTGTTCATCATTGCCGGCATCGGCCGCAGACTGAAACGGCAGTCGGCGGCGGTGCAGCAGAAGAACGCCTACCTCATGTCGCTATATGAAGAAACCATTATGGGGCTCAAGGTCATTAAGGCCTATACGGCGATAGAGTTCTCCAACCAGCGTTTCCGCGCGGGCAGCCGCGAGCTGACGCGTATGCGCAACCGTGTGTATAGCCGTGTTATCTTGGCGTCGCCGTTGAGCGAGTTCCTGAGCAGTATCATTGTCATCTGCATCCTCGTCTTCGGATGCTATCTGATATTCAACGCTACAGGCGACCTCACCCCAGAACTTTTCATCTCGTACATCATGCTGTTTGTGCTGATGATAGAGCCGATAAAGAATATCGCCACATCCATCTCGCAGCTGAAGAAAGGTCGCCCCTGCGCTGCACGGTTGCAAGAGTTCCTTGATGAGGATGAAGGCAGCGTGGTGCTTCACCCGGGAAGCGAGCCTTTCAAAGGGTTGCAGCAATCTATAGAGTTCCGCAATGTGTGCTTCCACTATAAAGAAGGCGTAGAGGTGTTGCACGACATCTGCCTCACCATCCCCAAAGGACGTAGCGTGGCACTTGTGGGGAGTAGCGGCAGCGGCAAATCGACCATAGCAGACCTCCTGGCGCGCTTCTACGACATCAGTGCAGGGCAGCTGCTCATAGACGGACATTCCATCAAGACCTACAATGTGGCATCGCTGCGCAAGCGGATAGGTTTTGTGTCGCAGGAGACCATATTGTTCAACGACAGTGTGAGGGCAAACATAGCCTTCTGTCGCCCCGATGCTACCGACGAGGAGGTGGAGGCGGCGGCACGTACTGCCAATGCGCACGATTTCATCATGCAGATGGCTGAAGGCTATGCTACTAATATCGGTGACGGCGGCCAGCTGTTATCGGGCGGCCAGCGGCAGCGTCTTAGCATAGCACGCGCCGTACTTAAGGACCCCGACATACTGGTGCTTGACGAGGCCACCAGTGCCCTCGACACCGACACTGAGCGGCAAGTGCAGCAGGCACTTGACAAAGCATGCAAGGGGCGCACCTCGCTCATCATAGCTCACCGTCTGTCAACGATAATGAATGCTGACGAAATCGTGGTGCTTGAGAAAGGCCGTATAGTGGAGCGTGGCACCCACGCCCAGTTGATAGCCGCCGCCGGCCGTTATGCCGAGCTGGTCAGCCTCCAACAGTTGGAGAGGTGATGTATCTTTTGCAATAATGGCAGGCAACAAAGGCATGAGGAATGACGAAAAATCAAAGTGATAGATGATAGGGTACACAAATATGCGGTATGATGAGCGTTTGGCTCATGTCTTTGACAATACGGCAACAACCTACAAGTTTTTTTGGTTTTTGGCATTGCTTGAAGAGGTCGTTGATAAGAGGCGTAAGCGTGTCAGGGTGTGGGACATGATGGTGGACATGGTCGTTGAGGCATGGAATTTGACAGGTATCCATAAGCTATCCTTTGGACGTGTGGACTCGCTGCCCTCGGCGGTAGAGACACTAAAGCGTGTCTATCATTTACCAGCATCTATAGATGACGAGGCATTGCGCGGATGGTTGCACGAGCATGTCAACGATAAGGGTGTCCAGCAGTTGTTGCGCTTTTTGTCCTTAAATGTGCCGTACAGGTTCCTTAGCCCGTGGTTTGATTGCAGCGATTACAGCAACGTTGTTCGCGCTTCTCAGCTTTATCTCAACGGCTGCCCCTATTCAATCAGGCAGGAGGAAGGCGAAATGATGATAGATGTTGATGAGCAATGGATGATATATCTTGTTGAGAATTATGAACAGGTAGGGAAGTATATATGTGACAGTCTTGCGGCATACCTGACAAAAAACAATCCCTATTATTCTGCTATTGATGGTTTGATGGCTCTTAGGGGTGCGAAAAAGAAGAAGAAACGCATCTTCAACTATTGGGATTTTGTCATTTCTCATTCTAATGATATGTGCAATGTCTTTACTGGCACGGTGTTGCGTGATAGAGGCTATACGGTTGAGCAGTTTATGAATGCAAGCAGTGACATCTGGCATGTATGGAACAGCCTATCGGTAGAGGCAGGGTGGCAGCGAAGTGACACGTCTGCTCGTTATCCGCTGCTCTTCTTCTCCGAATATGCGCATATGCATCAGCAGGCTGTGCGTCTTTGTATTGATAATCACTATAATGGTTTCGTAGTGTTAGACGAATATAAGGCTTTGGGCTGTTTGCCACAGGAGATGGCAGAAATGGACAAAACGCACATCGTTGAGTCGTTTGCAGGCATCCTAATAGGAGCTCATAGCGATGACCGATACCTTATGGCGGCAGAGAATTGACCGACAATCAGTAAGACGGCTCTTACAAAGGGGACTATTCTGAAAGTATTCCGGATAATGATAGCATCTGGCGGTAGTAGGTGGCTTTCTCTTCGAGAGGCATCGGGTAGGCGCGCGATGTAGAGGGGACGCGGTGTAGGCGTATGGTGCGACCCTCGATGGTGAATGTGATGTGTTCGCCCAGTGGCGGAATATGTTGGTGGTAGGTGTCGCAGATGATAGTGGCGGATTTCTGCCCTGTGCATGCTATGTCGTGGCAGAGTGGTAGGTGGGATAGCAGTTCGGGGATGTCGGTGGGCTCCACAACATCAAGCAGCATGTCGGAGGCATTATGTTTCTGGCGACGGACGGCGGTGGCGCTGTCGAAGATGGCTATGCCGCGTTCGATGAGCATCTGCCGTATGTCGTCCTCGCGGAAGGTGCGGTGGCTGCTGTCGATAAGGCGTTGCGCATCGTGGTAGAAAATGAGCCCCATCATCTCCCACATCTGGTTGTTGCGGTTGGGGTAGAAGAAATCCATGCTCCAGCGATAGCGCGGCGGTGGGAAGCTGCCCAGCATCAGCAAGCGTGCATTGGGGGGCATAAAGGGTTGTAGCGGATGGCGCTCAATGTTGTCGTCAGTTTTGTTCATCTATTATAAAACAATAGTTTTCAATTATTATTATCTCAGAAGGACTTGAATGGTAGTTTCAACTACCAAGTGCGACAAAGTAGTGCAAATATAACAAGAATTTTGATTTCGGAGAGTCAAGGTCTAATAGTACTCACGCCCCTTTGTCGATGTTCTTCTTCCTTACGGATAAGACCTTTCTATAATGCCGTATCGCCTTTGTCACCGTTATTAGCAATCCGATTATCATAATAAGAAGAGCCGAACTTGAAATGTAGTAATCATCTATAAAACCCGTATGATTTACGAGGCATACGAGAGAGTCTGATATAAGGATTGCATACGCTGTGTATTTTAGGTATTTGCAGTGATAGACACCTTGTTTTGAAATACATAGGCAAACGCATAACTCAAAAAGCAGGTAATAGTCTTGTCTCCATAAGTTTATGGGAAACAAAATAGCTACGACATAACATATTATCAAATATAATGCTACGAGTATAATTGCAATACGGATGACTAATTTATCCATGATATATTTTTTTCTCTATTTTTCCACTGCCTTTGTCACTTTTTTTGAAAAAATCTAACTACGTAGCTTCAACTACCAAGTGCGACAAAGTAGTGCAAATATAACAAGAATTTTGATTTCGGAGAGTCAAAGTCTAATAGTACTCACGCCCCTTTGTCGATGTTCTTCTTCCTTACGGATAAGACCTTTCTATAATGCCGTATCGCCTTTGTCACCGTTATTAGCAATCCGATTATGATGATAAGACTTGAAATAAGTGCTGCTGAATACATATCGACTATTTGAACATGGGTAGTTAAACATATAAACGAGTCTGACATAAGGATTGCATACGCTGTGTATTTTATGTATTTGCAATGATAGACACCCTGCTTTGAAATACATAGGCAAACACACATTTCAAAGAGTAGATAATAATCTTGTCTCCATAAGTTTATAGGAAATACAATAGCCATGATATAGCATATTATCAAGTAAAACGCTACAAGTATAATTACAATACGGATGACTAATTTATCCATGATATATTATTTCTCTATTTTTCCGCTGCCTTTTGTATCTCGGATAACGACATTATTTGTATTTCACCCCACAACATTTAGTAAAGAACAATAGTGTCAGATTTCCGCTCCCTTGTATTTAGCCTAAGAGGAGAGATGCTGCGCGGTGGACTACTGTTCCTGAGTTTTTTTGCGACTTACAACGAATAGTTGATAGATGATGATGAATAGTGCCGTAAGGCCTTCGGCAACGGGTATTGCCAACCATAGTCCGCGAATGCCTATGATAGATGGCAGCAGCAAGAAACTGGCAATCATCAGGAATATGCCACGCAGGGAGGTGATGATTACTGCGAGGGTGGAACGCTCAATGCTCTGGCAGTAGCCTACATAGCATACGTTGACGGCAAGGAAGAGAAAGCCGCTGGCGTAGAGCGGCAGTCCGTTGCTTGCCAGTGCGTAGGCCTCTGCCTTGTTGTCGAGGAATATGGCGACAATGGTATCGGCAAAGAAAATGAAGCACGACATGATGAGGATGCCGCAGAGAAGACTGACGAAGAGGGAGAATCTGAAAGTGTCGCGCGAACGTACTTTGTTGCCAGTGCCGTGGCTGAAGCTGATGATGGGCTGTGCCGACTGAGAGACGGCGAAGTAAAGCATATAAACCAGAGGAAAGAGATAGCAGATGACGCTGTAGGCCGCCACGCCGTCGTTGCCGAGGTAGTGCTGGAAAACCAGATTGCCGGTGAGCATCATCACGGAGATGGCAATCTCAGCTACGAGGCTGGGGAGCCCCATGCGGCACATATAGCCAATGTTGCGAGACATGAGGCGCAGGCTGGTGGCGGTGGTCTTGATGGGGTAGAGGCTCAGCACACGCGTGCGGCGTGCCATATAGTATATTACCATAGCCATGCCGGCAATGCCGCCAATGTCGGTGGCAAGAGCAGCGCCGCGAAGCCCCCATTGGCAGGGGAAGATGAATACATAGTCGAGGATGCCGTTGACCAGCGAGATGACGATGTTTATCATCATGGCATAGCGTGGTGAGCCGTCGAGGCGGATGGTGAACATGCCTATGTTGCCTACCATGGAGAAGATGCAGGAGGGCATGAACCACAGGTAGTATTCGCGTGTGATGTCGTAGAGGTCGCCTCGTGCGCCGAGGAGGTGTAGGATGGTGTTGGGGAAGATGTAGCATGCCATGCTCACGAGGACGGCAGCGAGGAGGCCTGCCGCATAAGCTTGCGAGATATTGATGCGTGCCACCTTAGTGTTGCCGCGAGAGAGGTGTATGGCGGCGACCACGCTGGCGCCACCGCCTATCATCATGCCTATGCCGTTGATGAGCATCATGATGGGGGCAATGAGGTTGACAGCTGCCAAGCCGTGGCTGCCTACTCCGTGGCCCACGAAGATGCCGTCGGTGACAATGAATGCCATACTGAACAACATCCCAAAAACTGTCGGGAAGAAAATGCTGGCAAAAAGTTTCTGTATGTTGCTGGCACCGAAATCAATACTATCTCGATTATCGTACATTAACTTCTTTTTTTAGAAACTGCAAAGATATGAAAATATAGAGAACCTAAATAAAACGTTGTTACACAAAAAAACCTATGAGGTTGAGGATGTGTCAATAAGGTTGAAAAACAGTAGTTTGGCTGTGCTTGCGGTTCTCAGCCCTTTGATATTAAATTATTTTTGTATCTTTGTTCGTTTTAGTATGCGTGTGGTGTGCTTACTAAATAGTTTATTGTCACAATGATAAAAACCGATAAGAAGTAGATAAGGCATGAAAACAATAAGAGTTATAGTGTTATCGCTACTCGTGTCCTTCGCCGGAGTGATGAAGGCTCAGGAGGCTTCAGTGGATACGATAATGAAGCATATACGCTATCTGTCGTCATCGCGTTGTGAGGGGCGTATGGCTGGCACTGATGGCTACGACCGTGCGGTGCAGTATGCCGTTGGTGTTCTTGAGTCGTATGGCGTGAAGCCGTATTATGAGGATTGGGAGAGCGATTTTTTCACGGTGGAGCGTAATGTTGTGGAGAATGCGCGCATGAGCACTTATTTCCCCAGTGACAAGGCACAGAAGGATTATGTGCTTGGCAAGGACTTTGCCTGTGCAAGCATGACGGGACGCGGATATGCCGATGCTCCTGTTGTTTTTTGTGGCTATGGTATTGACAATGCCATCTATGACGAATATGCGAAAGTGGATGCTCGGGGGAAAATAGTGCTGGTGATGACTGGTGTGCCGGACCACCTCCCGCAGAGTGTCAGCGAGCGTTACTCTACGCTGCGTGACAAGGCGCGTGTGGCGCAGTCGCATGGTGCTGTGGCTATGGTGGCAATCAATATGTCTGACCGGTGCCGTGCTACGGAGGTACAGAATTTCGCATACGTTGGCGAGGGTCCCCAGATGCTTACTTTCCCCATCTTGCAGGCTACGCGATGGACGGGCAATGCCATCCTTGCCGATGAACGCATCACGCTCGACTCGGTGCTTTCGATGATGGAGCTGTTTCACCGTCCTTGTTCGTTCCTGCTCGACAAGCGTATCTCGCTCGATGTCAATGCCACATACAACCCCGCCGCCGAGACAGGCAATGTCGTGGGTATTTTGGAGAGTAGCGACCCGCGTCTGCGCCGCGAGATTATTGTGGTAGGAGCCAGCATGGACCATGTGGGCATGCAGGGGCAGACCTGCTTGTTCCCCGGAGCCGACAACACAACGGGTGTGGCAGCCCTGCTGGAAACGGCACGTCTGCTCTCGCAGGTGAAAGATTGGATGGGACGCAGCGTTGTGTTCGTCATTTTTGGTGGCGGCGAGCATCATCATGCCGGTGCCGACGTCTTCTTGCGCAACTTCCCCAAGCTGGAATGGGTTGACGCATTCCTGAACATAGAGAAGGTGGGTAGTGGCGACAGCATCGCCTTGATGGGGGCCAAACGATTCCCCTTGTTGCATGGCATCGCACTGCATGCTGACAGCATCTATACGGGCTATGCCAAACACGACTTGTCGGCTATGCCGCAGGCCGAAGCGATAGACTTTACGCGCATAGGCATTCCGTCGCTCAGCTTCTGCACCACAAATGGCCGTCGCTACAACCATGTGCCGAGCGATATGGCGGAGAACATAGACCGCCGTATGGTGGCACGTGTTGCAACACTGTTCTACCACACTCTTGCCCAGCTGTGCAATGGCGACTATCAGGGGCGTTCGGAGGACCTGCGCTACGAGAGGCCTGCGCCCAAGACGAAATAAACAACCGCTCATCGTTCTTACCGTTTCTTTAGAAAAACACTAAAATGTTCACACTGTATAAAAAAGAGCTCTCGTCATTCTTCACCTCACTGATAGGCTACCTTACTATTGTTGTCTTTCTTGTTCTGTCGGGACTGATGATGTGGGTCTTTCGCTCCGACTTCAATATCCTCGACTATGGCTATGCCGATATGAACGGTTTCTTCCTGATTGCCCCGTTCCTATACCTTTTCCTAATCCCTGCTATCACGATGAGGATGATAGCCGAGGAGAAGAAGAATGGCACGATGGAGTTGCTGCTCACCAAGCCGATGAGTGAGACGATGATGATATGTGCAAAGTTTCTGGCAGGAGTGACCCTTGTGCTAATCTCGCTGCTACCTACGTTGGTGACCTATTTTAGCGTCTATGCCCTTGGCGATCCTGTGGGCAATATAGACAGTGGTAGCGTCATGGGTTCGTATGTAGGCTTGTTGCTGCTGGGAGCCTCGTTTGTTGCCATAGGCTTGTTCTCCAGTGCGTTGACCAATAATCAGATTGTGGCGTTCATCCTCGCTGCGGTTCTCTGTGCTTTCGGCTATCTGGGATTTGAGTCGCTCTATCACATGGAGATATTCGGCGGACGTGCCGACCTATTCGTTAAGTCGTTGGGAATGCGTCACCATTTCGAATCCATTAGTCGCGGCGTTATTGACTCGCGCGATGTGATATATTATCTTAGCGTGATGGTTGTCTTCGTGCTCTTCACGCGCATAGTGTTGCAGAGCCGTAAATGGCAGAAGTAGTGCTGAATGGTGAGAAAAGAACAGAGAAAAGTGAGAATAGATAACATGTATGAGAATGAAACTCTTGAAACTAAATAAGACTACAGGTAACCGCAAGAAGCGCAGCCAGCGACGCAGCGATTGGCTTGAGTTGGTGGCTGGCTTGCTCATTGTCGTGTTTCTTAACATTATAGGGCAATATCTGTTTGTGCGTGCCGACCTCACTGCCGAACGCCGCTACACGCTGTCGGATGCCACCAAGCAGCTGCTCGGCACCTTGGACGAGCCGGTACTTTTCCGCGTATATCTGGAGGGTGATTTTCCTGCCGACTTCAAGCGTCTGCAGAACGAGACAAAGGAGATGCTCAACCAATTTCGTGCCTATAGCAGCTATGTTGATTACGAATTTGTTGACCCCAACAATTTCAGTAGCGACGAGGACCGTCGCACCTTCTACGACAAGCTGATGCGCAAGGGCATACAACCCACGCAGATACAGGTGCGCAACTCCGGAGGTATCTCTACGCAGGTGCTTGTGCCTGCTGCCGATGTGATGTACAAAGGGCGCGAAACATCCATACAGTTGTTGCAAAACCAGAAATATGTGGCAGAAGACGAACTGCTTAATAACTCTATCCAGAGCCTTGAATATGTGTTGAGTAGCTCTATCCGAGAGCTTACGCGCGGCATCAGTCCAACCATCGGTTTCGTTACAGGTCATGGCGAATTGGAAGGAGGTGTGCTGTATGATATACAGATGGCCCTGCAGGAACGTTACAGCCTTGAGTATGTAAACATCGACGGCAATATCAACGCCCTCACGGCGCGCGAGCCCAGAAAAAGCGACAGCACGCAGTATCGTTTTTACAACAAATATGACCTGCTCATCGTTGCCAAGCCGCGCAAGGCTTTTGACGACCGCGACCTTTATATCCTCGACCAATATGTGATGTATGGAGGCAAGGTGCTGTGGTTTATAGACAATATGGATGCCGACCTCGACAGCCTCGCCCATAGGGGGCAGATGCTCTCCACGCGCTTGCCGCTCAATCTCGAAGATATGCTTTTCAACTATGGAGTGCGCATCAATGCCGACCTTGTGCAGGACATTCGTTGTCGCCCTATCCCCATGACAGTGGGTATGGTAGGCGACAAGCCTCAGATACAGTTCTGTCCGTGGTTCTATTTCCCTGAAGTGGCACCAGCCACGCAGCACCCCATTGTCAGAAATCTTGACTTGATAAAATGTGATTTCTGCAGTAGTATAGACCTTATAGACAACGACATCAGCAAGACCGTCTTGCTTGCCACCTCGGAATATTCGCGTGTGAAGAACGCTCCAGTGCTTGTTGACCTCAACGAGGCAAAGGTAGATGTTGCCAATATTGACCAGCGTCTTTTTGGTCGTAGCAATGTGCCTGTGGCGGTCCTTTTGGAAGGAGCGTTCCGCTCTGTCTATCGTGGCCGGCTGACGCCGCAGTTCACTGAGTTGCCTGCTATGGGCTACCGTAGTGAGGGCGAGGAGACTAAGATGATTGTGGTGTCCGATGGCGACGTCATCCGCAACAGATACAACAGTCAGGAGGGTACGGGCTTTCCGGTAGGCTACGACCACTACACACAGACCATATATGCTAATAAGTCGTTCATCCTTAATGCTGTCGATTATCTGACGGGTGGCGAGGGTTTTATAGCCTCACGTTCGCGCGATGTCAAGATGCGAAAACTCGACGTGATGAAGGTGAAAGAACAGCGTACGCTCTATCAGGTCTTCAATATCGTGCTACCGTCACTACTCATCCTGCTGGTGGGTGTGGTGATAGTGGTGCTGAGGAGGCGAAGATTCTAAAATTGATAAAAACTGATAATAGTAACTGTTGCAAAACTAAAAACTAACTATGGCGTTAAGCAGAAAAACTAAAAACTGGATAATAATACTTGCGGTGCTCGTTGTGGGCGTTGTGGCACTTATGATATGGCGCAGCGGTTCGCGAGGTGCCACTTTTAAGCAGGACTTCCATGTGGAGGATATTGATGCAGTAAGCAAGATATACATGGTGGACAAGAACAACCATGAGGTGTTGCTCACGCGCAGCATCACTGAGTCAGGCGATACGATGTGGGTGGTGGATGGAGAATATGAGGCCAGTGAGCCTATGGTTGACATGCTGCTTGATGTGGTGCACACCATGCGCATACGTAGTGCGGTGAACAAGAATGCCGTGCCCAATGTGATAAAGGATTTGGCTGGCAGCAGCGTGAAGGTAGAAGTCTATAAGACGGAGCCTTTGATAAATTGGTTTGGTGGCAGCCTGCGTCTCTTCACGCGAGAGCATCTCGCCACCACCTATTTTGTAGGCCGCGAGACGCAGGACCAGATGGCTTCCTACATGTTTCGCGAAGGCGACAAAGTGCCATACGTCATCCATATACCTCATTTCCGAGGCTACCTTACGCCGACTTTCTCCACCTCGCCCTACACATGGCGAAGCCACCGCATAGTAGCTCTCGATGTGAAGCAGATAGAACGTGTGGAGTTAAGTATCCTTGCTGCTCCCGAAGAGAGTTTTGCCGTCTATCGTGATGGCGAGACATTCTCCATGGAGCTGACTTCGCAGCATGAGGCACTTCCATATTTCGATACGGCGCGTGTAGCGCAGATGCTTATCTCTATGCGTAACCTTAACTTCGACGAGTATGCCGCCGTGGTGCCAAATTCCAATATGGACACTTCGTTTCGCGAGGGGCCACGCAACGTGTTGCGTATCACCGATACGGCGGGCAATGTCAGCGAGGTCAAGACCTACATCAAGTACACCAATCCTGACGATGCCAAGTTGATGGACAATCCAGAGAATTTCAGTGAATTTGACATCGACAGGCTCTACGCCATTGTTAATAACCGTGACACCGTGCTGCTGCAATACTATGTGTTTGACAATATCCTGCAGCCGGCATCCTTCTTTATTGGTAAACAATGAGCGAGAGACCTCTGATACTGATAACCAACGATGACGGCTATGCTGCCAAGGGGCTTCGCGTCTTGATGGAGTGTGCTGCGGACTATGGCGATGTCGTCGTGATGGCTCCGGACCGCAATGCGTCGGGGCTCAGTCATTCTTTCACTTCGGGCAGGCCGTTGCGCGTCAATGATATTGAACGACGAGAGGGCGTAGTGGCCTATTCGTGCGACGGGACTCCTGTGGATTGCGTCAAACTTGCAATAGAGCATTTCTGCAGCCGAAAGCCTGCCGTTGTCCTCTCTGGCATCAATCATGGCAGCAACAGCTCTGTCAATGTGCTGTATAGCGGCACTATGGGGGCTGTGATAGAGGCCTCCACCTACGGTTTCAATGCTATAGGCTTCTCCTTGACAGACCACGCCAAAGATGCTAACTTCGACTATTGCGTGCCGTATATCAGGCAGATACTCTCTACCACCCTCGCCAACGGGCTTCCCGAAGGGGTGTCGCTCAATGTGAATTTTCCTATAGGGCAGATAAATGGACTCAGGGTATGTCATGAAGCTAAAGCACATTGGGCTGACAGTTTTGAGCACCGTGTGGACCCTTATGGCAGGTCATACTGGTGGCTGACAGGTCGTTTTATATGCGACGACGACAACCCCGACACCGACGAGCGTGCGCTGGCCGAGGGCTATGCTTCCGTGGTGCCCACGCAGCCTGACTATACGAGCTATGAAGCTCTGCCACTGCTGAAGAAGATTTATGGTGTGGACCGCTAAACGAGCTATGAAGATGACAGTGAAGCAGTTTTTTCAACAAGACAAGGCTATGGTTGGCGTGGTGGCGGTAGTAGCATCGGAGTTGCTGGCCGTGGTGCTGCTTACTGTTGTCTTGCTGATAGTGGGCGAGTCGCCGATGGCGCATATCCGATGGTATGCTGGCGTGGCGGTGCCTGCGCTGCTGGTGGTCCGTGCCTATGCCAAATACCGTGACGCGTTGAGTGCTACGAAAGGAGCTATTGTAGCGCTGGCGGTAACCTTTGTATTGTTCATGTTGTTCCTCATCAAGACCAAGACGATATGAAATACTACATCATAGCTGGCGAAGCCTCCGGCGATTTGCACGGAGCAAACTTGATGAGGGCGTTGATGGCGCGCGACCCTTCTGCCGACATACGTTTCTGGGGTGGAGATGCAATGGCAGCCGTGGGAGGCACACAGGTACGTCATATTCGTGATTTGGCCATCATGGGTTTCGTAGAGGTTGCCATGCACCTGCGCACAGTGTTAGGCAACTTGTCGTTCTGCAAGCAAGACATACGGCAGTTTGCACCGGATGCTATAATATATATTGATTATCCAGGGTTCAACCTCAAAATAGCCGGCTGGGCGCACCAGCAAGGTTTTCGCAACTACCATTATATCTCGCCTCAGTTGTGGGCATGGAAGAAGGGACGAATAAAAACCATGCGTCGCAACCTCGACGGATTATACTACATTCTGCCCTTCGAGCAGCAGTTTTATGCTGCCAACGACATGCCTCAGGCCTACTATGTAGGTCATCCGTTGCTGGATGCCGTGATGCAGATTGCCGACGAGCAGGGCGAGCCGCTCTTCCACGACGAGCGGCCTATCATAGCCATGCTGCCCGGAAGCAGGCGCATGGAGTTGAAGAACATGATGCCGGTGATGCTGCGCACGGCGGCACGTCATCCGGAATACCATTTTGTCGTTGCAGGTATGAGCCTGTTGGGCGCAGCACGCTATCGCGAATACCTGTCGCATGCCAGTGCCAACGTCTCCATAGTATATGACAAGACCTATGCTTTGCTCTCGCAAGCCCATGCGGCACTGATATGTTCGGGTACTGCCACCTTGGAGACGGCGCTGTTCAATGTGCCGCAGGTGGTGTGCTATGCTGGCAATGCGCTTTCGTATGCCATAGCGCGTGCCGTGGTGGGAAAACGGATAAAATACATCTCGTTGGTCAACTTGATAGCCGACAGACCTATCCTAGTAGAGCTACTGCAGGGCGACCTCAACGACAGCCGTTTGGAACAGGAATTTGTCAAGATAACGGCAGACGAGGGCTATCGGGCTGAAATGTTGTCAGGATATGACGAGGTGCGTTCGCTGCTTGGCGGTGGAGGTGCGTCAGACCGTACGGCGCAGATGATAATAGACGATGTTAATTCAAAACAATGAGAGATAGGACGGTAAATAGGATGTGGTGGGGGATGCTGCTGGTTGCGGCAGTGTTGACTGTGCTATGCGATAGGGCATCGGCAGAACGTGTCAAGGTGCGCATCTTCTCCAATGTCGCGGTGTCGCAGATAAATATCTCGTTTGATTTGGGCAGCTACACCCTGCTTGGCGATGATGGTGTAGTGATAGATACCATGCTCGCCACAGGGCGTTCGGTCGCTGTTCAGGCATCGGGCAACAAGATGCTGCTGAGCGTTGACGGGCACAATCTCGATGCATACAGTACGCTGCAGTTCATAGCATCGGATTCTGCCGCCATTCTTTGTCTCAATCCGCGCAACGCCTCGCAGCGCACCTATGAGGGCAATCTCTCGTTTCGTAGCCGTAGCGGACGCCTTGAGATGGTCAGCGATGTGGATTTCGAGACCTATCTGGCAGGGGTGGTGCAGTCGGAAATCTATGGTGGCGAGAGCGACATCTATCGCGTTCAGGCCATTATCTCGCGTACATGGGCTATGCGTAACATGAAAAAACATGCCGCCGACGGCTACAACTTCTGTGACCATGTGCACTGCCAGGCCTATCATAACCGCTGCATACGTCCGGAGATAATGCTTGGCACCGTTGCCAGCAGCGGCGAGACCATTGTGGACCATGATGGCAATCTGATAGAGACGCCGTTTCATGCCAACTCTGGCGGGCAGACAGCCAACTCGGAAGATGTGTGGCGTGCTGCGGTGCCGTATTTACGCTCCGTCGTGGATACATTCTCCAACGGCATGAAGCAGTCCGAATGGACCAAGACCATGAAGGCTGACAAATGGCTCGGATATTTTTCTAAGACACATCATATAGATATCAACGACAAAGCGTTGCGCGACAGCCTGCTCTCTTTCCAGCAGGAGAGGCGGCGCGCCACGCTGCTTGGCGTCAAACTTGCCAAGGTGCGTAGCGACCTCGGCTTGCGTTCGGCATATTTCAGCGTGGAATACAACGAGGCACGCGGCGAGGTGACGCTGCACGGCCGTGGCTATGGGCATGGCGTGGGCCTCAGTCAGGAGGGTACCATACGCATGGTGCGCCTCGGCATAGCCTACGACAGCATCATCCGTCATTACTATCATGGTGCTATGATTCACAATGCCAACACTATTCAAGATATCGTCAAGATGGAGGCAATGACGCAGCAGATAAGTACTATCATAGAAGAAGATAAGGTCGCTGCAACTCAAACCAAGTCAAAGAAAGAGGACTGGCTGGGGCGTCTCTTCCGCCTTCGCGACCGCGAGGACCGCGAAGAGGTCTATGACGAGAAGAAGCAGGACTTGGAGAGTGACTGGCGTTATGCGTGGTAAAACAAAAAAAACAATATAAACAAAATGAAAATAATTAGAAACCTATCGCTAATATTGATAATAGCAGCTATGTGTGGCCCACTTATGGCGCAGACTCTTACGCCACGCAGCGCATCGACGGCAATGAACAAGTCGGTAGCGGAGATGCAGCAGGAGCAAGTGCGTTGGACGACTATCTCGTCGGCAGCACAGCAAAAGAATAGTGATAAGCTGTACTTCATTGATTTCTATACCTCATGGTGTGGATGGTGCAAACGTATGGATGTTGATGTCTTCACTGATGCTACGGTTGTCAAACTTCTTAACAAGTATTTTGTCCCTGTCAAGTTCAATGCCGAAGGCCAGTCGGAGTTTGTGTGGGGCGGCACGCGCTATGTGGCAACACCCACTCCGCGCGGGGCACGTGCACAGGTGCACAGTTTTGCCAAGGCCGTCTTAGGCCAGCAGTTGGGGTTCCCATCGTTCGGCGTGTTTGGTAGCGACCAGCAGCTCATCACCGTCATTCAGGGCTATCAGCCTGTTCAGGATATGACGATGATGTTGTGGTTTATAGCCTCAGGCGACTACAAGAAGTATTCGTACGACAAGTACCAGGCTATCTTCAATAAGACGATACGCCCTGTGATGGACGAAGCACTAAAGAAATAATACTTGATATAATTAAATAATCCCCATGTCTGGAATGGCTAAAACAAAGAAAAAATGAAAAAGAGAATTGTGATTGTGTTGCTGTTTGCCGCAGTGGTGAGCAGTATTGCTACTTCGTGCTATCGCGTTGATACCGAGGAAAGCGAGCTGAGCAGTGGTTTTGTGATGTTGACCGATGTTGTGCCTGATGCTATTTTGGAGATACGCTATTTTGGCACATACAATTTTGTTGGGGCTCGTATTGACGGCTACCTTCAGCCTACGGCGCTCCTCACACGTCGTGCTGCCGACAGTCTGCAGGCTGTGAGTCTTGACGTGATGAAAGAGGGCTTCCGATTGAAAATATACGATGCTTACCGTCCACAGAGCGCTGTGGACCATTTCATCCGGTGGGCGGAAGATACCGCCGATGTAGCCATGCGCGAATACTTCTATCCTGATGTAGATAAAAGCGAGCTCTTTGAACGAGAGTATATTATGTCTAAGAGCGGACACTCGCGTGGTTCTACTGTTGATTTGACACTCTTCGACATGTCCACAGAGAAGGAGGTGGATATGGGAGGCACCTTCGACTGGTTTGGCAAAGAAAGTCATCCAGATACAGGCGGAGACCCTGAGAGCGGCACCTACAGACAGAATGACACCATCACCAGCGAGCAATTTGCTAACCGTATGATACTTCGTAATGCTATGATGCGTCATGGTTTCAAGCCGTTAGATACCGAGTGGTGGCATTTCACCCTTGACGACGAGCCTTTTCCGAAGACCTACTTCACTTTCCCTGTCGCACAGCTGGAGAAGAAATGATGTTATCTCGGCGATTGGAATGAGAAAATGCTGTTGCCGTAGCGGCATTATTATGATGTCTTGACCGATAAATAAACGAATAAAGATGGGATTATTCAGTCGTAATAAGAAGGAAGATAAAGCAACCCTTGACCAAGGTTTGGCAAAAACCAAAGAGAGTTTTCTCGCTAAACTGACGCGAAGCGTCTTTGGGCGTAGCACCGTTGACGAGAGTGTCCTTGACAACCTTGAGGAGACGCTCATCACCAGCGATGTGGGGGTAGAGACCTCGCTGAAGATAATAGACAAGATACAGGCGCGCATAAAGCGTGATAAATATATCAGTACCTCAGAACTCAACAATGTGTTGCGTGCCGAGATAGCGCAACTGTTGCGGCAGGATGTGAGTCAATTCCCTGCATCCTTTGATGCCACAATGCCCAAAACGCCTTATGTAGTGCTGGTGGTGGGTGTCAACGGTGTGGGGAAGACTACCACTATTGCCAAACTTGCCTATCGCTACAAGCAGGCTGGCAAGAGCGTGGTGCTGGGTGCTGCCGACACCTTCCGCGCTGCTGCTGTGGAACAGCTGACGTTGTGGGCAGAGCGCGTGGGTGTGCCTATCGTCAGCCAAGGTATGAATGCCGACCCTGCATCGGTGGCTTACGACACTCTTCAATCGGCCATAGCGCGCAAGGCGGACGTGGTGCTGATAGATACAGCAGGACGACTGCACAACAAGATAGGTCTGATGAATGAACTCACCAAGATACGCAAGGTGATGCAGAAACTTGTCCCCGATGCGCCACACGAGGTGCTGCTGGTGCTGGATGCCTCTACAGGGCAGAACGCTGTAGAGCAGGCACGCCAGTTTACTGCTGCTACCGAGGTCAACGCCTTGGCTCTCACCAAGCTTGACGGTACCGCCAAAGGAGGTGTCATCATTGGCATCAGCGACCAATTCCAGATACCTGTGCGTTATATAGGCCTTGGCGAGAAGATGACGGACTTGCAGATGTTTGACCCTGACGATTTCGTGGCATCGCTTTTTGATGAGAAATAAGGACGTTCGGACAATGAAAATCAATATTATCACGCTCGGATGCTCCAAGAATACCGTCGATTCTGAGAACATGGCGGGCCATGCCGAGAAGGCTGGGCATACAGTATATTTTGACCGCGAAGAGAACGATTGCGACCTCGTGATTGTCAATACGTGCGGTTTTATCAATGACGCCAAAGAGGAGAGCGTCAACACGTTGGTGCTGCAGGCTTCGGCCAAGCGCAATTTTAACCGCCGCCATGCGCGCGATGGCAGGCGTCGTCGCCTTGTGGCCGTGGGCTGCTTGGTGGAGCGCTATCGCAAGGAACTGCAGGAAGAGATTCCTGAGGTTGACGCATGGTATGGTGCCCATCAGTGGCAGTCTATCGTGGAGAAAGAGTGCCAGCATGGACGCAACCCCTTCACCGACGAGCGTGAGGTAAGTACTCCGCACCACTATGCCTATCTAAAGATTTCCGAAGGTTGTAATCGCCAGTGTTCCTACTGCGCCATACCGCTAATACGAGGCAAGCATGTATCGCGTCCTATAGACGAGCTTGTGGAGGAGGCAAAACGCCTTGTGTCTGATGGCGTGAAGGAATTGATTGTCATAGCGCAGGATACGACTTACTATGGTGTGGACCTCTATGGTGAGAGGCGTCTGGGCGAGTTGCTCAACCGGCTGGCAGAGGAGAGTGGTGCGCAGTGGATTCGTCTCCACTACACATATCCGTCATCCTTCCCCGAGGATGCCATAGAGGCCATTCGTCGTCATCCTAATATCTGCAAATATATTGACATCCCGTTGCAGCATATCAATAGTCGTATTCTCGGTTCTATGCAGCGTGGCATAGACCGTGAGGGCACGCTGAGGCTGTTGCGACGGTTCCGTGAGCGCATACCCGATGTAAGCATACGCACCACGCTGATAGTGGGCTATCCGGGCGAGACGGAACAGGAGTTTGCCGAACTGAAAGAGTTTGTGCGCGAGGCTCGTTTTGACCGCATGGGATGCTTCACTTACTCGCCAGAGGAAGGCACTCCTGCAATGGCGTTGGGCGACACGGTGAGTGATGATGAGAAGCAGCGTCGCCGCGATGAGCTGATGGATATTCAGGAGCGTATATCACTCGAGAACAATGAGAGGCGTGTCGGTAAGACCTACAAGGTGCTGATTGACCGGCGCGAAGGTGACTTTTATGTCGGTCGTACGGAGTTTGACAGCCCCGAAGTCGATGACGAAGTGCTGATAGACATCGAGCAAAGTAAAGCACGCAATAAAAAAGTATCTATCGGCGAATTCTATCAAGTATGCATCGTCGATGCGATGGAGAACGACCTGATGGGCGAGATTATAGATGATTAGTGCGAGATGTCGATAATATCTGATATTCGCCAATCACAGCAGATTGACAGCATATCTTTTCGTCATATTCTGGAGGCGGAAGATGACGAATTGCTTGCCGAGTTGCGTGCCGCCGCACAGCAGGTTGCGATTGCGGAATATGGGCACGAGATATATGTGCGCGGGCTTATAGAGATTAGCAATATCTGCAAGAATAACTGCTACTACTGCGGCATACGTCGTGGCAATAAGAACGCGACACGTTATAGGCTCTCGCGTGAGCAGATACTCGACTGCTGTTCTATGGGTCATGCGTTGGGCTTCCGCACCTTTGTGCTGCAGGGTGGGGAAGATGCCTACTATAGCGACACCGTGATGTGCGACATCGTGAGTGCTATTAAGGCGGCGCATCCCGATTGTGCGGTGACGCTCTCTCTTGGCGAGCGAAGCAGGGCGAGTTATGCGGCGTTGCGCGAGGCTGGCGCCGACCGCTACCTGCTGCGGCATGAGACTGCCAATGCAGAGCATTACGCCAAACTACATCCAGCCGAGATGAACCTTGCCAATCGTAAGCAGTGTCTCTTCGCCTTGCGCGAGTTGGGCTATCAGGTAGGCTCGGGCTTCATGGTCGGCAGCCCATATCAGACGGTGGAGCACCTCTATGAGGACCTGCTCTTCCTGCAGCAGCTGCAGCCAGCCATGATAGGCATCGGCCCGTTTCTTCACCACCACGACACCCCCTTTGCCAATGAGGCCGACGGCAGCGTGGAGCGTTGTCTGCGCATGATAGCCATATTGCGCTTGCTCTTTCCGAAAGCCCTCATACCAGCCACTACAGCTCTTGGCACAGCCGCGGCGAGAGGACGGGAGAGAGGCATACAGCATGGTGCCAACGTGCTGATGCCAAATCTGTCGCCTGTTGCTGTGCGCCGCCAATACGAGCTCTATGACAACAAAATATGCACTGGCGAGGAGGCTGCCGAATGTCGTGTGTGTCTTGCTCGACGTATCGAGTCAATAGGCTATCATATTGTAGTGGACCGCGGCGATTCAAAAATGGTCGTGTATGCTCAGGCTACTTGATTTTATGCCATTGGTACCGTGTTCCATAGGAGTCTTCGTATATTAACGCCTTGTCAGAGAGATAGACTATAGTGTAGTCGCGAGGTACGATGCCATTGGGAGAAATCTTGTGTACTATCATCAGTCGGTTTTGTATCATCCTCCAATGAAAGGTCTGGGCTTCGGATTCCAAGACGTCGTCTTGGGTATCCCAAGTATGGCCTGTGCTGTCTGTATCATAACATTCGTGTAGCGTTCCTTGTGCCCAATGTCCAAGTA
Organism: Bacteroidales bacterium; assembly: GCA_017451385.1. Lineage (GTDB taxonomy): Bacteria > Bacteroidota > Bacteroidia > Bacteroidales > P3 > Colimorpha. The sequence continues at coordinate 87,431 of JAFSPS010000042.1, forward strand.
GCTGTTCTGGAGTGTATTCTCGTATTGTGTCCCGCTTCCGCAATGAAAATGCCTCTGTGGCCTCTGCCGTGTCGAAACAAACGGGTATCAATGTGTCGTGCTTAGATATAGGTCGAGGTATGTTCATGGGGACAGGCACGGTGGTGTCTGATGGTATGCAATTGGTGGTATCTATAGATTCGTATAGCTCATTGTTGCTGCCACTACTATTGCAGGCAAATATAATTACAGAAAGCGATATCGTGCTAATGACCTTTATCCAATACTTTAACCTCATGATTTATGGAATGAAGGTTATCCAATGTGTTTTAGTCGTTAGAATCTTAAAACAGATATTTCTCGACATCTAATATTGTGCACTACTGGCCTTTTCTTTATTTTGCCGTTAGAAAAGTCCATTGTATAATATTTGTCATGGCTCCAGTCTCCCCATCCATTCTTTGCGCTTGATGCCTTTTCGCACGACCAATACTCTTCATTAAGTCCGAGTATCTCTTTGTTTTGATATAGCAAATCAAGTTCAGCACGAGTTGGACCACAGTCATAGTCGGGAGTGCTTGAGAGTTCTCCTAAATAAAACACTATACCATGTTTTCTTGTATTATCAAGATATCCTATTCGGCAGTTTGGAAAGTAGCAGATACCTGTTTTTAGTTTTTTTACATCAAAACTATCCCCTACTCTTAATACCACCAAAGCCTCTGCTTGAGAGGAGGATAAAACACCTAATTGCTTTGATAGGTGTAGGGCAATACGTTGCGACGATGCAATTCCTAAATCGTTTACCCGTTCATTATTTGTGGGATATGTGGCTTTTTTTTCGATTTTACGCTCTTTTATGTCGAGTATTTTGCACTCTATAAAATAACCTTCTTCGGGGTAACGAGTGATAACGACACCGCATATCTTGTTCGCACCCATTTGTTCGCCGGCAGCAATCAGTTGGTTGTCGCTGACATATCCCTCTCCCTGATAGTTATATTCCTTGTTCATGAATTCATGAAATTCGTCCGTGCGGTCTAAAACGATATACGATTGTCCTACACTGTTTATCAATGCCGTCTCAATGTTGGACCGCAATGCGTTGGTAGGCTCATTCAGATTGTTGTTAGAATAGACGAACACTACGACCTTCTGTTGTGCCATCACCAATGTGGAGAAAGCCAGCAGCAATGATGCAAAAAATATTTTTTTCATAGTACTTCGATATTAACAAATTATGTTTTCTTGACTGGATGTTGCTAATTTGTTTGAAATCGTAGCCGATGTTTTTTCACTTTATGACTTAATCTTAAATTTTAGTGAAAAAACCGATTGCAAAAATAGGGCTATTTAATTGTTTGACCTCTGGACAGATATTGTATCCAGCCGTAAGTGATAGTCCATTAAACAGCCAGAATGTAATAGTCGGACGATAAAAAGGAACCATTTTCATAGACTGTTTTATTGTCGCATAATAAAGTTCATCGTTGGAGTATTCTTCACCAGCAGGGTTAATCGTAACATTAATTTGTTGGGTACCATATATACCGATACCACATTCAAAAGAGACATTGCGTATCCTTAATCCTGGTTGAATCGCTATTTGAAAACGCGGACATAAATATTCACTAATATTTTCATTCCCGTTAACTTCTGTTGATGTCAAAAACATGGTTTCGAGAAATTCCTTTGCAGGACTATAAGCATAAGAACTTTCAAAATCGTGTTGACTACCATAACTATTTTTTAATCTTGAAAACGGCGCAACCATACGTGCAAAGGTAAAGTCTCCTCCGATTACGAAATATCCCGTGCATCCATAGAATCCGAGCCCGAACCAACCACGTGAATTAGCACATGAGATGAATCTGAAATTGAGTGATTTTTCCGGTTTCGTCCACGTAATAACATTCTTTATTATATTTGGCTTTGCATGCGCACGCAAACCTAACTGAGAGGCTATTGATTGTGCTGCTTTTTTTGAGGACAAAGGGTCTAATCTATCTATTCTTTCATCCTCACTAACAGGATAGCTGGCCTTGCGTTCTACTTTGCGACTCTCAACATCGAGAATCTTGCACTCAATAAAATAATCACTCGAAAATTTGGATACAACCACACCACATACTTTATTTGCTCCTAATCCTGAACCATCGGACAACACTTGGTCGTCACTAACATGACCATCGGCTTGATATCTAATCTCGTTAGTTACAATATTATGAAAGTTTTTGGAACGCTCCAAGACGATGTAATTTTTTTCTGTACTATTTATTATCTCTTCCTCAATCATAGACCCTAACATATTGAGAGTCTCATTATTTATATTTGCGTTAGAATAGACAAATACAACTATCTTCTCCTGAGCACAAAGAACTGTGCAAGATAGTGTCAGTAAAAGTAAAAAGGCTATTCTTTTCATTTTTTATAATTTTTTTAATTATATCTATTTATATTTCAATCAGCGTGGCTGGCGTGCGTTCAAAGTCAGACATGGCCATGCCTGCCGAGGCTCCTATATAGGTGGGGTCGCATACCACATATTGTTTCCCTTTGTAGTTGAAATAGTTCCCAACGACATTCTCGTTGAAACGTACCGCTGCGGCCAGATGCCCGGGATAGTGTACCAGCACGACATCGAGTCCCACCAACTCACGCACAAGAATGGAGAACAATATGGCACGGTCTTCGCAGTCACTATATGGATAATAGAATGTCTCGTCGCCAAAAAGTGGACGTTCGCATCCGAATTGCACTTGGTCGGTGGCATAATTGAAAGCGTGCTGCACAAAATCGAGCAACAGGTCTATCTTTTCCTTCTCTCCCTTTCCGCTTAACTGTGTTTCGAGTATGGGATAGAGAACCTGCTTTACTTCGGGGCTTAACGATGCCGCAGAATACTGGTCCCATTGGGCAGAAATAGGATAATTGTTGAGGAAATTGATAAGATTCTTGTTTTGCGATAATGTCACCTGCAAGGATTTGTTATACAATGCCGAAAATGTTCGTGCGTCGGTTTGCTGCATGTTTAGTTTAGGCAATCGTCGCATACGAAGCGTAGGGATATGCTCTTTTGGATAATTGAAATCGCAAATCTTGACACTTCCTTGCTTTTTTTGTCAAGGATGAAGTATTTTGTTCCTTTAATGGGTACATATGTGTAGTTGTAAACATCTTCGGCAAAAGGTATCATGAGAGCAAAAAGGTCATCCTGCAAACAGAGTCGTAGTTGCATGCCCGACTGAACCAGTAGCCACATCTGCATCAGTGTGGCCTCATTGCTTTCATGTCCTTGAAGAGTGATGGATACAATCCTTGTCAGTTCAATCATCCCCCAGTCGTCCAATTCCATGCGTTTCTTTAGTTCGAGGCAGTCGTGTAGTAATCCATCGTAACGTTCTGTGGAGAGTTGTCGCCACGCTTTTGCAGCTTCTTTTTCTGTGGGTTTGGCAAGAGCGACACGCATGCTGTTGTCGGCATGGACATAGCATTGCGTACCGTAGAATGTGAATGCCATAGAGGGTTCGTTCTCGGCAGGTTTTGGAATATCAGGGAGCTCAGGTATGGGGACAGGCTTTGGCTTAGGAATCACCTCTTCAAAAGGCATCGGTTTGGGTGTAGGACTTGGCGTAGGATTGGGTTGAGGCGTGGGCGTAGGTGTCGGCTTGGGAGGAGTTACTGTTGGAGGCATCTTAGGCTTAGGCTCTTTGGGTGGGGTCTGAGCTTTTTCACGGTTCATCTGTTCCCACGCATTCTCCATAAACTTGGCGTAATCTTCGTTTGCCTTCTTTCTGAAGTCGGCATAGTCCTGCTGCGCCTTAGAGAGGTGCTGTTGGTAGGTCTGCTGGTTTTTCTGACGTGCTGCATTGTAGCGGTTTCGCATACTGTTGCGTGTGTTGTCGTAGTCATTGTTGACCTGTGCAACGGTGGTGAGAGCCACCGACAGCATGCCTATAAACAATATCGGTCTGATGTTTTTCATATTTTATACATGTTGTTTTACGACTGTGGGCATAAGTCATCTATACGTGGTATTGGATATTATCTATATGACGAGTCCAAGTCCACTACTGGATGATTTCGATGATTTTGTCGGATACAATGGTGGCGGTTTTCTTATAGGCTTCGCGTATGGCTTCGTTGAGTCCATGCGTATGAACTCCTTTTATCCCGTTTTGATATTGTGTGGACATTCCGGATAGAGCTTCGCTATACACGGTCTGTCCAGTGGAGTTTGTTACTGTTAGTTTCCCATCAATCCATGCAAATGAATTGCCGTCGTTGGCTTCGTTTTTTCTTGCCAAATAGGTGTCTATCGTTATTGTCCAATCGGCATTGGTTGGGAAGTCAACAAAGTTTATGCCCAGTTTAGATAACCTGCCTTTCACGTTATCGCATAGTGCTGGATAGTGTCCGCCTTCTATGTTGTTGTAACAGGCTACATATATTGACGTCCCGTTCTTCAGCATGGTAAGTGTTCTAACTAAGCGTTTGGATAGTTGCATCGCCTTGTCCGTAGAAATGGTGCTGTTTTTGTCCACGGCAAGCATCACACGCATGGCGTTCTCCAATGCTGCCATCTTTTCTACAGCTGTCTTGGCCATCTCGCGTGCACGTATCTTTTGCCCCTGAGCTACCATCAGTTCTGAATTGTCAAGGATTGTCTCAATCTGAGTCAGTAGTGCTGGTATCTGCTTGTTGTAGTAGTTCGACAGGTCGTTTTTCCGTACGTAGGCAAAGGCTGTTATGATGCTGCCATCTACATAGTGTTCGCACCGCAGGTCTGGCACATCTTTAAACACAGCCTCTATGCGTGTCTGTTGGCTGAACGTGCTGGTGTATTCTTCATCAATGCCTGTGGCGGTGGAGAACTCGTGACTGATGGCAGTTGATTGAGCCGTGTGTTCCATATTGGTCAGAATTGTCGATAGGACGTCGGCGCGGGCATTATCCATAGTGCGTTTTATGGCATCGGTTCCATCGGACGTTGAGCCGTATGCTATGCCGGTATAATAAGTCTGTGCGGGATACTGAGTATTACGGGTGGTTTGGTCAAGCCATGCAGGACGTCCTTGCCCCATCAGTGATAATGGTATCAGCATAATCAAAGATAATAATGTACGTTTCATAATCATTTTTGTTTTGTTATTGTCATTTGTTCGTAGTCGCGTAGGAATTGGAAGAAACCATAGGAGTCACTTGTGTCTATCTGTCCGTATTTCTGCTCGAGCAAAGGTTGCAAAGGCACGGCAATAGTCAGATAGCATCGATACATACGTTTGCCTCGTTCATTATGGAAGGTCGTAAAACGCTGATTTATGGTGTGATATCCTTTTATCGTCAGATGTGAGGAGGTGTCGCTGGCAATTCCGCGGTATGATGCAATGCTGTGAACTGTTTTGTCCAAGCTGTCGCATACCAATTTCAGTGCGTTTGCTCTTGCCTTGTTGGCAGCCATCTGCTGGTTACTGCTTGTACCAACGCTCTCGATGAGGAGAGTGTCGGAGTGCAAAAGATAAGGGCTATTGTCATTTTCATGATAGTTGTCCATGTCCGATGCATCACTCGTTCGTTCTGTTGATTTACAGCTCATAGCAAGGCATAGAATGGATAAAAATGTCAATAAAAACGTTTTTTTATACATGGAGTTAGATTTTTATTATTTTCGTTTGGTACTATTGGTAACAGAATCAAATATTTTCCAGAAAGAGGCGGAATCGCAATCAATACATGTTGTGCCATCAAAAATCAACTCCTCCATTGTTGATACTCCACCGAACCAAATATCATGCAAATCGTTCGTGTCCATATCTAATTTTTGTAATTCTTCTACAATGGTTGATGAGTATTTCTTCATAAAAACACTATATAAAGAATCTTTATTCGCTGTGGTATCGTGAAAAACCATATTTGCGATACCACCCTCATCTTCAAGGTCATACCAAATAGGTTCGATTATTCTACTTTGTTCATATATATGAATACCATTGACAATGGGGGTGACTCTTGAAAAAAAATATACATCCTTACCTTGTAAAAAATAAAACCAATGGTATCGGATAGTGTCATAAATAGTGTCTGTCATTGTACTCTGTCTAAATACAGAGTCATATTTTTTCCTGAATTTTTCAAAAGTGGTATAATCACACTTCTTGTACTGCTTGTCTGTTTTGTCGTTCTCGTCATACATATCAATTCCATGGCCTATGCTGGAGCATTGGAGAACGATAGGCAAAAAACAGATAGAGAATACAATGATAATAAATAATCTTTTCATATTGTTCTACATAGTTTGAGCGTTGGCAGGACTCTCGTCCGGCCAACGCTTGAGTTGTTTTACTCGGCAGACTCGGCAGGCGTGTCTACCGACCCTGCACCTTCTTTGAAGGTTTTGCCATATTTATTTCTGAACTTGTCGAAGGTCTCGCCAGCAGCGAGTTTACCCTCTGACTTCAGAACATCAAAGGCTCCTTTTTCAACCTGCTCAAGGGAGAATTCTAATGCCATGTAGCATTTGTATATTTTCTTACCCTTCTCATTCTGATAAGCGGTGAACTTCTCGCAGATGGTTTTGAAATTCTTGATGGACTGTTTGACAATCTGGGTGCTGGCACTTGTTGCCAATGTTACCACATCGTCATCTTCATCAAGTCCAAAAGCTTCCATATTATTTTCCATCACATAAGCCAGTTCCGTTTGAATTTTGCCACCGAGTTCCTCAAGAGCAGCTGCGCGAGCCTTATTGCGCGACATCTGCTGGTTGCTACTGGTTCCAATGCCTCGTCCGCGTAGGCCAGAGGCGTCGCTCTCGAACTCTTGGCAGTAGCTTTGAATTTCGACTTCAGGTGAGGCCTGAGCAAATGCACAATCGGTGCCAAAAGAGAACGTCATGGCGAATACCGCCATTGCAATTAAAAATGTTTTTTTCATTTCTTTTCGCCAGTTATATACCATCGGCACATCGGTTTTTAGATTGCTAAAAGGGAAAATACCGTCGTAGTCATAGGTAGCAACAGATGACTACTGAGCATTGCCCGAACTATTAGAAAGATGGAGGAGTGATTTTTGCATCGATTGAATACGTATATCGTCTATCTGAATATTCCGGTCCACCTAACACAGGTCCTTTGTTACTTTTATACTGTTTGTAGGTGCCTGCAGGGATTACAAAATTATCATCGCATAGGACCAGTGTTTTATTTTTTTTAGGTATTGTCAATGATTGTGTTTCATTCAACTTTATTTCTGTGCCACGTCCAGATATTTCAACCGCTACATAAATATGAGCATTTTGTATGGTTTGCCCAGTTGTGTTTTCTATAGTCAGATGTCCAGTATTTGTATTTCCACCTGCAACTCGGTCGTTAAAATACATGATTGTAATCGAACCAGAGAGCCCTGGCACGGTGTATTCTGCGACAGCCTGTTGAGCATAGGAATAAAGAGAGCAAAACAATATTGCAACAAATAAAATGCTTTTTTTCATTTTGATATTGGTTTATTGAAATATAAGGCCTTCGCCTGATTATTGTATGTCAATCAGAATATCCTAATCGGGCAAGGCCATTTTTAAGGATTGAAAATAAATGATTAAATAATTTAGTGTGATAGATTCTACAAGATGGATTTATCACTATAGTTCAATGTGGAAGGCTGGTTTACTTCATCTATTGCACCACCTTTTCTCCAATCGTTGTCGCTGGAGCTACCTTTGTAACCGCCATCATCATCGTCTTTTCCACAGGAAGTGAGGAACAGAGGGGTGAGCATGATGCTAAAAAACATGAAATACTTTAACATTTTTTTCATTTTCGTTTTTGCCAGTTATATCCCATCGGCACATCGGTAAAAAAAATAGATGTTGTTTTTGGGTGAGCCTTACAGAAATCATTGCAGAGATAGATATACACAAAAAAAGCGTGGCTCTATTTCGCGTTCTTGGATGCTTTGCGGTCTTCCACAACCGGTCTTCCCAATAACAACGTATAAGCCCACGCCTTTATAGACGGGAGCGACGCTGCTCAACACTGGGAAGATGTTCGAAAAAATGTGGAAGATTCAAAGCATCCAGAGTTTCGCTACTTCGCTTTTCTATTATAATGCATATATCAAAATATGCTTATTTCCTCATAGGCAATTCTTTTGGTTACTAAATCCTTTTTTTACGCTTACAAAAATACTATTTTTTTAATTGTTGTAAAATTTTTCTTTCATGAGTTCCGTAAGGAATCATAGGGCTATAGATTACAACATGTATTTTTTTGCTCATAATTCAGCAAAAAGGTGTACTTTTGAAAATCGAATTTACGGTTGGATTATGGAGTGGCAAGGTGTCATCTCGCTATTCAGGATACTTGTTTATGAAACCAAAATAATAGATATACTATGAAGAAAAATATTATCCTTTTGTTTTTACTATGTGTGGGATTCGTTTCCATGGCGGATAACAATGAGCCGGAAGAGTGGATAAAATACAAGATTAACAATGCCGTTTTTACGGACTACAATGGCGAGAGTTTGGATGTCTCGGAAATCTTTGCTTCGGGCAAGTGCATCCTGATGGATGTGGCAACAGTGGAGGACTATGCCAGCTGGAGAAGGCATGAGGCGGGAATACTTGAGGCACTACAAGAACGTTTCGCCGATGAGCTGGTGGTTATGTGGATAGAGAACCGCGATAATATTCCTCCAATATATTTATCCAACGCCATCCCTGATGGTTATTTACGGTTATATAAAACGATGGGCGATTGGACAAAAAGTGTGTACGGTACGCCGGTGAATTATCGTATCCTTCTGAGATAGAATTTAATATTGTAGATTAAATAGTTACAAGGATGCGACACGAAAACGACACGAAAAGAATATTTTCGTGTCGTTTTTTTTGTTTTATTGGATGCTATCATCAATCATTGCAGGTGGGGCACATCAGGCGAGCGGCCACAGGGTGCATCGCCATAGCAAGGTCACCACCAATATACGCCATTGTCTCCCCTTGCAAGTCTAAGCCCGTCGCCATAGCAATATGAATGGCGCAGTGTATGAGTTCGTGGAACCACGTGTTTGCAAACTCCTCCCTTGTTGTCGTCTTAGACAGCACTATGACGCTCTCCCGCTTCTTGTCATTAGTGTACGTCAGGCCGCTGTTCCTATCTCCGCGTAAAAGACTTTCTTCTGCTCGGAAGTAGGTCTCGTCGTCACACCCTACGTCTTCAAGAGTACGGAGTATCTCATCAGCATGCTTCCTTTCGCTGTCATAGTATATTGTGACTTCCCAGTCCAGCTCTGGTATGTATTCACTTTGCCGTATCATTTTTGCAAAAGATTAGTCTAAAAAATCTTCAAACGGCACACCGACACCGCTACCTACGGCTTTTATGTAAAAACAGCGGAAAGCGGCCTCGTCGGTCGTGTCGGCATCGTTCATCATGCGTTTTACATACAAGGCGTGATGTTTAGCATCTTCAATGGCATCGGGCATGAGGTCTGCCTTGCACTGCATAGCCCAATACACATAGTCGTAGGTGCCGTTGTTATCGATGACAACGTTGTTAGCCCGAAGTAAGGCATCCACCTCTTCTCTACTCATCATTGGCACTCGCTGACGTTTGCCAGAGGCATCCTCCTTCCACATCATAGAAGCGGCAAATTCGTAGGCGGCCTTGTTAAAATGCCAGCCATAGTATTTCAGATAACGACGCATGGCTGTCGGCATATCATCCATGTAGTCTAATGGCATACTGTTCATCTTTCATTTTTTTTATTATTCAACAAAAGAAGGGTGGTTTTGTCCCACCCTTGTTGCTAATCAGCATTTTGACTAACGTCTGTTTCTACGACGCTCGTTCATTTCGTCGTCTGCCCAATCGTTGTCGCGCTCGCCCATCTCGATTCTGCGTCCCATAGTGCCACGGTTGCTTATTGAACGCATACCATAGCGACCACCGTCACGCAGTCCCATCTCACCATCCTCTTCTGTGAGTTCCTCGATGCAGGACATCAGGCGACCACCTGTATAGAGCATATCTTCTACAAGTTCGGCCAACTTGTTTTTTTTGCTCTTAGTTAAGATAATGTAGCCCATATTTACTCCTTTCCTTTTTTTGTAATTGGATTAGCACTTCCGCCGAAAACACCTTTAAGCAGGTTGGTCATTTCACCCATTGCGGCTCGCATTTCCGCCATCTCGTTGCGCATGGTCGTCATTTCTTGGTCTCTCTCCGCCTCCTTCTGCAGGTTGGGGTTGAGGTCGAGCATCATCTGCTTGCACGACGCTACTACCTTCTGGTGGTACGGCATGCTGTTGAGTGCGTTCTGGCTCATTGTCCCGAAGGCTTCTACGGCGGCGACGATGGCTGCCTTGTCCTCCGAGATAGTATATCCGCCAGCTCCCGTATCGACGGTAGAAAGATTGGCATTGACGTTGCTGAAGGTCTTGACATCATCGCCTACCTTGACGCTTATGTCCATGACTTGCTCCTGCTGCATGGGCATAGGCATGAAGTTGTTCTGCATCTTGGGATGCGGTGGCGTTACTGCTGTGACTTGTCCTACAGCGAGTGACGGGTTGTCGCCTTTGTTGAGGATGTATATGAGCGAACCTGCTCTGAGTGTTCCAAACATTTCTGTGCTATTTTTTTGTTAAACTTGGTTGAATTGCTATACCGTGAGAGGCGACGCCAGCTGCAAGATTCCGTTGAAGCGGTCGTTGAACACGGTTATCACGCCCGTGCCTGCAAGGTCGGCGGCTGTCACCGGCGTTCCGTTGAAGAGCGTCAGTGGGCGACTTACGCCGTTGAGGCTGAGCGTCACGGGCAACGTGCCGGTAGTACCTTCGGGGATAGCCGTTGCAAGGCGGATGGTCATATAGCCCACGGGCTGCACACGACGGAAAGCCAGTGCAATATCTACGGCTGTAGCCGTCACCGTGATATTGGTACTTGTGAGGTACGGGGTGCCGTTCACGTTGGTTGTGATATTACTGCAACAGTTCATTCCTGACTCCTTTCTTGTTTAGAAGAGTATGTTGTTGCCTCCAACGAAACCTCCGTTGCCGTAGAAACCTCCGTTCATGAACGGGGTGGTATTTACGGCGGTGATGTTGGGATATTGCACGGGGACGGTATTGGGTATCTTGCACTTGATGTCGTCCACCTCGCGGTTGAGGGCGGCGAGCTGAGCGTTGACGGGAGCCATAGCCTGCCCTATGAGGTTGGCGAAATACTGGTTCTGGCTGCTCTGCGAAATCTCGCCACGGAGGACGGTGTTCTCGGCACGTGCCGCGTCGAGTTTGTCCTGCAAGGCTTGCGTGGTCATCTGGTCGAGTTTGGCGAGGATGGCCTGCGTGTTGCGGTTGTTAGCGTCCGTCAGTGTGTAGGTCTGCTTGCAGTCGGAGAGTTCCTGTGCGGCCTTGGTAGCGGCGATGTTGGTATTGACGCCTGCAAAGCCGTTCTGCATGGCTGCCGTCTGCTCCATAGTGCGCATCTGGCCTTGGTAGCCCTGCTCGGTCACCAGCAGCTTGTTCTGGCAGCAGCAGTTGGCGAACTCTGCGGCGAGGTCCTTGTTGCCGGACACGATGGCATTGACAATCTGCAATGGCGTGGTGGCGTTCTGGACGGCCATATTGTTGAGGATGCCGTTGATTGCTCCGAACTGCGAGCTCACCGTGGCGAAGTCTTGTCCGAGCATGGTGCTGATGGTCTGTATGGCTTGACGGCTCTGCTCGCCGTTGGAGCTGATGGCGGCACGCAGCAGTTCGGTGTTGCTGTTTGCCGTAGCCTGTGCGCCGAGAGCGGCCGCGGCACCGTTGCCGTTACCACCAAGACCGCCATTGTTGCCAATCCAGTTGCCCAGCGCGCTGCCGAGGAAGCCGCCGATGCCAGCGCCCCAGAAATTGCCGCCGCCGAGACCGCCAAAACCGCTGTTGCCTGCAAGCAGCCACGGCCATGCGTTGTTCATATTTCCTAATGACGAAAACAGATTGGCGCTATCTCGTTATGATATATGGTGTTGGGGGCTTTCGTCTAAACGAAAAAAGCCGCTGAAAGGCGGCTTGTGTCCCTGCAAGAAAGCAGGGCGGGCGGGACTTTTATTTCTCGCCGTACCTATACCAAGTTAGGTTGTTTTGGCGGAATTATGTGTTCATAAAACTCCACAATCTTATAGTTGCTGTTTTCATAGCAGTGGTATTCTGGATTCCAAGTTTTTGTAATTCTCATTTTCACCTTTATGGCATCGCCCTTCCCGAATCTTTCTCCTTGGTCAATCTGCTTCATAAGGGCATCATCTTTTACCGTCATCGGTATGCGAATGCCATTCCAGTTAAACAGCCATTTCCCTCCACTCTCGAATCGTAGTGCTATTATGGCAAGTATTGCGTCCACCTCCTCTTCTCTACTCTGCGGAGGAGTGTCCTCGCTCGAAAAATCTTCATAAATCAGCTCGTCAAACTCATCTCGCCTTATCTCTACATCAACACCATTGTCGCTCGTAATGTTCATGCTCTCTACATTCGCATCATTTTCTGCCGCCTCGATAGATTTGCTTATCGACTCTCTTACTATCTTTGTATTATAAATATTGGTTACTTGCTGTATTGTTATATTGTCGCCGATTTTCAGTCCTTTTGTGTCCTCCTCTTTGGCCTTTCTTCCTTTACATTTCTTATATAGCTCATATACGAAGCCGACCAATGTAACTATTGCCGCAGCGTATTCTATACTTGAACGAGAAAAAATCGTGCCGAGACTTTCAGCAAGACTTAGGTCTATGACGAAGGAGCCTTCCTTAAGAGCATTAACCTTTATGTTTAACTTCCGTACGCCTTGTCCGTATTCGTCATTTGTCGCATTGATAACCGTCGTAACATGGATTAGTTCGCTTATCAGGGTATTTGCATCTACCTGATGCGACCCTCCACCAAGTGTGATTTGCAGGCTCTGCTCTTGTTTTTTCATGGTTTTGTGGCAAATAAATTTCCCTGCAAAATTACAAACATTTTCCGACTTGCAACACGGCGACGAAAGCCGTTACAAACACCGCCTTGTTCAGAGCGTCCTATTTCCCGTTCTTCCTCGCATACTCCTCGATGTTCTCTTTGTTCCATATCCGCTCTCTTATGCCTGCTATCTTGCGACCCTGCGGCAGTTCGCCTTGTTTCACAAGCTTGCGGAAGGTGGGCTGGCTGATGCCGAGGTAGCGGCAGGCCTGACTGATGCTGCAGAGTCGCAGCCTGCGCTCCCTCTCGCCCTCGGCAGGGGAATAGCAATTTTTTTGTATCAAAAAAAAACAATTTTCTTAACGTTTGCGTGATTAAATGATAACAACTAAATTCACGCAACGACCGAAAGTCTTATCCTCTACGATTTCGCCCATGCTACAACGTACATGGTGATTAGCATGGTAGCGCTGGAATACATAGCGTGCCATGTTAATAGAGTTGCAACGCAGAGAGCATTGTCCGACATGTTGATTGAACAACGTAGCCTCGTGGCGTGCGAAGTGGCACTCATGGGCAGAGAGGTGTCGGTAGATAAGCACGTTGTTGTCATCGTCAAACGCCATGCCGAGGGTGTCGCCAGCATAGAGCGCGAGTTGTCTAACGATACGTGTGCCGACATCAATACGTCCATTACGATAGAAAGTTATATCGGCGCGGCGTGATTGCTTTAAGAGTGGATGCAAAGATAATGACATGGCGGAAAAATTTAATTGTGATGATTAAATAATCTCAATTGCTCGCCTCCTGCTGGGGCGGTATCCACGAGAAGGGTACGGAAGATGTGGTACAGCACGCCTACTACTATGCTGTTGCCTGCGAGCTTGGTGAGCTGGGTGTTGGCAATGCCTGCATCTATGAGCTTGTCGATGTCGCAGTCTTCCACGTCCATGAGGCGCAGACACTCTCTTGGCGTTAGGCGGCGTATGCGGACATACAAGCCATAGTCCTCCTTTACGGCGTTGTTGTACTCCCATGCGCTTGCCTTGACGGTAGGAGATACTTCCTTACTCTCGTGCGGGGTGCCAAAGCCCTCCGTGTTGGCGAGGATGCTCTTTTCTACTATTTTTGGCTCTCGCCCGCCACCTTGACAAGTGTTGATTGTCGGCAATATGCCGTCTGGCGAGTACACTCTATCCGTAGTGTCGTAGCCATTGTTGAGGTTCGCGACTTCGATGCAGCGTGGGTCTCCACCTGTGGACTTCAGCATCTCAATCCTCTCCTTTGTAAGCCCCTCAATGACCTTAGGTTCTCTTGATTCGAGAACGCATGGAGAGATAGCGTCTGGTGATATATATTGCTCTTCGCTAATATTATGCGTTCGGGACATCTTGCCCTTATACGTCGCCTTGATACTCCCATCATCCATTAGTGTGTATTGCTTTGACGCCTGCCGGTCGCTTTGCGGCTCGGCGATAAAATTATCTGTCTTGCGGCTGCCTGCGTGAGTGGTAATGCTGTTGGCATAGCACTCATCGCCAGTCTTGGGTGCGAACTTGTAGCCTCTGCCGGCTTCTCGCTCTCGCATGGTAGATATGAGTAATCCCCGCACACGCTCCTCCGAGAGGTAATACCTCTCGTCTACGCTGTCCTCCAAAACGTCACGTAGGCGCTTGTCGAGCCTGAACGGCTGTGGAAAATAATAAGGGGTCTCGTCTTGGTACTTGCTGACGAGGAAGACGCGCTCCCTATTCTGCGGCACGCCGTAATGCTTGGCGTTAAGCACCTGCCATGTGTTGTGATAGCCTTTATTTTCAAGCAGGCGGCACCAGCGTCCGAAGAGCGGCATAAACTTCTCGCCAACAAGAGCGGCGACATTTTCAAGGAGTAGGTAGCGTGGGTGGAGTGCATCAATAGCGCGCTCTACCTCCCAGAGGAGGCTGGAGCGAGTGCCGCTGCCTGCATCACCACCCCGTTGGAGGCCGGCAATTGAGAAGTCCTGACAAGGACTGCTATACGTTAGTAGGTCTATTGGCTCGTGTATCTGCGACCAATCTGCTTTAGCGACATCGCCGAGGTTGCGTTCTGCGAACTCAGGGAAGAGGACGTTGTGCGCCTTGATGGCGTTGCGGTCTATCTCGCTCCACGCCACGAGGTTGAAGTCAATGCCCAGCCGGCGGAGGGCGAGACACTGGCTGTCGTAGCCGCTAAAAAGAGTTATAACGTTTAACATAAGTTGTAAGGTTTGTAGGCTTCAAAATCAATTTGTCGTTCTGTTATATCGATGGAGCGTTTGCGGTAAAGCTTTTTCATATTCCAGTACTACCCCATCCTCTTGATGTATATCAAAGTTCATCAACCTCCTCAAACTCTATTTTCCCATTAGAAAACAGCCATTTTATTCTCTGCCAAATGGTAGCTTTTTGAGAGAGCTGAATTTTGAACTGAACAATTCTTGCCCCCTTAGGAATGACCCCATTCTTAAAGGGAATAACTTTTAATCCCCAAACATAGTGGTCTCCGCAATAATTATTATCTATAACCACTTGGGAAGGAGATATTAAAATGCCCCATCTCTCAAAAGTACCTATTTTTGGATTTATGATGGCTTCATAACCATCGGGAAGTTTCATCTCTATACAAGAGAGATATAGTTAGGGTAGAACTCAACTCTTCTTGCTCGGTCTGCCTCTCCATCTCTAATTTTCCACTTAAAAGGAATAGTTACTGGGCCGAAAAGAGTTTCATTTTTAGGAATAGCGAGGTCAAACCAAGCTTTGTCATTGGAGATAATCGGAAGCCGGCCTCCGTCATACAGTTTTACTTTGATTTTCATTTGTTTTTTTTATTTAATAAGTTCAAAACTGTAGGCATACACCCACGGATAAATATCCGTGCTTTTCTTTTCTTCTTTCTTTCCATGTTCCATATCTCATATTGTATTGTCTGTTGCACCATTCAAGGTTTTCAACATTGTTGTTTCTTTTATTCTCATCTTTGTGATTTACTTCTGTATAATTGTTCGGATTGGGAATGAATGTCATAGCAACAAGCCTATGTATACGATATGTCTTTTTGTTCAAACGAACTTGCAGATAACCTTTTTCGCTTTGACCATATTTTAATAAAACTTCTTTATTCCACTTATGCGATTTTACACGACCCATAGTTGATATAAAATAACATTCTTCAAAAGGTATGGATTTCCATATTTCTCCATCAAGATTGTGAACAATATATCGATCTTTCCTTTCTTCCCTTATTCGTCTCATATATAACTTATTGGTTTCTCTTGCATGGTCTTTATCTCTTGTCAGTACGTTTGTTTTTGTGTGGCATTGTTTGCATGATGATGTTATGCCGATAGAACGCCGTTTGTCTTTATAAAAACCATCTTTAGGGAGCCACGCCTTGCATTTATTGCATTGGTAGTATATTATACCATTTATATTTTTTGTCGGTTTGTATCTTGGCATAATTATTTCACTATTTCAAATTCGTAACAAAAACAGAATGGGTTCTTTTCCCATGTGCCTTTGCCACTCACCTTGTCGATGAGGGCTGCAAAGGCTTCTCGTGGCGAGTTACCAAGTCTTATGTTATTAACGCCATGACCGAAATAGTAACTATCACTATAACCTCCGATGTAGTCAATGCCCTCCTTCATGCAGTCCTCGTCGCTGATGTCTTGTAGCCGCTCCACCTTAATATCGGTGATGCGTATCTTGATGGGCATGTATTCGGCTCTGACGAACATCTTGTTCAACCAGCCGGCGGTAGTGGTCATCAAGAAGTCATATTTAGGAATATCTTTGTACGCCTGCGCCACGGCGACAACCTCGCCTATTTCAAAGCGTGCAGCATCTATCATTGTCGGGTCTTCTGCCTCGTATGTATAATAATCTACAACAGATTGTGGCACAATTCTTCTCGTCATGGTCTTTCGACCTTCAAGGACGGCTTGCGTTAAGCCGTATTTGTCGTTAAACATTATCTTTTTCATATCATTCTTTGTTTTTGTTTGTTCCTAATAAATGTTCATTGCCTTCAAATGGAATACATTGTCGCCAAATCCCACCTCCTGATGTGCAATACTTATAAACATCATCTTCCAGATAATTTGAGAAAAAATCTGCAAACCAATATCCATTAACACCATCCCTTACAATGACTTTATCAAAAGGTTGAAAATTGTATTGTGATTCATTTCTGTTGAAATGAACCCCAATCGCGATTCTCCTTTGATGGGAACAAGACGCATTCAGCATCAGCGGATGCAAGATAAGTATATTTCCCTTCTTTTGTGAAGATTTCTCTAAACACTGCACATCCTGCATCTGATATAGCATCTTCTCTATTCGCATGGGAAAATCTGACAAGAATTGGATATGTGTATTTTTCGTCTATAATATCATTAGACGTAGATACTACTATTCCATACCCAAAGACAGGGCTATAAACTTCTTGCCCTACTTTAAGGATTTTTGTTAAATCAAGATTTTTCATAATTATTTCATTTTCTTGATTGTGATAAGTTCTTCGGTTCCGTGCTGCATAGCAGGATAAGCGTCCACGGTGCCTATGCTCCGCTCGTCTTCTGGGCGGTCAAGCCATAGTTGGTGACGGAGGACTTGGTAGATGTCGAAGAGGACATCTGCCGTTTCGTCATAATAGATGCCGTGCATGGCGTTGGGTGCGAGACCCCAGAAACGACTCTTTATCTGCTTGCATAGTGCTTCTGCGTCAGCACGCATATTATGCCATCCGCCCTCGAACTGCTTGTCCATTATTTTGCCCGTTGCTTCTTTGCAACGTTTCTCCCACGCCTCCTCAAAGAGGTTCTGATATGACCAATCTTGCCCGCAGATTAAGCGTGAGAACTCATTGCATGCATAGGACAATGCTTTCAGTTGTCGCTCGTTAAGCGTTATTTGGTATTTCTTTGATTCCATAATTTTGATTTGTTATTACATAAAATTGAACATATCACGCAATGCGTTTTCGGATACTCTGATGAATCCGAAGAACCTCATGAAGTCGTTGTAGTGCATTATATTGTAGAGCATTGTTTCACTTGAAAATTTAGTGAGATAAGTATGGAAACGCTTATCTTTTCGTCCAAAGAACAAGTTAAACGTATAGCATTTGCTACCAAGGCAGAGATAATACTGGTGATAGTGTTTCGTGATGCCGTATAATTTAGTAGTTTTCATAGCAGAGGTTTTGCTTGTTCGATTAGATACTTGAAGTTTTTTTTGAACTCGTGTAGCAATTCCTCCGTTTTGAATGTCAAAACGTGTGATATTCTATAACTTGATATTATAGTAATTTCATTCTCAACAAATATTATAGCATATTTGATTTGATTTCCGTTTTCCCAGTCGGGCTGCCAACCATTATTGTAGCAGTCCCTTAGTTGTATTAGCTGACACAACGCCAACAATGCATCAGCACAATCTTTATTCGGAAGTACATTCTTGTCTTCATCTACCTTTCTATAATGCTCCTTATTAAATGTATTTATGTTTGAAGACAGGTCTATATACCCTTCTTCCTCTTTTATAGGATGTGTCTCACAGAAATCTATCCATGTTGCAGGAAGATGCTTCTCAGGCTTAACACGGTAATCATTGTATGCCCAATCCCAAGATGGACTCTTTAGCTCATGCCATTCCTTGTGGTCTGGAACATAAATTTCAATAGTTTTGCCTTCTGCAAACGCCTGCATAACGGCAATCATTTCTTCTGTTGTTTTCATGGAAATTTGGTTTAATTGATTTTTTGTAATTTGGATTAGTCTTTACCATTGCCGGCATCGTTGAGGACGAAGAATGCGCTGATGATGAGCAGCACGCAGGCTGCCACGAGAATTATTGCTGTAAGCTCGCTCATAGTTCTACCTCCTTTTCCCCGCCGAAGAGGCGGATAGCGTGCTGCAGCTCGTGCAGGTAGCGGATGCCGTCAAGTCTGTTGGTGGTGGCTGCTCCCTCGCTGAGGACGCGCCAGTAGCAGTTGTCAGTATCGGCAGGCTGTACCACGATGCCGCCGAGGAAGTAGGCGTTGCCGTGGCGTGTGGCGTTGCTGATTGTGACATCGCCAAGCAATATTGGGCTTATGGCGTGGTCGGCTATACGCCGGTAGATATAGCCGTCGGTGGTGACGAGGTCGAAGAAGTGGTGGCCGCGCTCGTCGCTGTCGGAGATTGACAAGACGCGTGCCGCCTTATTGTTGACATTGAGGCGCACATAGTCGCCCAGCATTAGTTTGTTTCCTTCCATGATTTTTTTGTTTTTTTTATTCGCCATCCGCATCGGTGCTGATGGTCATGTTTTCGATGAATTGGTCAAGTTGCTTGTGGAAGTCTGCCCAGAGGTTAGTGAAGAGCTGCGCGCTTCCCTGCTCGAAGCAGGTCTCGAACTCGCGAACCACGCGGGAGAATTGGTTGTCCTCGAGGCTGGCGGCATGTTTGAGGCCGTGATTGACGAGGCCGTAACGCCGCGCCAGCGTGAGAGCGTCGTCGAGGTAGTTGTGGCCTTCGGTGTAGAGGAGATATGCCACCGCAATGCTCTTGTTGATGCGCTCGTAGTCGCCATTGCTAATCATAGCGTCGAGGCGAGCGGAGACCTGAGGTCCAATGCCTTTTCGCTCGACAAAGGCGTCTTTTTTTGCTTGTTTTTCTTGTTGTGTCATAATGATTAGATTTTAAGCTTCATGTTTTTATTGTGTTAATTATTGATTTCATGAAAATTTACATCTATAAATTCGTCGGGAAATTGTTCATAATACCAATCATTATACTTGAGGTGTATTTTGCTCCAGAAAGAAGAACCTTCTGGAGAGTCTTCCCATACAAAGTGTTCTGTTATCAAAAATTCATTTAGGGTTAATTTTTGGTTTGGAGTGTTTTTACAAAAACTCTCAAAAACACCGTTATCTCTGAGCCATTTAATTATTTTTTCTTTTTTTTCCATGATTATTATTTTAAGTTGTTATTATAATTTGATATAACTATTCATCTTGGTTGATTTAACAATTCTGGTTTGTCATGGATGTTGCCGACGACCTCAATTTCTGCTTCTCCACATTTGACAAAATCGTATTCTATATCATTATCTTGTGTTTTAATACAGAATGATGGATTAACATCATCCCATCTAACTACACCAATGCGCTCTCGTCCCCGACTCAGCATACGCACAATATCTCCCTCAAAAATATCTTTTCCATTCATGTCCGTCAGTCCTGTAAATTCCCCTACGGTGTCAGACATGACAACGGTTTGACATTTATAATTTAACTCTTCGTCATACGAGTGTATTCGGGCAATATCTCTTTTCCTGTTATACTCAAAGTCTCCGTACACCCACTCTCCATCAATCTTGCGTTTGCCGCGGAATTCTATTTTTCTCATTGTCTTCCTTTTTTTTGCTTTTTGAAAAAGGCGGCGGCGTTGGAGTGTTGCAAAACGTGGACTGCGGATGTCCTGACTATGGAATTATAAAGACCTCTCTCCGCAGCCGCCGCATGTGATGATTTTGATTATTGCAGTAGGTTGAGAACGCCGTCGTTGGGGTTGGGGTTCGGCACGCCTTGCATATCCTCGGCCATGTCGGTGTCGCGGATAGCGGACTCGCCATGTGCCATGATGATGTCCTCTTTCATGCGCACTACCGCCATACACTCTAAATCCTGATGGGCGGCTTTCCATGTGGCGATTGCGTCCTCGATGCAGGAGGCCACAACGATTTTGCGGTGTTGTTCTGCGTCCTCCACGAAGTAGCCGTGGAGCTTGCGGCTAATCTTCATGCCGCTGCTGATTCTGTTGTTTGTTTCCATGATTGATTGTTTTTGGGTTAAAAATATTTCTTGCATATTTTTCAATGGCTTATTAGCTATTCATAATGCGATAAGAACCACTCCTTATCTGCCATGCTTGAAGTAATCTGCCTTACGCTTACCTTGTTAAACCGATATTTCGCGGCTTGCTTTCTTGCGGCGCTCTCATTCTCAAAAATCATCGCATAGAATGAATCTGGGGACCACCAAAAGCGCTTGGTTAAATTTCGGTCCACAAGATACAAGATATTCACAACACCTTTATTGCGTCTTGGATTTTGCGTTATAACCCACTTGCCAACTTTAGACGTTGGGAATGTTGATGACTTCGCATCTACATAGTCGCGGCGGTCACTTTTTGAGTATGGCTTAAAATCACTCTCAAAGCCGTCATAAATTTCAGACAATGCTTCTGCTTCACTAATGTAATCTGTCATAGTTATGCATTTATTTTTGCTGAGTTTATTTGATATTATTTTTCTTGCACCATGACATCTTTCTCCAATACTTCGATGTTGACTATCCAGCGTCTGTCATGCTCAGTCTCGAATACATCGAGCATCTGAGTAAAGTCTTTTGCTACAACATAGGTTGTGGCATGTGATGCACTAGTCACATAGGTTACAATATAAATATTCATGATTTGTTGTATTTAAGGTTAAAAGTTTAATAGGTTGTTGTCAAATAACTCGCCCATTTCATCGGGTGAGATTGTGGCTGGGTGTATCTCACGCATCACGCCCAAATTAGGCAGACTCTTGCGCTGCTCTAATGTCAGTGCCTTGTATTCGTCCTTCTTCATCGTCTGACGGAGGACATGAGTCCAATCCTGTATGACTGCATACTCTGTTGCGTTGAGGAGCAGATACAGACCTCGTGGTCCTTCGACAAGTCCTGCATCCTCTATTGGGATGACGAGACATTTTTTCGTGCTGTGCCTGCCCCGGATAGGGCAGATAGTAGCCCCTTTAAGGGAGGTTAGGTTTACTTTGATAGCGTAACTCATTGTTAGTTAGATAGTAGATATTGGTTTGAAAATGATATTGCTTTTGTCTGCCCTCGTCCACCACTTGCAGGCTGGTATCTGATGGCATTTCACTGTGCCGTCCTTGCAGAGGTAGTGACAGCCGTTGCAGGCAAGGATGCCTACTCTCTGTGCAGGGACGACGACGCAGACGGTGCCGTCCAGAGCCGTCCAGCGGCTTCCGACGGGTATTAAATGCCCGTTCCGGACCGTCTTCTCATTGTATTTGAATCGCGGCTCGTTGCTCATTGTCTGTAAGATTTTTGGCTGCCGGAGTACGACAGCGTGTTGCACAATTCGCGCAGGCGGTCGGCGATGCGTTCGCCGTAGCGTTCGGCTATCTCGTCCACCCTTGCACCATCGTTGAGAAGGATGGTGAGGTTGGTAGTGATGATGGTCGGCCGCCGCTGCGCATAGCGTTCCGTCAGCAGTTCGATGAGCGGCATCGTGTCGTTGCCGTAGTCCTTGACGGAGAGAGCCTCGGTGCCGAGGTCGTCGATGCCGAGCAAGGGCAGGCGGCACAGCTCGTCGAGCTTTGCCTGTCCTTCCGCACCCTTGGCGAGGGGTGCTATGCGGCGAGCATCCCAGATGATGAGGTTCTGCTTGCCTCCGGAGCGGATGCCTATCGTGCTACGCATGGCGTAGAGCAACGTTGTCTTGCCCACGCCGACGTTGCCACGTAGCATGAGGCCTGGCTTGCTGTGTTGCAGGAGCCAGCGTGCTGCATCGGCGAGTATGCGCTGCGTATTGTCGTCTGCGACATAGGTGCGTCCCATGCGCTCCACCTCGTGCTTGTAGGCAGCGGCGAGGTAGGCTGCCACCTGCTCTGCCGTGCCGCCGAGCTGGAACTGTTCGGCACGCTGGTTGTAGCGTGCCTGCAGCTGGCTGACGAAGTACTGCATGGAGTCCTTCTGCGCATTGCGCAGCTCCTCCATCTGCTGCAGCTGGCGACGGTACTCCGCCTCAGCGCGTCTGCCCTCCTCCTGCTGCTGGCGCTTGCGCTCCTCGGCTGCCCTCATGGCAGCCTCGTGACGGCTGTTGAGGGCATCGAACTGCTCCTGCTCCTCCTGCGTGAGGTCGGCATCGAAGCCTTTCTCGATGAGCGCGGCGAGGATGCGCTGCTCACTCATAGAGAGCTCACGCACGTCAGAAGTCGGTGTAGTAGTCTGTGTTTGTATTGCTAACATGGATTTGGCTTTGGCTTTGTGTTTGTGTTTTCTTTGTTTGCATTTTCTGGGCTTGGATTGCGGCCCAGTTGGAGAAATGGCGTCGGTAGTCAGAGCGTTTTTCAAGCATTTGCCCCTCTAATGCTATCTTTGCTTGGAAGTCATCGAGAAGGGATAGTATCTGTTCTCGTGGCAGTTTCAGGAGGCGCATCGCATTTGCGGCATTCTGCGTTTCCGCAGATAATTCGGCGCGCAACTCTTCATATAGCTTTGGGGTCTCTACGAGCATGTAGTCCGGTAATGCACTTTCCTGCTCCTGCATCGGCTCGCTCTCTTTTTTTTGCTCTTTAGAGTTTTTTTTATTTTTATTTTTATTTCCTTTTATTTTATTAGCATCAATTTCTTGATGCATTTGCATCGTTTTGCATTCGCTTTCGGATGCATTTGCATAGTTTTGCATTTTTGACCACCTTTTCTTCGCCGCATCGCTTCTCTTCTGTCGCAAGTCGTCGATGCCAGCCATCCGCTCTATCAGGCTTTCGGAGTAGAACCGCTCACCATCCTCGGTGAATTGAAATAGCCCAAAATCCTCCACGATAGAGCGCACAATGTCTGACCCCACACGCAATTCAAAGGCTATAAGGTTATAATCTTTGAGGAGAGTGTGTGACGGCTCTTCAGCCATCATTTCGACGAGCATGAAAAACACACCATATCCCTCCGCCTTGTGCCTCATCCGCACGGCGAGCAGCTTCTCATCGCTACGGGCGTTGCAATCATGGCTGAAATATGTTGTTTTATTTTTCGACATCGTTTCCGCTTTTAGTTATGGGTGCCGAGCGTCAGATGCTTCGTTTAACCGTTGCGCCCGACACCCCGCTGGTTGGTTGTTATTGCTTGTTATCCTCGCCATGCTTAAAGGCGGCTAATAAGGCAGCCTGCATGACCATTGATTTGAAGTCTTCTTTTGTCAATGCCCCCGCAAGACTCATAATGATATTTTTTTTCTCACCGACACATAAGAGGTTGGTGGTATTTTCGTCCTTATTATAAAAAATCGCGACGCAGGCTCTCTTTTCTCTCTTATTTTCAACCCATCTTGTAATGTTTTTTATTAGGGAATCAGCCGTTATGATTTTTTTTAATATGCTTTCTAACATGATTATCTTTTTTAGGTTATGCTTGAGTTTGTGTTTTGATGTATTGTTCAATAGACTTCCACTTCTTGCTGCCTGCGTGGTGCAGTCCCAAGCGTTTGGCGAGCTGCACGTGAGTGTTGTGCAACTGCTCTTTTGCGGTCCCATCATAGGGGAAAAGTCGTTTTTTTTTTTTCATAGGTTATATTATTTAATGAGGAAGCGGCGTGCGCCCTGTGAGGGCTCTGCATACTGTTTCCACAGTTGTTCGTTCTCCGCTTTGAAAAGCTTTTCATTAAATTTGACTCCCGCCTTGGGGGCTTTCCATGTAGCCACCGTCTGGCCTTGGTAGGTGATGGCCTCTGCATCACCCATAGCGAGCTTCACCTGCTCTTCGAGAGCTGCCTTGCGTTCGTCGAGTGCTGCGATTTCTTTCTTGACCTCTTTGAGGTCGAGAACCGACTGCATCACCTCATCGCTAATCTCTATGGATTTGCCCTCAGTGTGCTTAGCGTACTTCGCCAGAACATCCTGAACGTTGATAGCCTCAGGTTCTTTCTTGCCGAGTACGTTGTCAGTCCAGAAGCGTTCCACCTCGCTGATGAGCCATGAGGCGAAGTCTGGAACCACATCAATATCTATGTGTCCGAACTGGAATCCGGCCATCATCCATGCGAGGGAGCCATGCTGGTAGCCTGCGACTGCGAGTTGGTATTGCACTTGGCAGAACCAATGCTTTGGGATGTCGTTAGGGTCGATAACGAGGTTGGTGGTCTTGCATTCAAGTATTCCTTTATTCTGCTCAGCGTTCTTGCCATGTTTTAGTCCGTCGCCGTCCACCCAGAAGGTGCGGTCGGGGGACACTTGTAGGAAGGGCCTTTCGTCGTCACGGATGAGCCAGTCGCCTGCGCTGCGGGCAATAACCTGTCGGCCGGTAGTGTCGCTCCAATACTGTGCGACAGCGTCCTCGCACCAATGGCCACGCTTCATGGCTTGGTTCTCTTCTGTCGGTTCGTCCATACCCAGTTTCTTGCGCCAAAGCTGGTATGGTGTCTGCCACGGGTTGAGCCCCACGATGCTGGCCACCTCGGAGCTTCCCATTCCGCTTTTGCGGAGTTCCAACCACTCTTCGCGAGTGGCTGGTCTGATGATTGTTGTACTCATAGATTATTTGTTTTAAGATTTGAAAAATGATTTTGAATAATAATTGCATTCTCTCGGCTTGTTCAAGAAGATGTGAGGCTTAAGGTCGCCGCAGTCGCTCGTGCCTCTCGCGCACGTCCCCATGAAATACTCGCCTGTGTCGTTGCTGAACGACAGTCCGCTGGTGTCGCGCGTGCAGTGACGGCAGTCGCAGCAGAACACTCGTTGGATAGGTCTTTCAGTCTTTGACATTGCTTGATTTCTCTGATGAGTTATCAGGGATAAGTTCTTCTGCGACGATAGCATTATATAACATTCGTTTGAATGATTCGTTTTCCCTTATACCAGCGACAATAGCGGATAATAAATCGAGTTTAGACCCACCTATCATAAGGTGCGTTTCTCCATTATCCGTAAGCACACTAAGTACAGCACGCCCCGAACCCTCATGAGACCATTCTTGAAGAAGCTCCTCGGCCTGCATCAATTTGTTTTCTTTTGTTTCCATGTGTTTTAATTTTTTTAGATTGTTTTACTTTTGTCCTGCTTTTTTATTAGAGAAGCCCTTTTCTTTTGAGGACGTTCAAGACCGTGCCCACAGAGCAGTGGGCAGCAACGGCTATGTGATAGTAGAGTGCCGTGATGTTCACGGCATCTTTTTTCTTTCTCCTATACAAGGAGATAATTTTTCTATCCCTTGTATTTCGAGCCATCTGTGATGGTGTCAGGATTTCATTATTCTTCATTCTTTTCTCTCTTTTGTTAGAGCCGTGGCAGGGTTCGGTACCTGCTCACCCAGGCTTTAAGGACGTACCATGCTGATGTCCAGCAATGGTGTGAGTAAAGTTCCAGCATTCTCCTGCTGGTGGCACGGCTTCCACCCCTCATATACCTTGTTATAATGGAGGAGGGGTTGGTGGGTTATTGTTGTTCAAAGAGCGTGTTGGGTTTTATTGCATTGTCCGATTCGGATTTTCCGATGGGTTCAGGAGTAATCTGAATCTGATGTTCATCAACCTCAGTAAAAGAAGCATCAATGGTTCGGTCCTCGGGTGCAGTAAGAGTGCTGTCGCCCTCTATATCCTTGGCCATGCTGTCGGCCATCTCGATGGACAGGTAGCCGTATTTGGACAGCATTAGACGCACTACCGTCTTTAATGCCATAGAGTGGAAGTTTCCCAGCCACCCGACCTGCTTACTATTGGGGTCAAACGGCTGAGCTGCCAGCTGTTCAAGTTTCTCTGCGGTAGTGGTGTGGCTGATGCCCTTGGAGTAGCGCTTGGCGTGAGCTGCCATTTCAGACACGCTCATATAGAGCGTTTTTCTGAACCCGTTAATGAGTTCCTCATAGCAGAAGTAGCCAATGATTTTATCGGATTTTTTTTCTCCGGAGAAATCCACCTCGCCCGTGAGCTTGTTCACGAGCTTTAACTCACCCTCATATACCACGTCGGAGTTCAAGACTTTATATTGCCCTGAACGCATTGCGAGTTGGATGTAGCCCTTATAGCCTATCTGGAACGTGGGCTCCGGCACCTTTATCCAGTTTCCATTGATATCTTGCTTACTATTATTGTAAACAATTATATATGCGAACCCTAACTGTTTATTGATGGGGAGGCGGAGTGTTGCCGCCTTCAGTGCCTCTGCCACCACTTGCGATGGGTTGCACTGTTGCAAAGACGAATCGCTGTTATACAGGTCGATTATGGAGGCGACAAATGTATCGCTGTATTTACCCAGAGCGTTTCGGAACTGCTCGGTTACACTGTCAGCGCGGAGCATATTTTTAAGGCTTGCCTTGCGGTCCTTGACCGTGGTGGCTACCGCCGTGGTGGCGGTGTTCTGTGTGGCCTGCGCCATGACGGCGGCGGCCATCTTTTGAGATTGAGATTGTGTTTCCATTTTAATAATTGTATTTAGATTTATAAATTTTGAGGGCCTTGTCGGTATCGATGACACGCTTTGCACCGACTTGGGAGATAGCCGCGTCGATGATGCCGCTCTTGATGATGCGGTTAGCGGTTGAGCGGGAGCAGTTGAATAACTGCATTACGCCCGGTATGCCGTATAGGTAGCGCGGCAAATCGGCGCGCGTTACCTCGGCTGCATCGCGCTCCGCCAGCACCTGCTGCACGGCGGAGCGGACAACAGACTGCAGGTCGGCAAGCGTGATGTCTATTATTCTCGTAGATGTTTCCATTAGACAACCTCCACGTCTTCGATTAATACTTCAATGCCGTTGTTACGGCAGAAATTCACGAGACTACTCATAGTCTCAAATTCATAATTGATACCCTCGTGGGTCATGCGGATAACATCATCCGCAATTTTTACTTTTGGTTTCATGACTTTTTGTGTTTTGGGTTAGTAATATTAATTGGGAGCAGGAGAGGGAGTCGAACCCTGATGGTGGGAGGTATGGGAGGACACCAGCGACCGCGCCCTGCTCGTGGTGATTATTCTTCCTCTTTGACAAGGGAGAATTTTATGTCGTCTTCGTTGGAAGCATCGACGAGGATGCAGTACTCGTCGTCTATGGGGTAGCCCTCATCGAGGAAAAATGCCCAATCGTGGAGGAAGTAGGTGGCCAAGCTGTCGTTCATGGCCACGGGGATTGTGGATATAGTATTTATGGACTCGTGGTCGAACTGGTCTCCCTCGTTGGCGTAGAGCATCACCCACTGGTTGTTGGTAGCGGGCGAGGGGGCCACAACGCCCTCGATAAGTTCTGGGGCGAGATAGGCACGGTATGACCGTGGCGCGGTCATAGCCGTTACGGCTTGTGCCACCTCGGCAGTGGTCTTGGTGTCGTTGTCGTTGTCGGGGGTCTGGCTGTTGCCGCATCCGCAGATGAGGGCGGCGATGGCGATTGTCATAAATGTTTTTTTTATATCCATAAATTTTATTTGTGTATATTTGTATAAGTTTTTGAATGAAATTTGATGCAAAGATAATACATTTTGGTAAACTGACAAAATAAAATTTACCTTTTTAGTAAAAATATTTATAAAGCTTTAATAATCAATTTCAAAAAAAATGAAAAAAAAAGAAGAAACAAATAAAGTAGATAAGGAATTATCCTATCGCTTATCCCAAATTAGGAGATTTTTGTGCAACGATAGCAATGGTGTTTTTGCTGATAGGCTAAAAAAAAATAAGACCTATGTTAGTCAGATATGCAATGGAAGTAAAAGTGTGGGAAAAAAAATATTAGAAGAAATTTTAGCAGCATTCCCCGAGGTGTCGCGTACATGGCTAATGGTTGGAGAGGGAGAAATGTGTATTGAACAGGGAAAAACTGGAGGTGGTAATTTGTTGACAAAAGAGACGAAAGACCATTTGCTGGAAAATTATTTATCCCATTACCCTGACGCAAATCATCCATACGACTACAAGAGATTTTTGCTATATGCAATAAAGTGTATTGAAGATGAGTGTTATATGGATTATGATACAATAAGAAATAAGGTAAGTGCTACGACTTTAAAGCGTTTGGAAATTGCTTACATATGGATAGAACTGACTTATCATTATATGTTGGAGGAGTATTCTATGGGGGCTGATTCTGAGCGCATCAACGAGCTGAAAGGATATAATGACCTGCTGCGTGAAAAGGTGGCGAACCTTGAAGCAGAGTTGCAACGTGAAAGGGAATAAGTGTCATCGTTGCAGGCGAGGACGAGCACGGAAGTTATATCTCTGTAAAATGCTATATTTGA
Organism: Bacteroidales bacterium; assembly: GCA_017451385.1. Taxonomy (GTDB): domain Bacteria; phylum Bacteroidota; class Bacteroidia; order Bacteroidales; family P3; genus Colimorpha. The sequence goes on from JAFSPS010000042.1 coordinate 116,377, forward strand.
TATTCAAAAAAATCTAAAATAGAAAAAAATAGAAAATGATTTTTTTAGAAAAAGAAACAACTTATTGTAATTTAAGCAAATAAAATTTTTCAAATGGATACATTAAAACTTTTCCCTTTTGAAATGGATGATTACGTCAGATGGATGACGGAGGACGAGCAGCGGCGACTTGCAGAGAGCATTGGGAGTGGCATGCTGTATGAGATAAGTGCCTATCGGCTGGCGGTGTTGCGGGCGCACAAGGAGAGGGAGAGCCGGAGCGAGGCTGATGAGCAAGTGGAAGAGGCGATGCGAAAAGCAGTGAGACGATAAGCATGCGATGATAGTAGCCTACAGATACAAGTTCGTCCTGCATAAGGGCAGGGGCGATGCGTGCAGCGTTTATCTGCGAGTGACGTTGAGGGGACAGTCTCCGGTAGATTGTGCCACGGGCGTGATGGTGCAGAGAGAAGCGTGGGATGGAGAGCGGCAGAGGATAATAGGGAGGGACGCTCAGGCGCAAAGAGACAACGGCCATCTACGGCGTGTGGAGCAGTCCATTTTGGGGCTTTTCGAGCGGTACGAGTACGTTGATAAGGCTGTGCCGACGATAAGCGATTTACGGGCAGATATTGCGGTGGCACTGGGGAGGTATGATAAGACAGATGCGGAGCGTAAGACTGCGGCGGACGACCTGTATGCGGTGATGGATGAGTTCAGGAGCAAGTCGCGCATACAAAATAATTGGAGCAAAGGGACCGATGGTTTTTTTGGCGTGCTGCGCAACCACCTGTCGGCGTATAGTCCGGTAATACATCTGTCGCACATTGACGAGGAGATGGTGCAGGGATTCTTACTGTACCTTACCGCTAAGGGCTATCATAATACTTATATTGCCAAGTTAATATCCCTGCTGCGTTGGTTTCTGCGCTGGGCGGCGCAACATGGGTATTATCATGGCAGCCTGCATGAGACGTACAAGCCAAGGCTTAAAGGGTCGCACTATGAGACGAAAGAGGTCATATATCTAACCCTTAACGAGCTAAAAGCGATAGAATCCTATCAATTTGATAGCAACCAAGGCACTATGGAGGCAGTGCGAGACGTGTTCATTTTCTGCTGCTACACTGGGTTGCGCTACTCTGACGCTGCCAAGTTGCAGCGTAGCGACATAGTGGATGGACACATCAACGTCATCACACGCAAGACATCAGACCGCCTGACCATCGAACTTAACAAGCACTCGCAGGCCGTGCTGGACAAGTATAAGGATGCGGATTGGCTAAAAGGCCGCGCCCTGCCGGCCATCAGCATCCAGGAGAGCAACGCCTACCTCAAGTGGATTGGTCGGCTGGCAGGCATAGAGGAGCCTATACGCATTGTGTTTTACAATGGTGCTGAGCGCCATGAGGAGGTGCATCCCAAGTATGAGTTGCTGACGACGCATTGTGCGAGGCGCACGTTCGTCGTCACGGCGTTGCAGCTGGGCATCCCTGCGGAGGTCATTATCAAGTGGACCGGCCACAGTGACTTTGCGGCCATGAAGCCGTACATCAAGATAGTGGATGAGCTGAAGGCGCGCAATATGGCCAAGTTTGATGCGATTTAACCATGCCGCAGGATGAGCAGTGCGAGCTCGATGGCGTGGAGACAGCGTGCTGTCTTGATGGCTGCATACTGCTCTTGTGGTGATGCTGCGTTGTCAATATTCCATTCGCTGTCGTTGTACTTGCGCCACGTTGCATCAAGACTGTCGATGATTTCTTTTTTTTCTTTTTCAATATTTGTCATCTTCTTACATTGAGGAAATAAATAAGCCTTTGGGCAGGTGTTCCTCGGCTGTAAGATACCGTGCAGGCGTTTCCGTTGCTGCCACCACCAAAGGCAATAGACAAATATCAACCGAGTTGCCTCGGCTGTCTTACATTTAGGAGTTGCAAAGATACGAAAAAAGGACTAATCTTCGCCAGAGAGTTGGCGGAGGCGGTTCTCGATGGTGATACGGGTGTCCTCGGCTTGCAGGTCTATCTGCTGGCTCTGCATCTTGGGCATGATGTAGTTCATTAACTTTTCGGCGACGATAAGACGCTCTTTGGGTTCGAGGGCGGCGAAGTCGTCAGCCATGCTGCCGCTTTTACTGTATTGGTCTAAGAGGGTAGCAATGACTTCTTTTGTTGTCGCCGTAGTCCTATTGGGTGTTCCTTTTTGTCTGCCACCAGTCTTAGGTCGCTTGGCGGCGGGCTTGTTCTTTTCATCAGCTTTCATAATTAACAGATATTGTGTACGGGCAAAGATAGGATATTACCTTTGCAAATAGCATTATATCTATTAACAATAAAAAAAAACAATATGGGTATTATAGGGTCAGCCATAGGGGCAGCCGGAAGCGTCATAGGAGGAGCGATGGCAGCCAAAGCGCAGAAAGAAAATCTTGAGACGCTGAGCGGCATGCGTGATGCTGTGGCAGCACGCCAGCAGCAGAACCAAGACTGGTTTGACAAAGAGTATAACGCTGATGCCACGCAGCGTGCCGATGCGCAGAATATGATACGGAGGACCGAGGAGGCCATCAAGACGCGTGCCAAGCAGGCGGCTGGTACTGCGGCAGTGATGGGCGGCAGTGAGGAGAGTATGGCTGCTGACAAGGCCGCCAACGCCAAAGCTCTCACGGAGACTGCGAGCAATATCACAGCAGCGGCAGACGCGCGCAAAGACAAGGTGCAGACTCAATTTATGTCACGTCAGGATGCTCTCGACGGCACCATGCGAGATTTGCAAGATAAGGAGATGGCGGCTAACAACGCCAAAGCCCAGGCCATATCAAGTGCGATAAAGGGCGTGACTGATGCGGCAGGAGTTCTGCCATTCTAACGTAAAAAAATACAATACTATGGGATGGTTGAAGAATATGTTTGCAAAGCAGCAGACAAATGCGCCCGATGAGCCAGAAAAGTCAAAAAAAGATGATAGCACGGTACAGCAGACAATGCAGACTGCCAGCGGAGAGAGTAGTGCTACTGCTACCCAGCAGGGACAACCCCAGGTCTCAACTGATACCGATGATACATATCCGTCGGCTAACAAGTCAGCAATACCTACAAGTTATAAAGAGGTGCAAGGACAGCCGAGTATAACTGATATTGAGATAGACCGTAGTATCTATCCCCAGCCACAGGGGATGATACAGCGAGGCAGCGGGCAGCATGATGATACAGCGGACAAGGATGCAACAGATATAAGTTCACCTCATGCAAGCACACGACATAGGGACGCATTTAAGGCGATGTACGGAGAGACAGAGCCAGAGAAGATGGGTAATCTTGGATATACGTCGTGGCAGGAGTTTGTAGAGGATGGCAAGAGGCGCAAGACCGATGAGGCGGCACGCCTGCGCCGTGACCACCTATGGAATCAGATAGGTGATGCCATCAGTGCTGCTGCCAACCTCTACTGGACTACGCAAGGAGCGCCCAACGCCTACGACCCCACCAAGGGTATGAGTGCCAAGACTAAGGAGCGTTGGGACAAGCTTAAGGCAGAGCGCGACAAGCAGATAGACGAGTACCGCAAAGGCGCATTGAGAGCGGCAGAACAAGATGCGGCTGCTGATGTCAAAGCTGAGGACCAGAGGATAGCGCGCGAAAATAATAGGCAGATTAGGGAACGAAACGCCTCAGAATCAAGAGCAAGAATAGATAATTATTATTCACAGATAGAAACACGAAAAAAAGAACAGGAATTAAAACAAAAAAAATATGAGTTCCAACAACAAAATGCTGAAAATTTGCAAAAATTAAAAGAAGGTAGATTATCAATCGAACAAGCAAGATTGGCGATTGAAAAAGCGTATAAAGAAGGCCTAATAGATATTAGAGAGCGAGAACTGCTACTAAAACAATCCGATGAGTTTTCAACAACGACCAAGACGGATGAGAAAGGTCGCACCACGACAACGACAACAACCAAGAGCAAGGCAGGCAGTGAAGGCACTGCCGCGCCGTCGGGAGGAGGAGCGAGCGGAGGAGGCAAGAAGTCAAGTCCGACAGGCGGAGGCAAGAAAAAAGCAAGTCCGACCGCAAAATAAAACATCCAAAGTCAAACAATAAAAAGCAATAAACATGCCCACACCACAAAAAGATAAAATCCGCAAAGTATATGACGCTCTCTTGGAGTCTTATGACATGGAGTCCTATGATGAGTTCGAGAGGAAGATGATAAACGATACCGACGGAGCGCGTCGCAAGGTGTATGATGCTCTTGCAGAGGATTACGACATGGAGCCGTATGCCGAGTATCTTGCTAATATGGGGATGAGCGAGACTGCTACCGCCGCGCAGCCACAGAATGCGCAGCCATCGGCGCAGACGAAACAAACGTATGTGTCGCCCTATATAGCGGCACCAAGCGGGACGACAGACGGAGAGCCGACAATGTATCGGACTAATGAGTTCGGCATTATCCAAGAGAGCAAGCAGGAGAAGGCAGAACGTGAGCAGGCGGCTGCAAGGCGGAGACAGGCGGCTGCACCGACAGTGCGGCAAGGCGAGGGCAAACCACAGACCCAAGCACAGCCAGAGGGCGAGAACGACACTTTGACTGAGACTGTCGGCAAGGTTATGGACATCGTGATAGACCGCAAGATAGCCAACGGCGAGGTGCTGACGCCAGAGGAGCAGCAGCGGCTGGCGAGCAGGGAGTTTGACACCATGCCGCTCACGACGCAGTGGGCTGTAAACTATGGCGGCGTTAAGACATCCGCGATTTCCGACTTTACGCCTGTCGGCGGCAACGGGGCAACACCTAACCCTTACATGGTGACGCTGCCTTCTGACCCGATGCAGGGCGAGTATGACAAGAACATAAAGGCGTTCTACGAGCGATTGAGAAAGGCTGGCTATGAGCTGGCGGACTATAACGAGTTTGCCGAGGCGTTGCGAGGCGGCGCGTTAGGGCAGCTTTACGAGCAACTGACGAGTGACGGCGTGGTGAAGGGGCTTGAGAGCATGGAGGCACTGACGAAGAGCATGGGTCTTGACACGCCGTATATGCAGGAGAAGCGCGACAATCTGGACTTCGGCTTTGAGCGCAGCGCGATGTATATGAGTATGCCGGCGGCTATAAAGACGAAGATGGCGAGAGGCGAGGACCTGAACGACGAGGAGAGAGCCATCGTGGTGGCGGCACGCGGCAGATACCGCGCAGCGAGAAAGGCGAAGATAGACGAGGAAGAGAACATCAAGCTTGCAAGAGAGGCTACGAGGGAAAATGTAAAGACTAAATTAGAAGAGATAGAGGGACGCAAGGGCTTGGTGCGTTCGCAGATAAAGGAAGTAGAGGACAGGCAGAAGCAGGAGTTAGCAGCGCAATATGAGAAGGAGGGTTACCATAGCGATGAGTATGGCCATTATGATAATTATACAGAAGATTCCCGCGAAATGGCGCAGCTGCGTGGCAAGCATTATAACGAGACTGCTGCGATGCGTGGCGAAATATCCTTATACAATGCCGCCCAGCGCAAGCTGAGCGATGCGCAGCATCTTATAGACGAGGCAGACCACAACGCACGAGGCGGCTTTGGCAGCAAGTTCGTGGCTGGAGCGGCGCGAGGATTCGGGCAGAAGCTGATAGACATCCGCACATGGTCGTTCGGTATTGTCGATATGGTAGAGGGCGGCATGCTGAGGACCGCCTTGGAAAAGTACGAGGCTGGCAAGGAACTGACCGAGGCAGAACAGACGTATCTTGACGCATTAGCCATAGAGACGGCGACGCAGATGTATTTCAAGGAGTTTGTGGGGAGAGGCTACACGGCAGGGCAGGTTACGGCGGAGTCGCTGCCGTTCATGCTGGAAATGATGATAAACCCTGCTTCGGCGATAGGGAAAAGCACGCAGGCAATGTTCGCCCGTTATGCTTTGCGACGCTTCGCGGTAAAGAAAGGTGCTGATACTGCCAAGCGTCAGGCGGCGATAGCGACATTAAGAGGCTTGGAGCAGTCGGGGCTGAGAAACGCATCGAAAGAGGCGTTGAAGGCAGGGTTTAAGACTGCAGGAACAGGCGGCAAGGTCGCACAGGTATTAGGACGAGTGTTAGGCGATGCGGCTGGTGCCGGCGTGATGGCTGGCACGACGGGCGCGGCACGTGTGGCTGCTGACGCAGGCGAGAGAATGGTAGGCGACATTATGCCTACCTTTGACCGAGACGGCAATATACACTACGGCGGCCGCAAGGACTATGAGAAAGACGAGGGTAAGGCCTATCTGAAAGCCTTTGCCGCTACGGCTATAGGGTATTTCTCCGAGATGATGGGCGCGTACAACGGTCTTGTGCCTGATGCCGCCAAGGCTATGATGGCGAAGGGTGCAGCCCGCTTTGCCGAGAGATACGGCAAGGCGGCAGGCTATAAGCGCGTCATGGCGATGATGGGCAAGATAAAGCAGAGCGATGCGGCGCAGGTGCTTGGCAATTTTGCTGATAAGACGCAGTGGCATGGTGCTTTTGGCGAGTTTGTGGAAGAGGTAGAGGACGGATTTCTCAACGCCATCATCGTTGGTGACCAGACGCTTGACGACGACCCCGACACGGGACTGTTCAATAAGAGCAACCTCATAGATACGGGATTGGGTGTTAGCATAATGTCGTTTGTCATGGGTGCCGCCAAAGGTGGCGTATATAGTTATCAGCTTGCCAAAGCCAAGAGGCTTCAAGGCAGGGCTGCCGAGATTGCCGAGCAGGCTTTTGGCGACGATGACCGCTGGAATGGTATTGCCACGCAGATTGACAATGCCGTCCCCGACGAGCTGGCCGAAGTGATAGAGAAGCAGCTGGAAGACCCGAATCTTACTATGGCGCAGCGCAAGGCTATATTTGAGTATGGCAGGGCGCGCGGCATAATGATGGCCGTGGACGAGGTGGCGCAGCATGAATATACGGAGGATGACGAGTACGGCATGGCGTACAGGGCTCTCAGCACTAACATAGGCGCGATGCAGGAGCAAGGCTACGGCACGACAGACGCGGAGGGCAGGGCACGCGCATATAAGGCGTTGAGCGAGATATACCCGAAGTTTGTAGAGCAGTACGGCAAGGAAGAGGCGCAGAAACTAATATATGCAATAAATAACAGTGAATTGCCGCTGATAGACGTAAGCCAGTACGAGCAGGGCGGCACATATAGGGAGTTTGTTGATGCTGTGGCGACATCTACGGCAGCGGCAGACCGTTATGATGACGACCTCAACGATAGGTTTAAGGAGGTGCGCGAGAGGCTTGACGGGATGAAGAACAAGCAGAGCGGGCGTATTATCCCCGTGCGTATGAAAGACAATCCCGACAAGCGGGTGTATGTGATAGACGGGCATGTGGAGCGAGCAGAGGACGGCACCGTAGTGAAAGATGCGAGCGATGCCGACCTGGTAGTGTTCGACCCAGCCACAGGGGAGCAGAGCATGCGTTCTGTTGCCGATGTGGTGTCGGCAGAAGAGGAGATAGATGCCGAGGCGGCATACTCTATAGAGACTGGCGAGATACAAGCCGCTATGGAAGAGGCGGAGCGTGCTGCCGAGCGCGGCATAGAAGCGATAGACCATGCCGCAAGTCTTGACAAGACGAAGCCGATAGATATAGCGACCAGCGACGGGGGGGTGATTCAGGTAGAGGTTATAGGCGAAGAGCAGGGCGATGACGGGCTGACTTACGTGAGAGTGCGTGAGGTAGGCGGCAAGGAGGAGATGAGCCTGAGAGAGGACGTGCTGAGCGAGCTGGCGTTGCAGGCCAACGAGCAGCAGGCTGCCAACGAGCAGGAGGAAGAGGGCAAGGGAGAGTACCGAGGTGTGTTTGCCGCGGGCAGCAGACGGCGTATGATGGATGCCTTCGGCACGTTCCACGATATAGAGATAGTGAGCGACAACAATGACGGCAGTGTGATGGTGCGTGAGGAAGGCGTAGAGTACCCATTGGCGAAAGCCAAGATACTTGACGGCATAGAGCGTGCCGGACGTTATGACGCTACACATAGGACGAGCCGTTATAATCAGGGCGACGAACTATGGCTTGACGACGGAGAGGGCGAGCATCGTGTGCAGGTGTTAAGTGTGCAGGCCGACGGCACTGTCAGTGTTTACGACCCAGAGACGGGCGAGATTGTGGATATTGACGAAAAGAGTCTTGACGAGGCGGTAGAGGCGACGAGAGCGAAGTACAAGGTATCGCTTGATGCTGACAGCAGTTATGATGGGCTGAACGACGAGGGCGAGAGTGTTAAGATGACCATACAAGGAGAGAGTGTTAATGAAGGTGGAGAGACGATGTATGATGTGGTGCTTACCGATGGCGACGGGAAGGAAAGTCTGGTAACTCTCAGCGAAGCCGACATACAGCATTATGTAGATAACGAGCGTCATGCGCGGATGGGAGCCGACAAGGCGGCAAAGGCTACGGCTGACGCTATGCCGCTGACGGAGGAGGGGAAGCCTGACTACGAGGCGGCGGATGTGGCGCGGACGGTGCGTTATGTGTATGAGGAGAGCGGGCTTGACGAGGAGGTGGCGGACCAGTTTGTGGAGAACAAGGGCAAGGAGGCGCAGGGCGCGCTGGAGAAGGTGATGAGGAAAGAACCTAAGATAGGCACTGACATAGACGAGTACAAGGCGGCACACGAGCGGTGGGCGGCAGAGGTTGAGGCGGCGCGGAAGAGCAAGGAGTACTGGGATGCCGTAAAGGCCGAGCGAGAGAGGGTGAAGACGGAGAAGGTGCGTGTGGCTGACGATAACGCATATAAAGCCGCCGTGGCTCAAGGACGTACAGAGGCTTTCGAGGAATATCTGAACAGCTACCCCGACGGCATCCACGCCGAGGAGGCGAAGCAGATGATAGCGTTTGCCAAGCGCAAGGGACACAAGCAGATTATGGCAGCAAAGAAGAAGTTGCAAGAGGCTGGCGACGTGATGGAGAAAGCGCAGGCCATCAGTGACTTCATATACAATGTCTATCATGGTGCTGAGGCCACGGAGGAGGAGAATGCGATGTTTGACGAGGCGCGGCGAGAGCTTGCCTCACAAGGCTACGAGATAGTGGATGTGTTAGGCCAGCCGTATCATGAAGGCATGAAGGCGCAGGCGCAATTCGTTACTGATACGAGTCTGCCTGTAGGCACGGCGGTTATCACGGGAGTGCGCAAGCCGCAGGTGAACAAGGACGGCAGGATGGTGCAGGCGGCAGAGGTCACTGTGACGCAGGCGGCGTTTGGCGACCAAGGAGAAGTGGACGAGGCTATCAGGAAGGCGAGGGCAGGCGACAAGGATGCGCAGGCGCTGCTTGACGAGTGTGGCATAGAGTGGGTAGATAAGGATGTGCCGGACTGGAAGGCGGATAAGGCATCCGATGCGCGAGCAAGGGGCTACCGCATGGCTGACGGCGTGCGCTATGACCGACAGCAGCCCACGGAGGGCGTGTATGGTGATGAGGTGGATATAGACTTCACAACGCAAGAGAAGCCAGTGAGAGGGCGCTACAAGGTAGTAGAAGCATCGAGTGTGCAGCCGTCACACACGTCAGGACATAGAAATGTGTATCACTTCATCAGCGAGGCACAACCTAAGGAACGTACCGATAAGACCTCAGAGGCAGAGAGTACGAGGATAGCGTCGGACATGAAGCCGGACCGCATCACAGGAGGCACTAACGCCTACGGCGGAGCACCAGTAGTGAACGCACGAGGCGAGGTGATACAAGGCAACAACCGAGCCATAGCGTTGCGCAAGATGTGGGGAGAAAGACACGAGGAATCGCAAGCATCATACAGGCAGTACCTAATAGAGCATGCTGCGGAGTTTGGGCTGGACGCTGATGCAGTAGCACAGATGGAGAATCCTGTGCTGGTGAGAGAGTTGGATGTAGAGGATGAGGAGGCAATACGTCTTGGTCAGTTTGCTGCTACGGACTTGGAGACGGGAGGCATAGTACGCATAGAGCCACGCTCGACAAATGCCAAGATGACTGCGGAGCAGGTGGTAAGGAGCTACGGCATACTGTTCAACACGGATAATAGCGAAGCGACAATAGGAGAGTTGATAGAAGCAAATGGAGACCGCTATCTTGCATATCTGCATCAGGTGGGGGCGATAAGCAGCACGCAGATGCAGAGTGCCTATAAGCGTGACGGCAAGACGTTGACGGAGGATGCACGCAGCGACATAAGGAAGATGATGTTATTCAACATCCTCAATGGCGGAGCCGACGGTATAGAGGCTGCCTTTGAGAGTCTGCCCGATAGGGTGAAGAAGGCGCTGCCACAATCAATGGCAGGCGACATGAGGCTTGAAGAGGGCGACCGACTGCTGCCCGATGTGCAGAAGGCGATTATGGCGTGCGTGGAGGTGACGAACAGCGACCTCATGCGAAAAGCCATAGAGGGCATGGGGAAGAAGCAGATGAAGCTGGAAGACTATCAGTCAGTGATAGGCTCGCTGGCAGGACAGATGAGTCTGACGGACAGACCGCTTGGGGAGCGTTATACGGAGTTGCAGCTGGAGATAGCGGCGCACTTGCTGGCGGACACGCAGACGAGGCTAAAGGAAATATTTGCGGAATATCAGCGTTTAATATTAGGAGAGTCGGGCAACATGTTCCAAGAGACGGAGAAGTTGTCGCGCGAGGAGGCTATAGAGCGAGTTTTTGAAGTTAAACCTAATAAAGCATCAAGCAATGACACAAGAAGAGAAACTAAGAATCTTCCAACAGGCGGTGAAGAACGTGGAGGAGAGGGAGCGTCAGGCGGAAGAGCAGGCACAGCAGACGGCCGAGCAGGCAGAGAGCGAGCCGCAAAGTCCTCGCGAGGACGAGTAGGCGGAGAGTCTGCCGACGATAGCGGCAGCGAGAAGGGCAAGCAAGAATCACCCTCGGCAGAGAAGGCCGAGGGTAATGGTGTGTTGTCTGCTGAGAACGGCGGAAAGGATAATGCAAGCAATAGCAAGGCGGCGGCAAGGGTAGCCAAGGCGAAGGAGATTGCCGAGCGGCTTGTCAGGGCTGACAATGCCGACAATGGGGACTATTTAGAAGAACACGAAGCAAAGCAGGAGCTGCTTGCCCATCTGCGCACGATGACTGATGAGGAGCGTGCGCAGGCGTTTCCGTGGTATAAGAGAGGGGAGAAGGGTAATGCGCCCGATGGCGGAGGGGCGGTCGAGGTGGCACTCGCCGAGGACGACGTCCGCAGGGAGGTGAGTGCGAACTTGCAGACGGTCATTGACGAGGGCGAGCGTCCTCAGCGGACAGGCAAGACTTTGGACGGCAAGCAGTCGGGCGTGGCCTCGTTCGCTATGAGTGTCAAAGAGGCCAAGAAAGATAGTCGCCTTGTTCTGACGGGCATCCATCACGATGCTGAGGAGCGCGTGGCTGTGGCCACGGATGGTCACCTCATGGTCTGGAGCAGTGACGAGTACGACGAGAAGCACGCAGGACAGACGATAGCGACGGCTACGGCGGAGAATAACGGCGAGCGTGTGCAGAAAGGGGAGCCTATAGAGGGTAGATACCCGAAATGGAAGAATGTTGTCGAGAGTAATGCTAACAAGCATGGCAAGCACGCACAGGAGATAGACCTGCAGGGCCTTGCCGACTTTCTGGCTGACTTGCAGGAGCGGATAAAGGCCGATTATGCGGCTCTCAAGGAGCTTTATCCGAACTACAAGGTGAAGCTTTCGGAATACGAGCAGAACACGCGCGTGGTGATGCGGATGCATGACGGCACTGTTGTCGTCGTGCCATACAGCGGGTTGAAGGCTATGACGGAGGCGGCAGTGCGGATGGAGGCACGACAGATGGTGTGGAACGGCGAGGAGAGTGCCGTGATGCTGCGTGGCGAGCGAGGAGGGGCTATGCTTATGCCTATAGCCACAGACAATTTCAGAGATAAGGAGGCGGTGCGGAAGCTCATGACGCTGGATGGTTACGGCGAGGAGAGTGCTGGCCGCCTGTGGGGCTATGCCGTCAAGGGCATGGAAGATGAGAAGAACGAGGAAAAGGGCGAAGAGAAGGGCGAGGAGAAGAAGAAGGACTTGTCCGGATTTGTAGAGGGCATGACGAAGATGCAGCGAGGGAGGACGGAGAAGGTTCTTGGCGAGCGATTCAATTATAGTGAGGGCGGGGTCATGACGCGTGCCGAGCGTATGGAGCGCAAGGTTTCGGAGGGTGCCGTTTTTAGCAAACACTTGGATGACAAGGGTAAGACGGTCTATTCGTTTGAGAATAGTGATGGCTCATATACGATAATCACCAAGACGGAGTATGACTACGCCGCGTATCTTGGCGGCAAGGCTGCGAGCGAGGAGGCGTTTGAGGGCGAACGCAGGCGTTTTAGGCGTGGCGAGTTGTCGGCGAAGTTCGATTATCCCACGATGGAGAGGATAGAGAAAATGATTGAATGGAAGGAACGAACGTTGCGCGTTATCAATCCTAATGGCACGGAGGGGCAGAGAGTCACCAAGGAGTTGGAAGAGCTGAAGGAGTTAAAGTCGTTGAGAGAGGAGGATGCAAAAACCTCTAATGAGGTGACGGAGCAGGGTGAAAGCGGAAGTGGAAATGGCGAGCGTCAACAGCGAGTGGATAGTGCTGGCAAGGCGAGCAGGGTTAGCAAGGTGGAGAAGGCGTTGCGTGACGGCGTGGTGAGGCTGCTGCGGAAGATGGGCATAGAGGTGAGCGAAGACTGGAAAGAGGGGGAAAGAGTACTGGCGGCGGCGGAGGATATGGTACGCGAACAGGTTGTCGAGGAAACCAAAAATAAGGTGTTGAGTGAATTTGAGAGAGCAAAGCAGGGGAATGCAGCCGGTGAAAGAATACCTATAGGCAAACTAACGAAACAAGGACGCGAGTACCTGCAAGACATATCAGGCATAAGCATAAAGCCTGATGTTGATTTTATCCTTAACAGTTCTGACCTAAGACATATATACAATGACCATTACGGCGAGAATGAGAAAGACAAGGGGAATAATATTCCTCTGACAGACGAGGATATTAGGTCGATGGTTGATACAATTACTTCGCCAGACAAGGTTGTGTTTGGTACTGACAAGGAAGACGGACGCAAACTGTTTTTCTTCATCAAGCAAGCCGCTGACGGGACATATAATCTTACGGAAGTTTATGCTGACAGAAGGGGCAATCTTACGGCTAAAAGCTTCTTCAAATCAAAAAAGAGTATCGCCCAACGAGCAGATGAACTATTGAATAGTCCCAAGCTCAAAACGTCCGAAACGGGTGGGGAATCCTCTTTTTCGAGTGCAAAGATACCACAAATATTTGAACCGGCAAAAAATAATTCCGTTCGCGAGATGCGTGTCTATCATGGCACGGCGGCGGACTTTGACCGCTTTGACCACCGCCACATGGGCGAGGGCGAGGGGGCGCAGGCCTACGGCTGGGGGACGTATGTCACGCAGGTGGAAGGGATAGGGAAAGCCTATGCTCATACTGCTGTCAGTGTCAATGAACCATACAATGATGTCAAATATGTAGGCACGACGCTTAGTGAGTCCGATGCCAAAGTGTTGGCTGGTTTGTTTAACGGTGGTAGAAGAGACTGGCAAGGAGTGCTTGATTTCTTGCAAGCGTCGGCAGAGAAAGGTTCGGAACGAAGCCGACGCTATATAGAAAAGTTTAAGTCCACACGTCCCGAAGACTGGGTTGCACCGACAAGCGGACGCAGATACCTCTATACGGTTGAGATTCCCGACGACAACGGGAGCAACTACTTGGAGTGGAACAAACCAATAAAACAAAAGCAGTTGACTAAAATAGCATCTGCATTGGCGAAAGAAAAGGGGAAAGAATATGGCGACTACCTAAAAGAGAAGAAAGGAAGCTATGGAGAGAATATATATTATGAACTCTACACATCTCTTGGCTCAAAACAGGCAGCGTCCGAGTTGCTGCATTCCGCTGGCTTTACCGGCATCAAAGTTCCTACGGGATTTATAAGTGGAGAGAGCGTTGAGGGTAAATATAACTACGTCATCTTCAACGAGAGTGATGCTCGGATAACGGGCAAGACGAAGTTTATGCGCACGCCTGACGGGGGCGAGGCCTACGGCTTCACGAAGGATGGCGTGATACATCTTGACCCGCGTATAGCGACGAGCGAGACGGCGGTGCATGAGTATGCGCACTTGTGGTCGGAGGCTTTGCGGCGGGCTAATCCTGCGGCGTGGGAGCGTCTGAAGGAGGAGATGCTTGGGCAGGAGGATGTGCTGGAGTATGTGAAGCGGCTGTACCCGGAGTTGGAGGGTGACGAGCTGATGGAGGAGGTGTTTGCGCACTATGCCGGTCGCAGGGGTGCCGAGCGTCTGCGTGCGGAGATGGCAGAGGAGATGGAGAAGGCAGAGGGAGTGTTTGCGAAGGGGATGGTGGCAAGGGTGTTTGCGAAGATACGTAATGCCGTGCGTGCGTTCTGGAACCAGACGCGCCAGCTGTTTGCGGGCCGTGTGGAGGGTCTGGACAAGGTGAGTGCGGAGGATTTTGCTGATATGACTTTGGCTGATTTGCTGGGCGGATATAATCCACGCACAGGGCGGACTGCCGAGGAGCGGAGGATAGAGGAGGAGGCCAAAATGGACGGCACGTGGATGCAGGCGCCTAACGGCAAGAAGAGTAATCTGACGGAGCGTCAGTGGGTGCAGGTGAGGACGGCGGCGTTCAAGCGTTGGTTCGGTGACTGGGAGAAGGCGCAGCTTATACGACAGGCGCGCAATGCATGGAATGACCCAGAAAGCAAAAACAAGTTTACATTCTCAATTTCCGACAGGCTTGCGGAGGCATTCAGCAACTTGCTGGGACACGAGATAAAGACAGTAACTATCACCGATGATGCAATACGGCACATAAAGAAGGGACACAGCAGTGGCGAGGAAAAACGGGGGCAGGTAAACCTTACGCCCGAAGATATTGCGATTATACCTTACATCTTAAACAACTATGACGCAATAGAGCGGTCGCCCGAGTATGACGACCGGATGGGCAATCGTGCGATAACGGTAAGAAAGCGCATCAACGGTGTGTCGGTTGTTGCGACTATAGAGCAAGGGAAGAACAAGGAATTTGTTGTTACCCAATGGCAATATATGAGGTCGGATGCCTTAGATGCTGCTGTTGCAACCCCGGGGCCCAACGTCCGAAACGACTCCGACTCTGACGCTGCAAAGATACGAAAAGAAATTGAAACGCTGAAAAAATCGGTAGAAAAATGCTCTGCGGTGGTAGATGAGAATGGGGAGCCGAGGGTGGTGTATCATCAGACGGGCAATGAGTTTACCGTGTTTGATACGAGGCATAGCGGAGCAGGTACAACAGACATGCAGATGCCATTCGGCATATTCCTGAAGCCAACGGAGCGAAACATAGGCATACAAGGGAGCAGACAGATGGCCTTGTTTGCACGGATAACTAATCCGCTACGTCTTGCGAATAGGGATGTGCTAAAACAATACCTGTCGGATAACGTGCCAGGCTATCGGGAAGCACAAGAAGCCTATGAAAGGATAGACCGAGAGTACCAGATGCAATTGGATGCGATAGAGGCAGAGGAAGATAGGGAATATAAAGAAGTGTGGCAGAAGCGTCGTGATGGCGAGATGAGCGAAGAGGAGTATCAGGAACGGATAAAAAAAATATATGCGAAGTCGGAACAGATATTAAACGAATGGACGACGAAGAGTAATGAGCAGGGTGCCGTCATGAAGCAGATGGTTGATGAGTATATGCGAGGCGGCGAATATGACGGGATAGTACTTGAACAGGATGAGGGCAGTTTCGGGCGTTCGACGATGACGCTTTTGGCCTACGAGCCTACGCAGGTGAAGAGTGCCGAGGAGAACGTTGGTACGTATGACGGGGCGAACGCAGACGTGCGGTATCAGATAAGCGACATGGACGAGGAGTATATGGATGCGGTCGAACGTGGTGATATGGAAACGGCGCAACGCTTGGTGTATGAGGCCGCAAGGCTTGCGGGGTATATGCCCGACTCGGACTACAGAGCGACCCACACCGCACCCACAGGGCGAGACGGTTTCTCTGTTTCAATAAATGATGCCACAAAAGGGATATATCCAGAAGACCTTTATAGTCCTGACGGCTACCGCTATTACGGTTCCGGCAGGGCTATGGATATGCAGAGTTGGAGTATCTTCAAGAGGGTGAAAGGAAATCCTGACGCACAGGTTGCCATTTACCGTGCCGTTCCAAAATCAGTAAAGGAGACAAAGCTGCGCAACGGCGACTGGGTTACAATCAACGAGGATTATGCAAGACAGCATGGTGAGGCACACATTAAAGGGCCATATAAAATCATAAAAGACACCGTTCCCGCAAAGTATGTTTTCACGAACGGGGATTCCTTGCATGAGCAAGGCTATGACGATGGAGGCA
The DNA here is from genome assembly GCA_017451385.1 of Bacteroidales bacterium. Classification (GTDB taxonomy): domain Bacteria; phylum Bacteroidota; class Bacteroidia; order Bacteroidales; family P3; genus Colimorpha. The sequence continues at coordinate 132,778 of JAFSPS010000042.1, forward strand.
ACTATGCCTATAAGGACACCAAGAATAACCGTAAATTACTTGATGCTGTTACTTATGACGACGAGGGGAATGTAATACCACTAAGCAAACGCTTTAATAAGCGCAACGGCGACGTGCGGTATCATCGCAGGAGTGGTGGAGAGACGGCGGGTCAGCTGAGCCTGTTTGGCGATGAGGAGGTGGAGAATGCGAGGGGTAAGGCTGAGCGGGGGGCAGCGGCCCAGTCGCGGTTGCCGCGGTTGCGCAGGTTGCGAGAGGGAGAGAAATGCTATGTGGAGCGACGGCTGAGTGAGGATAAATCGTTCACGCTCGTAGGGCGCAGCGAGAAGGTGGAGACGGTGGATGATGTGGCATACATTTTCCGTTGTCTTGAGGACAAGGCTGTGGAGCATACTTTCCTTGTGTTTGTGAAGGATGGAGTGCCTACGATAGTGCATGCAGGGATGGGCAGTGCCGTGCAATCAGCAATGGACCTCTCAACGCTGGCGCCGATGATAGAGCAGATGAAGCCAGATGCAATATACAGCGTACATAACCATCCGAGCGGCAAGCTCACTGCATCGGCGAATGACCAGCAATTATATTCGGCAATACGCTCGACAGTGCCGGCAGGGGTAAGGGTGGAGCATGTGATAATAGATACCTACCGACACGACTACAACGTGATAAGGCATACGGGGTATGCTAATCAGGATTTTGCTGTGGAGACGCGTCGTCAGGGCGAAGAGAGCGGAAGCGGCGAGAAGATGAAGTTGTATGCGTTTGACAGCAAGAAGTATAATGAAGATTATAAAGAGCGGCATGTATCAGATGCGGCGGATGTGGCAGCGTATGTGTCCTCGTTGCGATTGGGTGATGCCAAGAAGGTGGGCGTGCTGGTGTTGGACAATGCGAATAATATCTGTGGTGTTGTTTGTCCGAACGTGAACAGCATGGACGAGATAGAGGAAGAGGGAGTGATTAGGGGATTGCTGTCCGATGCGATGATGATGGGAGGTCGTCAGGTTATGGTGTTTGGAACGGGAGTAGATATGGCTAACACGAGCAGAGAGCAGGTGAGCCGGTTGAAGCAGAGGATAAGAAGTTTGAGCGGTATGTCTATGTCGCTACTTGATATTGTGGAGACAGGCAAGTGGGGAGGATATTACGTTAGTGCGCAGTTAGAAGGGAAGCTGAGGGAGAGCGGAGCAGAGTATGAGGGAGAGCGGAGAGAGGAGTCGGAGGTGGGAGAAAATTCTTCATCGGAGGAGGACGGCTTGCTGTTCAGGGATGAGGAGGGAGAGATGTTTTATTCTCCCGCGCGTCGAGCTGTGGAGGGTGTGAAGCAGGGCAAGGCAACGGGCGAGCAGTGGCTTCGTATGATAGAGAAGGCTGGCGGGCTGAAGGCAGGCGAGGACAAGTGGACGGGGCTGAGCGAGTGGCTGAAGGAGAACAAGGACAAGAGCCTTACGAAGGAAGATGTGCTGGAGTATCTGGCGGAGAACGAGGTGCAGGTTGAGGAGGTGGAGTATGAAGATGCTGCGGACAATGCTGATTTCGAGTCGTTGAAGAAGGAATACGACAAGATGTTACGCGACGAAGGCTATGATTATGCCTGGGAGCAGTTGCGTGAACGTTTCGGTGACGATGCAGAGATTGCGTTCACGGACATAGGCGGAGAGCTGGGGATTGATAACGGGGAGGCTGCCAGCGTATTGCTTCGAATGAACCGTCCTATCCAAGAGACGCGACTGGAATATACTACCGAAGGTTTGGAAAACAAACGCGAGATAGCACTGACGGTGCCGACGATTGAGCCATGGAACGAGAATGACGAGATACACTTCGGTGATGCTGACGGAGGCCGTGCCGTGGCATGGGTGCGTTTCGGCGAGACGCGTGATGCTGACGGGCGGCGAGTGCTGGTGATAGACGAGGTGCAGAGCAAGCGTCATCAGGAGGGGAGAGAGAAGGGGTATGCGAATGTAACGGATTGGCAGTATCGGGAGCGTTTGTTAAAAGCAAAGGGTGATGCTTGGGACGAACTTCAGGGGTACAATAAAGAACTCGAAAAGAAAGGTGTTAGGTATCCTTCTGAAAGAAGCGAGGAAGAGCAGCGAAAACACGAAAAACTGGTTAAGGCATATAAAGAGGCAGAGGAGAAACTAATAGTATGGGAACAGCAGTTTGGTTATCATGGTAGTGTCCCTGACGCCCCCTTTGAGAAGAACTGGCATGAGTTGGCGATGAAGCGAATGCTACGCTATGCTGCCGAAAACGGTTATGACAAAGTGGCATGGACTAAGGGCGAGCAGCAGGCAGCACGGTACAATATCGGAAACGCAGTTAGGAATATAGATGCAGGTATTGACCAGAATGGTAATCGTGTAATGCTTATACATCTGAACCAAGGTGGCACTGTGGATATTACCCATGACAACGAGGGTAACATCACCCACATGAACAACATTGGCAAGGATGTAGGACTTGGAGAAGCTAAAAACATTCGCGATATTGTGGGCAAGGATATTGCTTTACAAGCCCTGACTATTACTGACAAAGGTACAGAGAACATGAAGAATTGGAAAGGTAACGGCCTCCGTATCGGTGGCGAGGGCATGAAGGGATTTTACGACCAGATGCTGCCGCGGTTCATGGACAAGTACGGCAAGCGGTGGGGCGTGAGGACTAAGGATGTCGTGTTGCCGGATGTGGAGGCGTCAGGGCGAGTGATGCACTCGGTGGATGTGACGGAGGAGATGAAGGAGAGCGTGATGGCGGGGCAGCCGCTGTTCAGAGAGGTGACGGACGAGGATGAGATAGAGCGTTTGGAGGGCGAGCCGACGATACGGGTGTACCGTGCGATGCAGGTGATAGACGGACAGTTGTACCCGCCGATGAGTGCTAAGGTGAACGGGCGCCTTCGAGAGCCGTCGCACTTGGGCAGATGGGAGCGTGCCGACGAGAACCCAGAGCTGGCGACTGAGGATGGCAAGTTCAAGTTGGATAAGGGCAATAGGAAGAGTGTGCCGGCGGCATATAATCCGTATCTTCATACGAGTACGACGATGCTTAACGACCAGTTCAGCGAGGCGCAGAACCGACCGAACTTGGTGGTGGTGGAGATGGAGGTGCCGGTGAGCGAGCTGACGAGCGGCTACAAGGCGGAGCGGGCAAAGGATGGCGTGGGTGTCCACGACTGGAAGGCCGGCGTGGTGCAGGGGAAGCTGACGGGGATGCGCGAGGTGATACTGAGCCGCTGGGCAAAGCCTGTGCGCGTGGTGCCAGCAAGCGAGGTGGCGGAGAGCATCATGGAGCAGATAGACGGCGAGCTGGAGAGCCTGCCGAGCAACGTGCTGACACCCGATGTGCGTGCGGAGTTGGAGAAGAGGGGTGTGCGGATAGTGGAGACGGACACGAAAGGGCGCATCGTGGAGGGTGCGGACAAGGGCAAGACATGGAGCGAGACGCAGAAGGGTGTGAAGCCGGCAGACATGGTGCGCAGCACGGTGAATCGTTTGGCTGGCAAGCTGGGTACTAAGGTAAGGATAATAGAGAGCAGGGACGAGCTGCCGCAGGGATGGACGGAGAGGCAGAAGCGTACGCGTCGCGGCTGGTACGACAGCAGGACTGGCGAGGTGGTGGTGATACTGCCTAACCAGACGTCTGCGGCGGATGCGGAGCGTACGGTGCTTCACGAGGTGGTGGGGCATAAGGGGCTGCGCCGTCTCTTCGGCGAGGATTTCGACACGATGCTCGACAACGTGTATGAGAATGCCACGGATGAGATACGGAGCCGCATAGATGCCGACGTGAGGAGCGGCAAGCTCAACCGGCGCGAGGCTACGGAGGAGTACATGGCGCGTCTGGCGGAGGATGAGAAGGCGATGAAGGAGGCGCAGCGCAGCGGCTTGTGGGACAAGATAAAGGGGTGGCTGATGGATATGCTGCGCAAGGCAGGCGTGCGGCTGCCGCATAGGCTGACGGATAACGACTTGCGCTATATCCTGTGGGCGAGCCGTAAGAATATGGAGGAGCGCGACGCGATGAGCAAGGCGGAGGATATAGTGATGCGTCAGCGTCTGGGCGTAGAGGGCGAGAGCCGCGAGGAGGACAGGGTGTATGCTGGGAGGAGCGGAGAGCGAGAGGACATGGAGGATGAGAGACATCTGTGGGAGGATAATTTAGATTTAGAAATGGAGCAAGATGCGTTTAACGAGTTTTTTGAAGGAGCCAAGGCGCGCAACGAGAGACCCGAGAGGGAGGAAGATTATAGCGAAGAGGAGTATCAGGAAGAGTTGTCGTACTGGGAGAGGGAGTGTGCAGAAGAGGCGTTTGAGAGGCAGAGAATGTCGTATGACGAACGTCAGATGGACGATGGTGTGAGCGAAAAAGATATTATAGATTTTGCAGATGCTTACGAGCTGGTAAAGACGGACGACGGATATACGGTAGAGCCCAAGAAGGACAATCAGGGCAGACTGACGGAAGATGCCAAAAGGGCATTAGGCATCACGAGACAGCCTACGCAGTACGAGCGTCAGACAAAGACGATAGAGGAGTTGCAGTCGGCAATGGGATTGAGTAAGGTACGCACGAGGACACAGTATGTGAGAGGAGAGACCAAGGACGGAGACAAGTGGGTGATAAGGATAGGAGACCATGCGGCTAACGCCAATAATTTTAGGATGTACGACCCCGATGCGGATTATGTGCTAAGTATCGTGGTGGATAACGAGTTTGACCCACATCGGCAGCGACAGGAGAGGATGCAAGACGAGATGAGAGATAGACATCAGATAGTAATAACATCGGATTTGTGGGAGAGCGACAAGGAAGGACTATTGTCGGAGATAGAGAAGTTTAAGGAGACTGGCGTGTTTGAGTACGACGATGGGCTGCTGTTTAGAAACGATGATGTGGAGGATGTGAACCGCCTTTTCAACGAGGAACTGGAGAAGCAGATAGACGGGACATTGCCTGCTGGACATGTGTACAACATGGGGTTTCCGAGCGCAATATTGCGGAGTACGGGATTTCCTGATGTGCCTATTGAACTTTCAGCAAGTCATCTTGCCAAGAAAGCACAAGCCTCGCACCATCCATTTGATATTAGCGAAATCAAAGACCTTGTTCAATCACTTCAAAATCCTATGGCAGTATTTGTCTATGGAGAAAAAGGGAAGGCTCAAAATGTTATTATAGAGATACAGCACGATGGCAAGAGCTTTGTCGTTGGCATCCATTTCAATCAAAAAAGAGGAAATGCCGAAGTGTCAAGCATACGAGGGTTATATCCTAAAGATAATGCCGAGTGGCTGAATTGGATTAGTCAGGGGAAAGCCTTGTATATAGACAAAGAAAAAATCCAAACCCTTATAGACCAACAGCGAAAGAATCTCGCTGACGTGGAGTATCTGGATTTGGAAGATGTTGCAAAGATAGTAAATAATTTTGAAAACCCGGAGATAAAAGATGATGGTCTGCTGTTTCGGGAGGAGGATGGCTCTGAATCCTCTGATGGCTCTGAATCCTCTGATGGCTCTGATGGCTCGGAGGTGGCTGATGAGGCTATGGAGACTACGCCGATGACGCTGTATGAGAAGATGACGGATGCTCTTATACGTTTGGCGAAGGAGCGTGGGGACAATGTGCGTCTGTGGAAGGGCGTGCATCGTGCGTTGCGTGAGAAGCTGAACGAGATAGGTGTAGAAATGGTAGGCAAGAGGACTTTTGACAGAGGGACGCTTGCAGACCTTGTGAGTGTGGCAAAGATGATGGTGAGGGGCGACATAGTGGAAGAAAGCGAGGTGAGGCCGCTGATAGAGAGCATAAGCAACGGGACGGATGCCGACGGCGCAACGGTGCAGCTGAAGACGATACTGGACAAGGCGCAGAAGAGGGACGAGGAGAACACGGTGCTATTTGGCGGCGACGACTACACGCAGCGCGACCGAGTGATAGCAAGAGAGGCATACGAGCGCATGGTAAGCAGCGGCAGGTTCCAGTTCCGCGAGGCGATGCAGGACAGCATGCTTGGCTTGCGCAGGCTGTACGAGGCGGTGCTTGGCAAGGGGACGAGGATAGAGGATGTGGAGGACGGAATGAACGCCTACACGGCGGAGAACCGTATGAGCAGCATGAACGCCGCGGAGCAGCACGAGTATTTCAGGGTATATATGAACGCCATACTGGAGGCTATACACGAGATAGCAGGCAGCAACAAGGAGGAGCGTCAAGCACTGACGGACTACATGATGGCGAAGCACGGCTTGGAGCGCAACGAGAGGTTTGCGGCGCGCGATGCGAGAGCAGCAGAGAAAGAGGGGGCAGACTATGACGAGACCTACGGACAGAACCGCAAGCGGGACTATGCAGGACTGACGGCACTGACGGGCGAGAAAGATGTAGAGAAGGCGGAAGAGAAGGCGCGGCAGATGGTAGATGAGTTTGAGGCAAAGCACGACACGCGGAAGTTGTGGGACAGCACGAATGCTGCCACGAAAGCCACGTTGAAGAAGCTGTATGACAGCGGCGTGCTGAGTGCGGAGAGTTACGGAGAGATAAGCCAGATGTTCGAGTACTATATACCGTTGCAGGGTTGGGACGAGACGACGAGCGACGAGGTGTATGGCTACCTGACGAGCAAGGACGGCCCGCTGCGCGGCAGCCCTATAAAGCATGCAAAGGGGCGCAGCAGCAAGGCTGATGACCCGATAGCGACGATAGCGATGATGGCTGACGCGGCGATACAGCAGGGCAACAGGAACGAGATGAAGCAGAGGTTTCTGAACTTCGTGCTGAGCCATCCGAGCGATGCTGTGAGCGTGAGCGGACTATGGCTGGAGAAGAGACTGGGCAGCGACGAGTGGGTGCCTGCATTCCCCGAGATAGCGGACAGCGACACGCCCGAAGAGGTGGAGAACAAGGTGGCGGCATTCGAGGCAAGGATGGAGGCGGCAAAGGCGGTGAATCCCAACATGGTGAAGCATGGCGGCGAGGCGGCAAATATACCGTACAAGGTGAAACCGGGGATGATAAGCGAGCATCAGGTACTGGTGAAGCGAGGGGGCATGACATACGTGCTGACGATAAACGGCAACCCGAGGGCAGCACAGGCTTTGAACGGGCTGACTAACCCCGACACGAAGGTGGGCGGCATATTTGACGCTGTGATAAAGAGCGGCGAATGGGTAAACCGTCAGCTGAGCGCGGCATATACGACGCGTAACCCCGACTTCATGCTGAGCAACTTCCTGCGCGATGCTATATACAGTAATAGTATGGTGTGGGTAAAGGAGAAAGGCAACTATGCCTTGAAGTTTCACAAGAACTTCGGCAAGTTTAACCCGGGTACTATGGCCGTGCTGTTTACGAAATGGGAGCGCGGCACGCTGGACGAGAACAACTACATGGAGAGTATGTTCAAGGATTTTATGATGAACGGCGGCGAGACGGGCTATACCAACGTGAAGGATATAGAGAAGCACAAGAAGGAGATAGCGAAGGTGCTGAAACGTCAGAGTGACAAGACGAGGGCTGCACTGAGCGCGCTGGGGATAGGGCTTGACGTGCTGAACAGGAGCGTGGAGAACTGTGCAAGGTTTGCGGCGTTTGTGACATCGAGGGAGTTAGGGCGCAGCATGGGCAGGAGCATCTATGATGCCAAGGAGGTGAGCGTGAACTTCAACAAGAAGGGTGCTGGCGACCGTTTTATGCGGGCCGAGGGGCAGACGGTGCTGGGCAAGATAGGGGCTATAGGCAGCGGCGCGGGGCGCGGGCTGTTTGTGTTCTGGAATGCTGGCATGCAGGGCATGACGAATTTCGGGCGCGCCTTCAAGCATCATCCCGTAAAGGCCACGGCAGGGGCGGCGGCGATGTTCAGCCTCGGTGTGGTAGTGCCGCTGATAGCAAAGGCTATGACGGCAGGGGGCGACGACGATGACAAGAACGCCTACTATAACCTGCCCGAATACATACGGCGCAGCAACATCTGCATCTATGCCGGCGACAAGTGGGTGACGATACCGCTGCCGATAGAGTACAGGGCTATCTACGGTTTGGGCGAGCTGGCGACGGGCGTGCTGACGGGCGAGGAGCATTATAGCGATGGCGAGATGGCGAAACAGTTTATAAGCCAGATGAGCCAGGTGCTGCCGTTGGACTTCATGGAGGGCGGCGGAGGCTGGCACGCCTTCGTGCCGAGCGCGGTGAAGCCTTTTGTGGAGGCGCAGGGCAACCGCCGTTGGACGGGGCTGCCGCTGTACAGGGACAATCCATACGACGAGGACAAGGAACTTCCAGAATGGACGAAGGCGTACAGCAGCACTGACAAGCATTTTGTGGAGGCTGCCAAAGGCATTAGCGATATGACTGGCGGCGATGACTACGTAGAGGGGTGGATAGACATCAACCCCGCAAAGGTGGAGTATATGCTCAACGGTTATCTGGGCGGCTATTTCAGCACGCCGGCGAAGCTGGTGAAGATGACGGAGACAGCGTTTGGAGAGAGGGATTTCGACTGGCGGAATATGCTGTTTGCCAACCGAGTGATAAAGACGGGCGACGAGACCACGAAGATGCGTAAGATACAGAACGATTATTTCAGATACAAGGACGAGTATGAGGAGACGAAGCGACGCTATAAGGCATACGAAAAAGAGGCGAACGCTGGGGTTGAGAGGTATGCGGAGAAACTAAACGACCTTAACTATTCGGAGAGGTATGCGCGGTATCTGATATTTGATGATTACGGCAAGGCGGTGGAGCGGCTGTACAAGATGAAGGAATACGAGAAAGACGAAGAGATGAAAGCCTTGATAGCGGAGGAGCATGACGAGATGATGCGGCTGCTTGTGGAGACGATACGCGAGTATGACAAGACGGAACGAGTGCCTGAGCAGAAGGAGATGAATGAGCATATAAGGGAGGTCAATGAGAAGATAAATGAAGCCTATAATAAGAAAAGAAAGAGTAGTTGATGAGTGATGTAAGTTTGCAGGAGGGTGTCATGTAAGGTGATGCCCTCTTTTTTTTGCGAGAGGGGGAGGGATGCTGATGAATAACAGATAAAAGGGTAAAAAGGCGGCATGTGTATAATTTTGCGATTTAGTTAGGGATATAGTGTCTAAATGAGGCGAGAATGGACAATAGCGGAAATGCTGGCGGAGAACGAGCGACGAAAGAGAGAGTTTGCGTCGCCTTTCAATCCACTTACAGGGGAGGGCAGCATAGGAAAGCGGTGCAAGGTGGCGATAGATGGTCTTGCGCCGCATGAGCAATGGTTGCCTGAGGAGATGCTTGAGGTGCCGTTGGTGCGTGCGTTGATGCGGCGTGGCAGTGTCAAGGCGTTTTTGGAGAAGGATTTGAGAGTAAGCGATAGTGCGATGGACCGAAGCAAGGTGGCGGAGCAGTTCATCAGAGTGCGGATGAAGTACGATTTTGCGTTTTGGGCTGCATTGCTGGCATATATAAAGAATAAGGGAGGAGGAGACGATGTGCTTTTCCGTCTGAACAGGCCTCAGAGGCGGCTGATAGAGCGTTTTGAAGAGAGGCGACGAGCCGATGAGCCAATACGACTGATATTGCTGAAGGCGCGTCAGTGGGGCGGTTCTACGGCGATACAGATATACATGGCGTGGTTGCAGTTGGTGCATGAGGTAGGCTTAAATTCACTGATAGTAGGCTTGCAGAACTCTGTGGCAGATGAGATAAAGGATATGTTTGACAGGCTTGTGAGGAATTATCCTATAGAGTTGCTTTATGAGATTGGCGAGCGCTATGATGCGAGGGCGGCGAAGATGACGGGAGTTGGCAAGAGTGGGTACATACACCGCATTCCGCAGCGCAACTGCAAGATAAAGATAGGTTCGGCGGAGCGTCCGGACAGTGTGCGAGGAGGTGATTATAATCTTGTGCATTGTTCGGAGGTAGGGCTATGGCGGAAGACGGAGGGTAAGTCGCCAGAGGATATGGTGCGGAGTGCTTGTTCTGGCGTGTTGCTGAAAGGGTACACGATGATAGTGTATGAGAGTACTGCTAACGGCACGGGGAATTTTTTTCATACGGAGTATGAGAGTGCTAAGAGGGGTGAGAGCCAGTTTGAGGCGATGTTTGTTGCGTGGTATGAGATAGAGCAGTATAGGCTTGCTGTGGAGGATGAGGAGGATTTTGCGCGGAGGCTTATAGCGGGGCGAGAGAGGGAGAGTGCGGAAAATGACCGACGGGCCAGTGGCCGCTACTTATGGTCGCTTTGGGAGAGGGGTGCTACGTTGGAGGCGATAGCATGGTACATAGAGGAGCGAGCTAAGTTTCATGATGATGGGGATATGGCGAGTGAGTTTCCGAGTGATGATATAGAGGCTTTTGTGCATAGCGGGGCGCGAGTTTTCGACCGGTATAAGGTGGAGCAGTTGCGCGGAGGGTGCCGGATGCCACGATGGAGGGGAGAGTTGGTTGCCGACGGGGAGCAGGGAGCAAAGGCAATGGAGGGATTGCGTTTTGCAGAGGATAGTCAGGGTGCGTTGTGGATATGGGAGATGCCGGAGGCTGACGATGATGGGAGTTGGATAACGGACCGTTATTTGGTGACGGTGGATATAGGAGGGCGCGGCATGAAGAGTGACTGGAGTGTGATTGTTGTGTTTGACCGGCTGATGCAGATGGAGGGTGGCAAGCCGATGGTTGTGGCGCAGTGGTATGGTCATATAGATATGGATTTGCTGGCATGGAAGGCGGCGCAGGTGGCGGCGTATTATAATGACGCGTTGTTGGTGATAGAGAGCAACACGTTGGAGACGCACGACCCTGAGCGTCGAGACAAGGTGGAGGGAGATATGAGTGGATATATACTGAATCAGATAAAGGGGGTCTATCCTAATTTGTATGCACGGACGCAGACGGAGGATGAGATAAGGGATAAGGTGCCGTTGAAGTATGGTTTTCATACTAATGTGGCGACGAAGCCGATGGTAATATCGACGTTGGTAAAGGTGTTGCGTGAGGGATTGTACACGGAGCGAGACGAGCGGTGTCTGGATGAGTATTTATGTTATGAGCGGAAGCCGAATGGGGCATACGGAGCGATTAGTGGCAAGCATGATGACTTGTTGATGACGCGTGCGATAGGATTGCATATAGCGATGAACGAGATGCCGTTGCCGAGGATAGTGACGAGTGGGTCGGTGAGAGTCGGTCATCGGGATGGCGGCATGGCGGCGATATGACGTTTGCGGCATCGGATGCGGCTAATGATAACGTTAGCCGATTTGGGTGTAATGTAAAAAGAGGGGGCCGGAGAGCTGACGACCTCCGACACAGCCTGCGAGACACTCATGTCGGGATGAAGCGCACGTAGGCGGCAGACGCGCTGATAAATCTCCATATACATAGAACGTCGCAGAGGGAGCATCGACGACAAGTCGTCGCCCTTAGAAATCATGTTCACCACAATAGTAGCGCGTTCCTCGCTGACGTAGAAGCGTTCTGCCGGCAACGACACAAGACGGTCGAAGATGTCAGGCAGGAATACTTCTTTTGCCTCGCCAATAAGATGGCGGTAAGCTTTCTCCAAGGCTGTATCGCGTTCACGAGTGTAGTAGTTGTGGGAATTAAGATGCCTCATTGATATATGCTGATGGAAGGTGTAAGACAAAATTATGTGAAATGGATAAACGGATAAAATGTAGTGAGATAGAAAGAGAGGTAGATTTGCATTAGAAGAAAAAGCAGAATCATGGCATTAACGACACAAAACACTGACAGCCAGATGCGTAAGAGCAAGCGGGACGCATTGAAAGAGCGTATGGCAACGAAATATCCCGACAAGCAGTTTGAGGATGATGAGGCCTTATTCGGTCAAATTGACGATGATTACGACCAATACGACCAAGACATAGCGCGCTACAAAGAGCATGACGACAAGCTGGCAGACATGTTTACGAGTGACCCTCGCAGTGCTGCGTTCCTCATCAACTGGCGTGATGGAGGCGACCCTGCCGTTGAGTTGGTTCGTCTGTTTGGAGACGAGATACGTGATGCGTTGGACGACCCCGAGCGCCAAGAGGCCATAGCCGAGGCTAACAAGGAGTTCGTACAGAAAGTAGCCAAAGAGAAAGAGTTGGAAGAGCAGTATCAGAGCAATCTACAAGAGAGCCTGCGACTGATTGACGAGTACGAGTCCAAGAATGGCTTGACAGACGAGCAGGTGGACCAAGCGATGTCGTGGCTGATGCGCATAGTGAGTGATGGTGTTATGGGCAAGTTCAGCCCAGAGACCATAGACATGGCAATGAAAGCCATCAATCATGATGGCGATGTGGCGATAGCAGACAGAGAGGGCGAGGTGCGAGGGCGCAACGCCAAGATAGACGAGCGTCTGCGACAGCGAGAGAGCAGCGATGGCATGCCGCAACTGGATGGGAGCAACGGAGCTGCCGGAGGGAGCGGAAGAGCGAGAAGCATCTTTGACCTTGCTGAAGAGGCGAGATAAATACGGAAACAGGACAAATAATAACCAAATAAAAAAGAAAGAACTATGGCAGTAACAACTAACCCTCTCGGCCCTAACGAGAGTGTAGCTACGGCGAGTGGCAATTATGACGCAAGTACGGGTTCGGTAGGCCTTGACACGAGAGTGCCAGGAGCCCCCACCACCGTGTCGGCAACAGCAAGTGCAGATAGTGGCGGCATCGGCAATGGCGGTCTTATTGAGGCTGACATTGATGACGATTTATTCAGATTTAACTCTGAGGACACGCCCCTGATGAACCTGATGTTAAAAGCAAAAAAGGTAAAAGTAAATTCACCAGAGGTGGACCATTACATGATTGACGAGGCTCGCAGTGAGGTGACCGTGACCACAGACAGCAGCGGTAACAACTTTGGCGGCAGTCAACTTATGCAAGGAGCGCTGCCGTTGGTGCCAAATGATGTCAATATTCCACGTCCCTATGGCACGTTGCTTGTAGATGGCATAGATGGCTACACGGAGGACGGACAAAGCCAAACGCCTGGCAAACCCCTGATGCTCTTTGTTACGGGAATAGATGCAACCACAGGCTATCCCATAGTGCGTGCCGTGAACGGACAGAAAAGCAGTTCTACCGATGAGTACGGCTATCTGCCGATAATACCAGCAGGGACGAAATGCAAGGTCATGTCCAATGCGCTCTATGAGACGCAGAAAGAGGTGGACCCCGACCTCATCATCCCCCAGCCCACGCGAGTCTATTTGCAGAAGCGCGGAATGAATCAAATTGTAAGCGACTACTTTGAGAGTCAGCGCAAGCGTATTCCTTTCACCAAGGCACTCATAGCGGAGCAGGCTATTTTGAACTTCAAGACGAAGGGCAACCGTACGTTATGGGCAGGCCGCAAAGGCAAATTCAAAGTCAACGTGCCTAAGATGGGCATGCAGTACGTCTATTTCACCGAAGGCGTGCGCTGGCAGTTCAAGCGCGAACTACAGCACGCAGGCCTATGGACCTTCGAGCAACTCATAGCATTAGCCAAAATGTTCTATGCCGGAGAGGACGTGCCAAAAAGCGCCATGCTGCTGGCAGGAAAGAATCTGCTTGAGTCGTTGCAGTGCATTGATTTCTCAAATCATCCCGAGGTGAGTATCACCAATATTACCCATGCCAAACTGGGATGGAGCATGACGCGTATTCACACTGTGTTTGGTGATATAGACATCAAGAGAGAGCCAACACTTGACAAGTTAGGATGGGAAAACAGCGGCGCCCTCATAGGAGAAGACCGTTTGGTACACTATCAGCGTACCGCCGAACACTCATTCAATGACCGTGTCGATGGTGAAGAGGCTACCCGCAGCGGCGTGTTGGTGTGGGACGCTTTGGCTTTGAAAGGTTCGTGCCACATCTGGATTGACGGTGAGGGTGGCAGCACACAGTCGAGAACGGGTGTCGTCACCATAGTTATGCTGAGTGAGCTTAATTCTACTGGGGCACCGCAAGATGGCGTCGTGTATTATGTTGATAGTGCCAACGCAACTCTGCCGAACGGTACGCCTGTAGCACAGGGTACGATGTGGCAGTATGACGCAATGAACACCACCTATACGGAGTACACGGGACAGCTGACGTTCTGATGGTAGTTATCAGATGTGTATCAAAGGGGCAGTGGGGGGACCCTCTGCCCTTTTCAATAATAAAACAATACAAAGGGTTATGACAATGACAAGAAAGACTTACGGAGTGTCGGGGTTGATGGAGTGGCAGGCTGTTATCCGCTGCGGTAGGGCTACGGTGAATGTGCTGTTTACTGGTGGCAGCGTGACGGGTTATGGTGTGTCGCCGGCAGAGTACACGACGGAGAACCCTGTGGTGCAGGCTATCATAGAGGGTAGCGAGTACTACAAGAGCGGACGAATACGGCTGTTGAGACAGAGCGGCGTGGCTGCTACTGCTGATGCGTCTGCTACTGTGGCAAGGGAGGTGTCGTCTGCTGATGCGTCTGCTGCTGTGGCTGACGTGAGTGATGACATAGCACTGCAGCGTGTATCGGTAGCCTCGTTGGAGGAGGCGCGCGATTATTTGGCTGATAGTTTTGACGATGTGCGTCGCAAAGATTTGATGAGCAAGCGTGCCATTAAGGAAGTTGCGGCAGCACATAGTGTTGTGTTTGATGGTATAGATTTGTAGGCTGATGCTTTACCTCATAGATGATTTGAAGAGGGATGTGCGCATCACGCTGGATGAGAATGATACGTCTGGGGTGCTTGCTGGTCTTGGTGACCCTGACACGCTGACGTTGGAGGAGATAATAGATAGCAAGATTATTGATGCGGCGCGGACGGTGACGAGCGTGGCACCGAATGTCATGTTGGAGAGTGGGCGTAGTTTTGCTAATGCGCCTATCACATGGAGTGAGGTGCAGAACCCGGGATATGGGATGGGTTACCTGAAGCTGCCTGCGGATTTTCTGCGCCTTGTTGTGTTCCGCATGAGTGACTGGGACTATGGCGTTACGATGCCGATACGAGAGGGTGACGCGCTCTATGGGCGTCAGTTCTCGCGTTTCCCTGGCATCAGGGGTAATCCGCAGCGTCCTGTCGTCGCGCTCGTCAATAGGCAGGATGGTCTCTATTTGGAGTTTTTCACTTGTAATAGCGGGCAGGGAGTGCATATACGTCATGCGCAGTATATAGCGCAGCCTACAAGGATAAACCAAGGCACTCAGATAGAGATATGCGAGAAGCTGCGTCCAGCAGTAGTTTACTATACCGCTTATATGGTCGCTCTATCCCAAGGGGAGACTGCGCTGGCGCAGACCCTACAGGCAACGGCGAAGGAGTTGATGCAAATGCCATAATGAAAAAAATGATAGATTCACAATATCTTAGTACCAGTAGTGCGATGCGCATAGCAGCCCTCGCCGAAGAGGCAACGAAGAACAGCCGTGAAGCCTCCGCACTCAGAGATGCGATAAAAGAAACATCCTCACCCGCCAGCTCGCCCTGTGGCAGTTGCCATATAGTCGAGATAGCGGTGACGGACCTCATGATGGACGGATGGACACGCGCGGACGAAAATCTCTTCACTCGTACAGGCCTTTCCGGTAGGATACAGCCGTTGCTCACAGCGGTGACGCTGCTCTCCCTCCCCACGCGATGGGAAGAACGTCTGATAGGCCTATTTGCCGACGGACTCTACCTGCATCAAAGAAAGCGTGTAAGAGAATGGGCGGGAGAAGAACAGAACGTCGTCATTACAGGCGACGACAGATGGCTGCTGACAGAACAAGCTGCGGACACACGGCAAAGCCACCAAGGCAACAACCTCTATGCGCTGAGCATAGAGGTAGGCACATTCCGATACGAGAAAACGATAGACGAAGAACACCTTATCCTGAACGTGCCAAAAAAGGTGACACTCATGCTATGCCTATGCGGACAGGAAAAAGCAGAAGTGACGACGCAGAATCACCAAAGCGTAATAAGATTGCTGGGTTAAAAAAAAACGACAAGAAATATGATACTACAGAAAACAGTCTTCCTCGGCACCTATCCGAGCATTGAAGCCGTGTGGGCCAAATACCCTGCCGGAGGTATAGAAGGAGAGTACGTCGTCGTGGACGGCGTAGAATACGGATGGAACAAATATGACCGCATCTGGGACGTGATAGACGAGAACGGCAACACGGCAGGCGCAGGCACAAGCACTGGCGGTGGAAGTGGCACCGGCACGAGTGGCGGCACGGGTAGCACTGGCGTGCCGACCAATGGCGGCAGCACGACAAAAGATGACTGCTGCGGATGCCATCAAGTAGTGAACGTCTATGGTGGCGGATGCTGCGACGGCAATTCGGGTAGTCTGATAGACCTGGCCATCACGGTAGGCCGAACGAGCGCAGAGATAGAGTCGTTAAAAGAAAAAATAGAGCAATGTGGCGGAACATCCGGCACAGAGGGATGCACCAACTGTCGTCCTATGCGCATCGAGTTAACACCCGAGGACTTCTGCGAGGTGCAGCTGACGTATGCCGAAGCCGTAGAGCAGGGCATCGTCATCGACACACCGAGAGACAGCGAGATGGAAAGCGATGGCGACAACCAAAGCCAAAGCGAGAGTGAGAGCGACAACCAAAGCCAAAGCGACCCCCTCCCCACCTCAACCACCACACTACAGCAACCCTACGTACGCACCCTGTTCTCAGCACCTGACGGCATCATAGAAGAAAAGCTGATAGGCGTATATATCGAGGGGCTGCTGAGCGAGAGTGCGAAAGCCAATAACACTGGCAATAGCAGCGGTGTCCTGCGACCATTGTTAGGATAGAAACAAAAAAAACATACAATGATAACAGTAAGCAATCATCTAAACATGGCGGGAGGCTACATCATAGAGAGAATAGGTAGCGACCCCGACCGACCAGGCAATGCCATATACAAACTCTGCGTCCCAGCCAAGATAACCGAAAAAGGCGAAGCCTTAGAGGGAGAAGAAACCCAAGTCACCGCCGTAGTACTCAATGGGCGACAAACCGCCGTAGTACTCTGCGCATGCAGCCAAGACACCGTAGAAGTGCTGGGGCCACCCCAACAGTGCGAAGCCGAATACCTCACCAAATATACCGGCAACAACATCCTTGAGGACAACAGCACCTTGTCCCCATTAGAGTAATGGAAAGGCAAGAGGCATGGAAATACTGCAAATAATACTATCCGCATTAGGTGGCGGGATGCTGACAGCCATAGGCACCCTGCCGGCAGTCATACGCAAAACCCGTGCCGAAGCGCGAGCGGCAGACCTTGAAAACCTTCAGAAAGCCATAGAAGGCTGGAGAAGCATAGCAGATGAGCGACAGGAAGAAGTAACGACGCAGCATGAGCGGATAAACCTGCTAAACAACAAGATAGACACGCTCTACGGGCAGATAGAGAGGTTACGGAACGACCTCTCATCGGAACTGCTCATAAACAACCAACTGAGAATAGAAGCAGCGCGTGACGAGGTGAAAATGTGTCAGAAACGAGGCTGTGCCGAGCGCACACCGCCTACTGGATTTTGAGAAGAGTTATGACGATAAACCTTGAAATAACAAAAATATACGTCTTTGACGATGTACGAATGTATAGTTCGTATAGTGGGGCGAAAAATAGCGACGAAGAAGCCTATGAGCGCATCCGTGCGGTGGATGACGATGACTACCTGTTGCAACGTTTCTGGACGGAGGCCTGCAACGGAGCCACGGAGCGGCTGAAGCCTTTTCTACGCAGCGTGTCGGCGCAGCCCACGCAATCGGCACGGCAACGTATAGATATGACGCAGGACTACAAGGTGACGCTGGAGGTGAGTAGCAGCTATGACGCTACGCTGACGGAGAGCGTGCAGACATCGCTACATAGTTACTTTGTAAACTACATGGTATCTCGCTGGTACAAGTTCACGAACAAGGAGGAGACGGAGAACTATGGCAACGATGCCGTGGCAGCGATGGACGATGTGATGAGGAAGATATACAACAAAAAGAAACCTGTACGAATAGTCGTATGATTATAGACAGAAAGGAGCAAAAAGAAAAATATGGCACGAATACCATTAAAAATAACACTCTATAAATCGGAAATCATCTACGACATACAGAACAAGAGCATGCTCTTGGCGCGCAGCCGTAACACGGGCGACAACTACGAGGACGTAGCCCACATGCAGGCCAATGACGATGAGGAGAACGAGAACCAGATAATGCGGAGCATAGGTAACGCATGGACTTCGTTGCAGTCGAAATTGTCGGAGTATGTAGATGTAGGGATAGAGGACTATGAGCGAGTAAATGCGGCAGGCGACACCGAGATAACGTGGCACCGCTATGGTGACCCTACGGCAACACCGGCCACAGGAGACGGTATGGCGACAGCGACGAACCGCTTGTTTGACACGCAGGGGCGGTTGCTGGCCTACCTGCTGATGCCAGAGAACTACAACGAGGCATCGAAAGAGTTGATAGCCACGGCTATGCACCAGTACATTGTCAATATGTCGCTTGCGGAGTGGTATGTGCTGACCAACAAGGCGGAAAGCGACACGTTCCTGACGATGGCGACAGGCAATTTCTCGCAGTTGCGAGAGGCATTGCATAGGAGAAAAAGACCCAGCCGCAGACCAGTATAACGAAGAAGAGAGATGTTATCCGACAGCATCACATATACGCTGACCAATCTTACAGCGAGAGATAAGACGGTTCGCATCCTGATAAACCGCAGTGAGTTGCTACACGACATAAGCAACATGGCCTATGTAGAAGGCGACATTATGGAGACTGAGGATGACCACCAGCGTCATCAAGTGTTCGACATAATACAAGACGGGAACATAGACAGGATAGAGCGAGTGCTGAACAAGAGCTATACAGAGATAGAGGAGGCTACCTATCCGTACAGCAAGCGCGAGGTACAGCATGGCACCACCTTGTCGGACATGCACGAGGGGCCGCGGGTCTATAGCCTGCTGCTGACACTGCCGAAGGACTTTGCCGAGGCGACGTTAGACCACATGGTGCATCTGATACACGAGTATATGGTCTGTGCCGCCTTGTCGGACTGGATGAGCATCACCCTGCCGACAGCTGCGGACAAATGGACAATGAAGAAAGAGACAGCAATGGACGATTTGCGGAGGGCGGTGAATTTCCGCATACGCAGGGTGCGACGTACGATGTCACCTTTTTAATCAAAATAAAAAAATTAGATACTATGGAAGTAAAGCTAACCATTCAGAAAACGCGCAACGGCTATACGACGCGTTACGCCACTACTGACGGACAGGGGCAGGAAACCGTGACCATTGGTCGTCAGCTTGAAGTGGCATTGATAGAGCTGTTAGAGTATTCGCAGATAGCGACAGATGTCATGGCGCAGATAGCAAGAGAGGGGCGCTGTGACTTATTGCTCAACACACGTTTCCCCGAGCCCGAACCCGAGCCTGAACCCGAGCCTGAACCCGAACCCGAGCCCGAACCCGAACAGTTTGCAACCACATGGACGGAGGCTGACATAGAGGCACGAACAGGCGGAGCAGTGCAGAAGATAGACCTACACGGGGCGCGAGTAAGAGATGACAACGGCATCCTTAGAATAATGTATCTCGATGGTACTACGCCAAGCAGCGTCACCTTTGTTGCAAAGAAAGTGGAGAACGAGCCCTTGAAATTTGACATTGACACACAGGAGGCTGATGTTGCCCAGCTGCTGGCATCTTCTTTTAATAATAACTTGTTGCCGTTCCTTGTCAGCAATAATAACGAGCAAGAGAGTTATGGGCAGATGCAAATAAATGAGCCTATGTCGGATGAACCTACCACGGAACGTAGGCTGGTATTCTCCGGTGCAGAATACTTCACCACAGACCTCGATGCAGAAACAGCAGAGACAAGCACGCTCACCGTGCATTTCATCCCCACACACGAATATGCGCTACCATCTGATTCTAATATCACAACTGACAACCAGACCGTCTATGTGAACCGAGTAATACAGTCAGAAGGCGGTCGCCTGCTCATAAACGGTCAGGAAGTGCTATTTGCCACCTGGGATTATCGTACCACAATAGCCACCATACACACAATACCAGACGCACTACCCTAAACAAGCCAATAAACAACAATCATTCGGATGGGGAACCTCCTACGGGATTCCCCATCCTTGCAAAATATCAGATAGCCATGAAATACTTCACACTTGACGAACTCTCCCGCTCATCCACAGCCGAGAAAAACAACATCAAAAACAAACCCACCACCGACGACATCGTCGCCCTCACCGCCCTCGTCGATAACATCCTCGACCCAGCAAGGCAGAAAATAGGCGCACCCATCACCGTCACCTCCGGCTACCGCTGCCCACAACTCAACCGCCTCGTAGGCGGCTCCCCAACCAGCCAGCACACACGCGGCGAAGCCGCCGACCTCACCATGGCCAGCGGCAAAGAAAACCTCCAACTCGCACGCGTCATATACAAACTCGGCACCTTCGACCAACTCATCATCGAAAACGCCGACCCCTCCGTCACACAATGCCAGTGGGTACACGTCTCCTACTCCCGCTCCGGCAACCGCCGACAAGTCCTCGTCAAACACAAAGGACAAAAAGGCTACAAACCATACAACCTCGCATGACCATGAGACAATACATAACAATACTCATCGCAGCCCTCGCATGCGCCGCCTGCTCCCCGACACAACAACTCGTACGCCATCGCACCGACACCATCCGCGTCGAGACACAAGTGCGGGACAGCATCGACCGGTGGCACTTTGTCACCACCTCGCAAAAAGGCGACACCGTCTATCATACGGACAGCATAATCATAAACCGCTGGCACGTGCGCTGGCGCGACAGCGTGCGCCTCGTCCAAGACACCGTGCGGCAGACCATAGCACGCACCGTAGAGCGTCCGCTGACAACTTGGCAGAACCTGCGGCTGACACTCTTCTGGCCGCTCGCCGTAGCCGTGGCGCTACTACTACTCCTCCTCGCATACCTCGCAAAAAAATGAAACCATGAACCCCGAGACACGCCTGCTCCTCATCAACTACTACCAAGGCCTTGCCGACGCACTGCGACAAGGCACACTGCAATTCACCGAGGAGCAGGCGTTCATGATACTGCGTGGCATAGCCCCAGCGCAAGGCGAGCATCAGCGCAGGCTGCGACTGTGCAGCATCAGTCAGGCGTGCCGCTACCTCGGCATCAGCCAGCCCACCTTCCGCAAGCTCGTGAAACAAGGCGAGCTGCCGCAGGGTCGCAAGATAGCAGGCATAAGAGAAAAGATTTGGAACAAGGAAGACATAGAAGAGTATGCGAGGAAAAACGGGAAATAGCAGATAAGTATATGTTACTTTTTAACATAAAAAGTAACATTAGAACATTCTTATGTTAAGAAAAAACAGATTTCATAACACGGGGAACAGTATGAATAAAGATATAAGATATAACGGCATTACCGAAAACACATCGGACTATAATGCGAAAGACGGAGACCTCACAACAGCAATCAATCTTATTGCAGACACTGATGGTCTCAAACCATTCATTGCCCCCACCAAGATGTTTTCGTTGCCCTATGGGTCGCTGCGCTACATCCACAACACAGCACAATACAAACACTATATAGCGGAAACAGTGTCGGGCAACATACACACTATCTGTCATTACATTCCTGACACGCAAACGTTCACGCTTGTCAAGACCTTTGATGCTGGTGTCGCTATCCATGATGTCAGCGGCATGGGGAATACCTTAGTGATACTGGCTTCAGACGGCATACATTATATATTATGGAGACAAGAGGGCGCATCATACATATATCTCGGACAGAAACCGCCCGAATTAGACATGCGTTTTTCTATGTCATACAATCTTCCCGCGCCCTATGATATGTCGCCTTTTGCTAATCCTGGCAGTAACACATCCCGCTGGGACCCCATCAACCCTCATGAGAAGACATACGGCTATGCTTGCCGTATGTCGCCACACGATGGCTCAACAATCGTCTCGCCGTCGGGCAAATTTTTCGAGAACGTACGGACAGACCTGAATAACACGATATGGGCGCTCGTCAATTCTGCCAATGCGGTCATAAGCAGTTTGGGACACTTCTATGCACCATTCTTTGTGCGCTATTGCTATAGGCTCTATGATGGAACGCAGTTCATGCACTCCGTACCTATCTTCATGCCCCTCTCTGGACCTTTTCAATATTTTGTTATCTGCAACAGCCGTTCTATATCTTCTGTGGATGGCTCCATGCGCGACGTGTTACAAGACCCGTATGGCGATGGCCACCTGAAACTATACATCTGGTATTGGGATGAGGATGGCAGCGACCCCACAGGCAACGGCAGCAACGTCCGTCGCTTTGATACAGACCACAATACGTTATTCTCCTATTTCCCGATTAACGAGGCTCTACAATACTCGCTTGGGCACCTCTCCACCACCGTTGCAGACACTCTCAGGGACTGGGCGGACATCATTACATCTGTTGATATTTTCGTCTCTCCTCCCTTCATACGCGAAAAGGTTGATGAACCTATTGAAGGCCTTACGCACCGACCTTTGCAGACTGCCATGCGCGACCAGTTTGAAATCGTCACACACTGGTATCATCAACATGGTAATATTGATGAACCTTATGCCGATGTTGATTTTCCCCTTGAAGATATAGAATCCTATTGCACGCGGCTCTCCGAGGTAAATACCTTCTACAAGGTTAAGTCAATCCCGATAAACACTATCATCGAGGCTGTAGGGCAAACAGGGTTCAGGGACGTGGATATACCAAGCAACGTCCTGCCTATCCTTGCCACGCAGGAAGCGATGACAGACGACTATAAGTCGCACAACAGGCTTTTGCCGTTCAGTTCGTCATCGTCGGACTGCATAACATCCCTCTTTGCATACAATGCCAAACTCAATATTGCGGCACCCGTAGAGAGGTTTCACGGCTTTCCCTTCTACGCGCTGACACGCTCGAATGACGAATTTGAGGGGCATCCACTCTCCGCCACAAACATATCACACCCCGACCTACAGATGGATATTGAATGGGTTATAGTCAGCGAGGTATATGTTACACTCCGCACATCGGAGGGTTTGAAATATGTGAAGGCGAACTCACCTTACGGCAACATCGCCAACGGGCAGGCATACATCTCTACCACGTTCTACAGCATCTTCTGCTCCCCTATCTTTTATCCAGACAGTCGTGCCATCTCGCTGACGCTGAAACTATCGTACAAGGTGACAAATAACAGCACGCCGTTTGAGCGGTTTTATACTGCGAAGATGACACCATCGCCATTCCTCAACGCCAGTTGCACACAACCTCTGGCACTCATAAGTCATCATGTGCTGACATCATCTACACCAATCTCGACAGAGATAAACAATCAAGTCAATATACATTCCGTTCTGACAACGACACCGCCAACGTTCATTGCCGACCAAGATACCGTCGCATATCCTAATAAGCTATACACATCAGAGACAAACAACCCCTTTGTGTTTCCACCGACAAGTATCAATACCGTTGGTTCAGGCGTTATCATAGGACTGTCGGCAGCAGCCAAAGCATTGTCGCAAGGGCAGTTTGGACAGTTTCCGCTCTACGCCTTCACAGATGAAGGCATCTGGTCGCTGGCAGTCTCCTCGACGGGAGGGTATAACTCTGTTCAGCCTCTCAGTCGAGATGTGTGCATCAACAAGAAGTCCATCACACAACTTGATTCGGCAGTTCTCTTCTGCTCTCAGCGCGGGCTCATGCTGGTTAGCGGCAGCGATGTGTCGTGCATTTCAGAGGCAATACAAAACATACGCCACTTCAACCCTGTCACGGAACTCCCGTTGTCGGCACACCTCGCCATCCTCTCCGGACTACCTACCTCATCGTCCATCTATCCGGACATACCGTTTAGAGAATACCTTTCCAAGGCAGATATTTTCTACATCTATACACGACAACTAATCATAGTCTATCGTTCTGACAAGAATTATAGCTATGCTTATTCCCTCTCTGGGAAACAATGGACGACCATTGTAGAAGACGAACCCATCACAAACCACTTGAACTCATATCCCGATGCTATCGCGCTGCGCAATGTCCCCTATCGGACCGTGTATGGTACTATTGCATATACACAAGATGTTTACAACTACAGCCGAGAGGACTATAACACCGACCCTGCCGAAGGTCCTGTTTTCTTCTCTCGTTCCTTGCTTCTCTCACGTGCTATCAATCTTGACTATCCGAACTCACTAAAAACAATCACATCACTTATCCAGCGTGGCGATTTCGAGCGAGGACACGTCCGAACGATTCTCTATGGCTCACGAGACCTGCGGCACTGGATATATGTTGCTTCCAGCCGCGACCATTTTGTGAGGGGGTTCTCTGGCACGCCGTACAAGTATTTCCGTATAGCACTGCTTATCAACCTCTATGCTGATGAGACCATTTATGGAGCATCGTGTCAGTTCAACGTACGAGAGAGCAATAAACCAAGATAAACGGATATTTAACTACCTGCCACACCTCTAACTAATTTTGTAGAAAAATAATAGACGATTATGAATGACGAACGCCTGATGCCTATGTCCCGTATCAGTGATAGCAACAAGAGGGGCCACAAAGGTATTAAGAGAAGACATAATGACCGACGTGCTTTTGATATACTTATCGAGGCACAGAATCACTGGACCAACATGAGTCGCTTCCGTAGAGAACGAGAGCGGAACAAGCGTTATGTCTATGGAGACCAATGGATGGACACTATTGACGTTGATGGGCAAAGGATTACGGAGGAAGAATATATACGGCAACAGGGCAACGTCCCACTTAAGAACAACATGATACGTCGCCTCGTCAATACCGTCATCGGTGTGTATCGTTCACAATCCAAAGAGCCTATCTGCACAGCGCGCGACCGCGATGAGCAGAAATTAGGCGAGACTATGAGTACCGTCTTGCAATATAATATGCAACTCAATCGTCTCAAAGATGTGTATGCACGCACAATGGAAGAGTTTCTAATAGGGGGGCTCATAGTCCATCGCAAATGGTATGGCTGGAGAAACGACAAACTTGACTGCTGGACAGACTACATCAACCCCAACAATTTTTTTATCGACTCCAATATGCGAGACTTTCGTTGTTGGGATTGCTCCTTTGTAGGAGAGATTCACGACATCAGCTTTGCATCCCTTTGCCAACAGTTCGCACACAATAACGCCGACTGCAAACGTCTTGCAGAGATTTACCGTGGTTGCAATGATAGAACTACCTTCCATAACTTATACTCCGAGTTTGGTTACTCACAGCTGAAGAATTACGACTTCTTCTTGCCTTTCAACAATGGCATGTGCCGTGTTATAGAGGTGTGGCGCAAGGAGAGCAAGGCACGCTACCGCTGCCACGACTACAATAGTGGCGAAATATTCAAATGTGAAATATCCGACAAGGCGACACTTGTTGATGCCGTTAATAGCCAACGCTTACAACGCGGCATTGCTGCTGGTATGCAACCTGACGACATCCCACTCATCACCGCAGAATGGTTCATTGACAACTATTGGTACTACTATTTCCTTTCTCCTACAGGCGACATCCTTGATGAAGGCGAGACACCCTACGAACATAAGTCTCATCCTTATGTGTTCCGTGCATATCCATATATTGATGGTGAGATACACTCTTTTGCAAACGATGTGATAGACCAGCAAAGATATACCAACCGACTAATAACCATGTACGATTGGGTATTGCGTTCCTCTGCCAAAGGAGTCCTTCTCGTCCCAGAGGATGCTATCCCACGAGGCAT
Organism: Bacteroidales bacterium; assembly: GCA_017451385.1. Taxonomy (GTDB): domain Bacteria; phylum Bacteroidota; class Bacteroidia; order Bacteroidales; family P3; genus Colimorpha. Next base: position 158,596 of record JAFSPS010000042.1, read on the forward strand.
GGATGTCTCGGAGTTTGCCGACGAGTGGTCAAGGACTGATGGAGTCATCATCTATCAAGCCAAACCTGGAGTGCCTACGCCGCAACAAGTGGCTGCAAATACAACGAATATAGGAATCTCCGAGTTGCTCAATCTACAAATAAAATTCTTTGAAGACATCAGTGGTGTCAATGGCGCATTGCAAGGCAAGCAGGGATGGTCAGGCATGAGTGCTGCCCTATACAGCCAGCAGACGCAGAACGCCACCACGAGTCTTCTCGACATCTTAGAAAGTTTCTCCGAGTTCGTTGTTGAGGCAGCCTACAAGGATGTGAAGAATATACAACAGTATTACGACCAAAAGAGAGTGTTCAACATCGCAGGACGGAATAGCAGCCTCATAGAGTACGACCCTGCCAAGATACGTGACATCGAGTTTGACCTCAGTATAGTAGAAAGTACCGCTACACCAGTCTATCGGGCTATCAATAATGAGTTCTTGATGAAAATATGGGAGAGTCAGCAGATTTCACTTCAGCAACTATTGGAGTTCGGTGATTTCCCATTTGCCGACGCTTTGCTGCAATCCCTCAAAAGCCAGCAAGAACAGATGGAACAAGGACAGCAACCGGAAGGTATATCGCCAGAGCTCATGCGGCAGATGCAGCAAAATGCCGACATGAACGCTGTCAATCGTGCCGACCAACTGTTAAAAGCCTCCTAAGGACTTATGGAGATAATACTATGTGACAGTTATGCCGAACACGGGCAACGAGTGACGCACATAGTGCGTCGTGACGGCATCATTAACATCATTACTCCGGTGCAGGGTGGTCGTTATGTAGTAGCACTTGACAATGTCGGTCCAGTGATGCGACAAGCGAACGAATGGGTTGCTGTAACAATAGATATATATGGAATAGCCAGCATCCGCAGACCGTATCAGCATGTTGCTGTTCCATACGAGTTCTGCACTCGCAAGCCGTGGCATGGATGGGTATATTACGAATATTACCCCCAACGACAACTTCGCGCACTGTCGGCGTTCATTGATGACATCCGTCGGCAGGGACAGTCCGTCACGGTTACACCCATCTACAAACTGCTCCCCGAACGATGCGACCCGCACCCCCAACCCGAATTACTGAAAATAATACGCCATGCCATGATATAATAAAAAGATTGTACGAGTGTCGGAAACACATAACCTCAAAAGTGCGACACGAAAACGACACGATTTTTTGAAAAAAAAAGAAACAAAAACATTTTTATATCGTTTTACAATTGTCGGAATAATCTCATAATAAACATATAATAAATGTATTTGAAACAAAATGGCACAGCTAATTCAAATCCTTAACAGATATACTGTTTCTTACGACTATGGTGTCTATTTTTTAGCCCCCTCGGGTTATCGCTGCAGAGTTGACCTCGCAGACAATGCGTCGGATGCCATATTGCAGATTATGAATTTGATATTTAACTATCCCGATGAGAGCCAGATTCCTCAGCTTAATATAACAGGTCCCAAACGGGCATCGGTGAATAATGCTGAGCAGTATGTGGCAGAAGTCACATCCTCTACACCTACGATGGGCATTGAATGGGTAGGAGCACACGGGGTGGAACTCTCATGTACGGACTGCGGTAACCCTACTGTGAGGTTCAGCAACAGTCGTTACAATTGGATTGAAGCTGTCGTCAGAAACCAATACAGTGTTGTGCGCAAACGAGTAAGCGTAGAGGTTCGTAATGAGTGGGAGAAAGGGTTCTACAATAGCTACTGCATGGACGACTCGTATAAGGGAGAGATAAATTCGAGTATGGGTATTGAGGAATACGGCATGAGGATGGAACGTGGTACATCATTGGATAACAATAAGCTGGTAGGCGTCATGCACTATGTCAATACTCCTGGCGATTATACGCTCAAAATCTATACGGGCGGGATAGGCCATCCTGAAAATCTGGCATTCTCCAAGACCTACCATATAGAAGAGTATAGCGATTGGATGTCGTTCAAGACCGACACTATTCCTATTGACGAGAATGCATACTATTGGGTTACGTTCAGTGTTACGGGTGCTTCCAGACTGGGTGCTTTTTCGCAGTACAGCGGTAATCCTAACGGGGCTTTTTATCGTGTGGGGACGACGTGGGACAAGTTCCATGACCGCACATGGATGATAAAGGCTCTGACGATAAAACGGGACAACATGGTTGTTGATTTCAATCTCAAGGGTAATGAAGATGGTGTTGTGGGACGGTCGTACACGTTCGTTGCCGACGGTCCTGAGGATGCCACGTATAGATGGTTCGCGCCGCAAGCAAGTACCCAGGAGGCTACGGGACGTCAGATAGAGCTGGGGTGGGAGAGACCTGGTGACTACACTGTCGGATGTGTGGCAACAATAGGTTCACGCCAAGTTACTAAGGAGATGACGGTAAACATAATAGAATGTCCCGAACGATTGGAGGTGCCTATGCACGAGAGCTTTGAAGACATCACTTGTCAGTGCTGGACTACGAGCGACGGTGATGGCGACGGTAGCTCATGGATGGTGCCAGAGACAACGGGCGATGCAACCGATGGGGAGCGGGTGGCTGCTTCGTCCTCGGTGGATGGCAATCATGTGCTTACACCCTCCAACTGGCTTATCAGTCCTCGTATCCATATCCCTAATGGCGGTGCCGAAGTGAGCTGGTGGGACTTTTCGCCGAGTGCAACAGCCTATGCCGAGAACTATCGTGTGCTGGTCTCAACAACGGGCAACGATATCGCCGATTTTGATAATGAGCTGGTTCAGGTTGAGTTGCTTGAAGGTCAACAGTGGGTTAAGCACAATGCGGGCCTCTATGAATACCTTGGCCAAGACATATACATTGCCTTTGTCCACGATGGCTCAGATAATGGCAGCCAGCTATATATAGACAATATTAGTCTTTCGGGTGCCGACTGCTGGAATATTGAGTTGCCTTACGAAGAGCGCTTCGAGAATGGCGACTTTACATATTGTTGGCGCTTTGTAGATGGTGACGGAGACAGACTCGGCTGGACACCGTCAACGCAGTTCTTCTCGGGGCATATGGGCTACAACAGCAAGGCGTGTGCCGCATCAGCCTCATGGCATCAAGAAGCACTGACACCAGATAACTGGCTCATCACGCCATCCATTAGCTTGCCAGAGGAGACGTCACAGTTGGAATGGTGGGAGTCCTCGCCACGCGATGACGACTATGCCGAGCATTACGCGGTGCTACTCTCAACGAAAGGCAACGACATTGCAGATTTCGACTACACGCTTTACGAAGCCACCGTCAGCGCCCCTAACACGTGGAGACAGCGGCAGGTGTCACTTGCTGACTTTGCCGGACAAACGGTCTATGTCGCATTCCGTCACTTTGACTGTACTGACCAGTTCTTCTTGCTTATAGACAACGTGAAACTGACGGCTGACAATGGTGGCGATAAAACAGATGGTATTGATGAAGCCTCACAGGAGAATGTATGCGTCTATCCTAATCCGACCAATAGCAAGTTACACATTGTCGCCGAAGGGCTGCGGCGAGTGGAATTGCTTGATATGACGGGACGCACGCTGCTAAGTACGTCGGATGCCGTCGTAAATATGGAGGATTACGCCAGCGGTGTATATTTTGTCCGCATTACAGCCAAAAACAGTACGATGATGGAACGCGTTACCAAACGGTGATTTTTTCCCCTCAATGTTTGTACTCCACAATGATACTATAACAGAACAGAAGGTAGTTGATTGTGGTGTGCAAGAAGTCAGGTATTATTATGACGTTTGTTTGTGAAAAAATGTGTATTATTGCATTTCGTTAAAATAGATTATCAATTAATAAATTATTTATCGTTATGATTACTACTATTGTTATTGTTTCGGCGGTTGTCGTGATAATCATTATGTACATGAGTTACAACAATCGTGAGGTGGCTCTGCGTAAAGAGGCAGAGGCTCAGGAGGGTAAGATTACCACAGTGCACGACACGATGTGGAAAATACTGAAGGATAAGGCTGGCGTCACCGACCAATATCGCGAGACCTTTGAAAAGATTTATCCAGAGCTTATCGCGGGTCGCTATTCGGGAGATAACGCATCTATGAAATGGATTCAAGAGGCCAACCCTGAGTTCGACACGTCGCTCTATAAGGACCTGATGCAGTCCATAGAGGTGCAGCGTACAGCTTTCGCTCATGCACAGCAACGTATGCTTGACATCATCCGCGAACACTCCACATTGTTGGAGACCATGCCTGCCTGCTGGTTTATCCGCAATAAGAATAAGATTGAATACGTGGTTATTTCGTCTGACCGCACCAACAATGTCATTGCATCGCGTAAGGACAACGACACGTTGTTTTAATCTTGCGTAGTTCATAAGTGTTTGCTGATGCGGCATAGTATGACTATCAGTGTGGGTAGTCGAGGTTGCTATGCAATGGTTGAGAGTGCTAAGTGTCTCACAATAGGAGTCGCTAATAACTGAAAAGAAAAATGTTATATATTCCATATTTATTTCCTCTTGTGGCTGCGTTAATCGCTGCTGTTGTGCGAGGTGACATCTCGGATTACTGGTTTCTGTACCTCATTGGTGTGGTAGCGTGCGACCTCATTATTTGGATTTTCTATTTTTTCTTGACAACATGCAATGAATATTTGAGTGGCTATGTCGTGAAGATGGTTCATGAAAACGCATGGGTGGAACGTGTGAGAACGCGTGAGACGAGGACGGAGAATGGCAAGACTGTGACGGAAACCAAGATTAAATATGTGCACCACCCAGACAAGTGGTACGAAGTGTTGAATACTGGAGAGATCATCACTGTGACATCGAGATTCTACGACTATTATCGCAATATGTGGGGTGGTGAATACTATATAAGTGTTCATCATTCGAATTTGGAGTCGGGTGGCGGCGGATATGAGTTCAAGTGGAATGGTGATGAGGGTCAGTCCTGCACGGCGACTTATACTGGACGTTATCGCAATCCGTTGCGTAACACCAACTCCATTTTTCGTGGTACGCGCATGAAGCGTAAAATGGCGAAAAAAATCGGTCTCTTCGACTACCCGTCGGTGAAGGATTCTGAGCAGCAGGTGATATTGCGTCACGAAGCTGTAAACTGTCCAGATGATTTTTTCATGGCCAACGTAGCGCTGCAACGTCTCAACGCTTTCTGCGGAAGCAAGCATCAGATACATGTCTTCATATTGCTTTTTCCAGCCGATATGGGTATTGGTATCAGCCAGCAGCAATATGACTATTGGAAGAGTCTGAATAAAAACGAGCTGGTCGTATGTCTCGGCATCGACGATGGCAAGGTTAAGTGGACTCGTGCTATGTGCTGGGGCGGAGAACCAAAAGAACTTGACATCCTCTATCGCGACTACTATATATCAGACAGCCGGTTGCGGCTTACGGAGTTTGTTTATTTTATGCGTGACAATATTGATAAGTGGAAGCGTGTGGAGGCTAAGGATTTCAAATACCTTGGTACCCATATGAGTTTCGGTGGCGGTATGTTGTATCTCTTTATCTCGTTGATTTTAAGTGCTGTGATACTATATGTGGCACTCAGTTAAACAAAAGATGCCGATAACAAACATCGTTAACGGCATCTTTTTTTTTGTTTGAACGACAAATAGCATTTTTATTTCATCGTTTTTCAGGCAAGATTTGCAAGTTGGTCTTCGGATAATCCGGTAACGGCTTTTATTGTATTTTTGTCAATACCCAATTCTTTCATTTTTCTTGCCGTATCAATCTTTGTCTCAAGAATCCCTTTTGCCACTCCTTTTTCCAAGCCCTCAGCCATACCTTTTTCCATACCCTCGGCCATGCCTTTTTCCATACCTTTTTCCATACCCTCGGCCATACCTTTTTCCAAGCCCTCAGCTATACCTTTTTCCATACCCTCGGCCATACCTTTTTTCATGCCCTCGGCCATACCTTTTTCCATGCCCTCGGCCATGCCTTTTTTCATACCCTCGGCCATGCCTTTTGCTATACCGGACGCCAAGCCTCGACGTTCGGCAGCATCAAAGAGAGTCTTTTCAACGCGTACGTTATCCCAAAATTTGTCGTAACCAGCCATTTGTGCTTCGTTATATGCAGACTCCTCTATGGTGGCAAGGGCTTTGCTTATATTCTCATCCGACAATAGCTCGGGGTCAACATCTTTGGTGCGTTCATCTATTTCTGTCAGATAGCGAAGCCAAAGTACTTGCATCCGTTTTCCAATATATGCTGTAGGATTAAATTTGGGCAGTTCTATAAAGACAAGATGCAGACCTTCGATAATTTTGTCTGTATGCATCTCATGTACCATGCGGTAGCTGTGGTAATAGTCGGGCAGTTCGGGTTCAAAGATGTCGTTAATCAGATTGAGCGAATAGACAGGTTGCAGGAGGTGGTAGTTCTCGCTATGGTCTAACTGTCTCACGTAGGCTTTTGAAGCGTTAAACAACACGCGCTGTTTGAATTCAGACGTCCATATCATCTGCATCTCAACAATGAATTGACGTCCTTTTTGGTCACGGCAGCGTACATCCACGATACTGTTTTTCTTCAATGGCGTATCGGGCACCATCTCTGCTGGAAGATATTCTATGCTTTCTATCTGCTCGTCGTCGGCAAGGGGTAGCAGGGCATTGAGAAAGCTCATCACGATGGCAGGGTGTTCGCCGAAGACGCGCTTGAAGGTCATGTCTGCTTTGGGATTCAAATACTTCATATCTCGTCTTTATTAGATTTGCAACAAGGTAAAAGTTGGTGTTTCTCATCTTTATAAACGGACAAAACAAGATTTAATTTTGTCACAGAGCGTTATCAAATATTTTTTTACCCTTCGCTGTAAAATCATTTTTTTGAAATCTTTACAGAAGAGATACCTTGTTTTGTCGTTATGCGTAGGTAATAGATTCCCGAAGGCTGGTCGGCAAGATTTACGATGTTTTCGTTTGTTGTTTGAATCCTATGTCCCACGATATCCATCAGTTCTGTGTATAATAGGCCTTCGGCAGATACGTGAACAGTGTTGGTGGTCGGGTTTGGGTAGATGTTCACGGGAATATTGTCCACATCGTTAATGCCCTGAGGATTGTTGTCGCCGCCGTCATCATCTCCGCTATTGTTTTATAGAGATATGTGATTGTTTGTGTTAATGCTGAAGTTAATTGATAATAAGTAAAAAACACAGCTATTGAGAGTGTTTTTGATAGGTTGTTTCTCATTCACAAAAATAGATATATTTTTCTGAATACGAGAAAAAAAAGCGAACAGTGGCGATCTTGTTTTTCCCCATGTTGTTGGCTATAACATAGCGGCAAATAATGCAATCTGGGCAAAATGAATTATCCTGCGGATGAATTTATAAAAAAATGATATATTTGCAGAAGAAAAAAAAGGATGAGAGATTGATAACCTATTATGTTCTTTATATATGAAGAAGTCAAAAATTGCAAAAATTTTGCCGCTAAAGACTGGCTATAATTGGCAGTATTGCTCGCTTGGTGGTGTCACGCGTGTGCGCATATCGTCTGGCGAGGATATAGCGCATCTTGGTGAGTTGGACCGCAAGTTGTGGACCGTCCTCTCATGCCCTGTCAAAGGGCTGGAGTTCGACAGTCGCACGTTGCAGCTGCTTGACGTTGACGGTGACAACAAGATACGTATTGATGAGGTCGTGGAGGCCGCCCAGTGGATTACGGGCGTCTTGGCCAACAGCGACGACCTGCTGCTGGGTAGCGACACGCTGCGCCTCGAACAGCTTGGCAGCAGCGAGTCTGCCGTGGCCCTGCGTAATCATTGTGTCAAGATTCTTGAAGAGCTTGAGCGCCCCGCCGAGGCTATCTCCATGAAGGATTTGTCAGATTACCGGACTTTGCTTGACAAGCGTTTTGCCGATGAGGCTGCCGCAGCCGTAGTGGTTGATATGCGCCCCTATGGCGACGATACGGCATCCATTGTCGATGCTGTCACTGCTTTGCGCGACAAAGTGGCGGACTTCTATATGCGGTGTCATCTGGTACGCTTTGATGCCGACTGTCGTGATGCAGTGGATGTCAGTGTGGAACGAATAGCAGCCATTGCGGCAGGTGATGTCGCCAAACAGGCTGCCGACATAGCCACCTATCCGTTGGCGCGTCCTGCTGCCGACGGATTGCTGCACCTGCGCAATATCAATCCAGCATGGACTGACCAGATGGCTGTCATTGCCGACAAGGCGTTACATGCCGAGGGTGATGATGCCGTGATGACGAGTGACCAGTGGAATGAGATTGTTGGCAAGGTGGATGCTTATACCACCAACTTGACTCAGCAGGCCGACGGCCATGCAGCACAGATGAGCGAGTCGCAAAAAGAGGCTACCGAACGATATGCTGCCGTAGAGAAACTGTTGCATATCTATCGTGACTTCTACACGCTGCTGAAGAACTATGTATTCTTCCGCGACTTTTATCAGAAGGATAGCGATGTGAAGGCCATCTTCCAGAACGGACGCCTCTTCATCGACCAACGTTGCTGCGAGCTCTGTATGAGAGTGGACAATATCGATGCTCATGCCGCCATGGCGTCGGCAAGCGGTATGTATCTGCTCTACTGCACCTGCACCTCGCGTGTCAAGAATGAGACGATAAACATCGTGGCTGTGCTTACCGACGGCGATGTTGATAATCTCTCTGTGGGAAAGAATGCGGTCTATTACGACCGCTCTGGTCTGGGTTGGGATGCCGTGGTGACCAAGATAATTGATAATCCTATCAGCATCCGACAGGCTTTTTGGAGTCCCTACCGCAAGTTCTGGAATTGGTGTACCGACAAGATTAACAAGTCGGCGGCCGAGAAGGAGGATAAGGCGTTCAACGACCTGACTGCCAAAGCAGAGACTACCACAGAGTCGGTGAAGGCTGGTGCTGAGGGCGAAAAGGCAGAAGCGCCCAAGAAGGTCCCGTTTGATATTGCCAAGTTTGCCGGTATCTTTGCCGCCATCGGCATGGCTGTTGGCTATATAGCCAGTGCCGCTACAGGGCTGACGAAGTCCATTGGCGATAATCCGTGGAATCTGCTTATCCTTGTTGCCGGCATCATTATCGTCATCTCCGGACCCTCGATGTTCATTGCATGGACCAAGTTGCGCAAGCGCAATCTCGGCCCGATGCTCAACGCCAACGGCTGGGCAGTCAATGCCGTGGTGCTGGTCAATGTGCGTTTCGGCGCAACGCTTACCAGCATAGCACAGTATCCCAAGTTGGTGCTTGACGACCCATTCGTAGATAAGAAGATGCCAAAGTGGAAGAAATGGACTATAGCCATCTGTTCCATCCTTGCCGCTGCCGCCATCACGCTGCAGATTCTCTATTGGTGCAATGTCATCTAAATGTACGATAATATTCTGTCGGCTTTTTCCGGTACAAGTTAATAAATCAATTGAAAAATAACTTATTAAATATAATATAAAATGTCAGAACAAGAAAACACAAAACAATGCCACCATGGCCATCACGGTTTTATGGGGTTCGGTATCTCTATGGTTCTCGCTGCCGCCGTCTTTGGCGCATTCCTCCTTCTCTGCGTGAACAACTTTAAGAGCTATGACCGTAGCGTCAGCGTGCGCGGGCTCTGTGAGCGCGAGGTTATGGCAGACCGTGCCATCTATCCTATCACCTTCAAGGAGAATGGCGATAATCTCACCTTGCTCTATACTACTGTTGATAACAAGAACCAGACGGTATGCAATTTCCTGCGAGAGCAAGGCCTGACGGACGATGAGTTCAGTATCGGAGCACCACAAATCACGGACAACTATTCCAATGCTTACAACACCAATGCCCGTAGCCGCTACATCATCACCTCGGTGATAACTATCTACTCCACAAATGTTGAGACGGTTCTCAAGATACAGTCTAACCTCTCCAAATTGCTTGAGCAGGGTGTGGCCATAGGTTCCGGTGAGAGCTGGGAGAACCCTGTGCAATTCCTTTTTGAGGGACTCAACAATATCAAGCCAGAGATGATAGAGGAGGCTAACGGCAATGCACGTCTCGCTGCCGAGCAGTTTGCCAAGGACTCTCACAGTCGTCTGGGCAAGATTAAGAATGCTACGCAAGGCTATTTCACCATTGAGGACCGTGACAGCAATACTCCGCATATTAAGAAGGTGCGTGTGGTTACCAATGTCGATTTCTATTTGCGATAGTTTGTCGCAGTCCCGACAGAATGGCATATGAACTTTAAGCTATAATGATATCGTAAGTGTTGATACTGAGATTGTTTGTCTCCCGACTCACTATTGCTTGATATCGTTTCCTTTATTTCAAACTCATGGCAAAACTCTCAAAAACCAATGCGGCGCGCTTGCTTGACCAGCACCATGTGGCCTACGAGCTAATCCCCTATGAGGTGGATGAGAACGACCTCAGCGCTACGCATATCGCTGTGCAGCTGAATGAACCTATAGAGCAGGTATTCAAGACGTTGGTGCTGTGTGGCGACCGCACTGGGCATTTTGTCTGTGTCGTGCCGGGGGCTTGCGAGGTGGACCTCAAAAAAGCGGCTAAGGTGTCGGGCAACAAAAGGTGCGACCTCATAGCCATGAAGGAACTCCTCCCGCTGACGGGCTATATGCGTGGCGGATGCAGCCCTGTGGGCATGAAGAAGCCGTTTCCCACCTATTTCGATGAGACGTGTCTGCTGTACGGGCATATCTACGTTAGTGCCGGTCAGCGCGGGCTACAATTCCGCATCAATCCGCAGGATTTGCTCCGTGTGGTGAACGGCACAACAGCAGACCTGATAGCCGTATAGCATATAGTTTTGTATTGTCATTTGTCTTTTTTTAGCATAGAGCAGCCCCGAATTCAGTCTCGGGGCTGCTCTTTTGATGTATGTAATAGATGAAATAATGTTTTTTTTTATCTTTGATATTTAGGAGGATAAAGAAGCTAATGGAACGTAATGTGAAAGTTTTTTTTGCTGGTTTGAAAAAAAGACGTATCTTTGCAACCGATTTCAGAACAACGCCGCATTCGTCTAGTGGTCCAGGACATCTGCCTCTCACGCAGAAGATCATCAGTTCGACTCTGATATGCGGTACGAAGAAGAATCTCAAATAATATTTGAGGTTCTTTTTTTTTGATTCAAGGTGAAACAATCATACGATGGTTAGCTATTCATTCATTTTTGAGTTGTCGGTCTGACATGTCGTTGTGCAAACAATGCCGAGCGGAGAAGAATGACAGCAAAAGAGCCGCCCTCGATATTATGATGGCGGCTCTTATTGGAAATAATCTGAAGTACGTGTTATTTAAGGTAAGCCTTGAAGAAAGCTTCCATCTTGTCGTACGGAATCACACCTGCCACATCGTCGTAGAGGTCCACATGGGTGGCACCGGGGATAATCATGATTTCCTTGTTGCCTATGGTTTTGCTTTTTCCGTCGCATTTCTGGCCTGTTATCTGCTCAAAGGCTGTCTCGCCAAAATAGCGGCTGTGGGCTTTCTCTCCGTGTATGATGAGAACGGCGTTGTCAATCTCGTTGGCGAAGCAAAGGATGGGCTGGTTAAGAAACGACTGGGTCCCGATGACCGTCCATCCTGTGGTGGAATTGCCGCTTCGGGGATGGTAGCCGCGTTCGTGAGCGTAGTAGTCGCTATAGTCTTTTAGAAACTGAGGCGCATCCTCTGGCAGCTCTGCAGGGACGCCGCCAGCCTGTGCGTAGGTCCCGTTTTTGTAGTCCTCGATGCGTTGCTTGGCTATGGCTTTGCGTTTTTCCATGCGTTGGGCGGGGGAGTCTTCGCTCTTGAAATAGCCTTCTACGCTAATCTGGCTCATGTTGTACATAGTGCTTGCCACTGTGGCTTTGATGCGCGGGTCTATGGCGGCAGCGTTGATGGCCATGCCGCCCCAACCGCAGATTCCTATGATGCCTATGCGCTCAGGGTCCACATTGGGCTGTGTGCTGAGGAAATCTACGGCGGCGAGGAAGTCTTCGGTGTTGATGTCGGGACTTGCCATGCGTCGTGGTTCTCCGCCGCTCTCTCCAGTAAAGGATGGGTCAAAGGCTATCGTTAGAAAACCGCGTTCGGCCATGTGCTGGGCATAGAGGCCGCTACTCTGCTCCTTCACAGCCCCGAAAGGTCCGGAGACAGCTATGGCTGATAGTTTGCCGTCAGCTTCCTTTGGTGTGTACATGTCGGCAGCCAGCTCGATGCCGTAACGATTGTGGAAAGTGATTTTGCGATGCTCCACTTTGTCGCTCTTAGGGAATTTTTTGTCCCACTCTTGGGTCAGTTCTAATTGTTTCATATTGTCTTGTTTTTGATTGTTGCTTTCTTGACTGCTACATGCCACCAAAAAACCTGTTAGCACGATAGCCGTTGAAAGAAATAGTCTCTTCATAATGCTTATTGTTTGGTTGATAATGATTTGAATCAATTTTTAATGTTCTTTTGTAAAAACAAAAGTATCAACATATTTTATATCAAATGCAATACTATTTCGTGCTATTTCTACCAAAAAAGCAGAAAATCTCTTATTTTTGCATTTGCTATGAAAAGAATACTAAAGGTTGACAATCCAAACGTATATGCTCGTCATGTCGGAGCACCTGTTCTGCATCCGCTGTTGAGTGTCGTCCACTTTGATGAGGTTTCGCCTTTGCGCAACAGTTTGAATAATTATGGTGTTTACGGTTTGTTTATTCAGCGCGAATTTCCGAACAATCTGAGCTATGGTATGAAGAAGTTGCAGGTTGGCGACAATTCGATAGTGGCTGTGGCTCCTGGACAGATAGGTGGTGGTGAGGACAACGGCGAGGAGCTGTATTTGAGCGGGTGGGCTGTGTTGTGGTCGCCCGAATTGATGGGTAATTCAGACCTCGAGGAGCGCATCAGGGAATATCAGTTCTTTTCTTATTTTGCCATAGAACCGTTGCATACCACCGAGTCGGAATGGAGTAGCATCACGCAGTTGTTTGCGATGATGCGTGACGAGCTGCTGACGCAGGAGGATTCGCCCTCGTTGCAGGATGTGCTTCTGGGCTACTTGCGGCTCATCCTTGAATACTGTAGCCGTATTTATCAGCGTCAGATAGCCAATGAAGATATGGACATCGGCGACCTGCTCAAACGTTTCAATGCCCTTTTGGAACAGTACTACCATGAAGGATGGCAGATGGAGAAGGGGGTGCCTACGGTGTCATATTGTGCACGCGAGCTGGCCTATTCTTCGCATTATTTTGGCGACCTTATCCATCGAGCTACTGGCTCTACGGCAATTCGCTATATTCACTCCTTTGTGATAAATCAAGGAAAAAACCTGCTGATGACTGGTCACAATGTTAATGAGACTTCGCATCTGCTCGGCTTTGACTATCCGCATCATTTCACCCGTCTGTTCAAGAAGATAGTAGGCATTACCCCCTCAGATTTTTTAAGGGGATAGTGAGGGTATGATGTCAGGCGATGAGGACAATCATGTGTATCAGCAGTACTATGCCGTAGGCGAGCTTGATGAAAGTGCCGGTGAGGAATCCGAAGAAGGCTCCGCAAGCTGCTTTGAGCGCCTTGCGGAAATCCTTGCAGCCTATCATTTCGCCAACGAAAGCACCGGCAAAAGGCCAAAAGATGAGTCCGAGGAGCCCCTGCGGGCCGAAGGGAAGTCCTATAATGGATATTAAAAGGCCAATGTTGCAACCCCACACGCCGAGTCGGCTGCCACCGAAACGTTTGGTGAAGGTGGAGGGTACCACATAATCTATGACGGTGATGATGGCGGCAATGACGCCATATAGTATTAATGCCAACGTGCTGACATGGGGTGTAGAGAGGAATAGTATCAGCAGGCCGAGCCACGCTACGGGAGGCCCTGGCAGTCCTGGCACGACGGCTCCGATGATGCCAATGACAACGCAAATAAAGGCAAGTACGATGAGTGCTATATCCATGATGTGATTTTTTTTACTTTTTTGATAAGTAATCGGAACTTAGAGGTTGGGGGTTAGGCCAGACTTCAGTAATTAGTCGTTTGTTATCGGGGTTCGCTGAATAGTGATTCTGGAATAGATGTTGTTTAACTTTTGCAAAGATATATCTATTATCTGAAAAAGGCAAAAAAAGATTATCTTTGCACCCTATTTAATCATACTAAATAATGAAAAAGTTTACTTTTATCCTTTTGTTTTTCGTGTCATTGGCTGCTATGGCGCAGAATGATACTAATGAGTATTACTGGGTTGGTTTTGCCGACAAGACGGGAACTCCGTATTCTGTTGACAAGCCTGCCGATTATCTTTCGCCTCGTGCATTGCAGCGTCGTATGCGTTTGAATATTGCTGTTGATAGCATTGATTTGCCTGTGGTGCCCAACTATGTTAAGCAGGTGGCTGCCACGGGGGCGCAGGTTTTCAACGTGAGCAAGTGGCTTAATGGTACGACGGTGATTGCTACTGCTGACGAGGCGGAGAAGATAGGAGAGTTATCCTTTGTTACGGAGGTAATGCACATAAACCGTCGTGCCGCTATGGTGGACACTACGCGACATAACTACTCGGCTGGCGAGGAATTGGAACGCACGAAGTATGTAATCTTTGACAGTAGCTACTACGGACATGGCATAGAGCAGATAAGCCAGTTGCATGGTCAGCCTTTGCATCAGATGGGCTATGAGGGACAGGGCGTGCTGGTAGGCGTATGCGACGGTGGGTTCCCCGGCGTGGACACTCTCTCGCTTTTCGCCTCGTTGCGCAACGAGGGTCGCCTGAAAGGCTGCCGCGATTTCGTTACACACAACGCTTCTGTGTTTCGTGCCAACGACCATGGCACTATGGTATTGAGCACTATGGCTGGCAATATACCTGGCAAGTATGTGGGCACAGCACCTCAGGCCAACTACATCCTTTGCATCACTGAGGACACCTATACAGAGAGTCCTTTTGAGGAGTACAACTGGGTGTCGGCTGCCGAGTATCTTGACAGTATGGGTGTGGATGTCATCAATAGCTCGCTGGGGTATCTTGGTTTTGGCGATACATCGCTGAACCACCATTTTGCAGACCTCGATGGCAATACTGCACCGATGTCTATAGGTGCCGAGATAGCAGCCTCGCGTGGCATACTGTGTGTGAATAGTGCTGGCAACGAGGGACGCAATGGTGCCAGTAGCATATCGGTGCCTGCCGATGCCGAGCACATCCTGTCGGTGGGTGCGGTATGGAACAATGGCACACTGGTTGGTTTCAGTTCGTATGGCCCCACATACGACAGCCGTGTGAAGCCGGATGTATGTGCGCAGGGGGTATTGGTTACGGTGGCATCACCAATGGGTGGTTATATCAAGGCTAACGGAACCTCGTTCTCTTCGCCTATCATGGCTGGCATGGTGGCCTGCCTGCGTCAGGCCTGTCCGAATGGTTCTGTCGTTGACGTATGGCGCGCCTTGCGTCTGGCTGGTGATATGGCAGACAGAGCAAACAACCGCTACGGCTACGGCATCCCGGACTGCACTAAGGCTCTTCACCTGCTTAAAGAAAGAAGTCATCGCCACGAGCGTAAAAAATAGAAATGATGATAGGATATAGCACGTTATTATTGATTACCTGTGTGCTATTCTATTTTCGTTTCGTAAAAGAGAAGATGTTTTATGATATGTAAGCCCAAAACAGGGCGGGATTTCGGAATAATGGTTTTTTGCTACCAACAAACCCCAACGTTTTTTTTTGCAGAAGATTCTATATTCTAATATATTGAAGTCTCGTTTGTTGTGGGTTGTCGTAGAATTAAGAACAGATACTTAGGAACGGAGCAGGCTGCGTGATGGGTTACTCAGCTTGCTTTGTCTCATAGTATTGTAGGAGGTTGTAAAGGGCGTCTTGCGAGAGTACACCGCGAGGCATGGATGCGGGAAGGAGTCCGCGTTCATCGGCCTCGTAGTCCTGCAGCCATAGTCCACTCGACATATAGTCGCTGAGTTGCTGGTAATAGTCGTTGACGCAGGATGGCAAGGCGTCAAAGGAAGTGCCATTGTTCAGCATGGACTGCAATTCGTTGTATAGTCGTTCCATGTGGATGATACGTTCTATCTGGTCCATAGTAGATTCTGCTTTTTGTGTTTTTGTAACGTGGCGAGGGGTTCAGATATTGTATGCATTGGCTGGTAAAGGTATTTGGATGTTAGTATGATTTTGTAGTGTCTTTAATGATTCATCCAGAGGAATATACGCTGATTAGAAAAAAAACGATAAACTATCGGTTGACTGGCGGTTGCCTGCTGGTTAACTATTGGTTGCCTGTTGGTAAAATGGGACTTATTTAGCAATTAAATGGTGGCTATTCTTTAAGAATGGCTAAGTCAGACTGTCAGATGTGGGTGAATGAAATTCTATGAAAAAAAAGGGATGCCCGAAGGCATCCCTCGCTGTGTACGAAATTGCTCAATTTATATTAGAGCGTCTGGACTGCTTGGATAAGCCCCTTGCCAATCTCGATAGCCTCGATGTTCTGAGGAATGAGTTTGTGATGGCGTGCGGGGAGGGCCTTCATGAGACCTTTCTCGATGAACTCGCTGCTGACGATGGGCTTCAGCTTGAGGTAGCCACCCAGCACCATCATGTTGAACACCTTGGAGATTCCCATTTCCTGAGCTTTCTCAGTAGCGGCAATCTTGTAGATGTTGATGTCCTTGCGCGTAGGCTCGTGGGTGATGCCGTTGGGGTCGAAGATGAGCGTGCCGCCAGGCTTCACAGCACTCTCGAATTTGTCAAGGCTCTGCTGGTTGAGTACTATAGCGGTGTCAAACTTGCTGAGGATAGGCGAGCTGATGCGTTCGCTGCTGACGATGACCGTGACGTTGGCGGTACCGCCGCGCTGCTCGGGGCCGTAGGCAGGCATCCAGAGGACCTCTGAGCCTTCTTCGGCGGCGCAGTAAACAAGGATTTTGCCCATAGAGAGGACACCCTGTCCTCCAAAACCGGCGATAATTAATTCTTCTGTCATTGCTTATTTGAGTTTTAGAGGATTACTATTATTGATTGACAACGGTGAGAGGATGGTCAACCACGATGCGGTTGATATCAACATTCTCAACAATCTTGCCATCGACCTTGATGTCGCCGACAGGATAGTTGGGGAACATGTTCTCTTCCATCCACTTGTTGGCTTGTACGGGGGTCATTTTCCATCCGCTGTTGCAGCTGGAGAGGATTTCGATGAAGGAGACACCTTTTTTCAGTTTCTGGTTTTCGAAGCCTTTCTTGATGGCTGCTTTGGCCTTGCGCACTGCTGCGGGAGTGTGTACGGACTGGCGTGTCACGTAGTAGGTGCCGGGTAGAGTGGCGAGGAGCTCGGTGATGCGCAGAGGGTAGCCGTTGCGCTCCACGTTGCGGCCGAAAGGAGTGGTCTGCGACTTCATGCCAATCAGCGTGGTGGGGGCCATCTGACCGCCCGTCATGCCGTAGATACCGTTGTTGATGAACACCATCGTGATATTCTCGCCACGGTTGCAGGCGTGGATGGTCTCGGCGGTTCCGATAGCGGCGAGGTCGCCATCTCCCTGATAGGTGAAGACAAAGAGGTCGGGGTTGAGGCGCTTGACGGCGGTGGCCAGAGCGGGAGCACGACCGTGGGCTGCTTCTTCGAAATCGACGTCAAAATAGTTGTAGGCCAAGACGGAGCATCCCACAGGGGCGATGCCGACAGTCTTGTCTTGTATGCCGAGTTCGTCGATAACTTCGGCTACGATGCGGTGCGTGGTGCCATGGCCGCAACCAGGGCAGTAGTGCATGACGGCATCGGTGAGAACTTTGGTCTTGGTGTAAACCAAGTTTTCGGGCTTAACTATATCTTGATTCATTATTGCCATGGCGATACTTATTTAATGATTTGTTTTTCAAGGGCTTCAAGGACTTCTTCGGAGGTGGGGATGATGCCACCAAAACGGCCGAAGTGCTCGATGGGGATGCTGCAGTTGGCAGCGAGTTTGACGTCCTCAATCATCTGGCCGGCGCTCATTTCAACGCAGAGCATGCCTTTGACGTGTTTAGCGAGGTCGTTGATTTCCTTCTTTGGGAAGGGGAAGAGGGTGATGAGGCGGAAGACGCCAATCTTCAGACCCTTCTCACGACCGAGTTGCATGGCCTTCATGGCAATACGCGAGGAGGTGCCGTAGGCTACGAGCACATAGTCGGCATCGTCGCAGTTGAGGGCTTCGTAGCGCACCTCTTTCTGCTCCATTTCGCGGTATTTGGCTTGCAATTTGAGGTTGAACACCTCCTGGCGGGAGGACTCGAGTTCGAGGGATGTCACTACGTTGTGACCGCGTGTGGCGGGTTTGCCCCAGCAGCCCCACGGTGCGTTCTTGCGACGCTCCTCTTCTGTCCAGCGAGGGACGTAGTCGCGCACATAGCATTTCTCCATGCACTGACCGATAGCGCCATCGGTGAGGATGAGGACGGGAATGCGATATTTGAAGGCGATGTCCCAAGCGTCGAATACGAAGTCGTACATCTCCTGCACGCTGGCGGGAGCAATGGTGTAGAGCTGATAGTCGCCATGACCACCACCCTTAACGCTCTGGAAATAGTCGCTCTGTGCAGGCTGTATGGTACCGAGGCCGGGGCCGCCGCGCATGGCGTTCATGATGAGGCAGGGTACCTCTGCGCCGGCGAGGTAGGTGAGACCTTCCTGCATCAGCGAGATTCCGGGCGACGAAGAAGAGGTGGCAACTTTTTTGCCGGTGGCGGCACCACCATAGACCATATTGATAGAGGCCAACTCGGACTCGGCCTGCAGGACCACCATGCCGGTAGTCTCCCACGGCTGCTCTGCCATGAGTGTCTCCATAACTTCCGACTGCGGGGTAATCGGGTAGCCGAAATAGCCGTCCGTACCGCTGGCAATCATTGCGCGGGCAATAGCCTCATTGCCCTTCATCAGTTTCATTTCTTTTGCCATAGTATCTTCTTTTTCGGGGGTTAACATTTAACTTTGTAGACAGAGATTACGCCGTCGGGGCATATCAGTGCGCAGCTGGCGCAGCCGATGCAACCCTCTTTGACGGGCTCGGAATAGTTGTATCCCTTGCCGTTCACGTGTTTCGACAGCTCGATAACATGCATCGGGCATGCCTCGACGCACAGCCCACAGCCTTTGCAATGGTCAGTGTCGACAACGATTTGTCCTTTAAATGCCATAATTTTAGTTTTATAGGTTAATAATTAATGTTTTATTTTCTTCTTTGTATTCGAGTAGATATGGAAATAACAAACACTGTTTCCGTATGCTCGAAAACATTTGCAAATTTAATCTTTTTTTTTTGATTGGCAAAAAAAGTATGTTTTTTGTCGTGGTGAGTTTTTTTTGTTTGTTTATTGTGAAAAAATAGTACCTTTGCAGATTGTTTCGTGAGGTTGATGTGTGGTGGCTACTTGTACGGGGTGATGGAGTATGACGCAATAAAGTGTGTTGAGTGGTCACTAATAGATAAGGACGTGAAATGGTAATTGCAGGTTCGACTCGTTTTGTCAATAATAAAAGCTAATAAACAAAAAAACAATAAAGTTATGAAGAAACTCTTTTTTATGGCATTGTTAGCCATCGCTACTCTGGGTGTCGCTAATGCGCAAGTGGTCTCCGGCAACGAGCAGGCTGCTGACCAGCAGACGGCAAATCTTCCCGGTCCTAAGATTTCTTTTGCCGAGATGGAGCATGACTATGGCACCATTGAGAAAGGCGGCGACGGCACTTACACTTTCGAGTTCACCAACAACGGCAATGAGCCGCTCATCCTTTCTAATGTGCGTGCCAGTTGTGGATGTACTACTCCGGAATGGACGCAGAAACCTATCATGCCCGGCAAGAAGGGTAGCATACAGGTGCGCTATAACACCAACAACGTTGGTTCATTCAATAAGACCGTTACGGTGCAGAGCAACGCTGTGGATAACGCACGCATTGTGCTGCGCATCAAAGGTAACGTCGTGACTACGGAAGTACAGGAATAATCGTATATTAAAGCGATAGCGTTTTTCGGCTCACCAAGGGACATAATATGTTTTTTGCGAGCCGAAAAATGTTTTTTGTGGCATCCTGCATATATGCGTCCGGATGTATAATAAAGGAAAAACAAATATAAAATAACAATTACAAATCTATCATGCCTCAGATTTCAAAAAAAGGACTCGAACTGCCGCAGTCGGCAATTCGCAAGCTTGTACCATTCTCCGATGCTGCCAAACAGCGTGGCATTCACGTCTATCACCTCAATATCGGCCAGCCGGATATAGAGACCCCGAAGGGTGCGTTGCAGACACTTGCAGACACCAAAATTGGTGTTTTGGCCTACAGTCACAGCGCTGGCAATCTCTCCTACCGTAAGAAACTCGTCGAGTACTATGCCAAGCACGATATCCACATTACTCCGGAGCAGATAATCGTTACTACGGGTGGCAGTGAGGCTCTGCAGTTTGCCTTCACTGTCTGCCTCAACCCCGGCGACGAAATCCTCATCCCCGAGCCGTACTACACCAACTACAACACCTTTGCCAAGCTGTGTGATGCGACTATTAAGACCATCCCCAGCGATATCAAGACGGGGTTCGCCTTGCCTCCTATTGAGGACTTTGAGAAGGCCATCACGCCGCGCACTCGCGCCATCATGATATGCAACCCCAACAACCCTACGGGCTACCTCTACACTAAGGAAGAGCTCCTGAAGGTGGCTGAGATAGTGAAGAAGCACGACCTCTTCCTCTTTGCTGACGAGGTCTATCGTGAGTTCTGCTATGACGGCCACGAGCATTTCAGCGTCATGCAACTCGATGGGCTGGAGAAGAACGTGGTGCTATTTGACTCCGTTTCCAAGCGTTATAGTGCCTGTGGAGCCCGTATAGGCTGCATGGTGACCAAAAACGAGGAGGTCTATAGCATTGCCATGCGTCTTGCGCAGGCTCGCCTCTCACCTCCTTCGTTTGGTCAAATATTTGGTGAAGCAGCTGTCGATACCCCGCAGGAGTATTTTGATGCAGTCAGCAAGGAGTACGTGGCGCGTCGTAACGTCATCGTAGAGGGAATAAACAAAATACCCGGATGCTTCTGCCCCAACCCCAAGGGTGCTTTCTACACTGTCGTAGAGTTGCCCGTTGACGACAGCGACAAGTTCTGCCAGTGGTTGCTCACTGATTTCAACTATAATGGCGAGACGCTGATGATGGCTCCAGCCACCGGTTTCTATGCTGACCCCGAAAAGGGTCGTCATCAGGCTCGCATCACTTATTGCCTATGCATAGAAGACCTGAAACACGCCGTGAAGTGCCTCGAAGAGGCTCTGAAGGTATATCCGGGTCGTATAGCCAAATAAGCATTATCCACTATACAATAGGCGACCATGACCGTGGTGGTCATGGTCGCTTTTTTTTAATTTGTTTTGTGGTTTAGTCAAGGGTTGGCGTGTTTGTCATGGAGTGAAGCAGATACAGACAAAAGAACATAAAGATGAAAAAAAGTATGGACAAGAAAGAACAGCGACAGAAAGTGGTGGCTGCCTGCATAGCGCAGCAGCAGCATATAGCCGACATAGCCAAACAGGAGATGGACTCGGCGCAGCAACAGAGCAACGACTACGGTGCCAACGTGGACCGTTACGACTCTTTCCGTACCAAGATGATGCGTTCGCGCGATATGTATGCCAAGCAGCTCAGCAACGCCCTCGGCGGCATACGCTATCTGCAAGAGCTACTCAAAATGCCTCCATTCGAGACGGCTGAACATGGAGCCTGTGTGCGTACTGACAAGCAGAACTTTCTGCTAAGCATAGGTGCCGGAAAGTTCATGGTGGGACATGAGGTATGGTTTGCTATAAGTGCGCAGACACCCATCTATGCGGCTTTGAAAGGATGCGGAGTGGGCGATGAGATAGTGTTCAACGGTTTGCGGCAGGTTATCAAAGAGATATATTGATTGCCGCAGGCTGAGCGAAACCTAATGTGGGCGCAGTCATATAAAGATGAAAAATAGAACTGCGATAAGTCGGAATGATGTTATCGAGCCTGCTACACGACTGGCAATGCGGATGCCGCTATAATTGCGGAGACGTTTAATGATGCAAACCTTGTGAGGCCAACGAGGCGGTTTCGGTGTATATGGATAAAAGGTGAGTTTTTCTATTCGTTTTATCTCGTATTGTTTTTTTTTGTATTTTTGTAGATTGCTACGACGACAAAAATGATGGATGCGGGCTTAGGCTGTGGGGCATGGAGTTGCGGGGCATGGAGTTCTGTTTTTGTCCATATTTTGTCGTAGGGAAGCATGGTCGGTAATTTGTTATCAGAGAATAGCATGATAAGCAAATTCAATGTCAAGAGGATATATATTAATGCTATAATTGGCATGTGCTAAAAAAATAAATACTAATCAATATGTTCAGTAAAGAAACTTATATCGCTCGTCGGGCGCAACTATGTCGCGACCTCGGTAGCGGACTCATCCTCATTCAGGGTAACAACGAAGCTCCATGCAACTATGTTGACAACACCTACTGGTTCCGTCAGGATAGTACGTTCCTTTATTTCTTCGGCATACAGCGTGAAGGCTTGGTCGGCGTCATAGACTGCGACAACGGCAAGGAGTATCTTTTCGGCAACGACTACGACATAGAGGATGTCGTATGGACGGGTCCGTTGCCAACGGTATGTGAGTTGGCAAAGAGTGTCGGTGTGGACAACAGTGGAGACATGAGAGCCTTGCAGACCCTTTGCACAAAGACTATAGGCGAGGCGCGCAAGATACATTACATCTCGCCTTATCGTTCGGACAACCAGCGTCAGCTCAGTGTGCTGCTGGGTATCAAGTATGATGCTGTGTTGCGCTACGGCTCTCTCGACCTAATTAAGGCCTGTGTCAAGCAACGTAGTATCAAGAGCGACGAAGAGGTGGCAGAGATAGAGAAAGCCATTGATACGGCGTACAATATGCATGTAGGAGCCATGAAGATGGCTGTGGCTGGTCGCTACGAGTACGAACTGGCTGGATTCATGGAAGGCGAGGCTCGCAAAGGAAATGGCCCCGTGTCGTTCCCCGTAATTATGACTATACATGGCGAGACGCTCCACAACCATAACCACAGCAACCAGTTGAGCGAGGGTCGAATGTTGGTGATGGATGCGGGGTGTGAGACGGCTATGAACTACTGCTCCGACATTACACGTTCGGTGCCTGTGGGGGGCAGATTCAATGACCGCCAGCGCACTATATATGAGATAGTCCTTGCGGCGCAGATGGAGACGATACGTCTGAGTCGGCCTGGCATCACCTATCAGGAGGTGCATACCGCTATCAGCAAGGTGCTTGCCGAAGGCTACCGCTCTCTCGGCATTCTCAAAGGTAACACAGATGACATCGTGGCGGCAGGTGCTCACAGTCTGCTGATGCCTCATGGTCTTGGCCACATGATGGGCCTTGACGTGCATGATATGGAGAACTACGGACAGATATATGTGGGCTACGATGAGGAGACACGTCCCAGCAACCAGTTCGGCCTTGCCAGCCTGCGCTGTGGCCGCCGTTTGGAGAAGGGGTTTGTGGTTACCGACGAGCCGGGATGCTACTTCATACCGGCACTGATAGACAAATGGAACGCCGAGGGCTTGCATCGCGATTTCATAAACTACGATGAGTTGGAGCATTGGAAAGACTTTGGCGGCATACGCATAGAGGACGACATCCTGATAACGGACAATGGCTGCCGCGTGCTGGGCAAGCCCATCCCCAAGACAGTGGCAGAGATAGAGTCAACAATGGCTGGCTGCTGACACATGTTGCTATCCTCAGTCTTATAGCAATGCTGCTTACTAAAACAATAATGACGAAGTGAGGGTGAGACCAGATTTTTCTTGGTAGATGCTGTGAGAATGACGGCAAGTCATCAGATAACCCAATACATCAGATAAAACAAGAACATCATGCAAAAAAAAATAGAAGTAACGATAGTAAATACAGGAGAAAAAAAACTCGTGACGCCAGGGACGCCACTTTCGTCGCTGGCCCCCAAGAGCAAGAAACCTATCCTCGGAGCTTTGGTCAATAATCGTGCGCAAGCACTATCCTACTGCATCTACCGTCCAAAGACCATACAGTTTTTCGACCTCGGACACAGGCAGGGCTGGTTTGCCTATGAGAGTTCGCTATGCTTCATGCTACACAAGGCGGTGCGCGACTGTTTCCCCAATGCACGCCTTCATGTGGAGCACACTATGATTGTTGGTTTTTTCTGTCGCATCATTCCCAAAGACAGTGAGAGCGCCCCGTTGCCTGACCAGGCTACCATAGTCAGCACCATAAAGCGGCGCATGCAGGTGTTGCAGCAGCGTGATATGCCTTTTGAGATAAAGACAATGTGTAAGGACGAGGCCTTGCAGATGCTTGAGCAGGCAGACCTGCCTAAGACGCAGATGTTGCTGGAACACATGAACAAACTCTATGTAGATATGTGTTTTCTCGACGACACGATGCACGTGCTGAACACTATACCGGTGCCATCCACAGGATGCTTGACAAACTGGGATTTTGAAGCCTACGAGACAGGATTTCTGCTGCGCTGCTATGAGGACAAGCCAGAACCTGTCAATGCGCCAGTTAAGCTGTTTGAAGTCTTTCAGGAGCACCGCAAGTGGGTGCGCTTGTTGCATCTGCCGACTATTACGGAACTCAACCGCATAGTGCGTGACAAAGGGGCCAACCATCTTATCCAAGTTTCGGAGGCACTCCACGAGAAGAAATATGCCGAGATAGCAGACACAATCTATCAGCGCAAGGGCGATGTGAAGATGGTGCTGCTGGCAGGTCCATCGTCCTCGGGCAAGACAACATCGTGCCGTCGCTTGAGCGTTCAGCTGAGCGTGCTTGGTTTTGATGTGCAGCAAATATCTCTTGACGATTATTTCGTATGTCGTGCGCGTACTCCTAAGCTGCCCAATGGCGAGTATGACTTTGAGAGTGTGAGGGCACTTGACATCCCGCTACTCAATGAGCACCTGTTGCGTCTCTTCCGTGGTGAGCGCGTTGAAATACCGACGTTTGATTTCATCAAAGGTGACCCATACTATACGGGCAAGAGCATACAGATGCGCGCTGATAGCATCCTCGTGGTAGAAGGCATTCACGCCCTCAATCCCGAGCTGACCAAAGAGATAGACGATAGTCTGAAATTTCGCGTCTATGTCAATGCCATAACGCAGATAGCCATAGACAACCAGACCGTCATGCACAGCAGCGACAATCGCTTGATACGTCGCATAGTGCGCGACAATAATTTCCGCGGATGGGATGCCTTCAACACATTGCACCGGTGGGACGAGGTGCGCAATGGAGAACTAAAGCACATCTTTCCATTTCAGAAATATGCCGACGTGATGTTCAATTCCGCCCTGCTCTATGAACTTGGGGTGTTGCGCAACTATGCAGAACCGCAACTGAAGCATGTTGCTGAGACTGTGGAAGAGTATGCCGAGGCCAAACGATTGCTTTCACTGCTTGAATATGTTGATCCAATCGACGCTAAGTATGTGCCACCGACATCGATAATGCGTGAGTTCCTTGGCGGAAGCAGTTTTGAGTATTGATGAATACTGTTCATGCTTAAGAGAATGGTGAGAAGTGCTTTATTATTGAAAAGTTAAAAAAAAGATTATTTTTGCAAAAAAAATGTTATGACGACTATAGGACGATACATAAGATTTGACTGGGCAATGAAGCGTCTGTTGCGCGACAAGGCTAATTTTGGCATCATCGAGGGACTGCTGACCACGTTGCTCGGCGAGAAGATAAAAATAAAGGAGATGCTGGAGAGCGAGAGCAATCCCGAGTCTGAGTATAGCAAGCAGAACCGCGTGGACGTGCTGGCAGAAGGCGAAAATGGCGAACTGTACCTCATAGAGGTGCAGAATAATAACGACATAGCGTACTTCCAGCGTATGCTCTTTGGCACATCACAACTCGTTACGCAGTATCTTCACCGCGGTGAGAGCTATCAGAGCATAAGGAAGATCTACAGCGTGAACATCGTATATTTCCATCTCGGCAACGGCAGCGACTATGTGTATCATGGCACTACGGAGTTTCGTGGCATACACAACAACGATATACTCAACCTATCGCGCTATCAGATGCAACGTTTCCAGACGGATACGGTGTCAGGTCTTTTCCCAGAGTACTATATCTTGAAGGTAAACGACTTCAATATTGTGGCGCGCACACCGTTGGAGGAGTGGATATCGTTCTTACGTTCAGGCGAGATACCTGAGAATGCGTCGGCACCTGGACTTGACGTGGCTCGCGAGAGGCTGAACGTTATGAACATGAGTGACGAGGAACGCAGAGCCTATTATAAGCAGGTTGACGACCTCGTAGTCTTGCAGAACAATATTGAGACCGAGAGGGCAGAGAGTCGTGCGGAAGGTCGAGCGGAAGGTCGAGCGGAAGGTCGAGCAGAAGGTCGAGCAGAAGGTCGAGCAGAAGGTCGTGCGGAAGGTCGTGCGGAAGGTCGTGCGGAAGGTCGTGCGGAAGGTCGTGCAGAAGGCATAGCAGATATGATAAAAGCGATGTATAAAAATGGTATGTCTATAGAACAGATATCAAATATATCACAACTGACGTTTGATGAAGTTAATAGAATTATAGCAGAACAGTAAAACAGTATCTATTTGTCACTAAAAGAAAACCTCCACACGTTGCTTCCGCACGGTGGAGGTTTTCCCCTTTATAACCAACAAAAACTTACAAGGGTCTTATTTTTGAGAGTTTTTTGCTATACAATAGTATGAAGGCTCTTATTCGCTTGTGGAGGAAGAAGTATCGCTCTCAATACCTTCGGCTTTGCGTTCAAGTTCCATCTTACCGAAGCGGAATGTCAGTCCGGCGCTGATGAAGCGACTGTTGACGGTCTTGCTCGTAACATCTGTGATATAAAGTGGGTTGGTGTTTTTTGAGCCACTGCCAATGTTTTTCCCCCAGTTGAAGATGTCTTGGATATTGATGAATGCCGTCATTTTGCGTTTGAAGAAATCGGCGCGCACACCAAAGTTAATGTTATAGTTCTCCTTGCGTTCGGATGCAAGAGCTATGGTTGGCGACGTATATCCGCCAGAGATATAGAACTGGTATTTGTTGAACACCTTAGCCCAGATATTGAGACGTATGCTGTATGACAGTTTGCTGTTTTCCAGTACCGTGCCGTTAGGACGCTCCATGCGGTAGCCGTAATCGTAGATGTTGCTGTAAAGGCGGATGTTGATGAATCCCGAAGGGCGATAGGTCATGTGGATGGTGCCGCCCAGTCGGTAGGATGACCCCATGTTGTAGGGAGTGGAGTAGTTGATGATGCGTTGCAGGTAGAAGTCCTCCTCATCGCTGCTCTCTGTCAGAGAGCTGATTTCGTTGACGGAGTAGCGCCCATAGCCTTCAATGCCAACAGAACCGAAGGATTCGAAGAACTTAGTCCATCCGGCTTCCATAGAGTGCGTTGTTGACGATTTCAGGCTGCTGTTGCCAGTAGAGTATGCTGTCTCGCTGTATTTCTTGAAAGAGGTTAGTTGAGCTTCGGTAGGATTGCTCATGCGCATGGAGTAGTTGAGCTTGAAGTTATGCATGTCCTCGGTGCGATAGCTTGTATGTATGGACGGGTTGAGCGTGAAGAAGTTGAAGGTCTGTTCGTCACTGAAGCCTTTCATTTCGCTGATGTAGTTGAAGTAAATGTTGTCGTAGCGTCCGCCTAATCCGAGTTCGAGAGTGAAGCCGCCCCAGCGGTGTGTCCAATTGACATCGGCATTGATGCGCGAGTCGTTGCCCTTGAATTCGTAGGCACGCAGGATGTCGTTCATAGAGTATCTGTCGGGCAGGGTATCATAGAGACGGCTGTAGATGTTGTGGCTGTTAGAACGACTTGCTCCTAATCCGTAACTCATCTCGCCTTGTTCGCCGTAGGGACGATTGTAGCGAGCGTTGAGGCTATAGCTCTGCTTGGAGGTCGTGTTTTCGTAGTATTTGTATTCATCGCCAAACACATTGTCATATATGCGAGTCATGTAGTTATCAACGTTGCCGTTGTTGAAGTTGCCGTCAAAGGTGACGCGCAGGTTGTGTCCCTTGTTGTCAAATTTGTGCGTGATATTAGCACCAAACATACCGAAACGCCCCTTGTTGTCGTTGTCTGTTGTGTCAAAGAGGTTATAGGTGTAAGGGTTATCAACGATAAAGTGTTGGTCGTACCACTCGTGTGATGATGAGATGGCTTTGTTGCGGTTGATATTGAACATGCCGTGCACGTTGAGGTCTGTCATCGAGTCGATAGCATAGTCTATATGTGCGCCTATATTGCCGCTGAGTCGTTTGCTCTCTGACTCGCTGTCGTTGGTTGCCATAGACGTTGTGTCGTAATCTTGAGTGGTGCCGTATTTGCGCGAGATGGCGCTGCTGTGCGAGTTAGTCTCGCTGTAGTTGTAGCGTCCGCCGGCGTGGATGTTGATAGACAGCCGTTCGTTGGCCCACATATATGAAAGCCACGGGCCTATGGATGGCTGTGAAGAGCCAAAGAGCCCGAAGCTGATGAAATGGTTGCTCTTGATGTGTGCCGATGTTACAATGTTAATCACCGCTTCGGCATCTGTGGCATACTTGGCTGACGGATTGGTGATTGTCTCTATACGTGCCAGAGCGTTTGCAGGCAGCGTTTCCAAATAAGTTTTTAGGTTCTCCTCTGTGAGTTTCGAGGGTTTGTCGTTAATCCAAATTTCTACGCTTGTGACGCCACGCAGCGTGATGTTGCCCTCCACATCAACCTCCACGCCGGGTGCATTTTGCAAGGCATCGTTGGTTGTGCCAGTTTGTATGCTGGGGTCATCACTTACGTTGTATATCGTCTTCTCTCCATCCATAGCATAGAGCGGCTTAGCTGCAGTCACAACTACTTCGTTGAGAGTTGTGGCTCCTTGTTTGAGTCGTATGGTGCCGAGGGCTGTGTTATTGCTTACATGGAATGGGATAAAAACATTCTGGTAGCCTATGGCAGATACACGCAGTAAGAATCCGCCAGCGGGAATCTCGCTGACCTCGAAATATCCATCGCCGTTGGTGGCGGCACCTTTCACAAAAGTGCTGTCCACGCTGTCCAGCACGCTTACATTGACGAATGGCAGAAATTCGCCCGTGGTGCTGTCGCGCAATGACCCCACGACCTTAAAGGTTGAACCGTCTGTGACGCGTTTTTTCTTTTTCACGGTAGTTGCCTTGCTGTCATCGGCGCTGTTGTTAAATCTTGGTGTGCCAGTCTGGTTGTATGGACGTCCCCCTCCCGGGGGTGGACCCATAGGTCCACGTCCGCCAAATCCACCAGGCTGTGCTATTGCGCAAACAGCAAACATTAACGAGATGAGTAATAAAATGATAGAGTGTCGCATGGTTCAGTTTTAAAAAGATAAGACAAAATTTAGTATGAAAAAAACGTCTTTTATTGCACTTCGATTTATGATTTTGCAAAAATAGTGTTATAGATGTTTTCCACAAATGTTACAGATGTTTATTGAAAAAAACAAACGCTTGTCGTTTGCCATACATTCCATGTAATATACAAGATGCTGAGTTTTGAATTGTTAGATGTTTGTATGCAGTATTTGGTTTATATGAAACACAAAAAAACGTGTGCGGTTTTCAAAAAAAAAGTATTTTTGCAAAATCTTTCGATAGTTAGAAAGATTAAGAGAAAGTGCGTTTCTCTATTCCGCAGACGTGAACTTGGACACTTCACGAAGGTACTAAAAACGGAATAAGGATAGTGCTTGCTTGGATTGTATTCGTTTAGGCGATTTACACCAAGTGGAGTCACGTAGTAAAACCTTATCTTTTTTAGTACCAAAATAAAAGGGAGTCCAAGCCCTGCGTCTGAGATAGGGAAAAGATGGCTCCACTTTCATCTTAAGATTTTATTGTTTGGTATTGGGCCGTACCTCTTTGAAAAGCAGTCGCAACACTGATGATTGTTGCATAATAAGGTATGTCGGATTACAAACAATGTCCCAATGGACATTATTATCAAGGAGATCAATGTCCGTATTGCAAAAAGACACAAGTTACTGGTAGGGGTAATGACGATATCAATAAACGTGAAACTGAACTTTTTGGAAACAGTGCAAATGCGGAGACACAAGGACCGTATAGACCAACCAAACCAATTCCAGAATCGGAGACATTTGGTGCAAAGAAGACTACGGTCCTCGATAACAACGCAAATGGAGGTGCGAACTACACTCGTCCACAAGGACCATCAACATCGAGCCGTACTGTCTTTGGCGATGATGATGGGTTGGAAGCGGAGTTCCATGGCGGAGATGGAATGCAACGAACATTCCGTGAGACTCGCAAATTTGTGGGTTGGTTGGTGAGTTATACGCTTGACCCTATGGGAGTAGATTTCAAACTCTATGAAGGGCGTAACATTATTGGTCGTGACATGGATTGTAACATTACTGTTAATGACAATTGGGTATCTTCAAAGCATGCTGTACTGTTGTTTCGTTCGGGAAAGTATTCTATTACTGACAGCCAATCGTCTCATGGCACATTTGTTAACGAGTCGGATATCGAACTGGAGCCATACTACCTGCAAGATGGCGATATAATCAGAGTCGGACAAACCGTATTTAAGTTTCGTTCTTCGCTATAATATGTAGAGTAACAACGTGTCGTTATGAAGAGATACGCTCTTATATTTTGGTTGCTGATATTGACCATACCACTTTCAGCCCAAATGAAACGGGGATTGAAGGGCTCTTACGATGTGGATAGTTTTCCCACGATATCCTTTGTGTGGAACTCACCAAATCCAGATGTTCTGAATGCTTCACAATTTGTCATAATAGAAAAAGATAGTGCAATAGATTTCAAACTATCGGTTTTGCCTATTGACAAAAACAAGATTGTTGAGAAAAGCATACTTATCTTATGGGAGGATATGGCGAGTCATGGTGGACAAAGCAATTTCACCCGAGAGGTGTTGCTTCGTTTTTTCAACGAGACGAGTCTTGACACGTCAGATCGTTTTGAGGTGGCGGTGTTCGACCGCAAGAGAAACGACACGCCGCTCCTTACTCCTCTTGTGGGACAGTTTACGGGGGACGTAAGTCGTCTGACAGATGCCATAGAGGCTCATAGAAATAATGGTTACCAATATGCCTCTTTCTCGCAATCAAGTGATCTCTATCTTGCCATAAATGATGGTCTTGACCTTCTTAAGAAAGAACCTGTCGAGCGTGTTGGGGTTATAGTGGTTGTTACAGCAGGGCTAAACATGAAGGCTGCTGGTGCAAGTACCGAGATGGAGACCGTCCGACAGTATGCCATTCGGGCAGGTATCCCCATCTATGTGTTAAAATACCCGCTATCGGGGAATACTCCAGAAGTCAATATGTTGGCTACGAGTACGTTTGGTCTCTCGTCCTCGACTATGGAAGTTGCGACAGCGTTGGAAAACCTAACGCAGCAATACAAAAGCATGGATGACCGTCTGCGAGGATGCGACTACAGGTTCACCTTTACGACTACTGTCGAGCGAGACGGCAAGTTGCATCCATTGCAGTTAATGGAAAACAGAACACGCCGAAACTTGCCTCCCTTCGAATCGCCCCAAATGTCTTTCGCCCAATGGCTGTCTATATATTGGTGGATAGTGGTACTGGGTGTGTTGCTGGTTGCGGGTGGTATTGTAGGCGTAGTGCTGTTAGTGAAGAAGAAACTAAAGGAGCGTGATGAGTCGGCTCGAACAGTGCAAGAGCAGATGATGCGAGAACATGAGGAAAGCGAGCGTCGTAACCGTGAGATGGTAGAGGGTCTGATGCGTGAGCAGGAGTCTAAGCAGGAGGCTCAAGAACGAGCCGCCCGTGAGGCTGAATTGATGGCAGAAGAAGCACGCCTTACAAAACTAATGCAAACAAAACATCTCTATCCACGCTTACAATGTAAGGCGGGAGACGTTGGATTTGCCTATTCTATAGATAAGGTCCGAACTACTATAGGTAGAAATGCTGATAACGATGTTGCATTTGCAGAAAGCAATGAGCATTTTGATAATTCTACTGTATCGGGCTATCATGCTGAAATAATATTCAATGGAGCAGCCTTCGAGGTTGTCAATGTCAGTCGTTCCTATACGCAGGGTATTATCGTCAATGGGCAGTTATGCCAGCGAGCAGCACTCCGTAGCGGCGACATGATTGGACTTGGCGAAGCCATAATTACTTTTTATGTCTAATAAATAATAAAAAATTATGAAAGTCATAACTATTGGAAGAAGTGAGGATAACGATAAGGTTGTGTATGACCCTTATGCTTCAGGTCATCACCTGCAAATAATACAGCATGATGATGGTCATTTCAGTCTGTCCGACTTTGGCAGTACTAACGGTACGTTTGTCAATGGTAGGAAAATCTCTG
This sequence comes from Bacteroidales bacterium, assembly GCA_017451385.1. Taxonomy (GTDB): domain Bacteria; phylum Bacteroidota; class Bacteroidia; order Bacteroidales; family P3; genus Colimorpha. Next base: position 191,071 of record JAFSPS010000042.1, read on the forward strand.
GCAATGTGGTTTTGAATGATATGGATATTGTCCGCATTGGCAATACCACGATTCCTTGGCGTATGTATTTTGATGAGGTTGATGATTCGGGATATAGGATGCAACCTAATGAAGAAGTGTTCCCTAACTCTGCCGTGCAAGGTGATAGTCCTTCGACGCCTGTTCGTAAAGAGGGTGTCAACGAGAAAGAACGTCATGGTTTTGTGACTTTTTGGCTGGGACTATGTATGATTGGCAGTATCGGCAGTATCATTTCCTCTTTTAATTCCACATCTGAAATAATGTCAAAAGTAGATGAATTAAAGAGGCAATTTACTGCTGCTGGCATTGATGCAACACAGTTTAGCGAGACAATAAATACGCACCTATATATTCTGCTATTGTCCTCTGTCGTATTTGGTATTACGCTTTTGGTTTTCTATGTCATGTTGTTGCGCTATAAGAAGATAGGTTTTTGGGGAGTGATGGGCACTCAAGTTGTCTCTGGAATAGTCAGCGCAGTAATGATAACCCTTATGGAGCAAGACTTTAGTATGATAGGTGTTCTCGTCAAAATGAAGCCGCTAATGTCCTTGTGTATGGCCTCAGTCTCCGTTCTCATTCTTTGGGGTGTTCTGCAAATCAAGAAGAACGGCATTAGTTGTTGGAAACTGTTAGAATAATGTGGTTAGAATAGGTGGCGATAATGTTGTATCTCATCCTTGCAACATGACTACTTTTAAAACCTATGACCTGTGATTATGGATTAATTGCTTATAAAGAATCTAATAAATAATAATATGAGTCTAATAAAAAGTAACGACAACAATATATTCGCCAAGGGCGTTATTGGCAATGTGCGTACTGCACAAGAAGATTGTCATGGTTTTGAATTAGGGACACCAAACGGAGATCTTTTCGTAGTTTGTGATGGCATGGGAGGTCACGTGGGAGGGGCTATGGCTTCGCGCTTGGCGGTGGACAGCATTATCGGATATATCAGCAAAGAGAGATATGCTACGCCGATAGAGGCCCTCAATGGTGCGTTGCAATTTGCCAATATGCAAATACTGGGCTATGCCGATGCTCATTCGGAATACAAAGGCATGGGAACAACAGCGTGTATCGTGTTGATGCAGGAGAGTGGTGTATGGATAGCTCATGTAGGCGATAGTCGTATCTATCTTTACTTGGGCAAAGAAAAACGGCTGTTCCGTATCACCAAAGACCACTCTTATGTGCAGTCGCTTGTTGATGGAGGGGTTATTACAGATGAGGAGGCAGAGCATCATCCTCAAAAAAACCGGATAATGAAAGCCCTCGGCATCAAGCTTGAATTGTCCCCGTCATTTAACTTCGAGAACCGTGCTATTCATCCTAAAAACGGTGATGTCTTTTTAATATGCAGTGACGGCCTATGCGGCATGATATCAGACCACACTATAAAACATGTACTTGGAGAAAGACTGACGCTACAGCAGAAAGGCGACCAACTTGTAAATCTCGCTATGGAAGGCGAAATTGTGCAGCCCGGAGGACAGGATAACTGCACTTTGGAACTCATAGAGATAGATAATAGTCCGTATAATACCAGTGAGTTCAAAAGTTACAACCCTGAGGGAGCGGATGAGATGGTGGCAGCAGCACCTATTTCAAACAATGAGCGTAGTGCCGATAGTGTTAGAGACAATGTCGATGGCAAAAAACCAAAGATTGTAAAGTACATCGTAGCTGCATTAGTTTTGCTTGTGATAGTGGGCATTGTGTGTACCTGTTTGTTCATAATCCCTAAACATCGTAAAGATAATACCAATAGTAAGGATGAGCGAACAGCAGTGCAAGTTTCGGAAACAAACGATAAGGGTTCGGAAGGTCAAACTATTAGTTCGACAACGGAAATAAATAGTCAAGAAAACGGGAATCAGAAACTTGCTCAAGAAGCGCAGGAAAGGGTTAAGAAGCAGCTTGATAGTTTACATAAAAGTACTCCGAAAGAAGATGAGGACAAGAAGGGTAACATGGAAACACGCACACAAAGCAATAAAAAACAAAAAAAATAAAACGATATGATAGTCAAGACTGTTGGCCGTGGCCAAGAGAATAGTATCGTCATCAATGATGACAAAGTGAGCCGCACGCATCTGCAAATAGTGCAAGATGACAATGGAAATATTTCTGTTGTTGATTTAGGTTCATCCAATGGTACTTATGTTAATGGCAGACGTATTGTTAGTGAGGCTCGATTGAAGAAGGGTGATGAGGTGCGAATAGGGGATACTATTTTGCATTGGGAGAATTATTTGTCCCCACACCCCCCACAGACGCATAAAACACAATCAGCAGTCTCAAATTCGGCACAGCAATCCAAAGCGACTTTGAATAAGAAGTGGTTGTACGCCGCTGGTGCGGTGGTGACGCTTGTAATCATCGGCGGTATAATCTTATTGGTTAGAAATTCTAAAGATGCGGAAAGAAAGCAGCAGGAATTGATGGCAGAAAACGAAATGTATCGTAATAAATCAGCCGAATTGGAAAAGAAACAGCATGAACAGGGCATCTTTCATGATGAATATGAAAAAGCTGTGAGCGAAGCTTTCGAGACACAGTCGGCTAAAGAGAAAAAAATAATCAAGGATATGGCAGATTCACTGGACAAAGCACGGAAAAGAAGTAATGCTGAACTTGAAAGAACAAAACAACAAAATGATAGTAAAGTCAGGGAGGAACGGGAAAAAGCGGAGAAAGCTAAAAAAGAAGCTCAACAAAAACTGGAAGCTGCAAATGTTGAAAAGGATGCAGCTATTAAATCTGCCAATGATAAAGCAACAGAAGAAATGGCGAAGGCAAGGCTTTCCGAACGCAAGTTGCAACTAACATATACATTCGATGATGTGCTAAATAAGGCCAAGAAAGACGGGACATTAAATCTGATTTGCAAAGTTTTGTTTCCGGACAAAAAGTTAAAAAATGAAGATGACCGTTATAATGCTATCAAAGATGAATTTAAAAAAAGGATAAATGCATCGGATACAAATACATGTAATGAGATAATAGATATAGTAAAGAAGCCTAAACAAAAATTGGAAAAAATGGCAAAGGAACGTAATTCTCCGATACTTAATAAAACTGCCAAATCGGGAGACAAAGGCGGTATTAATCCTAACGATACTATTACGGCAAAACAGAAATGAACGACTTGCCACGTTTAGATAATTATGATGTGGTCCGCCTTGTTGCGGAGGGTGGCACTGCTCGTGTCTATTGGGGTATAGACAAGCGTAGCGGATATGCTGTAGCCATCAAAGAGCTAAAATTGCGACACATGAGCAATGCTGCGGTGCGTGATAAATTTCGCAATATGGAGACTCAGTTGATGCTGTACGCTCAGCATCCAAATATTCCCCGGCTGGTGGACTTCATAGACTTGCCAATGCAAAACCAGATGTTTCTCGTGATGGAGTTTATAGAGGGACGCAGTTTGGAACATTATATATACCGTGAAATGGGACTCATTCCAGAACAACGGGCGTTGCCCATGTTTTTGGAGCTTCTGGATACCGTAGCCTTCCTTCATAATCTGCGAATACCCCACATGGGAATTAATGATGGTGTTTTGCATCTTGACATCAAGTCTAATAATGTAATGCTCATGCCTAATGGGAAAATAAAACTCATAGACCTTGGTATAGCATCACGTATAGGTGCTGACGATAGCACGGGATTTGGCACGCCGGCCTATATGCCTCCAGAACAGTCAAATGGTGGACGCATAGGCAAATATACAGACATTTTTGCGTTAGGGGTTATGCTTTTCGAGATGCTGACAGGCAGGCTGCCGTTCACTTCGGATAGACCCAATCCTCGCGACTATAGGCATGAAATCAGAAACAAGATACAGTATGAGCCTACACCGCTGATGAAAAAGTTTTACCCTCCAATTACAGACAACTTGCAACATATAGTTGACCTTGCTTTGGCGAAAGACCCTGCACAACGCTTTCAGAGATGCGAGGATTTTGCTGATAGCATAAAGACATATATGAGAGAAAGAAGATAGTAAAAATGAAAGAGATTACCATAGGAAAACTTCCGGACAATAATATCGTCATCGATAATCCGAAGGTCAGCAGGCACCATGCAAAAATAGTCATGGATAAGCTTGGTATTTATACACTGGTGGACCTTCAAAGCACTAATGGCTCGTATGTGAATGGGCGCAAAGTCAAAGGCTCGCAAACTATCAAGCCCGGAGATAGGATAATGTTGGCTAATGCTCCCATAACGGCTAATTGGGCGGCGCTGATGGAACAAACACCAGATTCAGATGCTAAACCGGCACCTGTGGTACAGCCATCTACTCCAACTAGAACAATGCCGCCATCGTCAGTGCTCTACGATTTTGATAAAGATGTGGATGCCTTGTTCTCGATTCATAGTGGACGGTTGAAACAGATTATTGCAGACTTTAAGAGTATGCAACTCCCAATAAGACGTCGTTTTACGGTGCGGCATTTCTCCGAGGATGTGCTTGACCTTCTCATAGAACGTTATGATTTTGTAGGCATACAATTATCTACTTTCCTAAAAAAGCTGGAGCGCGAGTGTGCTGCCTTTCAGGCTGAGTACGACTCCGACATGAAGAAATTAGATATCACCTACCAGTACCGTTTGAGCAATAGTGCTAATGATGACGAACTTGCCAATGGCTTGAGCGAGGTGGATAACAGACGTGGCGAGATGAAGCGTAATTATGAGGCGATGAGTAAGAGCGTGATGCCGATGGTGAGTTCTCTCATGGGTGAATATTATACGAGTAATCCGCCGCTATTTACCGAACGTATGGCACTGGCACCAGCAGACTCGCCTATATGGAAGACCCTTGTACGCCAGGACGATGAGGTTCAGAAGACGTTCTACATGGGCGAAGAAGTGGGCCGGTATGCAATTCTGCAAGAAACTGTAGAGTTGAAAAAACGCGTATATGTACAAAGCCTTTATGGTGGAAATCTTATCTACAAATACTCCAAGAAACAGAGGTCGTTGTGCTTTGATGTTGTCAATACGTTGATAGGCCGCATGCTGGCAGCTGCACCAAATGGGAATATGCGCATAGTGATGGTGGACTTAAACGAGATGGAGGGCACCAGTAGCACTTTCAAGGCTTTAAATAAGAACATATACAAAGTCGTTTCTCGATATGACGAATTCGTCACGCTCTTAAATGCCGAAGTTTCGCGAACGGAGAGCATCATACAAAATCTGTTGCAAGGCGACATAACCAATATAGCAGAATACAACCATAACAAGACAGAAAAAGTTGCATACAATATATGGGTTCTAAAGGATATCCCTGTGGGATATGGCAATGACCTTGGGACGAGGTTGTCCAAGATTGTTCGCGGTGGTCCACGAGCAGGTGTTTCGGTTATTGCGTTAATTGACGATGATGAGGTGAGTCGTTCGGAGGAAGCGCAGAAAAACTTTCAGCAATTTCAGAATGTCTTAAATGTGGATTCTTGTGAAACCTACGATTTCACAAGAGCTGATGATGCGGAGTCGTTGAAATCTTCTTCAAGGGTTCTTTATGAGTCGTTTCCAGATAGCATAATCTCGTCTATCGTTAGGAAGGTCAACAAGGGTTTGGAAACGAAAGAAGAGACGATATTGAAATTCACCGAGTACATGTTGCCGAAAAACGACTGGTGGACTGGGCAGAGTGCCAATCGTATAGACCTTCCATTCGGACTAACAAAGGAGATGAGGACCACAGCTCTGCAGATTACACAGGAAAGTGGGCAGAACACGGCTGTGGTAATAGGTATTCCGGGCTCTGGCAAGAGTGTTTTCTTGCACACAATCATAGCAAGTGCTATCACACGCTATTCGCCTGTCGAATTACAGGTCTATCTGCTTGACTTCTCGGGTGTGGAATTCAACGTTTATGCCAAACATAAATTACCTCATGCTCGTGTCATTGCCCCCGAGGCGGAACGTGAATTTGGACTAAGTATATTGCGCGAGGTGTTTGAGGAGGGCAATCGACGTATGGCTCTTTGCAGGGAAAATGGTGTTACCAACATCGTAGAGCTGAAGCGTGTTAATTCTGAGCTGATAGTGCCGCGCTTGCTTATAATTATTGATGAGTTCCAAAAGATATTCGAAATAGAGAATGACAACATAAGCAAGGATGCTAATGCTAAGATACATGCTATAATCCAAGAGTATCGCAAGTTTGGCATCAATCTTATCCTTGCCACACAAAAGCTACCAGCCAAAAGTACTGTTCCTTACGACTTGATAGCAAACCGTGTGGTATTCAAGAGCGACCCGAATGATTTTAACAACCTGATAAAATGGTCTAATTCTGTTCCTCAGCCGCGTTTCCAGACTGGAACCTGCGTGTATAACAACGAGTCGGGAGCTGAAGTTGCCAATTGCTTTACCCGTTCCTATTTCATCAATGCTTCAAAAGAGTTGGAAACGCTCTTGGATGAGGTGTCTGAATTTGCTAACATGCATTCCGAGAAGATGGATGAACATGAACTCCGCATTTTCCGCAGCGATGAGTTGCCGAGGTTCTCCAAGCGTGTCCTTGCCTCACGCCACCTCAAAACAGCGGACAAACCTCGTGAAGTGGGTGTGTATTTGGGCGAAAGCATTGCCATTGCGCCATGTCATGTGTATGTGCCGCTTACCAAGGATAGCAACAACAATATCTTGATAATAGGCGGCGAACCAAAGGTTGCCAAGGGAATAGCGTATCATTCTATGTTGTCGGAAATCTCGGCACATACGGAAAAGACCTGCAATGTTATTCTGATGAATTTTATGATGGAGGATGACCCTATGCAAGGATTATTCAAGAGCGATATGTTTGCCTCCGTAACTGAGTATTGCAATATAAAAGAAGTCAAGGGCGCGGACGACGTGGAGGACTATTTACGTTTCGTAAAAGACAATGTGATAGACGCTCGCAAAAATGACCCATCTTTGCCTTTGGGGCATTTCTACATCAACATTTTTGAGTTCCAACGCGGACGTATGTTTGATGGTACAGGAAGTCGTGGCGACATGGAGTCAGAATGTGCAATCCTGTTGGAGTATATTTTAAAGAACGGTCCAATGGTGGGGGTGTTCACTATACTTCATGTGGATAATTTGTCCAATCTTGGACGATTGGGTTACAATGCACAACAGATGTTCTGTCATCGCATCGCCTTACAGATGCCAGAACGTGATTCCGACAAGATAGTAGGCAATTCTGCGGCAAACAAATTGTTGGTTCTCAATCGTCCGGCATCTATTTACCGTGCGCTATACTACAACAATGTCAATAACTCCGTTACGAAATTCAAACCATACGGCTTGAAATAACCAACTATAAACAATAATATAATTAATTATTTTTTTATTAACCAAACCCAAAATTTATCATTATGGCATCAACAGTTATTAATGACCATGAGTCTATCCATGCCTATCGTGGAAAGATTAGCAATGCTATTGAGAAATTGGAAAAACAGCTTCGTAAAACGGAAATGGCTGTTGAAACGGTATCTGCCAGTTGGCAAGATAGCAACTTTCAGGAATTTCGAACCAATTTCGAGGCGGACAAGGAGCCAATAAGGCAACTTTGTAATATATTGCGCAACTATGAGGGCAATCTCCTCTATCAATTGGAGGAGAAGCTAAAAGTGTATAAAAGCGGACCCACTCATTTGTAGAAAACAAATAGACTGCTATTATGACTAATTCAGGTGCTTATATAAGCGATGTCCATTTGTTGGAAGAACTAAACAACGTGATAGTCTCCTCCAGCGAATCAATGTCGAACATAGACGCGAATGTCGGTAGCTACATCAACGGGGTCAAGGAGAGTCTATGTCGCCAACTTGACTTCATACAGACCAAACTGACGGAAGCCGAAAACGCATTGAGTGATGCGGAAACAAACCTGAACATGTGCCAGTCAGCACAAGCATTGGCTTCGGCTATGGGCACAGTTGGCCCAAGCTGTGCGATGGAGGAATGTGCTGTACAAACGGCAAGAGCAGAGGTGGAGAAATGGAGAATGAGATACGAGCAGGGACAACAAATTGTTGGAGAATGTGAACGCGAAATAGCGGAGTATAACGGCCCTGCTGGCGGTCATGCACTAATCCGCACCTTGTGTGAGCAACAGACTCCCGATGCTTCACGTTATCTCAATGTCTGTATTGAAAGGCTCAATGACATTTTGGCTACCGATATGGGGAGCAATGTTGGAATGATTGATGGTGGTATTGAAAAAAGACAAATCCACCCAACTGCTGACAATAACCATTCCGATACTTCTCGAATAACCTTTGGACCGACTGTTGCAGATGCCAACGGTGATTCCAAACAATTGGAATGTTGTCCTAATTGCGGAAGGCCACTTCTGTTATGCACCTGTATGAATGACCATGTATAATGGCGTAAAAAAAGAAGATTATGAGTAATTGTCCAGATTTTGTACATCAAGTGCAAGAAGTCGAACGGAGGTTTTCGTCCGAGTGGCAAATAGTTCAAAACGGTTGGCAAGACAGTGTTGCTGAGCGATTTCATCAGGAGGCTGTTGAATCTATTACCCGGAGTCTTTCGCAATACATAAGTGGAATAGGTTTAAGTGGTTACGGCCTCGAACGGTTATTGCTGCAGATGGACAGCCATTTGCAGCAGATGGAGTCTCTAACTCAGTAAAAAAATGTTTCATGGCATTGAGACTGTCTTGTTGAATCGTAACCATCATAGAACGCATAGAATATGCTAATGCAAATTATGCAATAATAAAAAATGATAATATCCTATTTAATGGTAAAAATATGAGTAGTAATGCTATAACGAGTTCAGCCGCTTTGATTGAACTCCAAAATGACTTGACACAATTGTCAGCATCCCTGCATAACATTTTCGACCTGATGAATACCGATATGAAACAGGTTGGCACAGCATGGCAGGATGGCAAATACGAAGAATTCGTAAACGGATACAAGCCACAGATCAACAAATGCGAGGAGATATCTGTTCGGTATTCTGAGTGGTGCAAAAAGGTCCTTGCACCGACAATCGAAAATGTTATCGCTGTGGAGAATACAGATGTCGTAGGAAATGGAGGAGGAACTGTTGGTGCTGTCGCTGGCGGTGCAGTAGCTACTGTAGGTGTGGCCAGTGGATTTAACATTGATGGAAAAAACGACATCATTGGGAAATCATCGAAAAATAAAAGTTCTAATCTGAATTCTTCTGTTCGTAGCAATGTAAAAAATGGTTTAGCAAATGAACATTGCGAAGAAATGTATGGGGAAGGATATCATGCAGAGTCTCTGAAACAAGGAGAAACCGCACACGAACATTTGGCGTATAGTGTCACAACCAATGGCGAAACTACGAAAGGTTCTGTCGATGCGGATCTCAATGCCAAAATATTGGGGTTTGGAGGTGAAATTAAATCCAAAATGGAGTATGATAGTGGTGGACAATCTAAAAAGATTGATGCCAGTTCGAGTTTCAACTGTGTCCCAGATAATGAATAAAAAACACTAAAAAAACTAATAAATATGAGTAGTAATGCTATAACGAGTTCAGCCGCTTTGATTGAACTCCAAAATGATTTGACACAATTGTCAGCATCCTTGCATATCATTTTCGACCTGATGAATACCGATATGAAGCAGGTCGGCGCAGCATGGCAGGATGGCAAATACGAAGAATTCGTAAACGGATACAGACCGCAAATCAACAAATGTGAGGAGATATCTGTTCGGTATTCTGAGTGGTGTAAAAAAGTCCTTGCTCCGACAATCGAAAATGTCATCGCTGTGGAGAATACAGATGTTGTTGGAGCCGGAGCAGGCGTTGGTGCTGCCAGCATAGGTGATACATCGACGGGCGGCGGAAGCACTGTTGCTTCTGGCGGTGTCGGTGACAAATTCAGCGAATTTAATCTCGGCTGATACGACAATCCGAATATATCGATTAATAGATTTTCGGATGGAATAACTTAGATTCACCTATTTGTAGAGACATCAAGTTGTGATGTCTCTACTATGGGTGTTATCAATGTTGGAATATTATTACAAACAACATCCAATATTATGAATGGATTTTTTAAACTGGTATGTATTGCGCTTTTATTTTTTCCCGCAATAACTGTGTGTGGTCAGAGCCGATACACCTGTCCAAAATGTAAAGGGGAAAAATATGTGCCCAAACCTTGTCCTGCTGTTGGATGTCATAAGGGCACTATTCTTTGTACAGAATGCAATGGGTCTGGTGCTATAGAACATAGTTGCAGTTCCTGCAATGGTAGTGGCACAATTACAAAAAGCAGACATTTGCCTTGTAGCCATTGTCATGGGAAGGGAGGTGAAATGAAGCGGGGGCAGATTCCATGTACGAATGCTCGGTGCAAAGGTGGAAAAATATATACTAAAAGTCGTATTCCTGGCACCCACGGACGAGATTCTGAAAAAAAGGCTTGGTATAAGTGTACTACATGTGATGGGACAGGATATGTTAATGGCACATCTAAAATAGCGTGTCGCTATTGCGGGGGAACTGGTGAGGAGAAAGAGACATCAACCTATTTTGATGGGACAGAAACTCGCACGGTTTATACTCCAATCAGTAAGACAGAAAACTATACAGTAAAATGTGAAAGCTGTGATGGTAGCGGCGGTATCAAAGAAAAATGCTCAAAATGTGAAGGTAGTGGCAACTATTTGTGTACAAGATGTGACGGATATGCTAATGTGAGGGAGGTCTGCTCACGGTGCAATGGAAATGGTGTGATAGATACCTACGATGCACCACAGACACAAAACATCACGTCCTCACAGCCAGAATCTGGCACGTCGCAAACACAAAAAAGTACGCCATCACAACCGTCGAGTAGCACTAACTCGGGGCAACAAAAGGTATGCACTAATCCGCAGTGTCATGGGGGCAGCATCTATTGCGATGATTGCGACTATACTGGCTTTATCTATAGCAACGGAAAGAAAGAGAAATGCCCAAAATGTAAAGGAATTGGTAAATATGTTTGCTCAAGCTGTGGTGGAAAAGGTGCGTTATAGTATGAATGTGTTTAGCCGTGTCATGAGAAAGCCAAATCACACAAGGCCACTTTTATCCAAGCAGGGGAAAAACTTCATTATGGATTTGAACAAATATTAAAAGTCATAAAATCTATGGACGTCGAAATAAAAATTGGTAGAGATGTTGAAGGTGCGAATGTATGTCGCGTGTCGCCCTCCTACTCAAAGGTAAGTCGCCTTCACGCCATTTTGCATTGGCACGATGGAGTTGCCATTCTTGAGGATAGGTCGTCAAATGGTACCTATGTTAATGGCATCCGAATCACCCGAACCCAAGTTCGGGAAAATGATTTGGTATATCTTGGCGGCAATGGAACAGGTGAGAGTTATCTGCTTGACTTAAGGAGGCTCATCGCCTACTGCCGTGATGTTGATAAAAAAAATAGAGTTGGAAATCAAGAAGAGGCATTTCGTCCTGTTGCTTATCCTTCAGGGAGAGACGGCTCTCAGCGGTCAGCCAGCCCTCAGCAATCGGGAGGCATTGGCGTTCCATCCCATGATGCTGCTAACGCCCAGCGGACAGACTATTCTAAAGAATTTGAGCGCGTCAAGCAGGCATATATTGACTATAATAAAGAATTGTCGGCATTGACGAAAAAGGCAAACCTTCGGATGTCGCTGCCACGGGTTTTATTGTCGCTAATTCCCACGGTGCTGGGTCTCGTTGTTATGCTTATCGCCACGGATATGATGGTTAGAATTATTGCGATGTCGGCTGGTGGAGTGCTTAGTGGTCTGATAGGAACGCTTACCATGGGGCGTGGCAGTTCGAAGAAAGAGAAATTGCAAGAAGATATGTTGGACTTGAAACTCAAGTACCAGAAGGAATATAGATGTCCAAAGTGCGGAAAAGAATTTAATCTGGGATTACATTGGAAAGAGTTGCAGGCGGCAGGGAAGTGTCCCTACGGCTGTGGTGCAAAGTTCTAATGTCCTATTGTTTTCAATCGTGATGAAACATATACTATTCCTCTTTTCTCTATATTATTGAATGTGGAAAACAATAGCTTATCCTATTATGTGCCATTTTAAGGAACATTGGCATATATACCCAATGTAAAATATTTTATCTCAAAATAAACATCCAACAATGGAAGACAATAATAATGTAATCTACAAAGGCCTGCAGCCTGGCACGGGGTTGTTGAATGGCAAGTATGTCATTGAGAAGATGATTGGCGAAGGTGGTTTTGGCATCACCTATAGGGCTACTCAAACTGGATTGAACCGTGCCGTGTGTGTCAAGGAGTACTTTCTTGCGGGTGGGTGTATCCGCGATACTTATGCTAAGACCATACATCTTCAAGGTATGGATGAGTCTAAGTTCGAGCGTTTCCGCAAGAGCTTTGTCAAGGAGGCTCAGACGCTGGCAGCCATGCACCATCAGGGTATTGTGGAGGTGATTGATATTTTCGACGAGAACAACACCTCTTATATGGTCATGCCGTTCATTGAGGGCCGTAGCCTTCAGAGTATTGTTGAAAAAAATGGTCCGTTGGCGTTTCCTGATGCAGTAAACTACATAGCGCAGGTGTCCAATGCCGTAGGCTATATCCATGAGCGTCACATCCTGCACCGCGACATCAAGCCGGACAACATCATGATTACGTCCGACAACAAGGCTGTGCTTATAGATTTCGGCTCGGCACGAGAGTTTGAAGAGGATAAGACCCAATCTCATACTACGATGGTGACGCATGGCTATGCGCCTACGGAGCAGTACAGCCGTACAAGCCGCAAAGGAGCATATACCGACATCTATGCCATCGGCGCAACGATGTATTTCATCCTTACTGGGCGGGTGCCCATCGAAGCGGCAGCGCGCGTCACGGAGCCGATGCCAGAACCGAAAGAGCTCAACCCCAACATTCCAGATGCGGCTAATCGTACTATAATGAAGGCCTTGCAGTTGAAGTCGCAGGACCGTCATCAGTCTATCTCAGAATTTATGGACGATTTGCTCAACGTCAAACCGTCAGGGCAACAGCCCGAAGCATCTACCGGTACCACAGTCTTAATGCCAGAGACCCCCAGCCAGCCGAAAACAAATCCAACAGCTACCCTTAAAACAGCTTCGGAGGATAGCCCTGCGGGGATAGCGGAAAAGAAAAGTGGAAATGTGAAGATTGTTGCTTTGATTGTCTCTATTGTGTTGGTGCTTGGCGTTGCTGCCTATTTCATGTTTCTGGGTGAGTCATCGACGCACCGCGAGGCGCGCGAGTTTGTACCAAAGTATGAAAAAATGGTGGATAGGTGCAAGGTTTTGATTTCGCATGGAAGCGGAGCGAATCCCGAAAAACTGCTTGAGGCAAAAAAACTATTTAGAGAAATACTTGATGCAGAGAAGAAGTATTCCGTCGAAATGCCAGATGTCTATTGCCATTTGTCTGAGGTGGGAGCCTTGATGGACCCCAAGTTAAAAGAGGCTGCACACGACTGGTCTGAGCAGGCCTATATGGAGGCCTCGGTACTACAAGACACTTCTATGGCGTGCAAGTCATATCAGATGTCGCTCAGCCTTTTCGATGATGCTTCGGTAAGACTTGAATCACAAATGTGTGGTTGTGAGTAATTAAAAAAATATACAAATGAGAAAATTTTGTTTTTTCCTTTCCCTCTTTGCTATTGTCTCTATTGTCGAGGCTCAGGATTTTGATTGTTATATAAAAGCCCGTGCAAAAGGTATCGAGGCCTATAATCAGAAGAATTATAGCAAGGCAAAAGAGATGTTCAGCGTCGCCAAACGGTGTGCCACGCTTCCTAAACATGTTGATATTGATAATTGGATTGCGAAATGCGACCAAGGCATGAAGGCGAAAATAGAGAGAGTCAGTCAGCCCAATACACAGAAGAAAGAAGGAAGGATTATATGTACCAATGTCACGTCACGTACGACATGCTCCTCGAACCTTATGGGGCTTGAGATTACGGCTTCTTTCAATGTCGAGAACATGAAGGGGCAGGCAATGGAAAGTTTCTGTTATCTTTATCCGGAATATGAATATGTTGAATTCCGAATAGATGATGAATGGGATAATATACAATACAGACTTGACGATTTTAAGGAAAGGGGGATGCATAAAAAAGTTACCGAGTCCTATGCTAATACGCCGTATAACGTGAATGGCGTTCCGGGGCAAACCGGCAAAGTGATTGAAATAGAGCGTGATTTTGAACAAATCACCGAAACATATTTTATCCCCTTTGGGGCAATGAACATCCTTACGTTTGACAAGCAGGTATTCGAAACTATGGTTGTAGCCTACAAGAGTAGCAAATCTTCGGATGTGCAAAAGGATATGCAGAAAAACGAGAATTACGAATATACGCCTCGTTTAGATACTGTCATGACCGAGACATTCATCTTCACTCCTATTAACCTTGAGATTGAAAATAGTTCTAATGATAAAGAGATTACATTGAGTTATGGAGGGGGGAGTTTGGATTTGCGCATCAAAGTTTGTGGCGAGATAATATGGGAGGACCTTCCTTCATGGCTGCATGCTCGACAATCATCGGCAACCATTATTGTGGATGAGAACGAGTCTACTACGCCACGTTACGCAACAGTGGTGGTTAGACCTGCCGATGGCAGTAACCCCGTAAAACTTCACATCACGCAAGAGGCAGCACCTGAGTTAATCCCTGCCACAATCAATAGAGTGCGAACAGAATATAATGTGGGACCGGACAACAACAAGCAAACGGTGTTTCATGTGGATTTAGATGTAGAAGGTCAGAAGAACAAAAATGTCAGGGTCTATGCCGTATTCTATAATGTTGACGACAGGACTCCATTGCTGGATTCTTCTGGCAATCCGATAGATGCTTTTAGTTACGGCACTCCGACGAACAACAGTGTTAATTTCCCAGATTTCAAAATTCCAATAAGCAATATCAGATTTATGTCTGCGGCAAATCTCCAACAAAAGGAGGTTAAGGTCTATGTCAAAGTGTCGTTAGATAAGGGAGATAGCTTTGTTACGGAAGATGGGCCATACACGATTAAGTGGGAGTAAGTGCGGGCAGCTGTATTGTTCTTGATTGTTGAATCTATGGCCGAGAAAGTTGCTGGATTTTGACACGCCGAAAAACAAATTTTTGCTACTTTTGCACAAAAGTGTTGCAATTGGTGGTTGAATCTACGTGGTGAAAAAAAACGTGTGCGGTTTTCAAAAAAAAAGTATTTTTGCTGTCTTATGTCTGAGTGGCGAGTTCCTGCCAATTCGATAACATTCAGGCTTATATGTTATGTTTAACCCGTCGGGCAGGCGACACAAAACAAAATAAAACAAAATGAATTACAAAGACGTACAGCCGGATCCTAATTTTGATTGGGGTGCAATCGACAAGAAAGAGGTCGTAAAGGACGAGTCGATGGACAAGGCTTATGAGGAGACTTTCAAATCGCTCACCGAGCAGGAGGTTATCGAGGGTACTATCGTGTCCATCAACGAGCGTGAGGCTGTGGTGAACATCGGCTACAAGAGCGATGGTGTTATCCCCGCTTCCGAGTTGCGCTACAATCCCGAGTTGAAGGCTGGCGACAAAATCGAGGTCTATGTGGAGAGCAAAGAGGACAGCAACGGTCAGCTGCAGCTCAGCCACAAGAAAGCCCGCATCCTCAAGTCATGGGAGCGCGTCAATGAGGCTTACGACAATCAGGAGATTATCAAGGGCTATGTCAAGAGTCGCACGAAGGGTGGTCTCATCGTTACTATCTACGACAATATCGAGGCTTTCCTGCCCGGCAGCCAGATAGATGTGCGTCCTATCAAGGACTACGATGTCTATGTGGATAAGGAGATGGAGTTCAAGGTTGTTAAAATCAACCATGAATATAAGAATGTCGTTGTTAGCCACAAGGCTCTCATCGAGGATGAAATCGAGGCTCAGAAGTCCGAGATTATCTCCAAGCTCGAGAAGGGGCAGGTGCTCGAAGGCACTGTCAAGAACATCATGGGCTACGGCGCTTTCGTGGACCTTGGTGGCGTGGACGGTCTTATCCACATCACCGACCTCAGCTGGGGCCGTATCAATCATCCCGACGAGGTGGTCCATCTGGACGAGAAACTCAATGTCGTTATCCTTGATTTCGACGAGGCCAAACATCGTATCCAGCTCGGTCTCAAGCAGCTCACGCCTCACCCGTGGAGCAACCTCGACCCCGACCTCAAGGAGGGCGACCATGTGAAGGGCAAGGTGGTTCTCATCACCGACTACGGCGCATTCGTAGAGATTATCCCCGGCGTGGAAGGTCTTATCCATGTCTCCGAGATGAGCTGGGGCCAGCATCTGCGCAGCCCTCAGGATTTCTTAGAGGTTGGCCAGGAGGTGGAGTCCGTCATCCTCAGCCTCAACCGCGAGGAGCACAAGATGAGCCTCGGCCTCAAGCAACTTATGCCCGACCCATGGTTGAATGTCACCGAGAAATATCCTATTGGCAGCAAGCATACCGCCACGGTGCGCAACTTCACCAGCTTCGGCATCTTCGTGGAGCTTGAGGAAGGTGTTGATGGTCTTATCCATATCAGCGACCTCAGCTGGAGCAAAAAGATTAAGCACCCTGCCGAGTTCACCAAGATTGGCGAGAAGCTCGATGTCATCGTGCTTGATGTTGATGCCAACGCCCGTCGTCTGAGCCTCGGTCACAAGCAGCTCGAGGAGAATCCTTGGGATGTTTATGAGACGGTATTCCCCGTTGGTTCTGTCCATCAGGGTACCATCACCTCTATGAACGAGAAGGGGGCCGTAGTTACTCTGCCTTATGGTGTTGAAGCTTTCGCTTACTCCCGTCAGCTTGAGAAAGCCGACAAGAGCAAGGCTCGCGTTGACGAGACCCTTGATTTCAAGGTTGTTGAGTTCAACAAGGACAACAAGCGCATCGTTGTCTCTCATACCCGCACCTTCCAGGATGCTGAGGATGAGGCTCGTGCCAAAGCCGAGAACGAGGAGGCAAAGAAAGACCGCGCCGCCAAGAAGAGCGTGAAGAAGATTAACGAACAGCTCGAGAAGACCACTCTCGGTGATGTGTTCGGTAACCTTCTGAACGAGCAGCTTGATAAGAAAGACGAATAATCGTCAGACAATTTGATTGTTAGATAATGGAGTGTCGCAGTCTTGCGGCACTCCATTTTGTTTTTTCTTTTGGGATAAAACAAAAAAATGTTATCTTTGCACTTTGCAAATGTTGTGTGCTGTGGTTTCATGCACTCAAACTATTCAGAAATAAGAATATGAAAAAGATATTGTTGGTAATATTTGCTTTGATGGCGTTTGCGCTGTCTGCCGAGGCGCAGATGGGTGTCGCTAAGCTGTCTATGAATAAGAAGCATGCCTGCATGGGGGAGCGCATACAGTTTAGCGATTTGACACCACGAACGGAGAACGTCACGGGCCGACAGTGGGCTGTGGGCGACTCTATCGTCTTTGGTGACGGCATAGGAGAAAGCATTACGGTCTATCGTGCATTCGAAACCGACAGCAATATTATAGAGTTGTATGTATTTCTCGCTACGCCAGATACTATTGTAGGTCCTGAGAATGATACCACGTTCTCTGTCTATTATGATACTCTCTATGCCTACGACACGCTCTTTGTCTTTATCCCTGAGCCAATACTTACCTCTGGCGATAGCGTTGCGTGTGTTGGCGACTATGCCGACATCAAGATTGACAACACCACAGAGGGCATTAGCTATCGGTGGTATGAGAGTAAAGCAAGAGATGCCGAAGAGGTGGTCTTTGGTTCTGCGTTGCGTGTGAAACCATATGCGGCAGAGGCATTATACTATGTAAAAATGGCTGACGCATACGGATGCTATGCATGGGATAGCACGATGCTTTACATTCTGGACAACACTCTCAACACCATGCCTTCGGACGGTGTTATATGTGAGGGCGATGAGGCTGTCCTGATGGCAGGCAAGGCAGACCACTATAAGTGGGAGTCAGTTCCGGCTGATACGACGCTGGATAGCCTTTACAACCAGCGTTACATCACTGTTTCGCCAACAAAAAAAACAGTCTATGCAGTAACACCATACGGTTCTAACGGCTGCGAAGGCGAGCGCGTTATTGCAACCATCACTGTCCATCAGAAGCCTACGCTTGACATATCCTATTCTCCTACCATAATAGACCCTGACGACCCGATTTTGACGTTTACCAACAGTACTCCGCGTAGTGAGCATAGTTTTTGGACATTTGGTCGTCGTGAGACTGCCGAGGGCTCGTCCGTTGAGCATATCTTCCTCAATCTCTATAATGATTCCGCCATTGTGAGTCTCCGCAATACTGACGACCTCGGATGCCAGACCGATTCCACATTCAAGATTCCTGTTCAGCGTTTCACGCCGTGGTTTCCTACTGCGTTTACGCCTAATCGTTCGGAGAACAGTACATTCTCAATGCGATGCATCAGTGCCGTTGACCATTTCTCAATAAATATCTACAACCGCGAAGGATTGTTGGTTTTTGAGTCTGAGGACCCCAATTTTGTCTGGGACGGCTCGCACAATGGTACAGACTGTCCACAAGGAGTTTATGTCTATATTTGCCGCAGCCGTCGCATCAATTCCACCAACCTTGAGAACAATACTGGCACGGTGTTGTTGCTGCGTTAATAGTTAGCAAACATATAATTACTACGTCTTTGTCTCCTCTTGACATATTGAAACGCTATTGGGGGCACGAGACGTTCCGTCCGTTGCAGTCAGAGGCTATAGCGTCTGTGCTTGAGGGTCATGATACTCTTGTCCTTATGCCTACGGGTGGCGGCAAGTCGTTGTGCTACCAGATTCCAGCCCTGCTGATGGATGGCGTGGCTATCGTGGTGTCGCCACTCATTGCGCTGATGAAAGACCAGGTGCAGCAGCTGCGCGACCGAGGCGTCAAAGCCGCCTGTCTTGTTGGCGGAATGACCATGCAGGAGGAGGAGACGGTGCTCAACAATGTGCTATATGGCGATGTCAAATTGCTTTACGTATCGCCAGAACGCATCAAGCAACGTCTGTTCCAGAACCAGCTGACTCGCATGAAGGTGAGTCTCTATGCTATTGACGAAGCGCATTGTATTTCGCAGTGGGGTTATGATTTTCGCCCTTCCTATTTGGAACTTGGCAATCTGAGGACGCTGCATCCGACGGTGCCTATCATTGCTCTTACAGCCTCAGCCACACCAGAGGTGAGTGATGATATATGTAGGCAGCTGCTTTTTAAGGATGGCAGCCGTCGTTTCTGTGGCACGTTTGTTAGAGCTAATCTTGCATATATGGCCTTCAAGGAGCCAGATAAGATGGGGCGTCTTTTACGCATCATTTCCAATGTCGGAGGGTCGGGCATCGTCTATGTGCGTTCTCGACGACGTTCGCACGAGGTGGCTATGGCGTTGCAGGGGCATGGTGTGAGTGCCGAGTACTACCATGCAGGACGCAAACCGCGCGAGCGCGACCTCTGTCAGAAGCTGTGGAGTGAGAACAAGGTGCGTGTGATTGTGGCTACCAATGCCTTCGGTATGGGTATAGATAAGGCTGATGTGCGTTTTGTGGTGCATCTTGATGCCCCAGAGAGTCTTGAGGCCTACTATCAGGAGGCAGGGCGTGCGGGACGCGATGGACAACGAGCCTATTGCGTGGCATTGTATGATGATGGTGACATAGACAAACTTCATCATTACGCTGCGGACAATATCCCTACGCCAAAGATGCTGCGTAGCATCTACAATGGGCTTTGCAATTTCTATCGTCTTCCGCTCGGCAGTGGCGAGGGAGTCTCATTCTCCCTCAAGATGGAGGAGTTATGCAAAAACTACAATCTGTCGCCGTCAATGCTCTATAGTGCATTACTGCATCTTGAACGCGAAGGTCTAATATCGTTGCCGCCTGAGGATTCGCTCGAGTCGCATCTGCATGCGACGGCCGACCGTGAAACATTTTATGCCTTCCAGTTGCGCAACCCGCAATATGCTCTATTGCTTGGCACCATCTTTAGGCTTTATGGTGGTCTGTTCTCGGACTTTATCGTCGTGAGCGAGAGTGAGATAGGACGACGGTGTGCTATGCACGAGCAGGAGGTCATCAAGGCTTTGACACGTCTTGCCAAGCTTGGCCTTTTCGATTACACGCCACGGGTAGCGGGTGCAGCTATATGTTTCTCTTCTGCGCGTGTAGATGCCGCTACGCTTTTCTTTGACGAGGGATTCTATCGTCGTCTGATGGATGCTACGGAGCAGCGTTGCCGCTCGATGGTGTCGTATCTTACAGCCAGCGATGGTTGTCGAAGCCAGCTGATTGCAGCCTATTTTGGCGAAACAGACACGTCATGTTGCCATGTGTGCGATTTGTGTATAGCGCATCATAAGAAGCCGTCTGTTGATTGGCGCGCGGCTATACGTGCCGAATTGCAGCGTGGTGCCATGTTGGTGCTAGACCTTGTGGCTCGCCTGTCGCATGGGGCGGAAACGGATGCTGCAACGGTTGAAAATACTGTTCGCGAGATGGTTGATACTCGAGAGATAGCTATAGATGCCGACTTCCGCCTGCATTTGAATAAGCATTTCTTTTAGCCTATACACACTTTTGGTCCGTTGTGCCGCAGCCGCTGAGGCCAGTGCGTGTGTTTGCAAGGTTTTTGTTACGAGACTTTGCTTGTTGTGGCGGAGACTTATTGCTGTGGCGTCAGCAACGCAAAAGAGATAAGAGGGGGCAGAAGCAACTTGATGGTTGTGCCTATTTGGGCCATTTGAAAATGAATCTCAATCCAGCAGTCTGGAACAGCTGCCAGTGCCCGTATTGGCCTATTCCGGCGTAGTCGGTGTCGTATTTCAAGTTGAGCGATGCCGAGAGGTGCAGGAATGAACGCAGTTTGTAATTGATGGTCATCTCAAAGTTGACATCAGTCTCTCGCGACATGGCTTTCGTCACGCGTTTGTAGTATTTGTCGTAGTTGCCCTCTATTTCGTCCCAGTTCATCAGGTGCGGTTTGCGGTAGTCGTAGAACAGCTCTATTCGGGTGTAAAGATTGAAGTCTTTGAAAATGTCTTTCTTGAAATAGAATCTGACATAGGCACCAAAGGCGTTGTATATGCGCTTGCCATCGGCCGTATCAACGCCATAGAGCTGTCCGGCCTCGATAACCTCTTCGGATAGGACCATTGTCGATTTGCCGCTCAAGGGAGATACCGATACGTTCCACGCATCCTCTTTATGCTCGAAACCGAGAGAAAGCGTAATATATCCGGGAGCCATAAATTTCGATACGAGAGTGCCATCGTCGTTACCTGGACCGGTAAAGTTCCAGCCATCGGCAAACTGTGTCTTGTAGTTTAACGAGATGTTTACGTTAGCCCAAGAGATGGCTTTGTATGATAGTGTCGAGGTGAGGTCAATCTTGTCTTCAGTCTTTCGTCGCGATTCGAGATGTCTGTTAGCATCAAGGTCTTGCATATCTGTGCCATACCCCAGTTTTACCACGTTATCCAAGATGTAATGGTCGTGGGTGTATTTGTATGTGCCGTCAAAGTTGGCCACAATAGAGAGTAGCGAGTTGCCTGCGGCAGACCAGTTGTTGTACAGCTTCTCGTTGATAAGGATTGATGGTGACGTTGAGTGGGTCCAAACACCGCGAGGTTTCTTTGGCGTTGTGTCGTTGTCGTCAATCTTCAATGCCTGAGCTGGTATGCATAGGGCTAAAACAGATAGTATAAAAAAAATATGCTGCCGTATCATATTTCGTTCTTAGAGATTGTCATGTTGTCTAATGTGGTGATGATGAGTTCGTATTCAAAGCCTCGCGAGGTGAGGAAAGAAATCATCTTGTTGCGTTGTTCGTCGCTTTCATCGTGCATGGTACGTGCCTTTGCGGTGGCTGTGTCTGCCAGCGCCTGCAGATAAATTTTTTCGTCGATGTCTCGTAGTGCCTGCTGTATGATGGCGTTGTCTATGCCTTTGCTGCGCAGCTGATATTCAATTTTTTTGCGTCCCCAATGCTGATAGCGCACCTTGCTTTCTGCGTAAGTTTTAGCGTAGCGTTCCTCGTTGATGTATCCCTCAGTTTGTAGCCAGTCTGCTATCTCGTCAGCCTCGTCATGTGTTGCACCCCAGCCGGTGAGTTTCTGTCTCGCCTGCTGCCTGCACGTCTCGTTGGCGGCACAGTATCTGGCGGCCATGAGACGGAGCTCATCACGTGTATGTTCTTTGTCGCGACGCATCAAGAAAGGAGGCAACTAACTTTCGTTATCAAAAGTGCAAAAATACAAAAAAAAGCAAAAGTCAAAAAAAATAAGTACCTTTGCAACGTAGGAATAATATGCGATAAAAAATGGCTAAAGGAAGAATTCTTTTTGTTAATCAAGAGATTATGCCGTTCGTACCTGAGAATGAGAGGTCTGTTTTCGGGCGTTATCTGCCTGCCCGCTGCCAGGAACTCGGGCGCGACATACGTGTTTTTATGCCGCGCTACAGTTTTGTCAGCGAGAGGAAGAATCAGCTCCATGAGGTTATTCGTCTTTCGGGCATGAACCTGATAATAAACAACTGCGACCACCAGTTGATTATCAAAGTGGGGTCTATACCTGCTGCGCGTATGCAGGTCTATTTTATAGACAATGAAGAGTATTTCTCCAAGAGTGGTGCACCGCTCGACGAGCATGGAGTACTGCAGGCTGATGCCGATGAGCGTATGCTTTTCTTTGGTCGTGGTACCCTTGAGGCAGTGCGCAAGTTGGCATGGCAGCCACATTTGGTGCATTTTTCGGGATGGTTCAGTAGCATGGTGCCGTTCTATATGCGTCGCATCAATAAGGAGGATGCCTTCTTCAAAGATACCAAGACTGTTTTCACCATCAGCGACGATGCTTTCGAGGGGCATTTTGTGGACGAGATGCTGAAGAAGATGAAGACAGACGGTGCAACCGCCAAGGATGTTCGCCTGTTTGAGTCTCTTGATTATATGGGGCTGTGCAAGGCTGCCATCACCTACGCAAGCGGTGTTGTGGTGGGCTCGCCCAACGCCAATCCGGAGCTTGTGGCTTTTGCCAAAGAGTGCAAGAACGCCAAATTCGTACTGGACTATAACGACAACCAGTCCGAATTTTTCGGACAGATAAATCGTCTCTACGATGTGCTAATCGGTAGCAGTATCAACAACTGATAAAACGACAGATATCGTAGAATAATATTTTGACTTAACACTTTACATCAAACAAAAGAGATGAAGCTATCACGTCTTTTCTCTATATTGGCTATTGTCGCTCTGATTCTTTTTGTAGCTACTTCGTGTAGCGATGAGGAGTCGTCTATTGGTGACAGCTTGCAAGACCCATCAACGCTCTATAACGGAACCTTTGACACTATCAAGGGCTCCGACCTCTATGTGGCAACATTGCACGAGGATTCCTTGCTTACCTCCTCGCAACTTACAGCTATGGTAGGCCGCACTCAGGATGATGTCTTTGGTGGTGTCACGGCGCAGGTATATACGCAGGTCGCTACTTCCACGGGTAACGGTATCGACTTCTCAGATGTCTCCGACGGAGCCTATATTATTGACTCTGTCACACTCTCTCTGTTTGTTGGCGACGTCTATGGCGATACTCTCAATGTTAAGTCGCTCCATTTCTTGGTGCACCAACTGGCAGAACCGCTGACGGACAGTTTTTATTATGCTATAGACAGTAAGCCTGTGACGACACTCTTTGCCGACACTGTCATCTCTTGTGTCTTTAAGCCTTATAACACGTTACGTTTGAAACTCAACGACCAGTTCGGAGCACTCATGAAGCAGCGTTATGGCTCGGCAGAGCAGTTTACCGAGGCTATCAAGGGTTTGCGTATTTCTGTGACCGACGACAGCGACCCTTTGATGCTCACGCTCGGCTTCTCTAACAGCAATACGATGCTGAAGGTGCACTATACCCATGAGACTGCCACTACCACACGCGACAGTGTCAATTTCATCTTAGGCTACAATAGCTCCACGGCAACTACACAGCATTTCACATCGTTTGTCCATGACTATAGTGGCACTGCGCTTGCCGATTTTTCGTCTTCCGATAGTCTGCTTGACCGTACCACGCTCTACCTTCAACCTATGGGCGGCACTTATGTCTATGTGTGTTTTGACGGGTGGGTGCGTCGCTTTCATGCGCAGCATCCCAACGCCGTTATTAACTATGCCGAGCTGCTGCTGCCGCTTTCTGACAAGGCACCGGCCTCTAAACCAGAGCAGCTTATGCTCTACAAACGCTTCACCTACAGTGGCCATTTGCTCTCTACCACAATCAATGACGCTTCGTCGACCTATACCTATCGCGGCTTTGACGGCACATGCCATGACGATGCCTACTACAGGGTGCGGGTGCCGCTCCATCTGCAGGAGCGGCTGCGTCAGGGCTCAGACCTCGGTATGCTCATCAACATCTACAACCGTACAGCTACGGCGAGAAGCACCGTCCTCAATGGCCCCGAGGCTGCCGAACCGATGCAGATAGTAATAGTCTATTCGGAATAGTGACAGAGGCATATAACGCGTACACGGCGTTTTGTCGGTCCTCGTAAGCGAGATGATATTTCAAAAAAAGATACTCACGATAATAAACATAATCACATGAAAAGACTTTTTCTATCCCTTTTTCTGCTGATGCTTATATCGTTGTCAGCCAATAGCCAGACGCTCTATCATCGCTATTATGATTTCCATAAGAAGCATCTATCGGTAGAAGGTATGCTCAATGCCGACAGTCTCTGCATAGGCAAATGGACATGGTGGTATCGTTCGGGCAAGCTCTACAAGCAGGGCAGCTATGACGAGCAGGGGCGCAAGACAGGGCTCTGGAAAGTCTATTATGAGGATGGTAGCCGCCTTGCCGAGGAGTGCTATTCTGGCAACGGCTACAACCGTTCGTGGTTCGAGAATGGCAACTTGCAGAGCGAGGTTGAAGTGGTGGATGGTAAGCAGCAGGGCACCTACACTTCGTGGTATGCCAACGGCAAGAAAAAGGAGGAAGCCGTCTATCGCGATGGGCAGCGTCAGGGACGCACGCAGGAGTGGCATGAGAATGGACAGCTCAAGATGGAGGGCACTTTCGTTGATGGAGCCCTGCAGGGGCATGCCACATGGTGGACGGCAGACGGCAAGAAGGATATGGAAGGCAACCTCGAAGCTGGTGAGCAGGAGGGCGAATGGCTATTCTATTGGCGCACTAACGAGCAGATAGGCATCCGTGGCACCTACCATGCTGGTGCCGAGATAGGCACATGGACATACTACTATGAGACTGGCGAACGTTGGCGCGAAGGCGAGTATCGCAACGGCGACCGGACAGGCGTATGGACAACATGGTATGAGAGTGGAAAAAAACTACATGAGGGCAAGTACGTTAACGGCAAGGAGGATGGTGAGTGGACGGCATGGTATGAGGATGGACGTATAGACTATGTGGGCTCCTTCAAGGGCGGCAAGAAGGAAGGCGAATGGAAAGGATACTACGAGAACAACGGCGTGCGCTATGTTATGCACTACAGCAACGACGAACTCGATGGGCAGAACATACACTACTATCCTAACGGCAAGGTGGAGAGCGTAGAGAACTATCGTCGCGGTGTGCGTCATGGCAAGTATGAGCGGTTCAACGAAGCTGGCAAGCCCGAAGAAAAGGGACAGTTTGTGCAGGGCGACAAGGACGGTAAGTGGATATGGTATGACGAGTTTGGCAAAGAGGGTGTTGTTGTAGAGTTCAAGGCTGGCAAGATGGTTACCAAACAAGACTATATCCCTGCTAAAAAATCCAGAAAATAAAAGTTTTGAAATAAAGATAGGCCACTGATATTGAAACACACACACCTCAACTGTTATCTTTAGGCTTTGGTTATAGTATCTGCCATTAGAATAACCATAACATAGTCAATCACTACTATAATCCATACTATTGTGCGACTAATACTTGCTTCCAAATCGCCACGGCGCAGACAGCTTATCAGTCAGCTTGGTTTTGATGTCACTATTGCCGACCTCTCTGTAGATGAGACCATTGACCCCGCCACGCCTATCGCTATGGTGGCGGAGACGATAGCGCGACGTAAGGCGTCGGCATATCCTGTCGCATCGCTTGCTGCGGACGAGGTGCTGGTGACTGCCGATACTGTAGTGGCTCTTGACGGGCAGAAACTTGGCAAGCCGCAAGACCGCAACGAGGCCATCCTTATGCTGCAGCGATTGTCGGGACGAGGCCATCAGGTCTATTCGGGTGTATGCCTATGCGATGGGGAGGTGTCACGTTTTTTTACAGAGACAACAGATGTGTATTTCAGAAACCTGCGGCATGAGGAGATTGAGCATTATGTTGATACCTATCGTCCTTTCGACAAAGCAGGAGCTTATGGCATACAGGAATGGATAGGCATGGTAGGCATAGAACGTATAGATGGCGACTACTACAATGTCGTAGGACTGCCGTTGTTCGCTCTCTATCGTGAGTTGGCATCGTTCCGCAAATAATCGTTTAATTATTATTCAACCATTTGTTAATCATCGTTTAGATGGTGGTTGGAACTAAGTGTTTGTTGTTTGTGCCGGTCTTGTTAATGAAGACTTCTATGAGTACCACGACAGGGAGCTCATGCAATGATAAATGCCAGATATTCAAGATTACAACGCATTGAGATTCCTACCAGCTTATTTATAGAAACTGTCTAAATTAGATGGCATCGTTGTAATATTTGTTTCTTTTACTTAAAAGTAACAGTGAGCATCTCTTTTACCCTTAGGGCGAAAAGACGGCTGGCGTTTTCCGTGGCCTGTGATATTGTGAGCATCAGGTGCCCGGTTGAAGCAACGGTCAGGAGCAGTTCAACATTCTCGGACTTCTTTTGGATGTCTTGTGTTGAGGTGATAGTTGTTATAGGCTCCTGACGTACCATGAGTTCAAATGAGCGTCCGGCGCGGATATTTTCAAATTCGCTGTGCGTTATGCCGAGATAGGCGTTGCCGTAGGAGTCAATGTATGTGATATACAGTTTGAGACGTCCTTCTACATCGGCATAGCTGTAGGGTAAGGCCTGCTGCAACTGCGTGCATGGACTGCCGAGTTCGGCGAGGTCAGTGCCACCAGCAATCCGCATGGCAAGGTGGCAGTAGAGGTCATAAGCAAGGAATGCTCCATGCTGGGGCACGGTGTTTTTCTCCACTTTTACGGCACGTGAAAATGTTGTGCCGAACACCATGTTCGGCAGCCCGTTGTCGAGGAGTATGTAGTATTGCCCGTTGGCTTCAACGATTACCACATCATCATTGGAACGCAGACCTGCCGCATCTATGATATGAATGGTGCCTGCTGGAAATTCGCGACAGGCATTACTCACCACAAAAGCGGCGGTTATTCGGTCGGCAACGGGCAGATTATGGTTGATATCTACTACACGCACATCGGGTATCATGGAGTACAGACGCCCTTTGACACGACCAGCATAATAGTCGGAAGCCGACCAGTCGGTGGTGAGTGTGACAATTGGTGTGTCCATGTCTTTCAGTGGGTTAGTGCGTATATCAATGCCTTGCATTGGCATATTAAACTAACAAAGGTAGTTTTTTTTTCTAAAAGCCGAAAACTTTTTTTTATTGTGTCAGTATTTGCATTGTGATGCAGTTCTGTGTTTAGATTTAGGTCGAGATAGCTGCTGTATTTAGACACTCCTAAAACGTGCTATTGCTTTTTTTGCATAAAAGTGCTACACTTGATTGATGATTCTACGATATTAGCATTGGTTAGGGGCATCCTATTTGTCAAAAAAATGTAACTTTGCAGTTGGTATTGTTGTTGTGTTGATGAGCAACAGCAATAGTACCAATTTTTTAGACAAAACAAAAACAGTAATAATAGCAAAACAGATGTCACTTTTATCAATACGCAATCTTCATGCTTATATTGGCGAGCGAGAGATACTAAAAGGTGTGAACCTTGACGTGGAACGTGGCGAGGTCCATTCAATAATGGGGCCTAACGGCAATGGTAAGAGCACGTTGGCTGGCGTCATAGCTGGCAATCCGAAATATACCGTCACGGAGGGCGAAGTAATCTACAATGGCAAGAATATCTTGGATATGCCTGTTGATGTTCGTGCTTCCGAAGGTATATTCCTCGGATTCCAATATCCCGTGGAGATACCAGGCGTGAGCATCACCAACTTTATGCGTACGGCAGTCAACGAGCAGCGCAAATATCGCGGTCTTGACCCGCTCGGTGCCGCCGAATTTCTACGTCTGATGGAGGAGAAGAAGAAGATTGTAGAGATGACGACCAAACTTGCCAACCGTTCGGTGAACGAGGGGTTCAGCGGTGGCGAGAAGAAGAAGAACGAGATATTCCAGATGGCTATGCTTGAGCCTACATTGGCCATCCTTGACGAGACCGACTCGGGGCTCGACATCGATGCCCTGCGCATCGTTGCATCGGGCGTCAACCAGCTGCGGCGTCCCGACAATGCGACGATAGTCATCACGCACTATCAGCGTCTGCTCGACTACATAGTGCCCGACTTTGTGCATATCCTCTATGAGGGACGCATTGTGAAGACAGGTCCTAAGGAGCTTGCGCTGCGATTGGAACACGAGGGCTACGACTGGATACGTCACGAGATAGACCAACAATAACCAAACGCCACAGAGATGGATGAGTTGATACAACAATTTGGACAGCTGCGACAGCAGCTGAAGAAAAACGAGGTGTGGCGTAATGTCGATTTCGGTACGGTGCTGACGGATTCCATGCGTCTGCCGCATGCCGACGAGGGGGGCAAATACTCGTTTCATTGTCGTGTGCCAAATATCGATAGTTATTGCGTCATTACCGAGAATGGCTATTGTCATCAGTCGCTTATGGAGACCTCCGAGGGGATTGTCTATGGCAGTCTGCGTGCTGCCAAGGAGCAGCGAGCCGACCTTGTGGCTCTCGTGATGGGGCGGGGGAGCGGTAGCGACAACCCGTACCGCCGTATGAATGACGCAGGGTATAGCGATGGCGTTTTTATCTATGTCCCGCAGGGCTGCCACCCTGCCAAGCCGTTGCAGCTGCTCTCGCTTCATACTGCCGAGGCATCGCTATTCATGCAGTGCCGCAATGCAATCTATCTGGGCGATGGCAGCGATGTGACCATCATACACTGCGACGACTCCACCAACCAGCACACCGGAATGTCCAATAATGTCACAGAGATGGTGATGGGTAGCAATGCGGTGGCAGACTATTACAAGCTGCAGAATATCAACGACAATAGTGGACTGCTCAACCACACTTATGTCACTCTTGCCGCTGGGGCTCACCTGCTTTCTGTGGGCATCACTCTCAACGGTGGCACGATACGTAACCATAGCGAGGTGTCAATGATGGGCGAAGGATGCGATGTGGAGGCCGACGGCCTTTATATCAACGACCATATTCAGCAGGTTGACAACTATATATATGTTGACCACCTTCATCCCAGCTGCCACAGTCGAGCATTGTATAAAGGCATACTTGATGATGCGGCGCACGCCACATTCAACGGTCATGTGATGGTGCGCGAGGGTGCCGCAAAGACAGAGGCCTACCAGACCAACCGCAACATACTGCTTACTGACAAAGCAACGGTTGCCACCAAGCCGTTTCTTGAGATATATAATGATGACGTGAAATGTTCGCATGGCAGCAGCATAGGACAGATTGACGACGATGCGATGTTCTACTTGCGCAGTCGTGGCATCAGCGAGAAGTCGGCACGCACATTGCTACTCTATGCGTTCTGCGATGAAGTAGTGGGGCGCATACGCCTTGAGCCTCTGCGTCAGCGTCTGAGCGACCTCATCAAGCAGCGTCTGCATGGCGAGCTTGTCGTCTGTGCCGAGTGTGCCTTGGCATGCAACTCCCACTGCGGATGCAGCGACAGCGAGTTCACCATAGACCCGACTCTGCTGTAGCCTGCCACCCATTAAACCAACAGAGCTATGAAACCCATCTGGCGCGTATTCGGCTACCTGAAACACTATGTCGTGCAGCTCGTTCTGCATGTTGTGGCCACGTTGCTGCATGTGGTATTCAACCTCTCTTCCTATGTGTTGATAATCCCGTTTCTTGAACTGATTTTCGGTCTCACCACCCCACCTTCGACACCACCCGAATTATCGTTAGACATGCAGAGCCTGTCGGCCTATATGTTATGGCATCTCTATGATATGAAGGCGACTATGGGCGTATGGAACTGTCTGCTCGTCATCTCGGCAGCCTATCTCGCTATGTCGCTGCTCTCCAATCTCTTCCGTTTCCTCGCACAACTCTTTGTGGTACCCATACGCAATGGCATAATCGAGCGGTTGCGCAACGATGTATATCAGAAAATTACCATACTGCCAATCTCTTATTTCAACTCGCGCCGTCGCGGCGACCTGTTGAGCCGCATGAGCAACGACCTTGCCGAGGTAGAGTGGTGCGTGGTGGTCACCATAGTTCAGTTCATCAAGGACCCGCTCAACATCCTTGTATTTCTTGCCACGCTGCTGGTTATCAGTCCTAAGTTGCTCGTATGCCTTCTTCTAATTGCGCCGTTGGCGGTATGGCTTATCGGCAAGATTGGTGGTAGCTTGAAGCGCAACGCAATGCGTGGTCAGGCCACGCTGGGCAGCCTCTTCGCCATCATCGAAGAGGGTCTGGGTGGCATACGCGCCATCAAGTCGTTCGGGCGTGAGGCCGACCGTCAGCAGATGATGGAGGCTGCCAACGAAGACTATACTCGTCGCATGAGCCGCGTGGTAGTCCGTCGTGAGCTGAGCGGTCCGCTATCAGAGATTCTTGCCACGCTGGTGTTGGCAGCTGTGCTTATCTATGGCGGATACCTTGTGACGAGTGGCGAGATGCTCTCGTCGGTATTCATCTTTTTTGTCCTCATCTTCCTCCGCCTTATAGCGCCGGTGCAATCGTTAGTGCATGCCTACAATGCGTTGCAGAAAGGCAACGCCTCGGCGGCACGCTTCTTTCAGATTCTTGATGCCGACGAGCGCATCCTGCAGGCTCCTGACGCTGTGGCCATCGAGAATTTTGGTGATGCGGTGGAGTATAAGGATGTCTCTTTTGCCTACACTACCAATGGCGACGAACAACGCTCCGTCACCGTCCTCAACCATATCAATTTGCGGATTCCGCAAGGTGTCAGCATTGCCATAGTGGGACCTTCGGGTGCTGGCAAGACTACGCTGGTGGATTTGCTGCCACGCTTCTATGACTGCACCGAGGGAGAGATTGCTATTGACGGACATCCCGTCAAGACGCTCGATATCAACTCGCTGCGTCGTCTCTTCGGCGAGGTGTCGCAGCAGTGTATATTGTTCAACGACACGGTGGCTAACAATATTGCCTTCGGACATTCTGAGTACAGCCGCGAGCAGATAGAGGCTGCCGCGCGTATGGCTTTTGCCGACGATTTCATCCGCGAACTCCCCGACGGCTACGACACTATAGTTGGCGACCGCGGCATGACGCTCTCCGGAGGACAGCGGCAACGCATCAGCATAGCGCGTGCCATACTGAAAAATCCACCCATTCTCATCTTTGACGAAGCCACGTCGGCACTCGATGCCGAGTCGGAACGCGCCGTGCAGCATGCCCTCGACAGCCTCAAGGCAGGGCGTACTACAATAATGATAGCTCACCGCCTCTCCACCATCCAGAATGCCGATGAGATTATCGTTATGGACAAGGGCTCCATCGTAGAACGTGGCACCCATTCGGAGTTGATAGCGCAAGGTGGCCTCTATAAGCATCTCGTTGACACGCAGATGTTATAGCATCGCCTGACGGGAGTCATCCTTTGGCGGTATTTTGCTCATAGACGATTGCGTTTTACCACGAGGTTGGTTTCGACCTATTGTTTTCTCTTATAAACAATGGCTATAATGTATCGAGTCATTCTTGTTTGGTGTCTCGCTTTATGCTGAGATTAGTGGTTGAAATGCTTTTTTGAGGTATCAGCAAAAAAATGTATATTTGCAGACTATTTGCAAAGTGGCGCCTATTTGCTAATTATTGTTAATTAGTAGAATAGGGCGTTGCTGATTGTAAATATTGGATATTGTAAAAAAAACAGAAGACAACAAATAATTATAACTATATGAAGAAGATATTTATAGCTTTGGTATGTATGTCGATTGCTGTAATCGGCATGGCGCAGTGGCAACCTGCCGGCGACAAGATTAAGACACGATGGACCTCGCAGGTGAATGTGCAGAATGTGTTGCCCGAATACCCGCGTCCTATTCTTCAACGTTCAGAATGGCAGAACCTCAATGGTTTATGGGACTATGCCATCCTCGACCGCGGCAAGGTGGAGCCTTCGCAGTATGACGGCAAGATTCTCGTCCCTTTCTGTGTTGAGTCGTCTTTGTCCGGCGTGCAGAAAAGCGTGAGCGATAAACAAGAGCTATGGTATCACCGCGAGTTCTCTGTGCCTAAGGCATGGAATGGCAAACATGTGATGCTACACTTCGGTGCTGTGGATTGGGAGGCGGATGTCTTTGTTAATGATGTACTTGTTGGCAGCCATCGTGGCGGCTATGCAGGTTTCTCGTTCGACATCACGCCGTTTCTTAATGCCAAAGGCATGCAGAAGCTGGTGGTACGCGTATGGGACCCGACCGATGCGGGCTATCAGCCTATTGGCAAGCAGACGCAGAACCCGCGCAGCATCTGGTACACTGCTGTGACGGGAATCTGGCAGACGGTGTGGATGGAGCCCGTGGAGGAGAATCATATCAATCACATCAACGCGGTGGCTGATATTGATAACGGCACTCTGACGATATGTGCAGGCGTTGCTTGCGAGCGTAGTCGCGACATAGTGGAGGCTACGGTGCTGGATGGCACACGCGTGGTGGGTAGCGCCAAGGGCGTAGCAGGCGGCAAGCTGCGCATAGCGGTGCCAAACGCCAAACTGTGGAGTCCAGAGAATCCGTACCTTTATAATGTGAAACTCAGACTGCTGCGTGGTGGTAAGCCTATTGACGAAGTGATGTCGTATGCCGCCATGCGCACGATAGGTTATGCACGAGATGAGAACGGAGTGATGCGTATGCAGCTCAACGGCAAGAACTATTTTCACTATGGTCCGCTTGATCAGGGATGGTTCCCTGACGGCCTATATACAGCACCTACTGACGAAGCAATGCTTTACGATATCAAGAAAACCAAAGAGTTGGGATTTAATATGATTCGCAAACATGTGAAGGTGGAGCCAGACCGCTGGTACTACCATTGCGACCGCGAGGGCATCGTAGTGTGGCAGGATATGCCGAGTGGCGATATGGGCAACCGTTGGGAGCCTCAAGTCTATGGTGGTGGCACCGACCGCAAGCGCAGCGCTGCCTCGGTGGAAAACTACTATCATGAGTGGGGCGAGATAATAGACCTATGCAGCCAGCATCCCAGCGTGGTGGTGTGGACTCCTTTTAACGAGGCATGGGGACAGTTTGCTACCGAAGAGGTCGTGGCGTGGACCAACGAGCGCGACCCATCGCGTCTGATAAACACTGCATCAGGGGGCAACCATCGCAACTGTGGCGACATCATAGACTTGCATAACTACCCGGGTCCTGCCATGTATCTTAGCGACCCCAACCGTGTCAATGTCCTTGGCGAATATGGTGGCATCGGCTTTGCTATGGACGGTCACCTGTGGTGGGACAAGAAGAACTGGGGCTACATTCAGTTCAAGAGCAAAGAAGAGGTCACGGACGAATATGTAAAGTATGCAGAGCAACTGAAAAGCTTTGTCCGTCGTGGCTTCTCGGCAGCAGTATATACCCAGACCACCGATGTTGAGGGTGAGGTCAACGGACTGATGACCTACGACCGCGAAGAGGTGAAGGTTGATGCTGCTCGTGTGCGCAAAGTCAACCAAGAAGTCATTGCCGAAGGTTCGGCTAAGTAGTTTGCCTTTATCATAATTCACATACAATAAATGAAATATCAAGAATATAAACAGTTAGACCTTACCCGCATAGGCGAGGAGATACGTAAATATTGGGAAGAGAATAAGGCCTTTGAGAAAGGGCAGCAGCTCTCTGAGGGGCATCCGTCGTATGTATTCTATGATGGCCCGCCGTCGGCCAACGGCAAGCCGGGCATCCATCACGTTATGGCGCGTACTATCAAGGACCTCTTCTGTCGCTACAAGGCACAGAAAGGTTTTCATGTGGACCGCAAGGCTGGATGGGACACCCACGGATTGCCCGTAGAGTTGGGTGTAGAGAAAAGTCTCGGCATCACCAAAGAGGATATAGGCAAGAAGATATCTGTGGACGAGTACAACCGTGCTTGTCGTACCGAAGTGTTGAAATATAAGGATTTGTGGGATGAACTGACCAAGCAGATGGGCTATTGGGTTGACCTTGACAACCCCTATATCACCTTCGAGAACGAATATATAGAGAGTCTGTGGTTCCTGTTGAAGAAGCTCTACGACAAAGGCTTGCTGTATAAAGGCTACACCATACAGCCTTTCTCGCCTGCCGCTGGCACGGGTCTCAGCAGCCACGAACTCAACCTGCCCGGGTGCTACCGTGATGTGAAGGACACCACCTGCGTGGCGATGTTCCGTCTGACGGACAGCGAAGACACCATCAATTCAAAGTTCAAAAAACTTGATGCTGCGACCGATATTCCCACATACGCTATAGCATGGACCACTACGCCTTGGACCTTGCCGTCCAATACGGCTCTCTGCGTAGGTCCTTCGATAGACTATGTGTTGCTACGCAGTGTCAATCCATATACTGCTGCGCCGTGTCGTCTCGTCATGGCCAAGGCTTTGCTGGGCTCGTTCTTCAAGGAGAATGACACACCTATGGAGGAACGTTTCGCCTCCTTCAAGGCTGGCGACAAGGAACTGCCTTACGAGGTGCTGGGCGAGTGCAAAGGACGCGACCTCGAAGGATTGCGCTATGAACAACTTATCCCGTGGGTGAAGCCTACGGGCAACGATGCTTTCCGCATCATCCTTGGTGATTACGTGACTACGGAGGACGGAACGGGTATTGTCCACATAGCTCCTACTTTTGGTGCCGACGATGCCCGCGTGGCTAAGAAGGCCGGCATCGGCGAGTTGCTCCTCTTTGACCGCGACGGCAAGCAGATGCCTATGGTGGACCGTTCAGGCCGTTTCGCACGCGTGGAGGACCTCGACCCAGCATGGGTGAAGGCGAATGTCAACCTCGACCTCTATGCACCATACGCCGGCAAATATGTGAAGAACGCATACGATAGCACTAAGAGCGACAAGGACATCAGTCTTGATATTGAGATTGTGGTGATGCTCAAAGGCGAGGGCAAACTCTTCAAGAGTGAGAAACATACGCACAGCTATCCCCATTGCTGGCGCACCGACAAGCCCGTGCTTTACTACCCGCTCGACAGCTGGTTCATCCGCACTACGGCTGTCAAGGAGCGTCTGATAGAGCTCAATAAGACCATCAACTGGAAGCCCGAGGCCACGGGTAGCGGACGCTTCGGCAACTGGCTGGAAAACATTGTCGATTGGAACCTCAGCCGTAGCCGCTACTGGGGCACGCCACTGCCCATCTGGCGCACAGAGGATGGCAAAGAGGAGATATGTATAGGTAGCGTAGAGCAGCTGCGCAGCGAGATTGATAAGGCTGTGGCGGCAGGCTTCATGAGTGAGAATCCCTACAAGAGTGACGACTACAAGGCGTTTGACCTCCACCGCCCATATATTGACGGTGTGGTGCTGGTGTCGCCTACGGGCAAGCGAATGATGCGCGAACCCGATTTGATTGACGTATGGTTCGACAGTGGCGCAATGCCTTACGCCCAGATACATTACATGGGCAAGGAAGGACAGCTGACGGACAAGAATTTCCCTGCCGACTTCATAGCCGAAGGTGTGGACCAGACGCGTGGATGGTTCTACACCCTGCATGCCCTTGCCACCATGTGCTTCGACAGTGTGGCGTTCAAGAACGTCATCAGCAACGGCCTCGTGCTCGACAAGAACGGCAACAAGATGTCCAAACGCCTCGGCAACGCCGTGGACCCCTTCGAGACGTTGAAGAAATATGGCCCCGACGCAACGCGCTGGTATATGATAACCAATTCGCAACCGTGGGACAACCTGAAATTTGATGTTGAGGGGGTTGACGAAGTACGCCGCAAGCTCTTCGGCACGCTCTATAATACCTATAGCTTTTTCGCTCTCTATGCCAATATCGACGGCTTTGAATACAAGGAGGCAGACCTGCCCATGGAGCAGCGTCCGGAGATAGACCGCTGGATACTCAGTCAGCTCAATACGCTGATAAAGGATGTCGATGCCGCTTTCGACGACTACGAGCCTACGCGTGCCGGCCGCGCTATTCAGGAGTTTGTCGATGCCTTCCTGAGCAACTGGTATGTGCGCCTCTGCCGTCGTCGTTTCTGGAAAGGCGACTACAGTGCCGACAAGATTTCTGCCTATCAGACGCTCTACACCTGCTTGGAGACCCTTGCACGCCTCATGGCTCCCATAGCGCCGTTCTTTAGCGAGCGCATGTTCTGCGACCTCAACGCCGTGACCCATCGTTTCGATGTTATGTCGGTGCATCACTGTGCCTTCCCCGAGGTCCGCGAAGAGCTGATAGACAAAGACCTTGAGGAGCGGATGCAGATGGCGCAGCAGATATGCTCCATGGGGCTTTCGCTCCGCAAGAAGAGCAACCTCCGTGTGCGTCAGCCGTTGGCAAAGATTACCATCCCCGTGCGCGACGAGCACCAGCAGAAACAGATAGAGGCTGTGGCACATCTAATCTGCTCTGAACTCAACGTAAAAAGCGTCGATTTCCTCACTGCCGACAACACGTTGCTGGTGAAGAAGGCAAAGGCCAACTTCAAGACCCTCGGACCGCGCTATGGCAAGATAATGAAAGTCTTAGGCAACATCATCGCTGCTTTTGAACAGCAGCAGATAGCAGCCCTCGAAACTGCTGGCACCCTGTCGCTGACCGTTGAGGGACAGCCCGTAGAGCTCTCGCTTGCCGATGTGGAGATTACCACACAGGACATCCCCGGCTGGGTCGTTGCCAACGAAGGCAGCATCACCGTGGCTCTCGACATCACGCTGACCGACGAACTCCGTGAGGAAGGCATGGCACGCGAGATTGTCAATCGCATACAGAACATCCGCAAGGAAGGCTTCGACGTGACAGACCGTATCATCGTGGCTTTGCAGAGCGGCGAGTGGGACAGTGCCGTAGAGCATTATCGTTCATATATATGCAACGAAATCCTCGCCACAGAATTTATGCTGGTGGACCACATAACCCACGCCGACGAGCATTGTCAGAAGATAGAGATAGTGGAAGGTCAGCCTGTATATATCCTTGTGCAGAAAGCGTGAGTAGGGTACAAGATAATCAGACAATCAATCCAAAGATTACTAATCAAGGATTACTGATTTCGCAGTATGAAAAAAACAAAGATTGTAACAAGCATAGGTCCTGCCAGCAACCAGCCTGACGTATTCGAGCAGATGGTGCTGGCTGGCGCCAATGTGGCGCGCATCAACTTCTCCCACGCTACCGCCGAGGAGAAGCAGCAGGCTGTGGCAACGGTCAAGGAGGTGCGCCGCAGGACGGGCAAGACCATAGCCATCATGTATGACACCAAGGGCCCGGAGCTGCGTGGCGGCAGGATGGTGGATGGCGGCGCCGTACTGGTGGAGGGTGCCACGATAAGGATTGTGCGGCAGGATGTCGTGGGGGATGCCTCGCGCTTCTCGCTCAACCATTCGCAAGCCCTCGACAATGTGCAGCTGCACAACGTCATCCTGTTGGAGAATGGCCTTATGGAGCTGGAAGTGGAGAGCATAGAGACCGACGGGATAACATGCCGTGTGGTGAAAGGAGGCACGTTCGAGAGCCATAAGAGCATCAGCGTGCCGGGTGTCTGCCTCAATCTGCCATTCATCTCCGACATAGACCGCGAGGACATACGCTATTCCTGTCACCATGATGGCGATTTCCTCGCCTGCTCATTTGTCTCTACCGCCGACGATATACGTCAGGTGCGTCAGCTGCTGGCAGAGGAAGAGAGAGCCGATATGCGTATCATCGCCAAGATAGAAAACCTCAAAGGCATAGAAAACCTTGAGGAGATAACTGCCGAGGCCGATGGCATCATGGTGGCGCGTGGCGACCTGGGCGTGGAGGCTCCTATGGAGGACCTGCCTATCTATCAGAAGCGTATTGTGAGCATTTGCCGCAAGTATGGCAAGGTGTGCATCATAGCCACCGAGATGCTGGAAAGCATGAAACACAATATGCGTCCTACGCGTGCCGAGGTGACGGATATAGCCAACGCCGTCTATCTGGGTGCCGATGCCGTGATGCTCTCTGGTGAGACCACCACGGGCGAATACCCAGTGGAGGCTGTGCGCTATATGGCGCGCATCTGCGAACACATAGAGGAATCGCACCAGTACAGCAACAAGTTCGCCAAGCCCAAGGCCACCACCATCGCCGAGGCAATGTGCTATAATGTAGCAGATAGTGCCAACGAGCTGGGCGCCAAGGTGATAATAGTGCCTACGAAACGTGGCGTGAGTGCTCGGCTGATAAGCAACCTCGAGCCTATATGCCCTATCATAGCCCTGACCTTTGACGAGGCCACGGCGCAAGGCTTGACACTCAACTATGGTGTATATACCATCTGCGTCAAGGAGTTCTACACCCTCGACCACCTGCTGGAGATGAGCAAGAAGACTGCCGCAGAATGGCTGGACCTGAAACAGGGAGATATAGTGATAATCACTGGTGGCTTCCATGCTCGTCCCGTGGGTGCTGAGACCAATTTTATGAAAATAGACGTAGTTTGAAATAAACAGAGAGGATAGAAAGATGCTTGAACAGATAAAACAACTGGCACATGACCAGTTTGAGCAAGTGATAGAGTGGCGACGCTACTTGCATCGGCATCCCGAGCTTTCACAACAAGAATACGGCACCATGCGCTATGTCGCCGACCGGCTGCGCGAGATGGGGCTGCAACCCCGCGAGGGCGTCGGCGGGACGGGGGTCATGGCTATGATACGCGGTGCCATAGAGCCCGACAGCTACTGTGTGGCATTGCGTGCCGACTATGACGCTCTGCCTCTCAAGGAGTGCACGGGGCTTCCTTTTGCGTCAGAGAACGAGGGCGTGATGCACGCCTGCGGACACGATATGCACACCTCGTCGCTGCTGGGTGCTGCGCGTATACTCACTAAGCTGAAAGACCAGATGCGTGGCAGCGTGATGCTCATCTTCGAGCCGTCGGAAGAGATGTACCCTGGCGGCGCACGCATGATGATGGACGATGGTCTGTTCAACGAAGTGATGCCTAATGAGATATATGCCTTCCACTGCCTGCCCGAGATGGACTATGGGCGCATAGGTATGCGCAAAGGCAAATATATGGCCTCTACTGACGAACTCTACTGGACAGTGAAGGGACAGGGTGGTCATGGCGCTACGCCGCACCGCAGCATAGACCCCATACTGATAGCGTCACACATCGTGGTGGCTCTGCAGCAGATAGTGAGCCGCAATGCCTCCCCGATGATGCCTACCACGTTGTCTTTCGGCAAAATCAACGGCAATGGACGCACCAACATCATCCCCGACGAGGTGAAGATGGAAGGCATTATACGCACTTTTGATGAGGAGTGGCGTTTGCAGTGCCACGAGAAGATACGCCGCATCAGCTGCGGAATCGCCGAGGCTATGGGAGGCGAGTGCGACCTCTTCATCGACTACGGCTATCCCTATGTGTTCAACGACGACCGTTGTACACAGCAGGTGCATGACCATGCCGTGGAATATGTGGGGGCTGACAATGTGGAGTGGCTCGAAATGCGTATGACGGCAGAGGATTTTGCCTTCTTCGCTCAGAAAATACCGGCATGCTACTATCGCATTGGCATCCACACGCCGGGGACACCATTCAGCAACCTGCATCGCCCCGACTTGATGGTCGATGAGCGCAGCATAGAGCTGGCTTCGGGCTTCATAGCCTACAATGCGTTGAGTGCTCTTATGAAAGGGACGAGAGAGTGACATGATGATGAGAGTGTTTTTTATGCGTCATTTGTCAATTAACAAATCACAAATCACTGAATAACCATGATAGCAATGTTAGGCGATGGCAGTTGGGCTCTGGGGTTGACTCATGTGCTGGTGGACCAGAATGGTCATCGCATAAACTGGTGGGTGCGTGAAGATGAGCGCATCGATGATTTCCCTGCCACGCCACGCTTGCGCGTCCACAAGGATATACGTAAAGTCATCAATTCGTCGGATGATATCTTTGTTGTTATCCCGTCGGCATTCCTCAGCACCTCGTTGCTCTCTGTCACGCCCGAGATGTTGGAGGGAAAGAATATCATCTCGGCGGTGAAAGGCTTTGTTCCTGAGCAGAACACGACGGTATCGCAGTTCTTCCAGCAGCAGTATGGTGTGCCGAAGGACCATATAGCCATCGTCAGTGGGCCGTCGCATGCCGAGGAGGTGGTGCAGTCCATGCTGACCTATCTCACCGTAGCCTCGTCCAACCGTCAGCTGGCGGAGCGTGTGCGCGATATGTTGGAATGTGATTTCCTCTGCACGTATTATAGCAATGATGTCCTCGGCATAGAATGTTCCGCCATTATGAAGAACATATATGCTATTGCCGTCGGCATCTGCCATTCGCTCGGCTATGGCGACAATCTTATAGCGGTGCTCATCGCTGCCGCGCTCAAAGAGCTTTCGACAATTCTCAACGCCTATGTGCCGCTGGACATCCCGCGCGACCTCTCGTCGTACATCTATCTCAGCGACTTGCTGGCCACCTGCTATTCTAAGCATAGCCGTAACCACACTTTCGGTGAGTTGATAGGGCGTGGCTATAGCCCGCAGCAGGCGCGCATCATGCAGAAGATGGTCGCTGAGGGCTACTATGCCGTCAAGTCGGTCTATGAGCTGGCTGAGGCTCGGAATGTGCAGCTGCCCATAGTGCAGGCTCTCTATGCCGTCATCTATCAAGGGGCTGGCGCCAATCGCGAATTTAACGACTTGGTGCATCAACTCTCGCGACGAAACATTATATAATATGCGGAAATAGTAAGAAAAGAAAGCAATTTTAAGTATTTAGTGTCCACTATCCATATAGAACGATGTCTGAATTACAGGAATATACAGCAATAACGGATGAAGAAATACCTGCCGCCATGGCGCAAGTCGTGGCGGACCCTCTTTTTGAGTCGGTGGCAGCGTATCTCTATCCGGAGATGAGTCTCGACAAGGTGAAGGCTATGCTTCTCGGCATTAGGTCGGTGCGTGACTTGCAGTGTAATCTGATGCGTCGCAACCTCGACCGTCTGCTGGAGCGTTCGCAGACGACCTTCGATTATTCGCTTACCCCCCTGCTGCGCCATGACCAGCGTTATCTCTTCATCTCCAACCACCGCGACATCATCCTCGACGCTATGCTCCTTCAGTGTGCCTTCATTGATGAGCACTTCGAGACTTCGCGAATTATCTATGGCACCAATCTGCTCAGCGTCCCGATGTTTGGCGTCATAAGCCGTGCCAACAAGATGGTGGGCATTGCACGTGGCGGCACGCCGCGCGAGTTCTACAAGTGCTTGAGCAGCATGTCGCAGTTTATCCGCGAAGCTATCGAGAGCGACACCGACTCGGTGTGGATAGCGCAAGGCAATGGTCGCACTAAGGATGGCAACGATATCACGGACCCCGCTATCATCAAGATGTTTGCCATGAGCGACCGCAAGTTGCTCTCTCAGGCTGTCGCCGACTTGCATCCCGTGCCTATCTCCATATCCTATGAGTTGGAACCGTGCGACGCACAGAAGGTCATAGAACTGACAAAACGACGCATATTCAAACATTATGAGAAGGGCGACGACGAGGATTTCGAGAGTGTGCTGACGGGCATTACATCCAATAAACGCCATGTACATATCACTGTATGCGACCCTCTGACCGATGCCGAACTCCTTGCCTGTCATGACGATGCCTCGGCTGTGGCAGCACTGATAGACAGTAAGATATACAGCGGTTATAAACTCTATCCGTACAACTATGTGGCATACGACCTGCGCTACGGTGGCGGACGATTTGCCGCACATTATACGGATGACGCCATGCTATCCTTTATCGACCATCAGCAGCAGGTGATGGCGCAGGTTATGAAGAATGCAGACATAGCCAATGAGGAAGGTAGGGCGATAGCAGAACAGATATTCCTCGACATATACGCTAACCCTGTGAAGAACATAGAAAAGCTATAAGAAACTTTTGCCACACTCACTACCACTACTACAACATGGATGCAACCAAACAATTAGAGAGCGAGAAGATTCCTAAGCTATTGTGGATATACGCATGGCCGGCGGTGATAAGCCAGATAATCTCATCTGTCTATAACATCTGCGACCGCGTGTTTCTTGGTCAGAATGTGGGTGCTCTGGCGTTGGCGGGATTGGCTCTCACCATGCCACTGATGAACATCGTCCATGCTTTCGGTGCTTTGGTAGGTGCCGGTGCCAGTGCACGCATGAGCATAGTTTTGGGACGTAAGGATGTGCGATGGGCGGAGAAGATATTGGGCAACAGCGTGGTGCTCACCTTCTTGTTTGGATTCTTGTTCGTTACGGGTGGCTACCTCTTTATGAATCCGTTGCTTGAGATGTTTGGCGCATCGGCAGATACTATAGCCTATGCTCGAGAATACATGTATATTGTCCTGCCTGGCATGTTCTTCGTCACACTGACGTTCAACCTTACCGGCTTGATGCGTGCCACGGGCTATCCCACCAAGGCTATGCTTATCCTTGCCGGTGGTGCGATACTTAACATCCTGCTTGATGCGTTGTTTATCATCGTCTTCGAGTGGGGGATAGCGGGAGCTGCGTGGGCTACGACGGCATCTATGGTTGTCTCGTCGATATTTGCCGTAGTGCATTTCATTCCGCATCAGCACTACTCCAAGCCGACCAGCAAGGACAACCGATTCAACTTTCGTCGCCCCGTGCTTTCCGCCACGCTGGTAACCCCTTCGGGAGGCAGCGGCAAAGCCATGCACGCCAGTGGCAACGATGCATTCATCTGTTTTCGTCGTCATGCGTGGCGGCCTAAGATGTATATCTTCCGCAACATCCTTGCCATAGGCATCAGCCCCTTCTCTATGAACGTGGCAGGATGCGTGGTGGTGGCGTTGCTCAACAACCAGCTTATCCGCTATGGCGGCGACCTCGCTATCGGAGCCAACGGCATAGTCAACTCCGCCACGATGATAGTCCTCATGGTGTTTCTGGGCATCTGCCAAGGCATGCAGCCTATCGCCGGCTACAACTACGGCGCAGGACGCCAAGACCGGCTGAAGGAGATATACCTGCTCACGATGAAGATAACTGTAGCCATAGCGGTTGTGGCTACGGCGGTCGCCATGCTCTTTCCCGAGGCCATTCTGCGTTGCTTCACCACGGAGGACGACCTTGTGGCTATAGGCATCCCAGCCATGCGCTACCTCATAGTGATGTGCCCCTTGATAGGCTATACGGTTGTCAACTCGCAGTTTTTCCAGTCTATTGATAGTCCGTGGATAGCTATCGTTACCAGCCTCTCGCGTCAGGTGCT
This sequence comes from Bacteroidales bacterium, assembly GCA_017451385.1. Taxonomy (GTDB): domain Bacteria; phylum Bacteroidota; class Bacteroidia; order Bacteroidales; family P3; genus Colimorpha. The sequence goes on from JAFSPS010000042.1 coordinate 234,849, forward strand.
CTTCCTCACACCGTTAGTCTATATCGTGCCGCGTCTCTTCGAGGGGTGGGGCTATGACGGGCTGACGGGCGTGTGGGTCAGCTGTACCATCAGCGATGTGATGGGCGCTATATTATCCACCGTACTGTTGCTCACACAGCTTAAGGTGTTCCGCCCCGGATATGTGGCGCCCGAGCGCCGTCCGCTCAAGGAGCATGGCCCATCCGATGAAAAACAATAAAATGCAGTGCTTCTCGTTTTGTAAAGAGTACAGACAAAATAAAATAGGTGACTTCAACCAATACACCGTCAGGGATTTTATGTAAACGGTAAATATCAGATATTCAGACTTCTCCCCTCGTAGGGGTTGCATACAAGCCTAATTTATAGAAACAGCCTATAGCAGATTCATCCGCATATCTTTTTTCGGGCAAACCGCAACAAATAAAACAAAAAAAAACGCTATGACAAGTTCGATTTTCTGGATTTTCTTCATCGGCCTTACTATCCTTAGTTTTGTGGCCAGCAGAAGTGTAGAATCTAAGTTCAAGAAGTATTCCAAAATACCCACCAACGGTGGCCTCACGGGACGACAGGTGGCAGAGAAGATGCTTTATGATAACGATATTCATAATGTTACTATCCGTATGGTCAATGGCACACTCACCGACCACTACAACCCTACCGACCGCACTCTCAACCTCAGTCCCGATGTGTATAACGGGACGAGTGTCGCCGCCGCCGCTGTGGCAGCGCATGAATGTGGCCATGCCGTGCAGCATGCTACGGCCTACAGCTGGCTGTCGCTGCGCTCGGCGTTGGTGCCCGTGGTGAGCTTCTCCAACCGTTGGGTGTCGTGGGTGCTGCTGGCAGGCGTGTTGCTCATCAACAGGTTCCCCAGCCTGTTGCTCATAGGCATCATCCTTTTTGCTTTCACCACGCTCTTCTCCCTCGTGACGCTGCCGGTAGAGATTGATGCCTCTAAGCGTGCCCTGGTATGGCTCAATACGAGCAACATCACTTCGCCAAACACTCATCGCTATGCGGAGAGCGCTCTGCGCAGTGCTGCCTATACTTATATCGTCGCCGCACTCACCTCGCTCGCCACACTGCTCTATTATGTGATGATATACATGGGTAGAAGAGATTAGCGAGAGAGGATGGGAAGATTGCTGGATATTAAGATTTTACTCTGATTACTCTAATTACTCTGATTACTCCGATTACTCTAAGAAAAAAAATAAAACAAGAATAACACTCCTCCTATGGCTGAAACATCACCTCTCATGCGGCAACACGCAGAAATGAAACGCAGATACCCCGATGCTATGCTTCTCTTCCGCGTGGGTGATTTTTATGAGACTTTTGGTGATGATGCCAAGAAAGCGTCCAACATCTTGGGTATCACGCTTACGCGCAAGAGCTGCGGTGGTGGCGAATATACCGAATTGGCAGGCATACCCTATCACGCCCTCGACCAGTATCTGCCGCGTCTGGTGCGTGCCGGCCTACGAGTGGCTATATGCGACCAGATGGAGGACCCCAAGACTGCCAAAGGCCTTGTGAAGCGTGATGTCACCGAGTTGGTGACCCCCGGCGTGTCTTACAATGACATGGTGCTCGAGGTCAAGGAGAACAATTTCCTATGCGGATTGCACCTTACCGACCGTGTGCATGGCATCAGCTTCTTGGATGTCTCTACGGGCGAGTTCTATGTGTCGCAGGGCGACCTGCAATACATCGATAAGCTGCTTCAGAGCTTCCATCCCACCGAGGTGGTGCTGCAACGCAAGAAACAGCGCTTCTTTGAAGAGCACTTTCCTGAAAAATACTATACCAACACTTTCGACGACTGGGTGTTCGCTCCAGATTTCGCCAACGACTTGCTGCTAAAACAGTTTGGCACCTCGTCGCTGAAAGGCTTCGGCGTGGATGCCTTGCAGGAGGGCCTAATCGCTGCCGGTGCCGCGCTCTACTATATGCAGGCCACGCAGCACGACCGCACACAGCATATATGCAAAATCAACCGTTTGGAAGAGGAGCGCTATGTGTGGCTCGACAAGTTCACCGCACGCAATCTCGAGATTGTCCATTCTCATAACGAGAACGCTAAGACGCTGCTCGATGTTGTTGACCAGACCCTCACACCTATGGGGGCACGCCTCCTCCGGCGCTGGCTGATGATGCCGCTCAAGGAGGTCGCCGCCATAGAGGAGCGGCTCGCCGTGGTCGATGCCCTCGTGCGGCAGCCCGACCTCATGGCAGAGCTGCAGGAACGGCTGCGGATGGTGGGCGATGTGGAGCGTCTGATATCAAAGGTGGCTGTGGCGCGCATCAACCCGCGCGAGATGCTGCAGCTCCATCGCGCCCTCGACGCTATAGGACAGATACGCATGCTCTGCCTCTCCAGTGGCGACGATGCTATATGCCGCATCGCCGAGCAACTCAACCCGTGCGAGTCGATACGCGACCGCATAGTGCGCGAGATACAGCCCGACCCGCCTGTCAAGGTGGAGAAGGGCGGCGTGATTGCGGCAGGCGTGGACAGTGAGCTCGACGAGTTGCGCAACATAGCAGGGTCGGGCAAGGACTACCTGCAGGCCTTGCAGCAGCGCGAGGTGGAGCGCACGGGCATCCCGTCGCTGAAAGTCGGATTCAACAACGTCTTCGGCTACTATCTGGAAGTCACCAATGCCCATAAAAGCAAGGTGCCTGAGGAGTGGGTGCGCCGCCAGACACTCACCAACGCCGAACGTTACATCACTCCCGAACTCAAAGAGTATGAGGAGAAAATACTTGGTGCCGAAGAGCGTATCATAGCGATAGAGGCACGCCTATATACTGAACTCGTCACTGCCCTTGCCGGCTATGTGCAGCCCATCCAGTATGACGCGCAGCTCATGGCGCGCCTCGACTGCTTGCAGGGCTTCGTGCAGCTGGCTCTGGCTGGCAACTATTGCCGCCCGCAGTTTGTAGAGGACGACATTATCGACATCAAGGAGGGCCGTCACCCCGTGATAGAGACACAGCTGCCGCTGGGCGAGCAATATGTGAGCAACAGCGTCTTTCTCGACAGCGCGACGCAGCAGATAATCATTATCACGGGTCCCAATATGTCGGGCAAGTCGGCACTACTGCGTCAGACGGCACTCATCGTCCTTCTGGCACAGATAGGATGCTACTGCCCGGCACAGCAGGTGCGCATGGGTGTGGTGGACAAGATATTCACCCGCGTGGGTGCGTCGGACAATATCTCGTCAGGTGAGAGTACCTTCATGGTGGAGATGAACGAAACGGCAAGCATCCTCAATAATATATCCAACAGGAGCCTCGTGCTGCTCGACGAGATAGGACGAGGCACCAGCACCTACGACGGCATCTCGATAGCGTGGTCTATCACCGAATACCTGCACAACAACAAGAAGGCGCATCCCAAAGTCATGTTTGCCACACACTACCATGAGCTTATAGACATGGCAGACCAGTTTGAGCGCATACAGAACTATCATATCTCTGTCAAGGAGGTGGATGGGCGCGTCATCTTCCTTCGCAAGCTCGCTATGGGAGGCAGCGAACACAGCTTCGGCATCCATGTGGCGCGGCTGGCGGGGATGCCAAAGGCTGTAATCAATCGCGCCACAGCGATATTGCAGATGCTTGAGGCAAAGAATGAGGGCACGCCTGAAGAGATAACCAAAGGACGCAAAGAGAAGAAAAAAGAGAGCAAAGAAAGCGATATGGGGCTTCAGCTGAGCTTCATCCAACTGGACGACCCGACGCTCTACGAGATACGCGACCGCCTGATAGATATAGATATCGACAGTCTTACGCCCCTCGAAGCCTTATTGAAACTCAATGAGATAAAACGATTAGTGACGAAAAAGTAATTTTTTTTCTTATAATTCAAAAAAAAGATGTACTTTTGCAAACGCTTTTGAGAGATGAGAAGCCTTGAAAAAGCGGAGAGAGTCCTTTGAAAAGTGAGAGCATGATGTAAAAAGCAATGCGGAAATAGCTCAGTTGGTAGAGCACGACCTTGCCAAGGTCGGGGTCGCGAGTTCGAGTCTCGTTTTCCGCTCCATGCAAACCGGTCGCCATGCCTCGAAGAGGTAACAATGCTCTGGTGGTGAAATGGTAGACACGAGGGACTTAAAATCCCTTGCCCGCAAGGGCGTGTGGGTTCAAGTCCCACCCGGAGTACAAGGCGGGCCGGATTTTGAGAAATCAAACGGCGTTATGCTAATGCGGAAATAGCTCAGTTGGTAGAGCACGACCTTGCCAAGGTCGGGGTCGCGAGTTCGAGTCTCGTTTTCCGCTCTTTTTTAGTACTTTGAAATTTCAACACATCGAGAATCATCATCGTCCATGTCAATCCAAACGCTGAAAGGAGAAAGCCTTTTAGCCATGACGATTCTCGCGCAAGAGCCAAGGAGAGTATGTCTTGGTAGCTCAGTTGGTAGAGCAGCTGACTCTTAATCAGCGGGTCCAGGGTTCGAGTCCCTGCCAGGACACTTTTTTACGGGGTGTAGCGCAGTTGGCTAGCGCGCCACGTTCGGGACGTGGAGGCCGGAAGTTCGAGTCTTCTCACCCCGACAAAGCAACCTGCGCCAAGCAGTAAGGTCCTCTACCGCGGACACCGCCTCTTGCCACTTTAGCTCAGTTGGTAGAGCAACGCATTCGTAATGCGTAGGTCTGC
>JAFSPS010000043.1 GCA_017451385.1 Bacteroidales bacterium
AGCCATGCTTTTATCTCTCCCCTTGCATAGTCGAACATACGGCTCACCTGGCTTGTGCTATACTCCCTCCCATATATCCTCTCGAATAGCGTGCCCACCTGTCGCGTCGTCAGCCCTGCCCCGTATAGCTCGAATGCTATCTCGCGCGCCTCTTCCTCCTGTTGCTTCAGTATCCCCAATATCAGCGGATAAAACGCTCCTCCACGTACCCTCGGTACCCGAACTCGAATACCTTCCCACATCCGTACACCTTGCGTGGCCGGTATCCATTCCGATACAATTCTGTCTGTTTTATATACTCTTCCTGCTCGGCACGCATCATTATTTCCATGCTGGCCTTGATTAATTCCTCGAACCCGTTATCTTTTTTTAACTGGTCTCTAAGAATTTCGTACTTTTGCGTCTGTGTAAAGTCCATTTTTTTTATTTTTTTTTTTTCACTTTGCAAAACTACTGAAAGTTTTGCTGGACTTTACACACTTTTTTAGGACAGTATCGGAGTAGTAATGTAATAACGCTTATGATAGCACAACCGGCAGCCAAGTAGTATGTGGCTGCCGGTTGTGCTATCTATCTTGCTCTTTTCCCGTTATTATCTCACAAAATGAGATGGCGTGGGCTATTCTGATGTCGCTTCGGCTATCTCGTCGGATTTGGTTATTATCCAAGGGATGTAGCGGCTAATCTCGTAGTCGTAGAGTTTTGCGTCTTTCCCCAATTTGTCGAAGGGGCGTATGTCGTGGTGGATGAATAATTTTTTGTTGTTTTTTAGTTTCTTGGAGTGTTGTTCGTCGTGTTCGTACTTGTCCTCTTTGGGGCGAGCTTTGCGGTAGCCCATGAGTAGTTTTTCCACGTTCCAGCGGTTGTGCTCCATTATGGCGAGTGTCTCTTTCTCGTTGTCGGTCAGGGGTGCGTTGTCGTGACTCATGTCGTCGGGTGCGAGGTGCCGCATCTGTCGTAGTGTGGCGAGTTTGCATGGTATGCTGTAGGCGCAGTAGTAGTTGGACCAGCGATGGGCAACGGGTATCTCGTTCCATCTTTCCTCTGCTGCTTTCAGCAGTTCGGCAGGCAGCATGGTGTTAAATATCGCTATGTCTTTGAAGCCTTTTTCGTCGCAGGTAGAGTAGAGGTAGTTGATGAGTTTGGCACGTATCATGGCTTTTTCATCGATGAAGAAAGAGGTATTGTCCATGCCGAAGGGGTAGATGTTGGCGTAGCGGTGTTTGCGCTCTTGAGTCTGTAGGTTGCCTTCGTCATCTATGTAGGCGTAGGTATTTATTTGTTCGTCATCGGTCTTTTGCAGGTTGGCGACGAAGTTGTCGGAGCGTTGCTGACGAATGAAGATGGGGATAGCATTGTCGTAAACGGCATCGGGCATATTCATCCCCATGACGAAATTCATGCGTTGGTTGCTCATGGCGAGGAAGATAGAGAGATGCTGAGAGTCGTCTTTAGCCCATTCGGCAATGAGTTCTTGCACGGGAGCAGAGAGAATGTCGCCACGAATGAACTCAAAATCTATGTCGAGGAAGTTGCCCTCCTTGCCAAATATTTGTTTTGGAGTGGATGTGGGGTGCATGCTGCTGTCGGGGGAGAGGTCGCGGTAAGCCATATCCTGCACTTCGAAGAAGTGACGGTTGCGGGTGGCAAACTCGTCTTTCTCGTGGTCGGCGTTGAGTTCGATGAAGGTAATGCGTGTACGTATGCCGTGGGTGTAGAAATTGGGGAAATGCAGTATGTGTGCTGCTTCTATGGCGAGGCTCACGGCGAAGGAGGTGGTGCCGACAAATACAAGATGCACCTGCTTCTTGCTGTCGGGGCCTATCCCGTCGCCATAGATGGAAGGGTAACGGTTTAATCCTCCAGATGTTTTGTGCCCCTTATACTGTCGGAGATAGAATATCTGCTGAGCCCATGCGGAATAGACGTTGTAGGGCATGAACTCGATGCCTAATTTGTGTATCTGGTTGAATATCTCGCTGGTTTTGAACGCCGCATATGTGTCGATGTTGTCAAAGACACAGGTGATGCGCTGCGGCAATGTGGTGTCGGCGTAGTCTTGAAGGTAGGAGCAGATGCTGTCGATACATTCGATGTTGGTTGCATCATGTGCCGGCAGAGAGCGCTTGCCGACGATGAATATTTCGCGTGCTTGATGCAGATAGATGTCGGGATAGGTGTCGGACGAGGTGCGGTGGCCGTGGTTGATGATGATGTGGTCGAGATGCTTGGAGACGATAGATTTCTCAAGATAACTGTGCAATGTCTGTTTATCGACAGAGGAGAGCAGCAGAACGTATGCGTCGTGGTCTTTCGAGAAGATGTGGTCCATGATGGATGGCACCATCTCGTCGTAACCCATGATGATGTAGTGTCCCGACTTGAGATAGTGGATGAGCCCTTTGCGGTGGTCGTCGATGCGTCGATTCATGGTGCTGACAATCACGCCGATGATGGCGCCGTTGAACACTATCACGCCAAGGACGTAGATGATAATGCTGGCGGTGAGCATCCATCCGCGGCCGTGGGCATCGAAGTAGAGATTGTTGAGCGCGTTGGAGTCAATGAGCAGGTAGAGAGGGAGCAAGAAAGGCGTGGTGTTTTTGTTTTTGCAAAACTCGTTCAAATCGTCGTTGACAGAGAGCGATATGAGCAGAAGCGAAAGCCCGTAAAGCACTATTAGGGTAATGAGGAGAATGGCAATCTGGCGCAGAAGGCTGCGAGAGAGTGCGCGGTCCAGCCATAGCACAAGGCGTTTATGTTGTTTGCTGTTGCTCATAGTATTGTGATTATGTGTCAAAAGAGATTAGCTCAAAAACAATATCCTATTTAGTATAGGCATTTTCAATCCGCTCTTACTTGTTCGTGATTATCATTGTGGTGTGTTTCGTTGCTTCTGTTGACATCATTAGGGACGGGAATACCGAAACACTTTTTTTCGTAGTCTATCATATCCATGAGTTGTGATTTGTATTCGGAAGCCGTAGTCGCTTGCTCTTTTTGTTCTTTTTCGTATTCTAGCAGTTTGTTGCAGAGTTCGATGTATTGATTGTAGTGTTTATGTAGCAAATCTGATTCGTTTTTCTTTCGGTTTTTGTAATTCTCGCATATTCGATTGTATATGTTCAATAGCAGTATGCATACGGCAGCGATGAGTACAATCAGTACGATGGTATCACAAATTATCTTGGTTGATTCGGAACCATTGGTTGTTGCGTTTTGAGCCGTCTGTAGTAACTCGGAATTGCAGAGTACGGGAATGGTGTCCTTAAATGTGTAAAGAATAGCGTATTTTTCCATTGTTATTAGATTTATAAATTCGATAATTTTTGTCAATTCACGATACGCTTTTCGTTACCTGCTAATTTTGAAACCGAGTTTCAGTATAAGTTTTAGGACTTCGATGCTGGTGTTGCGGTCGTAGGTCTTTTCGTCTTCTGGCAGTTGGTTGTAAGCAATGAGGCAGGGGTGCAGTTTGCGTGCGTCGTCACGTTCGGTGCCATAGCTCCATCCTTGGCTGATGCGTGTGGCAGCCCATACCTCGTGGGTGTTCTCAGCCATCTGCTCTACCAGTTGCATCAGTTCGTCGGATAGATGTATGTCGCTGGTGTCAATGGGATGCGGCGTATAGGTGGTGTCGTTATCGATGGTAGCCGTAGTCTGTATGTCGAGGTTGGATATGTGCTCTTGCAGGTTGTTAAGATAAGACAGCGTGCGCTCCTTTATCAGACGCTTACATGCCCACACGGTGTTGTCCATCAGTGCGTGATGAAAGGCTATGATGTCGGCTTTGTTGTTGTTCAGGAGGCGTTCTATGAGGGTGCGTCGTTTGGCTTCCTCAAAAAGGCGTTGCAGGCGTTGTTGGTCAATATAGGTGTCCGAGTAGGCATTGACCCATTTCTCTACAAGGGTTATGGCTGTGCGTATGCTCTCGAGGAGTGGCGAGTGCATGTCGGGCGTGAAGTTGTTGTTCTCGCTTTTGTATATCTCGTTCAGGATGGCATGGGTCAGGTTGTCGTTGTAGAGTGTGTCGGCCATGACGGAGAAGTCATTGACGACTTTTTCTTTTAGTTCGAAGTTAAGCTCGTCGGGGATAGTCTCGCAGTCGCGTGAGATATTGTTGAAATAGTCAATGTCGATATCGAGTGTTTTGCGTAGCATCTGGTTGTAGGGAGACTGCTCGTCGTTGACCACGAGGTCCATAATGATATTGTAGAATTTCTCTTTGAGGTTGTCAATATTTGTCATAGGTGATTACTGTTTTGTTATTTTATGTATCGAGGTATATGCAGGAGAGGAGAGGTGTAAGAGGTAAAGCCCGTTGGGCAGGTGGGCGAGGTTGAGACTGTGTGAGTTGAAACTGTCGTGGATGGTTTGGGTGATGAGCGTGCGGCCATAGAGGTCGGTTAGCGTCATGGCGGTGAGGTTGTCTGCCACGATGGTGACGGACGATGTGGTGGGGTTGGGGTAGATGGAGGGAGCAGATGACGTGATGCCGTCTATGGAGAGCGGGCGAATGCCTATGGTGATGGAGGCTGTGTCGGTGCAGGAGGCGAGGAAGCCTATGACGGTGTAGGTGGTGGTGTCGGTAGGAGCCACTTCGATGGTGGCGGAGGTTTGACCGGTGTTCCAGAGGTAGGTGCTGGCGCCGCGAGCGGTGATGAAGGTGGACTGTCCGGGGAGCACGCTGGTGTCGGTAGATACTATGTGCAGCGAGGGGTGTGGCAGGATGAGGAGGGAGGTGTGATAGGCGGTGTCGTTGCTCGTGAAGGAGAGGTGGAGGTAGCCTGTGGTGTCGGTGTTGATGGACTGGTCGTAGAACGAGTATTCGCTACCCTGACAGATGGTGTCGATGGTGTGGATGGTGGTCTGGGAGGATGTGTCGGGCAGGAATAGTGCGTCAATCCAAACACAGTCGTCCACGGTGGCGTAGGCATCGTCTTTAGAGTAGGTGAACGTGATGACATGGAAGCCGGCAGCTACGGGGAGTGCGGCACGATGCCACTGAGGGTCTATGCCGCTGGCGGTGAGTAGCGTGTTACCGTCGATGGAGACAATCAGCTTGTCGATGCCGCGCTCGCTGGCGGTGCGGTAGAAGAATGTCACGCTGTCGTTGTTCTTGGCTTCGAAAGGCAGGGTGAGGGTCGATTTGCTTGAGTTGGGCAGGTTGGGGTAGGAGCGTGCACAGCGGTCACCGTGGTAGGATAAGGTGTCGATGACGACCCACGGGTAGGAGGTGCTGTTCTGCCAGTTGAGAGCGGAGAAGTCGCCACTCTCGAAGTCGTCGCTGTAGATTGGTATGGTCAGCGGGATGCTTTGTATCTCTTCGCCCTGCTGGAGGATGACCAGTTGAAGTGGCAGCTCTCTGAGCAAGTGTGCCTCGCTGTTTATAGTGAGGCGGTAGTGGACCTCGATAGTTTCATTTTGCCGTAGGATGTTTACGGCTATCGGGGGCTCTGTAGCCACAGCGAGGTCGTAGGGCTGGCGTATAGCGCAGGAGAAGTTTTGAGCGTCGGCATGGCCGATGTTGGCGAGCGTGAGGTCTATTTCGAGCCCGTTTCCGGGCTTAACAATGCCGTGGACTATGTGGTTTTTTATGCTAAAGCGCGGTGCGTTGACGGTCATTCGGATGGTGCAAGAGGAGACAATGGTGTCGGCGATGAACTGCATGGTGAGTGGCACAATGGTCTGGTCGGGTATGGTGGAGGCAAGGATGCTGTGGCAGCGATGCTCTATGTGTGCTGCGGTGTGTGGTGCGATGCTGTCAATATACTCGTTAGGTCTGAGTGGCTCTATATGGAGCGGATTGCCTCGCAAGGTGTAGTTGACATTGCGTAGGGTGTTGTCGGAGAGGTTGTGGAGAGAGAAGGAGAAATCGACGGTGTCGCCAGCTATGGCATTGTTTATGCGTAGGTTGGTGACGCTCATTTGTAGGTTGGTGTCGAAAGATAGCTCTATGGAGCCGAAGGCGGTGATGCGGTTTTGTGCAGAAGCCACGATGTTGATGATAGTGTCGGCCACTGTCGGGTCGTTGGAGAGGACTGCATGGCCGTCGGCATCGGCAAAGGCTGCAGATATGACGCGCGAGCCATCGGCTGTGGTGATGGCTATATAGGCGTAGGGCTCTGTGGTTACGGCAATAGATTCGGCGTTGCGGCTGATGGGTTGCTGATAGTCGAGCGTCATCTGGCGTGGGCGTCCGAGCCAGGGCGACAGAGATGGGTCGCCCAAGAGGTTGTAGATTTCCCAGTAGTAGTCGGCGTATTCTGCATATTCGATGTCTTCGCTCACTGCCATGTTGCCGGCATGAATCATGGCGCCCATAGTGGTATAGCGTTCGGCAAAGGGTTCGTTGGCGGTGTGGAAGAGTCGGTCGTACATGCCGAGGTGGTCGGCATCATATACGGCGCCGTCGGCGAACATGTCGTAGTACACAAACTCGCGGAAGCCTACGCACCAGAAGAAATCGTCATCCCAATAGGTGTCGTTGGTAGCACCTATGTAGGCTACGGCTCCCGCGTTGTCGCTACGACGCATGAGTGCTTCGCCAAGGCATACATCGGTGTTGAAGTGGTTGGAGAGGCAGCAGTTGCCTATCATGATGCTTGGCATGCCGTAGTTTGTCATAGTGGCGGCATTATTGACTTTGAAACTGGGATTGCTCCAACCATTGGTGAGTCCGTGCCCTGAGTAGTTGATGATGCCTTGTCCCTCGTTGTAGAGTGATTGCAGTTCGCCAGCGGCGGCGTTGTTGGTAGAGAGGCCTGTGATGGTTATAGACGGGGGGAAGCTGTTGTTGTTGTAACGGTAGTAGGAGAGGTTGCTGAATCCGTTGGCGGTGGTGTAGTAGCGAGCGGCGGCATAGTCCATGGCGGGGTTACAGTATCGGCTGCTAAATTCGTCGTCCACGCCGGCAATGACGGTGGCGCGCTGGAGGTAGCTGTCGTCGGCAAAGGCGTATTGCTCATATAGCAGTATCTTGCTGATTTGAGCCTGCAGTTCGTCGGCGTTGGTTGCCGACAGTCGTCCGTAGAGGCAGTCGGGGATGAAGTCGTCTGTCCATTCGGCGAAATAGAGGTCGGTGATGTGATTGGTGCCAATCTCGTAGTGTCCGGTGCGACTGCTGAAGGCACTTATCTGCTCGTGGTCGCCCACGAGGAGTAGGTAGGAGGGTGCTGGTAGGGCGGCGGAGGCGTTGGTGTATTGGCGACGTATGTAGGCGGCAATGTCGCTGTTGGAGGTGCCAACCTCGGGGTCATCGGTATAGGCTATGTCGGTGATGAATCCCTGTCGTCGTTTCCAAGCGATGAACTCGTCAAGCTGTCCGCGGAACATGGAATGAGCAACGATGAGGTAGCGTAGTGGAGCCTGCGACTGCAGCCTTTTGGAGGGTTTGGTGAGCGGGATGAAGTGGGATGGTGCTGGCAGGACTGGCGATGCCTGCTGTGCGAGGGCAGCGGTGGCTTTGTCATCGGCGTTTATATAGTCGATTTGTATGTCTATTTTTCGTCGTACGGTGAGTTGTTGGCGTTGTGGGTTGTAGGCAACGGGATAGATGGTGAGGCGTGCGAGACGATGGCTGCGTGCGATGCCGAGTATCTCGATGTTGGCGATGCCGGCGCACAATGTGGTGTCGGCATCATAAGCTGCGTGGTCTATGAACAGCGTGAGTGGAGTGGTGTCGGTACGCCGGCGGTGGGGCTGGGAGGGTAGCAGAGGGTGGCTGATGCCGAGGTCGGCTACGGAGACGGTGATGCTGTCGGCAGTGGAGGCAGAGAGCTTGATGTTGCCACAAACGGGTATCTCTATGATGCGCGAGAAGCATGGCAGTTGCGGCAGCCCCACATTGTTGGTGTGGGATGCTGAGGGGAGCGAAAGCATGGAGTATGTGTGGCCGAGATATTGTGTGGTTGTGGTTGTCGGCATGGGTGTGGAGAGCTGCATGACGGCTCCCCGTATGCTGTTGCGCTTCACTACAAGTTGTTGTGCCGAAGAGGCGAGCGTGATGAGTGAGAGCACGAATAGTATGAAAAGATGTCTCATAGGTTGAATATTTTTGCATCATCCCACGGTGCCGTGATGGTTATTGGTTCGTGGCTTACGGGGTGCTGAAAACTGACGGCGTGAGCGTGGAGCGAGATACTGCCATCGGGATTGGAGCGAGGGGCTCCATATTTGAGGTCGCCTCGTATGGGGCATCCTATGTACGCGAGTTGGCATCGTATCTGGTGGTGGCGGCCGGTGTGGAGGTTTATCTCTATGAGGTTGTAGCCGCCAGAGGAGGTGGCGAGCAGGCGATAGTCGAGACGTGCCTCTTTGGCATCGGGGGTGTTAGGGGCGACGACGAAGCTTTTGTTCAGTCGCTCGTTGCGCAGCAGATAGTGGCATAGGGAGCCTTCGGTGGGGTCGGGACGGTTGCGCGAGATAGCCCAATATGTTTTGTGAAAGTCGCGCTGCTTGACCATCTCATTCATTCGAGCGAGGGCTTTGCTGGTTTTGGCAAAGACGACAACGCCGCTTACAGGGCGGTCGAGACGATGGATGACGCCACAGAATACGTTGCCGGGCTTGTTGTCGCGCTGCTTGATGAAGAGCTTAATCTCGTCGGCCATGCAGCGATCGCCGGTACGGTCGCCTTGAACAATCTGTCCTGCCCTTTTGTTGAGCACTATCAGATGGTTATCCTCGTAGAGTATTTGTTGAGCGAGGTCGTTCATGGCTGCCTCCCTATGTGCATGGTGATACTTGATGAAAGGATGGATGTTGAAAACGATATAATTGGTGTGTTTTATTCGCTTGCCTGTTCAGCGGCAATAGGCATAATGCGTGCTATGGGGCTCACGGCGTTGCGTACGCGGTCCTGCAAGTCAACGTTTACCTCGAACGTCTTGGGAATGAAAAGGTCGATGCGCGAGCCGAATTTGATGAATCCCATTTCTTGGTTTTGTTTTACATGTTCGCCTTCGCGAGCGTAGCATACAATGCGACGAGCCATAGTGCCAGCCACTTGGCGTATGGCAATCTTCTGTCCGTCGGGCAGGCGCATGCCTACCGTAGTGCGCTCGTTGAGGTCGCTGCTCTTGGGATAGGAGGCGATGAAATAGTTGCCGCGGTGGTATTTGGCATATTCCACAACGCCGTCGCAAGGGTAGCGGTTGACGTGCACGTCGGTGCCACTCATGAAGATGCTTATCTGCAGACATTCTTCTTTGATATACTCTTTCTCAAAGACCTCTTCGATGGTCACTATGGTGCCGTCGGCAGGCGAGATGAGTTGCTGCTCGTCCTCGGTGAAAATGCGGCGAGGGATGCGGAAGAAGAGCGATACGGCTACCCATGCTACAAACAGGATGCATAAGAACAGGCCGTGGAAGAAGGTCCACTCTTTGATAAAGAAAATCATGGCAGCATAGATGAGCAGGACTACTGCCAAGGAGATTAGAATAATTTTGCGTCCTTCTTTGTGGATTTTCATGGTTGCTATATGGTTGTTTTTCTGAAAAAATGGTTTAATAATCTGTTCCTGTGTTAGAATGTCGAGTGTTTAAGATGTAGATGAAAAAAGGTGTTTAGTTTCGGTCGCTATATCCTACATATAATGCGTAAAGCCACGATGAAAGGCATGATGATGAGCAGGCTGTCGAAGCGGTCGAGAAAGCCTCCGTGTCCCGGCATGATGTTGCCGCTGTCTTTAAGACCTACGGAACGCTTGAGCATAGATTCTACGAGGTCGCCAAGAGTACCGATAATGCTGCAAATGAGTGCTATGGCCAGCCAAAGGCTCCAATGAATCTCGGGTTCTTTGACAAAGAGGGGTCCGACGAATACGGCAACGAGACAGGCGATGACGACACCTGTTGCCGTTCCTTCCCACGTCTTGCCGGGGGAGTGGCGAGGCCACATCTTGTGTTTGCCGTAGAGCGAGCCACCTATGTAGGCAAAAGAATCGTTAATCCACACGAGTGCAAGGATGGACATCATAAGGTTTGGCGATGTTGCAGCAGTAATAGGCATGAGACCGAGAGGCAAACCAATGTATATGGCTGGGAAGAGGGTGTAGGTTATGTCACGAATAGGCTGGTCGGACATTCTCCATAGTTGAGCGATGAGCAGTGTGGGAACGAGTAGGAATAGCAGAACGGCGTAGATGACAATAAATGTACTGTAGATATTATACTCTGTGCCATTTTTGCACATAGATGCAAGGCTTACTACGAGGCATGTCAGTATGCTTGTGATGTAGCCTATTGTACGCATGGGCTTGGCTCCTTGCATCTCAACAATGCGGAAGAATTCAAACGTGCCGCCAACGGTTACGAAGAGCGTAAAGGCGATGAAAAACATGGCACCTATTTCTACATCTTCAAATATCTTCGTGGCGTAGATGCAGAACACGAAAAGCGCAGCATAGACAGTGGCTGAGAGTGTGCGTATCCAAAAATTCTTCACGATGCGTGATGGTGTTTAATGGTGATAGAAAAGTCGTTAATGTGTAACGGCGAGAGTTTCTTTTAGTGACTGACGATGTGAGGGATAGATTTTAGTCTTTGTTTTCTGGCGTGGCGGTGTCGTCCTCTTTGTCTGTAGCGTTTTCGCTCTCTTTGGTTGTAGCGGCGACCTCCTCTGCCTCGTCGTTGTCGCTGGCGGCCTCATCGTTGGTGTTGTCGGAGGTGTTGCTGCGGTTGAGGTCATTGCTTTGGTCGGCTTCCCACGGGCGCTGACCGAAGATGCGTTCAAGGTCTTCGCGGAAGAGTACCTCTTTCTCGTACAGTTGTGTTGCAAGTTGTTCTATTTGGTCGCGGTGTTCGGCGATGAGCGAGAGTGCACGCTGATAGGCAGATTCCACAATGCGGTGTACCTCGGCGTCAATCTTGCGGTTGGTCTCTTCGCTGAAGGGTTTGGAGAAACCATACTCGTTTTGGCCGGTGGAGTCGTAGAAACTGACGTTGCCTATTTCGGGGCTCATGCCATAGTAAGCCACCATGGCGTGAGCCATCTTGGTGGCGCGTTCGATGTCGTTGAGTGCTCCGGTGCTGATTTTGCCGTAGAAAGTCTCTTCGGCAGCGCGGCCTGCCATGAGTGATGTCATCTCGTCGTACATCTGCTCGTAGGTGGTAATCTGTCTTTCTTCGGGCAGATACCATGCTGCTCCCAGTGCTTTGCCGCGAGGCACAATGGTTACCTTGACCAGCGGGCTTGCCCAACGCAGCAGCCAACTGACGGAAGCGTGCCCCGACTCGTGATGTGCTATGGTGTGTTTCTCGTGGTCGGTTAGCACTTTGGTGCGTTTCTCCAGTCCGCCGACGATACGGTCTATGGCATCGAGGAAGTCCTGTTTCTCGATGTTTTTCTTGTTCTTGCGTGCCGCCACGAGGGCTGCCTCGTTGCATACGTTGGCGATGTCGGCACCAGAGAATCCGGGTGTCTGTTTTGCGAGGAAGCTGCGATTTATTTTGCCGTCGCCCTCTTTGCAAATCTTCAGCCCTTTCATGTGGACTTTGAATATGGCTTTGCGTTCTTCGATGTCGGGCAGTTCGACATAGATTTGGCGGTCGAAGCGTCCGGCGCGAAGCAGGGCTTTGTCGAGCACGTCGGCGCGGTTGGTGGCAGCCATGACGATGACGTTGGTGCCGCTGCTGAAGCCGTCCATCTCGGTGAGAAGAGCGTTGAGGGTGTTTTCGCGTTCGTCGTTGGCGTTGCTGAATCCGTTGTGGCCGCGGGCGCGTCCGACAGCGTCAATCTCATCGATGAAGATTATGCAAGGTGCTTTCTTCTTGGCATCGTCAAAGAGGTCTCGTACACGCGAGGCACCTACGCCGACAAACATCTCGACGAAGTCACTGCCCGAAAGCGAGAAGAAGGGCACGTTGGCTTCGCCTGCCACGGCTTTGGCGAGGAGCGTCTTGCCGGTGCCCGGAGGGCCTACGAGGAGTACACCCTTAGGAATCTTGCCGCCGAGGTCGGTGTAGCGTTTGGGGTTCTTGAGGAAGTCCACCACTTCCATCACCTCTTCTTTGGCTCCTGCCAGACCGGCGACATCCTTGAAAGTGATGTTGGTGGGTGTCTTGCCGTCATACATCTTGGCGCGGGATTTGCCTACGCCGAAGATGCCGCCACCGCCGCCGCCCATCTGGCGTGTTGCTGAGCGGCTCATGAAGAAGAAGAAAAGAATGATGAGGACGAAGGGTCCAAAGAGTACGAGGATTTCGCGCCAAGTGTTGGAGCGTTGCTCGATGGAGTAGGTTACATGGCAGCCGGTTTCCTGCTCTATGCGGTCGAGCAGGCGGTCGAAGTGCTCGAGAGAACCCACACTGTTGAAGGTGTAGTGGCCGCGTTCTACGGCACGCTGTCCGGTGATGGTGCGCGCATAGAGCTCGCGGTAGGAGGTGTCGCGCTGCATGCCTTTGTCGCTTATATATACTTCGGCATATTCCTCATTGACGACGATTATTTTCTCGTAGTCCTCATGCTCTATGATGGCGACAAAGCGGTCCCAGTCTATTTCTTTGGTGTTGCTGCCGCTTCCGGAGAGGAGCAGGCTGCCCAATCCGATGACAATGACGGCATAGATAATATACATTATTATAGAGCCCTTAGACTGTGGTGAGCGTGGAGGCTGCTGTGGCTGGTTTTGGTTGTTCTGCTGTTGTTGTGGCATAGGATGCTGTTGTTGTATGTAAAACGAATTATTAAGGCTGGATTGATGTCTCAGCAGTATTAGAATTTCTTTTCTTTTGTAGTCATAATGCTGAAAGGGTTGGATTATAGTTGGATTTTATTGCCGTCTTCCCACAGTTGGTCGAGGCGGTAGAAGTCGCGTTTGTCCTTTTGGAAGATATGGACTACGACATCGAAATAGTCCATCAGAATCCATTCGGCATTGGCGTAGCCCTCCACCTTAGATGGATTGATGCCGAGAGCTTTCTTCACCATTTCGTGTACGGCATCGCTCATGGCACTGACGTGGGACGGTACATTGCCTGAGGCAATGACGAAAAACTCAGCAGGTGCTGATGCTATGTTGCGAAGGTCGAGGATAGAGATGTCGATACCTTTCTTATTGTCTATGGCTTCGGCAGCCAGACGTGCTAATACTTCAGATTCTTTCACTTTGGTTGTAGTTTTTTAGTATGTGGCAAAAAGTTTGTTGTTTGATTGTTAGTGTTCTATGACGGTTGCCGTAAGTGTGCGTTGTCCGTTTTTCTCGACAATGTCTATGCGCAAATAGTGGTCTGGCAGGAGTTGTTCTATCTTCTCGGTCCATTCGGTAAAGCAGTAGTTGCCGGAGTAGAAATATTCTTCGTAGCCAATGTCGTAGGCTTCGTCAGCATTCTTGAGGCGGTAGAAGTCGAAGTGATACATTGGGTCTCCGTTGGGCAGGGCATACTGGTTGATTATGGCGAAGGTGGGGCTGCATACGTTGTCGCTCACTCCCAGCTGATGGCATATCTCCTTGATAAGCGTTGTTTTGCCGACCCCCATGTTGCCGAAAAAGGCGAAGAAACGCTCATCGGCATAGGTGTGGAGCAGCCGGCGCGCGATGTCGGGCAGTTGTTCTAATCTGTCAAACTGAAGTGTCATGTTGTCAGTCGTGTTAGGGATTAGCGCAGATGGTCGGCGGAGCGCACTTTCATCTCGTCGCTGCGAATGGCGCGTTGGGCGAGGAACATGAGGATGGTGCCTGCCACGGGAGCCCATGTGCCGATGCTCCATGTTACGGCTGGTTCGGCGGCACCTATTATAGAGCTGAAGGCTTTGCCGTAGGCATCAACAGCCCAGATGAATACAAGAAAGATGTACACCACGCCGAGCATGAAGCCGCAGGCTACTATGCGCATTTGTAATACTCTGTTGGAGAAGAGGGCAATGCTGATGGCAGCGATGGCCATGCAAAGCACAATGAGCGTTACGAGAGGCCATGTCTTGATGAATCCCTTTTCGGTGGGATAGACATATTCTGACAGCCCTTGAGCCATGTCGATGCCGTCGGAGGCAACGGTTTTGGGTATTAGGTTGAGTTCGGACTTCACGGTCTGGTGTGTCTGTTCGATGGGTGCCGCATAGCGCGCTATGGGGAAGAAGAATGCGAGACAGAAGGCAAAGACTGCGAAGAAAAGATAGACGGTTTGAATGCGTTGTAACATATTGAAGAATTGGGGGTTGTTGTTTGGCGGATTTGTATGGCGATTATAGTTAAGAAGGTGTTTGAATACCGTTCAAAAGGGTGTTAAATACTGTTTGTATGGTATTAGAGTATTGTACTAAAAAAAGCTGAAACAATTAGAATACCATAATTTTGCGTGCTGACGAGTTGGCAGGTTTTACTATGTAAACGCCTGCCGCAGGTGCTGTGAAGGAGGCATGAGTGGTGTTGCTGTTGCGTTGCAGCTGACGGCCATCGATGGTGTAGAAGGTCAGCGTTGTGGGTGATGGTGTTGTGACGGAGATGGTGCGTTGGCGCACGCTGATGTCCATTAGGGAGATGCTTATGTCGTCTATTGCCGACGGTTCTGTTGATTCGGCATCAATCTCTATGTCGTCTATATATAGGAACTTGCCGTTGGATGGGCAATAAAGGATTGCCACATAGCGTGCTTCGGTGGGCAAGGCTACGGAGTGCTGTGTCCATTCGGTGGTGGCTGTCTCAATGGTATCGCCTATGGGAATGAAACATTCGGGCGTGCTGCCTGTAGTGGAATAGAGGACGACGAAACGTTCGGTGCCGCTGCTGCTGTGGCGGTAGTAGAAGGAGAAAGTGGCGTTGTTGCCGAGTGCGAGACGAGGTGAGATGAGATATTGCCATTTGTCGGCAGCAGAATATTTGGCGGTAAAGCGGAATACGGAACGTGGCGAGTGGGCTTGGTTGTAAACCGTTATATTGTTGAGTTCCATATTCTCGGTGTTGCGGCTCATGGCTTTCCAGCCGTCGTTGTCGGCATCAAATGATTGCGAGTATGGGAAAGTGCTTATGAGTGCCTCGGGAGTCTCTGTGGTGTTGAAATTGATGTCATCGATAGTCCATGTGCGTCCTTCGAAGCCGGGGTTTTCATAGACTACAGCCACATGGCGTGCCTCGGAGGGGATGAGCGCAGAGAAGGTATGCCAGTCGGCATTATCCATATACCCATTGCCGACATAGTATATGAAGCTGGATGGGTCATCGTCGGTGGTGGAGTAGAGGACGAGGAAACGCTCGTTGTAGCTCCATTGGCGGCGATAGCGGAAAGTCATCTGCACCGCTTGGCCGAAGTTGAGTTCGGGGCTTATGAGATATTGACGCCGTGTCGGTTCGCCCTTGCTATATACAAACTGTAGAGCTTGTTCGCCTTCGGCGATGCCGTTGCTGTTGTCTGTAAGTCCGAAAGACGAGTCGCTGGAGCCATCTACCGTGATGGTGTGCCAGCATGAGGTTGTCATACCTTCGAAGCCTTCGATGTAAGGCAGTGAGGAGACTGCCCCGCAGCTATACTGGTAAACGGTTACGGGGATTTGCTGTCCGCCCTGTTTGACGATGATGGTGGCACTACGTTCTTCATTGGTGGTGTTGGTATCTACGTAGAAGCTGAGGTTGTAGCGTCCGCCCTCGCCCTCGCCCGACGATGCGGTGAGATGCAGCCACGATGCTTCGGTGGTGGCGTTCCAGCGTGAGGAGCTACTTGATGGGAATACGTGTATCGTGATGCTGTCGCCATCTACAGAGACGGGTATGTGGCTGGCTGGCACGCGTAAGTCGTCGGCAGGGATGAGACCAAAGATGATGTGGTTCATTTCGTTGAATTGGCTGCTGCCGCCACTGCCTATTCCTTCGCTGCCTGGGTTGAGCGCGTTCATGACGTAGAAGCCGTTGCCGTAGCCGCTCCAACCCCAATTCATGTGATATTTGCTGTTTTCGTCGTATCCATCGCATACCCATGCGTGGCCTGATTCGTTGCCGTAGCCTACATAGAACATCGGGCGGCCGTTGTTCAGTTCGCGTTGCAGGGTGGCATGCCATCTTTCGTTGTTCACGTCGTCACGAGACATGAAATTGTTTTCTACGGTTATAGGGCGGTTGTTGTAGTCGCGATAGCCGAAATTGTTCACCAGAGCCATCATGGCGTAGTCTGTGCGTGAGCCGCTGCCGCCCTCGGCCGACACGTTGTAGTCCATATTGACCGACACGCCACAGTGGTACATCAGCAGGGCAACGGCGTCGCGTTGAGCTTTGATGCCATTAGCCTTTATTTGTCTCTTCATGTTATACCAGTCGTATGTGGCAGAGGCAAAATCGGCGCTGATGGTGCCGTATCGCTCGCTGTTGTAACTGTTGCTGCCTTTGCCGTGGGCAGGATATTCGTAGTATCGCATAATCTGAGCCATAGCTGTTGCGGCGCATCCCGTCACGGCGTTGTCGTTGTGTTGCTCGTCGTAGGGGCACATGTCGTTGTATGGTGCGCCTTGCCCCCATGCTGTCTCCAAGAGTGGCTCCACGCCGCCTTTGGCAGACTTAATGCGTCCCCGCTCTATGTTATCCCACTCGCTGCTCGTCATCTCATTGGCAGTGATGCCGTTGGCTTGGGCGTAGGCTATCTGTTTGTCATAGCTTTGCAACCATAGCTCCACATGTGCTGGCATCCTGCTGAGGGTTATGCTGTTGTTGGTGGAATAGCCGAGGATGGGGAGTGCCGCATCGTCGGCAGACACTATAACAAATGAATTGGGGGATGAAAAAACAAAAAGGTGCGGAAAAATGCCTTTACTATCTATGTTTTTCAGTTGTAGCGATTTGCATCCTCGGGAGCTCAAAAAAGCCTCGCCTACGCGCATGGCGCGCTGCTCGTCAACAGGGCTTGCAGAAATTGTGTTAAAACCTGCTATACAGAGCGTTAGTAAATACAGTAATTGTTTCATGATTTGTAGTGTTATAGTTTGTATGTTAGTATCTATTAAATATGCAAAATTACATTTTTTTTGTATTTTTGCATTTCGTTAATGACAGAATACCGTCTTGAAAACTTAAAAAAATATAAAAACCAAAATACTATGACAGAAACCATAAAAAAAACAATGCGTGACAGTGCGGCCATGCGATGGGCTGCCCTCTTGCTTCTGGCATTAGCCATGTTCTGTGCCTATATCTTTATGGACATCCTTTCGCCCATCAAAGACCTTATGGAGTCAACCCGCGGGTGGGATTCAACAGCCTTTGGCACAATGCAGGGCGCTGAGACGTTTCTGAACGTCTTTGTGTTCTTCCTCATCTTTGCTGGTATTATCCTTGACAAGATGGGCGTTCGTTTCACTGCTGTCCTTTCTGGTGCGGTGATGCTCATCGGCGGTCTGATAAAGTACTATGCAATTAGCGAATCCTTTATGGGTAGCAGCCTTGAGACATGGTTCACCAACAACCTTAACTACATCCCAGGCTTTGACGAGCTGGGCGTATCGCCTTTTTATCGTGGTATGCCTGCTTCGGCCAAGCTGGCTGCTATAGGCTTTATGATTTTCGGATGTGGTGCCGAGATGGCGGGCATTACGGTGAGCCGTGGCATTGTTAAATGGTTCAAAGGTCGTGAGACGGCTTTGGCTATGGGTTCCGAGATGGCTCTGGCACGTCTTGGCGTTGCCACCTGCATGATTTTCTCTCCCTATTTCGCTAAGTTGGGTGGCGAGGTCAATGTTAGCCGCTCCGTAGCCTTCGGCGTTGTGCTGCTCTGTATAGCCCTTATCATGTTCGTCACCTATTTCTTTATGGACAAGAAGCTCGATGCTCAGACCGGCGAAGCCGAGGAGAAGGACGACCCGTTCAAAATCAGCGACATCGGCAAGATTTTCTCCAGCCTTGGTTTCTGGCTCGTGGCTCTGCTCTGCGTGCTCTACTATAGTGCTATCTTCCCCTTCCAGAAATACGCTGTCAATATGTTGCAGTGCAACCTCACCCTCACCGAGGCTGACCCCAGCACCTTCTGGGGCGGCAGCAGCGTGACCATCATACAATACTGCGTGATGCTCCTCGTGGCTGTATGTGCTTTTGCAAGCAACTTCTCGAAAAACAAAGGGTTGAAATACGGCCTTATGGCTGTGGCTATCGTTGCGCTTGTGGTTTACTGCTATATGGGCTTCATGCGCGGCACTGCCGAGACCATCTTCGCCGTGTTCCCGTTATTGGCTGTTGCCATCACCCCTATCCTTGGCAACTATGTTGACCACAAGGGTAAGGCTGCGTCGATGCTCATGATTGGTTCCATCCTCTTGGTGCTCTGCCATCTGACGTTTGCTTTCGTGCTGCCTATGTTCAAGGGCAATGCCGTCGGTGGTGTCGTTGTGGCATACGTCACAATTCTTGTGCTTGGTGCTTCCTTCTCGCTGGTGCCCGCAGCCCTCTGGCCTTCGGTGCCGAAGCTGGTGGACGAGAAAATCATCGGTTCTGCTTACGCCTTGATTTTCTGGATACAGAACATCGGTCTCTGGCTCTTCCCACTTCTCATCGGCAAGGTGCTCACCAACACCAACCCCGGTGTCGATGACCCACACAACCTTAATTATACTTGGGCACTCGTCATGCTCGCTTGCCTCGGCGTTGCCGCCCTCTTGATAGGCATCTACCTCAAAGCCGTTGATAAGAAGAAACACCTCGGTCTCGAAGAGCCGAATATCAAATAGTGGTAAACAAGGATATAAATAAGAATACAGCCTATTTTTATAGGCTGTATTTTTAGATTATAGAGATTTGGTATTAAGAATAATATGGTGAATATCCCCCAAAAACTGATGCAGACATGGTCAGTGCAAGGTAAAATTAATAGTAAATAAAACTTATGTAGATGATATATTGGACATTGGACTGACTCACGAACGAAGAAAGCGTGATTAATCAAAAGGCTCATATAACTTAAATATGTTATGAAATATTCTATATTGTTGTGTGTTTGTGTGTTGGCACTTATGTTATCTGGCTGTACGCAAACGGTATATGTAACATCTGCGAATCAGTTTGTTCGTTCTTTGGATGAAATAGACTCCACTCTTGCTGAAAAGGGTTTTGTAAAGTCAGGTGAGGATAATTCTAACAAGAATAATTTACATGTTGCTGGAATTTCGTATGATTCACATGGCGGGTACAATACGGTACTGGGCAATGATTATGTATATTCTTATACATCACGATATAAGAATGAGGATGGCAATACTTTAAGTTATACGCTTGATTATAGAATGGACAAAGTGTTTAATGAAAATGAATATCTTTATGTTTATTCCGTATCTGTCAATGGTTGTAACGTTTCTGAGCCAGAAGATTTTATTCCATTATGCAATCAGACGATTGCCCCAAAGATAGACACGATGCCACGAGATATGCCAGTTGATGTGTATAACTCAGAACGAACGTTGGGATTGGTATCAATTCTTGCAATTATTGCTATCGTAATAGTTTTTGCAGTGATATAAAAGTTAGTGTCATAATGGAAAATAGAATCCATTTTGTTTGATGTATAACCAAGAAGTGGTATTCGTTATGAAAAATACGCTTATAGAACTTCTTTATGCCCATTATCTGCGCTCTCGCTGTGTCACTACCGACACGAGGCAGATTAGTGAGGGATGTATCTTTTTTGCCTTTCGCGGTGCGACGTATGATGGCAATGCTTTTGCTGGCGAGGCCCTTGCCAAAGGGGCAGCGCTATGCGTGATAGATGATGAACGCTACAAGGTTGACGACCGATGCGTGGTAGTGGACGATGTTTTGCTGACGTTGCAGGAGTTGGCGCGCTATCACCGTCAGCAAATCAGCATACCCGTCATAGGTATCACTGGTACCAACGGCAAGACTACCACCAAGGAGCTGGTGCGCGAGGTGCTGTCTATGCGCTATCGAGTCCATGCTACCACGGGCAACCATAACAACCATATCGGTGTGCCGCTGACGTTGCTCTCTATGCCTGCCGATACCGATATTATGATTGTGGAGATGGGAGCAAACCATCCTGGCGAGATAGAGGCGCTGTGTGCCATAGCGATGCCTACCTGTGGATTGATAACCAATGTGGGATGTGCTCACTTGGAGGGTTTCGGCTCGTTGGAGGGGGTTGTGCGTACGAAGACGGAGCTCTATCGGCACTTGTCTGTTGTAGGAGGCACTATCTTTGTTAGTGCCGACAACGAACGGCTTATGGATGAGGCCTGCAAGGTGTGCGAGGTGCCTGCTGTGGAGTCGCCCGTGCCGGGCTATCTGCCCAACTACCCGCTGACGGATTTTGATGCTGCCGAGGGTGCGGTAAGCCTTGTTACCTACGGGCAGTCGGAGAATGCCGCCGTCAAAGGGTCGTTGATGAGCAGCGACCCCTATATGCGGTTCTACATAGAGCAAGACGACGTTGTATATACCATACAGTCGCATTTGGTGGGCGGCTACAATTTTGATAACGCTATGGCTGCTGCTGCCGTAGGTCTGCATTTCGGTGTCGAGCCTTTTGGGGTGAAGGAGGCCATAGAGGCGTATATGCCATCCAATAACCGCTCGCAGTATAAGGAGACAGGACGAAACCGATTGCTGCTGGACTGCTACAACGCCAATCCGTCGAGCATGCGTGTGGCGGTAGATAATTTTAAGAAGATTGATATGCCGCACAAGATGGTGATACTCGGTGCTATGCGTGAGTTGGGCAAGGTGTCGGCAGAAGAGCACCGGCGGCTGTATGAGCAGGTGATGTCTGGCGGCTTCGAGAGTGCGCTTTTTGTAGGCGATGAGTTCTCTTTTGTTCAGAATGAGGATGTCGCCAATGTGGTATGGGTGGCGGATACAGAGCAACTGATACGGTATGTCGCGGGTCAACAGTATGCTGACCGTACTATCCTTGTCAAGGGTTCCAATTCTAACCGCTTGTGGCTGATAGAGGAATTGCTTTAGGCCGATAGAGAGTGCTAAAAAAACTTAAAAAGCAATAAGAAAAAACGTGTGTCGTTAATTTTTAATGAAATAGTAAAAAAAAGAACATAAACACAATCGTAATATGAACGAGACTGTCGATATTAAAGAACTGAATGAACGCATCGAGCGCGAGAGTGCTTTCGTTGATGCGCTGACCATGGAGCTGCGCAAGCAGATAGTGGGGCAGAAACACATGGTGGAGAGCCTGCTGATAGGCATGCTCAGCAACGGGCATATACTGCTCGAAGGTGTGCCGGGATTGGCCAAGACGCTGACCATTACGACGCTTGCCAAGGCCATCGATGCCAAATTCAGCCGCATACAGTTCACCCCCGACCTGCTGCCCGCCGACCTTGTGGGTACCCTGATTTACAGTCAGAAGAGTGAGTCTTTCAGTGTCAAGAAAGGACCCATCTTCTCCAACTTCATTCTTGCCGACGAGATAAACCGTGCTCCTGCCAAGGTGCAGAGTGCGTTGCTGGAGGCCATGCAGGAGCGTCAGGTGACGATAGGAGAGGAGACGTTCCGCCTCGACGAGCCTTTCCTCGTTATGGCTACGCAGAACCCCATAGAGCAGGAGGGTACTTATCCGCTGCCCGAGGCTCAGGTGGACCGTTTTATGCTTAAAGTTGTCATCAGTTATCCGCAGAAGGACGAGGAACGCACCATCCTGCACCAGCAGTTGGCAGGCGTGAAGATGGAGCAGCGTCCCATCCTGCAGCCGGCGGACATCCTGCGCGCTCGCAGCGTCATGCGCGAAGTCTATATGGACGAGAAGATAGAGAACTACATTACCGACATCATCTTCGCCAGCCGTTATCCGGAGGAGTACGGCATGCAGAAGCTGAAGGGCATGATAAGCTATGGTGCATCGCCCCGCGGCAGCATCAATCTGGCTCTGGCCTCCAAGGCATACGCTTTCATGAAACGTCGCGGCTATGTCATCCCCGAGGACGTGCGTGCCGTGGCAATGGATGTATTGCGTCACCGTGTGGGACTGACCTATGAGGCTGAGGCCGAGAATGTGACTACGGAAGAGATGGTGAACGAGATACTGAACCGCGTAGATGTGCCTTGATGATGGGCGGAGAGAAGAGAGATGAGAATGATGGCTGAGGGTGAGACAAATAAGAAAGGTACGTTTTAATAAAGCGGATTAGTGAGGTTCGACCCCAACAACGATGAACGAAAACAGCAACGAAATACTGCGCAAGGTGCGCAAAGTGGAGATTAAGGCGCGCGGGCTCTCGCGGCAGCTCTTCTCTGGCGAATACCACAGCGCCTATAAGGGACGCGGCATGGCGTTCAGCGAGGTGCGAGAGTACCAGTATGGAGACGATGTGCGAGCAATAGACTGGAACGTTACGGCACGTCTTAATCACCCTTATATAAAGATTTTCGAGGAAGAGCGCGAGCTGACGATGATGCTGCTTGTTGATGTTAGTGGCAGCAATCGTTTCGGCACCCACCATCAGTTTAAGGAAGAGCTGGTTGCCGAAGTGGCGGCAACGCTGGCGTTTAGTGCAATAACCAATAACGACAAGGTGGGTGTCATCTTCTTTAGCGACAAGATAGAGAAATTTATCCCGCCTAAGAAAGGTAGCAGCCACATACTGCGTATCATCCGGGAGCTTATAACCTTCCAGCCTACGCAGAAAGGCACTAATCTTGCAGAGGCCTTGCGCTATTTCACCAACGTGTGTCGCAAGCGTTGCACTGCTTTCCTGTTGAGTGACTGCATGGACAGTGGCTATGGTGACGCCCTGAAGATAGCCGCCAAGAAACACGACCTTGCTGTGCTGCGCATCGTTGATGAGCGTGAGCGTACGTTGCCCGACATAGGGCTGGCGAAATTCTATGACCCTGAGAGCGGCAGCACCACCACCATCGACACCTCAAGCCGCAGCGTGCGACACAGCTACCAGCAGGCCTTTGCCTTGCAGGAGCAGCTGACACTCGATTTGCTCACTCGCTATGGCATTGACAATATAGAGCTGAATACCGGCGAGGACTTTGTGCGTCCACTGATGAAACTCTTCAAAATGAGAAGCTGAGCCATGAAACAAATACTATTCATACTCGCCCTTGTCTGTGCCGTCCTTGCCACGGCACAGACGCCCTATATGATGGACACGGCAACGATAGTCATTGGCGACCAAACTACGCTGACCATCAGCGACAGCACCCGTTTCCTGTCGTCGCAGCGGTTGTCGCAGGGTCCTATAGTCGTCGTGGAGCAGCATATAGACACCTTTGCCACAAAGGGGGAGCGGCAGATGCAGCAGCGCAATGTGCTGACGTGTTTCGATACGGGCATCTTCACTCTTCACCTCACGGAGCAAGACTCTGTCCGCCTCGTCGTGCTGGATATGCAGGGCGTTGACACCGCCAGTGCCGAGATACGCGACATCGCGTCCATCATGCGAGAGCCTTACACCTTTTGGGAGATTGCGCGCTGGATATTGCTTGTCCTCGTCGTTGCGGCAGCGGCATGGTATGCTGTCCGCCGCTATCGCCGTCGCACGCCGCCTCCGGCTGTCGTAGAGCCACAGGAAGAGAAACGGCGCGAGCCTGCCGACATCAGTGCATTGCGTGATATAGAGGCGTTGAGGCAGCGTCAGCTGTGGCAGCAGGGCAAGGTGAAAGAATATCACACCGAGCTGACCGACATCCTGCGTCGCTATCTTGAAGAGGCCTATGCCATCCGTTCCACCGAGATGACCAGCGATGAGACCCTTGACGCCTTCTCAGCCACCAGAGCCTACAGTGTTGATGCAGCCACATTGCTGCGTCAGATATTGCGCACTGCCGACATGGTGAAATTTGCTAAGTCGGAGCCCCAGCCCTATGAGCATGACCGTTCTATGACTAATGCTATAGACTTTATCCGTCTGACGGCACCTGTACGGTCTGAGGCATCATCACAACCGTTAAACGACAACAAACAATGAACGATATAACATTTGCCAACGGATGGGTGCTGTGGTTGCTGCTGGTGCTGCCCCTGCTGGTGGTATGGTATGTGTTGCGCTACCGCAAACAACATGCCGCGTTGCAGTTCTCCACCCTTCGGCTGTTCGGACGCACTAAGAGCCTGAGGCAGCGGCTGCTGTGGCTGCCCTACGCTTTGCGCACACTTGCCGTGGCTCTGCTCATCATAGCCCTTGCACGGCCACAGAGCAAGCTGAGCCGCGAGGAGATGAAGGTAGAAGGCATAGACATAGTGCTGGCGATGGATGTCAGCGGAAGCATGCTTGCCGAGGACTTTCGTCCCAACCGTCTGCAGGCTGCCAAGGCTGTAGCCACGCAGTTTATTGACGGGCGCCCCAATGACCGTATAGGTCTCGTGGTGTTCTCGGGCAAAGCCTTCACGCAGGTGCCGCTGACCATTGACCATCACATCCTCCTGCAGCAGCTCAACGCTTTGAAAAATGGAATGCTCAAAGATGGGACTGCCATAGGCGACGGACTTGCTACCGCCGTCAACCGCATTAAGGACAGCGATGGCAAGAGCAAGGTCATCATCCTGCTCACCGACGGCGAGAACAACCAAGGCTCCATAGACCCGCTCAACGCTGCCGAGATAGCTTCGCTCTACAATATTCGCCTCTATACCATAGGCATTGGGTCGCGCGGCAAAGCCCCCTATCCGTTCAAAGACCAGTTCGGTCGCACGATATATCAGAATATTGATGTGGAACTTGACGAAGATTTGCTGACGCGTATGGCTCATTGCACGTCGGAAGGACGCTATTTCCGTGCTACCAATAAGCAGTCGCTACAGCAGATTTTTGACCAGATAGACAGCATGGAGAAGAGCAAGATAGACGTCGCCAAATATGCGCAGACCAAAGACGAGCACCAGCCGTTGCTCATAGCGGCACTTATCGTCATGCTCATAGAGTTCCTGCTCTCTACCTTCTATCTAAGACGTTAAAAGGCAAATCATAAAGACTGATAAGAAAAAATAAAGATGCTCTCTTTTCAACATACCGAACTTCTGTGGCTCCTGCTCATGGTGCCAGTGATGGTGGCTGTGTGGCTCTGGATGCGAGCCCGCCATCGTAGGCGTCTTGAGCTTTTTGCCGACCGTGAGATGTTCCATCGCCTTATTCCTGATGCGTCGCGCTGGCGTCCCGTCTTCAAGCTGTCACTGTTGATGCTTGCCTACATCTTCCTAATTCTCGCTATAGCCAATCCGCGTCTTGGCACCAAGATGGTGAAGGGCGAACATCGGGGTAGCGACATAGCTGTGTGCCTTGACATAAGCAACAGCATGATGGCAGAGGACCTGCAGCCCAACCGCCTTGAGCGCAGCAAACGCATAGTGACAAACATTATGAGCCAGTTGACGGGCGATAAGGCTTCGCTGGTGGTCTTTGCGGGCGAGAGCTACATACAGATGCCACTTACCAGCGACTATGGCGCTGTGCGCCTCTTTCTCGACAATATAGACTGCGACCTCATTGAGACGCAAGGCACCGCCATTGGTGATGCTATAGACAAGGCAATGGAATCGCTCGGCTATGGCGATAAGGACCGTGAGTGGCAACGCAATAGCAATCGTGCTATCATTGTCATTTCGGATGGTGAGAACTTTGAAGACGATGCTGTAGGGGCGGCACGCAAGGCCGCATCGGAAGGCATCAGGGTATGTACCATAGGACTCGGGTTGCCGGAGGGTGCTCCCATCCCTATATATAACAAAAACCATCAGCGTACAGGGTATAAGAGTGACCGCGACGGCAACCTCGTGATGACACACCTCGACGAATCCACTCTCAGCGAGATTGCTCGTGCCGGTGGTGGCGTCTATGTGCGTGCGGGCAATATCAACACCAGTTTCGACGAGATAATAAAACTTATCTCGAACCTTGACAAGGATAGCTTCGACGAGGAGATGTTCCTTGAATACGAGAGTCGTTACCAGTATCCCCTTGCGGTGGCTTTGCTGTGTCTTGTCGTAGAGGTGCTCGTTTTCGAGCGGCGCAACCGCAAGATAGACCTGCGCAAAATCATAGCACGTCATGAGTAAACAATCAAAGAACGCCAAAATGCTAATAATGATGAAACATCTGCTCTTCACGCTATGCCTCCTTGCCACCCTCTCGGTTGTGGCGCAGAATAGCCATTCGCGTAGCTCTGTGCGCGAGGGCAACCGTGCCTTCAAGCGTGGCAACTATGAGCAGGCCATCAACGCCTACCAGAAAGACAGTACCTACTACAAGTCACAATATAATGCAGGCAACGCCTACTACCGTCAGCGGCAGTATGACAAGGCGGCGAATAGCTATAGCAGTGCGCTCGCTGATGCCACAATGAGTCGCAAGCAACGCAGTCAAGTGTTGCATAATATTGGCAACTGCAGATTGCAGCAGGCTCTCGGCAGCGCCACTCCCGATATGGGGCATCTGCAACAGGCTGTGGAGAGTTATAAAGAGGCCTTGAAGCTTGACCCCAAGAATAACGACACACGCTACAACCTCTCTTATGCACAGAAGAAGCTCGCTATGGCGCGTCAGCAGATGACGTCGCAGCAGATGCAACAACAGATGCAGCAGATGCAACAGCAGACGCAACAGATGCAGCAACAGGTGCAACAGATGCAGCAGCAGAGTGGCGACAAGCAGGAGCAACAACAGCTGCAGCAGATGCAGCAACAGCTTGGACAGCAGCAGCAGGAGCAACAGCAGATGCAGCAGAAACTCCAAGACCTCCAGAGGCAAGAGCAGCAGGCACAGCAAAACAGCGAGCAACAACGTCGGAACGAACAGATGAAGCAGGAGCTGCAGGACAAGATGCAAGAGCAACAGCAGAAACTCGACCAGCAGCAGCAACAGCTGCAGCAGATGAAAGACAAGCACGATAAGGACGGCAAGCACGACGAAGGCAACGAGCAAGAACAACAGGACAAGCAGGACGGCAAACAGCAGCCTGATGACGGCGGAGAGGAAGAGAACAATACCGACCAGCAAAAGACGGAAGATGCCAGTGCCGAACCGTTGCCAGACATCAGCAAGGAGGATGCCGAGCGCATGCTCCGTGCTATCGGGAATAGCGAGAAAGAGACATTCCGCGAACAGCAGCAGAAAAATACGAAAAAAGGACGTGTGGTGAAGAAAGACTGGTAGTCGGTGGTATGCGTCTGTCGTTTTGTTGTCAGCATAATGTCGAAATAGGTAACGGAGAATAGAAAGATGAAAAAACAAAGTAACAGGATGTTGCAGTAGTATTGTAGCAATCTGCCTATCATTGAAAACATATCACAAGTAATGTATCGTCATATCATATTTATACTATTCTTTGTCATTGGTGTCAGTGCCGTGGCGCAGGAGATGAAGGTCATAGCCCCTCAGACCGTATATGAGGGACAGCGTTTCAGCGTAAGATTCGAGGTCAACGACCGTGCCAGCAATTTTCGTGGTCCGTCGTTCAAAGGATTCTCGAGCTATGGCGGTCCCAGCACTATGAACAGCTCCAGTACGCAGTTTGTCAATGGCAAGATGAGTCGTCAGGTAACGACAACATTCAGCTATACACTTATGGCAGATAAGGTCGGCACGTTCTCCATCGGCAGTGCCTCATGCACTGTTGATGACAAGCAGTTGACAAGTCAGCCCTTCACCATAAAAGTAGAGAAAGCGTCGGCACAGCAACAGCAGGCACAGCAGGGACAGAATAATAATGGCGGATATGTGGACCCGTGGGACGAGTTTTTCAACGACCCGTGGGGTAATGGGCAATCACAGCGGCAGCAGCGGCAACAGCCTCATCAGGAACAGCCGGCAACCATTGACAGCAAGAGCCTCTTCACGCGTGCCACCATCAGCAAGAGCAACCTCTATCAGGGTGAGCAGGCCATCATTATCTATAAGATATATACGCAGGTATCCATACAGCAGTTTCAGATAGACAAACTGCCTGGCAACAAAGGCTTTTGGGCAGAAGACCTCAGCGAAGGCAAGGAGCTGAAACAGTATGAGGAAACCATAGACGGCCGTCGCTATCATGTGGCTGAGATACGTCGTGGCGCTCTCTTTGCTCAAGAGAACGGCCAGCTGCGCATTGCGCCTCTTGATATCGACGTGCTGGCAATGGTGCCGCAACAACGCCGTCGCACGGGTACTATATGGGATATTTTCGACGACCCATTCTTTAACCGTGCTCAGGCTGTGGAGAAACATCTGTCCACAAATGCTATATCAGTAAACGTCAAGCCGCTGCCACCAGCACCCGATGGGTTCTGTGGTGCTGTGGGTTCTTATGAGGTCACGGCCGATGTGGATAATAACACAGTGCGAGCCAATGAAGCCATCACCTATCGTATAACCATCAACGGCTCGGGCAACTTGATGCTCATCAATGAGCCTAAGGTGGATTTTGGCAACGCCTTTGAGGTCTATGACCCGCAGGTGAAGGACAAGATAACGCGTGGCGACGGCGGCATCAGCGGCAGCCGTACCTACGAGTGGGTGGTTATCCCGCGTTCGCAAGGCGACTACGAGATTCCTGCTGTTCGTTTTGCCTATTTCGACCCCAAGAGTGGCCGTTATGTAGAGAAGACGCTTCCTGCCGTGGCTCTCCATGTGGAGAAAGGCGACCCGTCGTCAATGCGCAGTGTCAGCAGCGCTAAGAGTGATGTGAAGGTTATCAATAATGACATCAATTATATCAAGACGGGCGGCACACTTGTCGAGCGAGGCAAGTCTGCTGCTATAGGGTTGTGGTTCTGGCTGTTGCTCGCTATTATTGTTATGGCTGGCGTGACGGTGATAGCTGTTGGACGTAAACGGCAGAGCGATGAACGCGACATAGCGGGCACACGCCTTCGTCGCGCCACGCGCGAGGCACGCCGACGCCTCAAGCAGGCCGCACGCCATCTCGACGATGGCAACGACAATGCCTTCTACGAAGAGATATACAAAGCCATCTGGGGATGCCTCTCCGATAAGTTTAGCATCCCGCTGTCATCGCTCTCCTCCGATACGGTGCGCGACATTCTGACAGAACATAAGATAGCCGAAGATAAGCGTGAGCATATACTGCGTACCCTCGCCGATGTGGATTTTGCTCGCTTTGCTCCGGGCGACCCCGCCGAACGCAAACACCAAATCTACGACGAAGCACTCCAAATGATTGCGGCACTGTGACGTAATGAATGGAGCAATCAGAAGGTGGTGAAAAAGGCGGTATAATAGGAACAGTTTTTCCCACTTCATTATAGACGAAGCTCAAGGTAAAAGGAGGTGCGATAACTGGCCAAAACGGTTTGCTGTTGTCGCTCCTCTTTTATTTTCAACACCGCTGTTGCGCAGTGCGTTGTCAAAAAAAATGCGGTATATTGAAAAAAAATGTATCTTTGCTATTTGTCTTAATTATGCACAAAAAAAATATATAATTAAATATCAACTGATTTATGAAAAGCAGAAGAGTACTTTTGGGTCTGTTCGTTGGTTTGTTCGCACTTGTTGCTGGCACTACCAAGGCACAGGACAGCAAGGAACTTATCGAGATTGGTCCGGACAATATCGGCGGTCGTGTTACTTCGCTTGTTGTTGACCAGCGCGATGCCACTCACAACACAATCTTTGCGGGTACCTCTACGGGTGGTCTCTATGTGCGTTCTAACAACAGCGACTATGCTGAGTATGCCGATTTGTGGAACTATGTTAGATGTGTCCTTGATGGCAAGGAGCGCGTGTTGCCCATCAGCCACATGGTGCAGCTGCCAGACAATACTCTCGTCATCGCTACTGGCGAGGGATGCTTGGACAAGGGTACCAAGTTCAAATCCATGGCCGCTAAGGGTATAGGTATTGTCCTTTACAATCCTGACAAAAACGAATTCACACGTTTAGCAAAGACCGACCCTGCCAAGGACACCGTATGGACCAATATCAACAAGTTGGGCTTTGCTGTGGCCGATGGCGTGACCTATGTGTATGCTGCTACGCTTGGTGGTGCTTATCGTTGGGCAATCTCGCAGAGCAGCGATTGGGAGAAAGCTCCCCAGCAGATTGTTGCCAATGAGGAGATTTTTGATGTCGCTGTTGTGAGAGCTCACAACATGGTCTATTTTGCCGGCAAGAACTCACTGCATCGTCTCTCTGACTATAAAGGCGACAATGTGCTCAATGTCACTGCTTCGGATACCAATTTTGCCAAAGCATCGCGCATCCGTCTTGCCACCTCTGAGCTTGATGCCGACTATCTCTATGCTATGCTGACTAACAGTCGTGGCACCTTGATGACCATCCTCCACACCACCAACCAAACTCACTGGGAGACCATCACCACCAGTACGATGACTCCCTTTGTTTCTGGTGCTGCTGCCACTTGTGGCGCTCTCTGTGTTGATGCTGACAACAGCAGCCATCTGTATGTCGGTGGCTCTTCGCTCTGGAGCGGTCAGGGCTATCGCGGCAACAATATCTTCCAGTGGACACGTTCGTCCTACAACGAGGTAGATTTCGGTACGTCTAACTTCATGGACAACGTTTTCACCAACAGCATGTATGTCCATTCTGGCGTCAACTGCATAGTGCAGACCACTGTGACCGACACACTCGGTGAAAGCAAAAAGGTATTCTATATTGCTACTAACGCCGGTGTCTTTGAGGCTGACGAGAGTTTTAGCACGTTTGCCAATATTAACCGTGGTTTGAACAATGTTCAGGTAAACGGTGTGGCTGTCTGCACGGACGGTTCCCTGCTTTTGGGTGCTGACTACAACGCCAACTTGTTCATACAGTCGCGTAGTGACCATGACCTTTCCGGTACTGCTTCTGGCGAAGGTGTCCGCATCAAATCGTGGTATGACCCCGATGGTTCCGGTACCAATCATCTCGCTAATGTCTATTGGCAGGGCAATGGTGGACAGGTGGCTGCCTCGCGTTTCCAGCAGTATGCTCCTGATACGCGTCGCACCCTCTTCTTCTCTGCCGAGAATGGTCTCTATGCTCGCAGCTATAAGGACTACAACGACTACAGCAACACGCAGACATGGACTATTGGCGACGCCTTCCTCAGCAATGAAAACAATTCGGGTATGCGTGTGGCACAGATGCATCTTTGGGAGACCACTAACGCAAAGAACGTGAGCGATGTCTCTTACAAGCTGGACACTAACGATGTCATTATCCGTAATGGAGAGACGCTGCGTGTCGGTTTTGTCGGCTCCAATGTTGAGGGTTCTGCCAACGGTCACCTCCGTGCTGGCGATATCGTGACTATACCTAATATTGCTACCGCCTACTATCCTATCCGTGCCAAACTGACTGAGGATTTTGATTTCGACCGTAGCGACAAGCGTATCGAAATAGACAATCCTATCCAGAGCCACCTCTTTGTTCTGACCAGCAACGTTGGTGCTGCTTCCAGCGGTATTGTCAAGACTGAGCAACGCGTCTCGATGACATGGATGCCGAGTGACTTCACCCATACGTTCAACGCCGATGCATCTACTGGTCGCGACACCATGCCTTCCACTATGGGTTGGGCTGATATTTATGCCCTCAATACTTTGGCATACTCTGGTGTTGAGCTCACCACTTTTGGTGTCTCTGCCGACAACAACCAGATTCTTGTCGTAGTGGCAAGCATCAAGGGCGACTCCTGCTTCATCGTTCGTGTCAAGGGTATCATGGACAGCGTTGACTATCACAAGAAAATTTCCGAGATAGCCCTTCAGCTGGGTTATGGCGATGGTAGCAAAGTTATGGGTCCCACACTTGTTGCCGACACGCTTGTGCGTGAGAATGGCAGCATCTGGTTCCCCCGCAAGATTTCCTCCATCGTATGTGATGCCAAAGACCGTGCTATCATAACGTTCGAGGGTCATAACAATGATTTCGCCAATGTCCTTCTCCTCAACAACGCATCGAGAGCCAACTACTATTTTACCGATAAGTCTATCAATGGTAAGATGGCTGCCTACAGCGCATTGGTGGAGAAAACAAAGGGTGATGTGTTCATCGGCACCGAGGATGGTCTCTTTATGGCTTCCAAGGATTCGTTCAACGGTAACCCCACATGGAATGAGTATGGTAACTTTGCTGGTGTGCCTATCACCGCTCTGACACAGCAGACTGACAGCATGCACCTACAGCGTGTTACTCTCACCGAGGGTATCAATGTAAACAAATATATCTTCCCCCGCACTAAGTATCCGTTCGCCATCTATATTGGTACCTACGGTCGCGGAGTTTTCATGGACCCCACCTACATCCCACCGGCATGGAGCGACAACGAGATTCTTGACGAAGAGGACTATGTTGGCATCTCGCCCGTAGTGAATGGCAATGGCCTCAACAATATCTCTATCTATCCTAATCCTGCTTCTGTGCGTGCCTCGATGGAGATGACTATTGCCAAGGGTGGCAACGCTGTGTTGCGCATCTATGACATCAGCGGCAAGATGGTTGTCAACAAGAGTCTTGGACATATCGCCGAAGGTACTTATACGCAGCAGATTGACTGCTCGTCGCTTATGAAGGGTATGTATCTTGTAAACCTCACCGTTGGCGGCGAGTCGGCAGCTACGAAGTTTATTGTAAGATAAGTTTCGATAAATAACATATAGCATAAGGTACTCGCCCCGCCAAACGGGTGAGTACCTTTTTTGCTTAAATGAACAGGAAAAAGTGTGGTTGAATGTCATCTGTAGAGCGGCTGTATTCCGTGAGCCGAATGATGGCAAAAGATAGATAAATACTAACTATAACTAAAAAAAACTATAAGACTATGAATAGTAATTTGGTTCAGGAGTTGCAGTGGCGCGGCATGATACATAACATGATGCCAGGCACCGAAGAACAGCTCGCCAAAGAGGTTACTACGGCATACGTTGGCATTGACCCTACGGCCGACTCGTTACATATTGGACACCTTGTCTCTATCATGTTGCTCAAGCACCTGCAGATGGCAGGGCACAAACCTCTGGCGCTTGTTGGCGGTGCTACGGGTATGATAGGCGACCCTTCGTTCAAGGCTGCTGAACGCAAGTTGCTGACTCTTGAGGACGTGCAGCACAATGTGGAGTGTATAAAGAAGCAGCTCTCCAAGTTTCTTGATTTTGACAATCCTGTAAATGGTGCTGAGATTGTCAATAACTATGATTGGATGAAGGACTATCTCTTCCTCGACTTCATACGCGATGTCGGCAAGCACATCACGGTCAACTATATGATGGCGAAAGACTCTGTGCAGAAGCGCATGGAGACGGGTATTTCGTTCACGGAGTTCAGCTACCAGCTGCTGCAGGGTTTTGATTTCCTCACACTCTACCGCACCAAAGGGTGTCGTTTGCAGATGGGCGGTAGCGACCAGTGGGGCAATATAACAACGGGTACCGAGCTCATCCGCCGTATGGAGGGTGGCGAGGCCTATGCTTTGACATGTCCGCTCATCACCAAAGCCGATGGCACTAAGTTTGGCAAGACAGAGGGTGGCAACGTGTGGCTTGACCCTAAGCGCACCAGCCCGTATAAGTTCTATCAGTTTTGGTTGAACTGCTCTGATGTCGATTCTACGCGATATATCCGCATCTTCACTCTCTTCAGCAAGGAGGAGATAGAGGCTCTTGAGCGCGAACACGCTGAGGCGCCAGAGCGTCGTGTGTTGCAGAAGGCTTTGGCCAAGGACATCACCTGTCGTGTACATAGTGTTCAGGATTATGAGGCTGCCGTGGCTGCCAGCGAGTTGCTTTTCGGCAAAGGTACCACAGAGCAGCTCAATAGCCTTGACCGCGAGACGCTGCTCGGCGTCTTTGAGGGTGTGCCGCAGTACAATGTCTCGCGCAGTGTCATAGAGCAGGGCATCAGCCTTATTGACCTTGCCGCCAGCGAGACCAACATGTTTGCCTCGAAAGGCGAGATACGCCGTGAGCTGAAGCAGAATTCCATCTCCGTCAATAAGTCCAAGGTTGGCGAGGACTGCCAGATTACTACTAATGATATTCTTCCGTGCGGTCTCATTCTTATCCAGAAGGGTAAGAAAAACTACTACATGGTTAATGTGGAGTAGTGCGGGTGACGCTATGGTCTCCAACCAGTAAGTAGCGAATTGATATATAGACGACTCTACATTCAGATTGTTGTGTCAGGGTTATAAAAATATTATTTAACGAAGAAATGAGGGAAAATGTATGGTGTGGTTTGGTACCGATAAAAGGCTTTAAGGCATAGCGGTTTGATTAGTTTTTGAGAGATAAACAACAGATGCACCGATGACAGAGAAACGATATATATCAATGCTGCTGTTGCTGCTACTCGCCTACGGCGTTGTAAAGGCGCAGCATGATGTGGTGCCTGCC
This sequence comes from Bacteroidales bacterium, assembly GCA_017451385.1. Taxonomy (GTDB): domain Bacteria; phylum Bacteroidota; class Bacteroidia; order Bacteroidales; family P3; genus Colimorpha. The sequence goes on from JAFSPS010000043.1 coordinate 34,221, forward strand.
GGTGGCGGTGTTACCAATTCAAGTGGGTCGCTGGAGGTTACCTACGGACAGGTCACATGCGACTATGCTACCAACACTGGTGGTCGCTACTATGTAGGGCAGGGTGTCCAGCAACCTTTTTGCCCCACGGTGTACGACACTATCTATGACGAGGTGTGTCAGGGCAGCCGTTTCCAGCGCGGTGTTTTTGACCTCACAGGCGACAGCACGCGCACCGCAGGCGTTGTCAACTACTATCGTCACCATATTGAGGGTGGATGCGATACCGTGACAACCCTTGTCCTGACGGTGCATCCCACATATTATATGACCGAGCCCGTCGTGGCATGTGATTATTATGAGTATGGGGACAGCGTGCTGCGCGAATCGGGCAATGTGAAGAGGACAGCGTTGAGCCAATATGGATGTGACAGCATTGATGATTTCCAGTTGACGATAGTCCACTCGTCAGTATCACGACAGACGGTTTTGTTCCGCAATCCAACCTATTGGAATGGCAATACATACACAGAGGCAGGCATCTACAGCGATACGCTGCGTGGCGTGGCATCCAATGGATGCGATAGTATTGTGATGCTCGTTCTTGAGGAAGGCCAGTTTGCCGCACCGGTCATCTACTGTTTCAGTAATCGTCTGCTGATGGTGGACCATTATCCCAACGGGGAGGATGGAGAGCGTGTTGACTACCTCGCCTATCGCTGGTATCACAGCGACAACCCCATACCGCAAGCCAACAGGGATAATTATTATGAGTATCGTATGGGGGCTTATCAGACTCTTACGGGTTGCTACTATGTGGAGGTGCCTGCCGACCGCGGTTTTAACGAATGGCTACGCTCCAATGTGTTGTGTATAATGGATAATGTCGCTGCTATGCCGCTGACGTTAGGGCTCTATCCTAACCCCGCCACAGCTGGTGGCATTGTGACGGCAGAAGTCAGCGAGGTGGCACATGGTGGCATGCTCAATGTTTTCGATGCTTACGGACGTATGCTTTGCAGTACGGCGGTAGAGAGTTCTTCGTTTGTCATCCCAATGCGTTTTGCCGCCGGCACCTATACCGTTCAATTGAAGAGTCCGGAGGGAGAGAGCGTGAGCAAAAAACTTGTTGTCAGATAAAAAGATAGAGTCATGCGAAAGGTAATAGTCTCAACGATGCTTCTCCTTCTGCTGACGGCCCCCGTGTCGGCACAGATGCGCTATGGACGGCATACCTCGCAGCGGCAGCTGTTCAACCGACAGGGACGCAACGCGTTCACGCTTGAGGTCGGCAGTTCGGCAACGGCCTATCTCTTTGAAGGAAACCTCGCTGCCGTGCGTCCTGGCATAGGCGGTCGTCTGCAGGCGGGTTACAGCATATTCAGCGACCGCACTTTTGGTTTCCATTTTGGACTTGGTTTCGCCTACTCCCATTGCGGAATGGAGGTTAGCGACATTGAGTCGTCAACCATAGGCACCATAGATGCCTACAACAACAGTCAGCAGGTGACGCGTACGGCGCATTATACTACACAGACGCCTACGGCGCGCGAGAAATACCATTCGTTTTTTATTGAGATGCCGCTCCAGATGTCGTTTCGCGACGACCATTTCTGGATGGATGCGGGTGTAAAGGTATTGCTTCCTATCACTGTCGAAGCAGCCTACGACTATGACGAGACCACCATCGGCGTGGGCTACGACATAGATGGTTTCGGCACCTCAGTGCCGGTGCCTATAGAGGTGGAGCATCTGCCTCAGACTACGGGAAACCATCATGTGGCTGATATTGCTGGTGGCACGTTGTGCTATCCGGCCTATGTGCTCTTTGCCGTGAGTGGCGGTTACCGCTGGGCTGTCGATGAGCGAAAAATATGCCAGATAGGCTTCTACCTCGACGTGGCAATAAACCGCACCCATGCCGGTGGCGACAACGGGATAGTTGATGTCAGCGAGCAGCCGTTTCACTATACCAACCTGCTACGTAGTGACAATGTCAAAGCCCTCCGCTATGTTGATGCCGGCATAGTGTTCACCTATAACTTCTCGTTTGGACGTAAGATTTCGTATGTACTCCGCACGGAACGTAGCCAATACAACTACCGCGGAGCCCGTACGCGCCGATAGGCCGAGACTTTGATTGTTGTTTTTTGTATAAAGTAACCATAGAAAAACTATATATATGTTGCATAAAAGATATCTTGGACTCATAGCCTTTTTGATGCTCGCCGTTGCTGCTGTGGCACAGGTGCCGCAGAGTATGACGTCGCAGGCTGTATTGCGCAATAGTTCTGGTGCGCTGGTTGCCAACCGGCAGGTGTCGGTGCGTGTCTCCATCCTTCAGGGTTCTGCCGAAGGGACTGCCGTTTATGTGGAGAAGCATAGCCCCACCACCAACGCTAATGGCTTATACACCATCAGCGTGGGACAGGGTACCGTAGAGCAGGGTGCCTTCTCTGCTATCAACTGGGCCAGTGGTCCGTATTTCATCAAGTCGGAGGCCGACCCTACGGGAGGAGAATTCTACAGCCTCGTCACTACGCAGCAGCTGCAGAGCGTTCCATACGCGCTCTATGCGGTGCAGGCGGGGACGGCCATCAATGCCGTCACAGCTCATCGGGCTGACACGGCGGCTATAGCCCTCAACAGTTCGGAGCAGCAGATGCTCACCCTCAATGGCGACACGGTGTTCCTCATCGGAGGAAATTTCGTGAGCCATGTGGTGCTTCCGCAGTCGCAGATAGACCCCAACATGGCCAATGACATCATCAACACTATACGACGTGAGATACGCGACTCGCTATCTGCTGTGCGCGACACGATAGCCGTGGTGCGCAATGAGGGTGCCGAACTTGACGGATGCTATGCCACCTGTGGGCAGATAGATAGCCTGCGCCGTGAGATAGACTCCATCACACGCCATTATGATTCGCTCATCCATGAGATTTCCAATGATACCACACCCTTCTGTCCTACCTCACGTTACACTGTCAGCGAGACAGCCTGCGACAGCTATACATGGACCTCTGGCGATGGTCAGACCTATACCGCCACAGGGTCGGCGGTACACATCATAACCAACCATTGCGGCGCCGACTCCATCATCACGCTACAGGTTACGATAAACCACGGCTCTCATAATGTGATGACGCAGTATCTGCAAGAGGGTCAGTCTTATACATGGCATGGCACAGCCTACTCCGCCGAGAATACCTATACTTATTCATACACCGACGGCAATGGATGTGCCAGCACGGACACGCTGCATTTGGTAGTGACATCGGTGCCATGTGCGCCTACGATGGGTATAGACAATCAGACTGCTTGCGACAGCTATACATGGATTAACGGCACCACCTATACACAGAGCACCACGACGCCGACACATGTCATCACGGGTGGCAACTATTGCGGTGCCGACAGTACGGTGACGCTTGCCCTGACTATCAACAGCAGTACGCACCTCGTCACATCCCAGACCTTACAGAGCGGTCAGACCTACACATGGCATGGCACCGCCTACTCCGTCGGAGGTACCTACACCTATTCCTACACCGATGGCAATGGATGCGCCAGCACCGACACGCTACACCTAATCATAGAGAGTGCCCCCGTGGAGGGCGATGTAGAGGGGTCGGGCAACGGACTCTTCACCTCCGATGCTAATGGCACCACGGTGCGTTTCGCTGTAGGCAACCTGCAATACCAAGCATCTACCGCCACATGGCGCTTCGCAGAGCACCAGTATGACTTTGTTGGCAATGCAGCGGGCAATAACACGGCAGACGGTGGACGCCCCACGGAGTCGGCATGGATAGACCTCTTCGGGTGGGGCACCAGCGGATGGGCCAGCGGGGCAAACCATATACAGCCGTATGCAACATACACTACGGCATCCGCCTACATGCCGGGCAACGATGTGAACAACGACCTTACGGGTGCATACGCTAATGCCGACTGGGGCGTGTATAACCCCATCAGCAATGGCGGCAATCAGGCTGGCTTATGGCGCACGCCTACGGGTGACGAGTGGGTCTATATCTTCAATACCCGTAGCGCATCTACGGTGGGCGGCACTGCCAATGCCCGCTATGTGGCGGCGACAGTCAATAATGTAAAGGGCATCATCCTTTTCCCTGACACCTATACTCATCCGTCGGGCGTCGCTACGCCGACGGGCATCAACACACGTACCACAACCTTCCAGACCAACACTTATAGCGAGACGGCATGGCAGAGCATGGAGTCGGCGGGATGCGTCTTTCTTCCCGCGGCAGGCCATCGTTCAGGCACAACCGTAACACTGGCATCAACGCCATACGTTGGACAAAATGCCTATGGTTACTATTGGTCATCCACACATCTTGGCATTGGTGGCAATGGCGCAACTGCCAAATACGTTCTCTTCTATGCTAATAGTGGCAATTTGGTAAGTCTTCCCACCTCGTCGTCGGCATCCGATTATTCTACGCCGCGCTCCGAGGGACTCTCCGTCCGTCTCGTGCGCAATAGCACGGCTACGGCTTCCTGCGAACCTACCTTTGGAACAGATGTGCAGACTGCCGAGGGCAGCTTCACATGGATTGACGGCAACACCTACACCGAGAGCAACAACACTGCCACCTATGTCATTGCAAACGGCAACCACTGCGGAGCCGACAGTACGGTGACGCTCAACCTCACTATCACACCTGCCCCCGTAGAAGCGGGCGATGGCAGCCTCGTAGGTGGTTTCACCATTAATGGTAACGGCGACCGCATACAGTTCTCGAAAGGCAACTTGCAGTACAGGGCTTCAACAAATACATGGCGCTTTGCCGTGAACCAATATGATTTCGTAGGAACTGCAACACTGGGTAATGTCTATGAGGGTGGCACGAAGAGCAGCAATACTAATATTTCGGCGACCTATGCAGGCTGGATAGACCTTTTCGGATATGCCACAAGCGGATGGAACAGCGGAATAACGGGCAAGACCTCATATCAGCCGTATTCTAAAAGTACATACGATAATACCTATCTCGGCGAAAACCTCACAGGAGCCTATGCCAATGGCGATTGGGGCGTATATAATGCCATCTCTAACGGCGGTAACGAAGCCGGCCAGTGGAGGACATTGACTCATGACGAATTAAAATACCTGTTGCGTTACAGAACCAACGCTTTGCAGAAACGTTCGTTCGGAAGGGTCAATGGAGTGGAAGGCCTAATTATTCTCCCCGACAGCTGGTCGCTCCCATCAAGTTGTAGCTTTACGCCAAACGTCACGTCCAATTTCACCACAAATACATACAGCATTGACCAGTGGAACGACATGGAGATATCTGGTGCTGTGTTCTTGCCCAAGACAGGGTCGCGTGGCAACTTCACCACCTCTTCGGGCACCTCATACACGACTGTTATCACCGCCGACTTTCAGTCGTACTATTGGACATCCTCGCGCAAGAACTCTAATCAGTATGGTTGGGTGTTATCGTTCTGTACGGGAACACTTAATGATAGTACTGTCTATTCCTCCAATGGCGGCATAGCAGTGCGTTTGGTACGTCCCTACCAAGCCCCTGCCACGGCTTGCGGAACCACATACGGCACGGATGTGCAGACTGCCGAGGGCAGCTTCACATGGATTGACGGCAACACCTACACCGAGAGCAACAACACAGCCACCTACACCCTCACGGGCGGCAACCATTGCGGTGGCGACAGTGTCGTGACACTCAATCTCACTATCACGGCATCACCTACGGAGCCTTCGGGCAATGGCGTTCTGCCGGGCCTCTTCACGGTGAACGAGGATGGTGGCACCGTGCAGTTCTCGCAAGGCAACTTGCAGTGGTTGGCAAGAAGCAACACCGACATCAACGGTACCACATACCCCGACAATACATGGCGTTTTGCCAATTTGCAGTACGACTTTGTCGGTGGAATATGTACATACGGATGTAGTTACACGGGCATCAGTTCTGTCCAAATGTCAAATGGTACGTTTTGCAGTAACAATAGCGTGAGTGCCAATCTCGCATATTGGATAGACCTCTTCGGATGGGGCACCAGCGGATGGAACAGTGGAGCAACAGCCTATCAGCCGTGGAATACGAGCACTAATGCGGGTGACTACATCTCGGGTAGCCTTGTGGGAGATAATGCCAATGCTGACTGGGGCGTGTATAACAACATCGTCAATGGCGGCGGTTCGGAACGCTGGCGTCTGCTCACTCGTGACGAATGGAACTATCTGCTCAACACGCGCACTAATGCATCACAGAAGAAGTCTCTCGGCAGGATATATGTGTCGGGTACCATCAACTACATTCATGGTATGATACTTTTGCCGGACGAGTTCACCCTGCCATCAGGATGTTCGTTTAGTGTTGATTATGCGCGTTCTTATTATGGGTATCAGACAAATACATATTCCGAAACGCAATGGGAGGCTATGGAGGAGGCCGGTGCCGTTTTTCTGCCTATGACGGGATATATGTTGGGTACTGACTACTACCCGTTGGGCGACGCCTATCTCGGCTCTTATTGGACATCTACCACTGTCACAAACGAATACTCAAATACTATCAATTTTTCGCAGAATGCAACTACTCAAAACGGTAGTATCACGATAGGTAGCTCATATTATTATGGCAATCACGACCGTCGTAATGCGGTACGCCTTGTGCGCGATGTCGAAACGACAGCCTGCCTCCCCTCTACGGGCGTTGATGTCCGCACCGAGGAAAGTCCTTTTACTTGGATTGACGGCAACACCTACACCGAAAGCAATAATACAGCTACATTTGTCATCGTTGGTGGCAACTATTGCGGTGCCGACAGCACGGTGACGCTCAACCTCACCATCACGCAGCCTTCGCTGCCTGTCGTCTCGATGGAGGGCACATTGCCCGGGGCGTTCACCGTCAACAGTGGTGGCACGCAGATACAGTTCAGCAAAGGCAATTTGCAGTATCTCGGCTCTACCAACACCTTTCGGTTTGCCGACCACCAGTATGACTACTGTGGCGGCTATGATGTGCGCAACAGCAGCACCTATGGCAATGTCAGCGGAGGTTCAAATACTACACACACTACTACCTATCAGCGTCAGAACAGCGGCTATCTGATAGACCTCATGCCCTACGGCACCAGCAACTGGGCGGATGGCGACTATGACTACTATCAGCCTTATCTTGTGGCTACCGCCACCGAGTATTGCAAGCACAGCATGACGGGCGACTATGCCAATGCCGACTGGGGCGTATATAATTCCATATCGGGAGGTGGCAGTCAGGCAGGGGTGTGGCGTACTCCTACCTACGACGAGTGGAACTACCTGCTCAATGAACGCACTAATGCGGCTAACCTAAAATCGTTGGCGACCATTGTCAAGAGCTATGGCGAGGAGTACCCCGGTATGATTATCCTGCCGGATGATTTTCAGCTGCCGTCAGAATGTTCGGGATGTGAGTTCAATACGGGCTATGCTGCCTCTCATTATGCGGGTTTCTCCACCAACGAATATACTCTTGAACAGTGGGGATATATGGAGGCGGCAGGTGCCGTATTCCTACCCGCTACAGGCTTTCGCTACAGTACGAGCTATTATTTCGGCTCATACAACTACATAGGCATCTATTGGACTGCCACCACCTACGACGATGAATATGCTTATTATATGGGTTTTGCCGATGCTGGCAGTAGCTCGTCAAGCCGTGCGTGGATAAGTCTTAACCACAGTGATTCAGAAGCATATATAGGCTACGACTATGGCAACAAGGTCAACGGCCACGCTATACGCCTTGTGCGCAATGCGCCGTCAGGTGATGTGGATTGAAGGGTAAATATGAAAAATAAATATATATAATTGTATATTTTTATATCTTTGTACGGCAATCCGAATCAGTCGGATTGCCGTTTTTCTAACAATCTAACTGAATTACATTGCAAAGATGAAAAACAAGTATTACGATTTAATTGAGCAGACATTTGATTTTCCACAGGACGAGTTCCGTACTGAGGATGGTGAGCTGATGTTTCATGACATACCGCTAATGGAAATCATCAAGCAGTATGGTACGCCGCTCAAGATAACCTATCTGCCCAAGATAAGTTCGCAGATACAGCGTGCCAAGCGTATGTTTAATGTGGCTATCGCCAAGACCGACTATCGGGGCACCTACAACTACTGCTATTGCACCAAGAGCAGCCATTTCGAGTTTGTTCTCGAAGAAGCGTTGAAAAACGATATCAATCTTGAAACATCATCGGCGTTCGACATCAATCTGATACGGGAACTGTATGAGCAGAAGCTCATAGACAAAGACATCTTCGTGGTCTGCAATGGTTACAAGAAGCAGCAGTATCTGGAAAATATCGCAGAACTGTATGCTGATGGCTTTCACAATGTAGTGCCTGTCCTTGACAACAAGAATGAGTACTATGCTCTCGACAGGCTCATACCAGATGACGTGGAGCCGATGAAGCTGGGCATCCGTATCGCGTCTGAGGAGGAACCAAAGTTTGACTTCTACACATCGCGACTCGGCATCCGCTATAACGATATTCTGAGTTTCTATGAGGAACAGGTGAAGCCAAATAAGAAGTTCCAATTCAAGATGCTGCACTTCTTCATCAACACTGGCATCCGCGATACCGCCTACTATTGGAACGAGCTGGCTAAATGTGTCAATGTCTATTGCGACCTGAAACAGGTATGTCCCGAACTCGACTCGCTCAACATAGGGGGCGGTTTCCCGCAGAAGACATCGTTGGCCAGCAACTTCGACTATGAGTATATGGCGGAGGAGATACTTGCGCAGATAAAGAACATCTGTGCTTCGCGCAATGTGGCGGAACCTAATATCTTCACCGAGTTTGGTTCGTTTACTGTCGGTGAGAGTGGCGCTACGCTCTATAGCATCCTCGACCAGAAGCAGCAGAACGACCGCGAGCTGTGGTATATGATTGATAGTTCGTTCATCACCACGCTGCCCGACACGTGGGGCATCAATCAGCGTTTCATCATGCTGCCCATCAACCACTGGGACAGCGAGTATCAGCGCGTATTCCTTGGTGGCCTGACATGCGACAGCGAGGACTACTACAACGCCGACTCGCACGCCAACGCCATCTTCCTGCCCAAGCTGCAGAAGGATGAGCCTCTGTATATAGGTTTCTTCCATACAGGAGCCTATCAGGAGAGCCTCGGCGGCTACGGCGGCATACAGCACTGCCTCATCCCTGCTCCGAAGCACATCATCATCGACAAGGACGAGAACGGAGAATACACCACTAAACTCTTTGCTAAAGAGCAGTCGCACAAGTCGATGCTAAAAATATTGGGCTATTGATGTCAAACAAGTCTTTTCTACCACTAGACGACCGCTGGTAAACCAGCTGTCGTCTGGTGGTAGATTGTTAGAGCAAACGGCCGATGCTACAATGTAATAGCATCGGCCGTTTTTTTGAATTCAGGACAAAATCTTGACAATTTGTGATATGTAGTATCTACAGAATGTTCACCATCACATATCATCTTATGTATCAGAAGGAAATCATGATGTGTTTGCTCCTTTGTACTCTATTCAGGAATCATTGGTGTTGCTTAATAGTCCCTACACGGCGCTGTCTATTATCATATCGTAGAGTTCGGTGGTGCTGATGCCTACGGAGCGAGCCTGTTTGGGGACGATGCTCTCGGCGCTCTGGCCGGGGATGGTGTTCACTTCGAGGAAGAAGAGCTCTTTGCGTTCGGTGTTGTAGATGAAGTCGAAGCGTACCATGCCGCGGCAGTCGAGCAGGTCGTATAGTTTGGCGGAGACCTCCTGTATGTGCTGGCTTATGTCATTCTCAACCTCGGCAGGTGTTACCTCGTCGGCAAAACCGTTGTATTTGGCCTCGTAGTCGAAGAACTCGTGACCGCCTTTGGGTATGAGCTCCGTGATGGGGAAGACGTGCAGCTTGCCGCGGGAGCGTATCACGCCGCAGTCGAATTCGCGTCCAGCGATAAATTGTTCTATCATCACAGCGCTGTCTTTCTCCAACGCCCATTCTATTGCTGGGCGCAGCTGGTCGCGTGTCTTGACTTTTGTGGTTGCCACACTGCTACCGCCAGAGGCTGGTTTGACGAAGAGAGGCAGTCCGAGGCGCGAGATGATGTCGTCCTCGTTGATGGGTTGATTGCGGAAGAGGGTGATGCTCTGAGCCACGCTGACGATGCCGAAGGAGCGCACTACGGGGTTGCAGAGGCTCTTGTTGAAGGTGAGCGACGAGCAGTAGAAGCCGCAGGTGGTGTAGGGGAGTCCTATCATGTCGAAATAGCCTTGCAGCATGCCGTTCTCGCCCGGGGTGCCGTGGATGATGATGAAGGCAATGTCGAAGGTGATTTTCTTGCCATCGTCAATGATGGAGAAATCGTTTTTGTCCACGGGGCCGTGGCTCTCATCATCTCGCAGCTGATACCATCCGCTTTTGTCGATGACTATCTTATATACGTTGTATTTTTGGCGGTCGAGGGCGGCATATACTTGTTTTCCGCTACCTAAGGAGATGACGCACTCGTCGGAGTAGCCACCCATCACTAGGGCAATGTTTTTTTTCATGGATGTAGGATATTGAGATATTCGGATGTTAAGATTTGATAGATATTAAGATTTAGAGATGTTAAGATTTGATAGATATTAAGATTTAGAGAAGTTAAGATTTGATAGATGTTAAGATTTAGAGATGTTAAGATTTAGAGATGTTAAGATTTAGAGATGTTAAGATATTAAGATATAAAGATTGAAATGTCAATTCACAATCCACTAATTATAATTCACAATTTACTATTCGCTATTGGGCGGTGCTGGTGGCGGCGGTAGTCTTTTTCGGCAATGCGGCACTGGTTCTGTGTTACGGAGGAGAAGAAGGTGTCTTGGAAGCGTTGCCATATAATATCTACCGCCAAGGATGAGGGATGCGTCATGTCGGTGTCGTAGAAACGGTAGTCGCGCATCTCGTCGAGTAGCAGTTCGTAGGCGGGGAAGTAGTAGGCGTTGGTGCGGTTGTTCAGGTAGCGTTCTGAGGCCAGCAGGAGTGTTGCTTTGCTTATCTGGTTGCCGTGAGCACCGTCGGCGAGGTGGCGTATAGGGCTGATGGTGAGGATGACGCGTTTGCCCTCGAAGGGCATGCTCTCTAAGGCTACCATGCACTGTTCTATGCTGGCGAGACGCCGCTCGAAGTGTTCGGCAGGCACGCGGTGGCAGTTGGCAACGACGGGGCGTTGTGTAGAGCACTCCGAGGAAGCATCAGGATTGCTAATGAGGTGATATACGAAGGCGGTGCCGAGTGTGATGATGATGGTATTGCAGATGGTGAGGAACTGCCGAGTTTTGTTGAGCGAGGCGTTGCAGCGTGCCAGGCACTCTTCGCGCTCCGTTGCCGAGAAGCGGCTGTGGTGCAGCCATGAGTGCCACATCCCGTCGTGGAATACAAGGTCGTCGTCGTGCAGTGTGTCGCCTGTTGTGCTGCGTAGCAGGCAGGTAGCTATGGAGAGCGGATTGTAGAGCACACCGAAGGGGTTGCATAGCACGTCGAAGCCTGCCTGTTGCAGGCGTGCGCCGATGTTGTCTGTGAAGCACGAGCCCATGAGTAGCACCTTGTCGGCATGGCTAATGCCGAAGGGGGCTGGGGCGATGGCTACGGGTGTGGATAGTGCTATGGACATGGGGCTCTGTGTGGCGTATTATAGTATTATTTTATTCGGTAGTCGGCAGGTTGGGGGTTCTTCGTATGTTTTTTCTAATATCAAGGTGCTGATTATCTGATGTACTGGGGCGTTATTATTTTGTCACAATAGATGTGTGGCTTGCCCAGTCTTGCGTCTTCAGTGCATCGATGAAAGTGCGCGGGTTGATGCGGAGGCTGGGGTTGCGCATGCATAGTGACACTTCGCTATTCTGATGCACACGGACGGAGAATGGCACATTGCCTTGGCATGACTCGGTGATGTCCCTGAGCGAGGTAATCATTTTGTCGTTGACATCGTTCAGAAGTACATCCACTTTGACCTCGCGCGAGTATTCGTTTAGCAATGTGTTGAGCATTGTTATGTTGATGACCTCAAAGCGAGGTGGCGAGACTTTCATTATGCCGTCGGCGGTGACGCGTGGTGGGAATTGTCTTGCCGTGGCACGGCAGAAGACGAAGAGCCCTTGCACGAAATATTGCTGGTATTTGAGGTATTTGTCGTCGAAGAGAGCCACCTCGAACGAGGAGTCGTAGTCGGTGATGGTCATAACGCCGAAGGGGGAGCCCCGTTTGGTGGTACCGGTTTTGACGGAGGTAATCAAGCCTGCGATGCGTATATCCTTGTCCACCCACTCTTCGAGCTTGTTTTCGATGCGTGAGATGGGAATAGCGAATGTCTGCATCTCTAAACGGAAATCATCGAGGGGATGACCGCTGATGTAGAAGCCGATGACCTCTTTCTCATAGCGGCAGCGTTCCAGCGTGCTCCATGGCTCGCATTGCGGTATGGCGGGGTGTGCTTCGGAGCGTATATCTTCGCCAAGGTCGAAGATGCTCATCTGTGCCGACTCTTTGCTTTCCTGTTCGCGAAGAGCCCAGCGCACAAGGCGTTCAACGTAGGTGGGTGCGTTCTCGCTGTTGCCCTCGGTGACGAAATATTGGGCGCGGTGCATAGAGCCTACGCCGTCAAAGGCACCTGCCTTGACCATCACTTCGATGTTTTTGCGATTGACGGTGCGCAGGTTGACGCGCTGCATGAAGTCGAAGATGTCCTTGTAGGGGCCATTCTTCTCACGCTCCTCGATGATGGCGTTGGCGGCGGCCTCGCCCATGCCTACTATGCCTTGCAGTCCGAAGCGTATCTGCCCGTCCTTGGTGGCGGCGAAGTCGGACATAGACTCGTTGATGGAGGGTAGCATCACGTTGATGTTGTTCTTGCGGCAGTCCTCCATGAGTTCGGTGACGCGCTTGTTGTCGGCTTGCTCGCTGGTGAGCACGGCAGCCATGTATTCTGGCGTGTAGTGTGCTTTGAGGTATGCCGTCTGGTAGGCCACCCACGAGTAGCAGGCGGCGTGCGACTTGTTGAAGGCGTAGGAGGCGAATTTCTCCCAGTCTGCCCATATCTTCTCCAGTTTGTCTTTGGGGTGACCGTTGGCCTGTCCGCCTTCGAGGAATTTGCCCTTCAGCTCCATCATCTTCTCTATCTGCTTCTTACCCATAGCTTTGCGCAGGGTGTCGCTCTCGCCTCGTGTGAAGTTGGCCAGCAGGCGGCTCAGGAGCATGACTTGCTCCTGATAGACCGTCACGCCGTAGGTCTCTTTGAGGTATTTCTCCATCACGGGGATGTCGTAGGTGATGGGTTCGTCGCCATGTTTGCAGCGTATGAAACGCGGGATATAGTCCATAGGGCCTGGGCGGTAGAGGGCGTTCATAGCTATGAGGTCGCCGAACACTTCGGGGTGCAGCTCGCGCAGGTATTTCTGCATTCCGGGACTTTCGAACTGGAAGGTGCCCACGGTGTTGCCCTTGCAGTAAAGGTCGTAGGTGAGTGGGTCGTCGATGGGTATATTGTCTATGTCGATGTCTATGCCGCGGTTGCGTTTGACGGCGCGTATGGTGTCCTTGATGATGGAGAGGTTGGAGAGGCCGAGGAAGTCCATCTTGATGAGTCCCACGCTCTCTACCACATGGCCGTCGTACTGCGTCACCACCACATCCTCGCCAGTTTTTTTGTCGTTGATGGTGCAGATGGGAGCGAAGTTGGTCAGGTCGTCGGCGCCGATGATGACGCCGCAGGCGTGGATGCCCACCTGCCGGTTGGTGTTCTCCAGCTCTTCGGCATAGGTAAGCATGTGGCGCAGCCCCTCCTGTGCGGGGTCGTTGCCTTCCATAATCGAACGGAATTCGGGCACATACTTGTAGCAGTTGGAGAGGTTCACTTTGGGCGATTTGCCTTTCTCGTCCTTGATGTTGTCTGGGAACGATTTTTCAGGCACATAGCTTTTGAGTTGTGCCACCACGTTGAGCGGCACATCCTCTACGCGCCCCACGTCGGCAATGGACGATTTGGTGGCCATAGCGCCGTAGGTGATGATATGAGCCACCTTCTCTTTGCCGTATTTCTCTGTGACCCATTCAAGCACGCGTCCGCGTCCGGAGTCCTCGAAGTCCACATCTATATCGGGCAGTGAGATACGGTCGGGGTTAAGGAAACGTTCGAACAGCAGGTCGTATTTCAGTGGGTCGAGGTCGGTGATTTTGAGGCAGTAGGCCACCACGCTGCCTGCTGCCGAGCCACGTCCGGGTCCCACGCTGACATCGAGCTCCTCGCGGGCGCCGCGTATGTAGTCCTGCACGATGAGGAAGTAGCCAGGGAAGCCCATGGTCTTGATGGTGTGGAGCTCGAAGATGATGCGGTCGCGTTGTGCCTCGCTCAGCTCGTCGCCGTAGCGTTTGTGTGCGCCATCCCATACCAGTTTGGCCAGATAGTCGGCTTCGAACTTGATGCGGTACAGCTTGTCGTAGCCGCCCAGTTTCTTAATCTTCTTCTCGGCATCGGCTTGGCTCAGTACCACCTCGCCGCGCTCGTTGCGTGTGAACTCGTCAAAGAGCTCCTGCTCGGTGATGCGGCTGCGGTACTCCGCCTCGCTGCCGAAGCTTGCGGGGATAGGGAAGACGGGCATGATGGGGTCGCTGTTTATGCTGTAGGTCTCCACCTTATCGACAATCTCTTGTGTGTTGGCGAGGGCTTCGGGCAGGTCGCTGAAGATGGCAGCCATCTCATCCGGCGTTTTCAGCCATTCCTGCTTGGTGTAGTGCATGCGGTTGGGGTCGTTGATTTTGGCCTGCGTGCTGATGCAGATGAGGTGGTCGTGGGCATCGCCGTGTTCTTCCTCCACGAAGTGGACGTCGTTGGTGCAGATGATTTTGATGTTGTGCTTGCGCGCCATCTCTATCAGTATGGGGTTCACCTGCTGCTGCCGTTCATAGACGGTCTGGTCGCCTCCGGGCTTGTCGGTCTTGTGGCGTTGCAGCTCTATGTAGTAGTCGTCGCCAAAGACGCGCTTGTACCATAGCACGGCCTCCTCCACGGCTGCGAGGTTGCCACGCAGTATCTTCTGTGGCAGCTCGCCACCCAGACAAGCCGAGCATACTATCAGTCCTTCGTGGTACTGCTCCAGCACGTTGCGGTCTATGCGGGGACGGTTGTAGAAGCCGTCGGTGAAGGCTATGGAGCTCAGTTTGCATAGGTTTTTGTAGCCTTGCTTGTTTTTAGCCAGTAGGATGAGGTGGTAGCCCGACGAATCGACTATCCGTTCGCGTCCTGTCTCTGGATTAGTCTCCCTGACGTTTTTATCCTTGTCGTAGAGTGTGCGGCGGGCGCAGTAGGCCTCAATGCCTACTATGGGCTTGAAGAGCTGGCTCTGCAAGGTGGCTATCTGCTGTTGCGCTGCCTCTTTCTCTTCGGCGGTGGCTTCGTCTTTTTTCAGTATGGCTTGCTGCTCCTTGATGGCATCGTTCACCTTATCGTTCTCTTTATTCACGGTGTCCAGCAAGTCTTTGATGCCGTACATGTTGCCGTGGTCGGTCAGAGCCATGGCGTACATGCCGTTCTTCTTGCATTTCTTGATGAGGTCGGGTATCTTCGACATGCCGTCGAGGATAGAATAGTGTGAGTGGACGTGCAGATGGGTGAATTGTGTCATTGGATTTAGGATAGTGGGTTGAGAGATGTGTTATTGCCTAATGATGGATGTTCTGCTATTTTGCCATAACGACAATTTTTCTTGATGCTGAGGAGCCTATGCGTAGAATGTATATGCCTTGAGAGGGTACGGCGAAGAGCTGATTGTCGTCGGTGGCGGCAGCGGTGTGAGCTATGCGGCGTCCCATGATGTCGTATAGCGCTATGGCTTCGCCGCGGCATCCGCCTACCACAATCTGGTTGCCTGAGGTGACGATGCTGTATTGCGCAGCCTCTATGTCGCTGATGCCTTCGGGTTTAGGCATGACGGCATCTATCTTGATGTCGTCGATGGAGAGGGTGCGCTGATGTTGCGAGGTGTAGTGCAGTGCCACGAAGTGGGTCTCTTTGGGCAGTTTGAAGGAGGTCTGCTTCCATCCTGTCTTGTTGACGGTGATGCGCCGCACCCTGTTGGTGAACGAGTCGAAGTGTGCCACGCTGTCAGTGGAAGCGAGCACTTCGAAGGTCTCGTCGTAGCTGTAGTCCCTTTTGTAGTAGAGCGACATGGTGGCTTCCGAGGGCAGCTCCATATATGGCGAGATGAGGTATTGGTCGTAGTTGGGGGCGGTGTTGACGCTGGAGAAGCGAAACACGTTGCTGCCGCTGTTGGCGTCGTTGCCAACACTGACCACGCGGTTGTCGCCGCTGTTAAGTTTGTCGAGGGCTATGCTGTTCCAGCATACTATCGAGTCCTCGAACGACTCGAAGTATGGGAAAGAGTCGATGATGCTACATTCGGTCTGGCAGAGCGTCATCACGGCGATGTCGCCATCCTGTGCGAACGTTATGGTTGCCGAGCGTCGCTCGTTGCTGGTGTTGGGTGCTATGTTGATGGTCACTATGGTGGTGTCGCCCATGCCGTTGCCGGAGGTGGGGTCGAAGCTCACCCAGTCGGCATCGGAGGAGACGCTCCACGGTGAGTCCTTCAGCACGTTGCTGCTGACAAAGGTGGTTGCCACGCCGCCGCGTTGTCCAATGGTGGCCCGTTCGGGCGTGCATTTCAGCACACCGTTGGGGATGATGCCCATGATGGCGGCGTTGTTGAGGTTGAAGGTGTATGTGGCGTTGCCGCCGGCGCCGCCAGCTCCGGGGCTGAAGGCTCCTACGGCATAGTGGCCGTCCCATCCGCCGCCCCATCCCCAGTTGATGTGGAAACGGCTCTCGTCGTCGGTGCCGTCGAGGATGAAGGCATGTCCTGCCGAGGGGTCGCTGCCCGTCATCAGGATGGGACGGGCGGACTCTATCTCGCTGGCAAGCATGGCAATCCATGTGTTGTCATCGTAGTTGTCGCGGTGCAGGCAGGAGAGGGTGGGCTGATAGTCGAAGAAGGTGGCAAGCGAGGTCTGTGCCTTGGGCACTCCGTCGGGAGCCAGACAGGTATAGGCACCGCTCTCGCCCACGCCGTAGCCCATGTTGACCGCCACGCCACAATGATAGACCAGCTCCGCCACGGCGTGCTGCTGCTCGGCGGTCTCAAAATGGGCATCGGGCATGTTTGCCCAGTCATAATATGTATTCTCGAAGTCGGCACTCTGCAATCCGAAGTTGGGGGCGCTATATCTATGCGTCCCTTTGCCGTGGAGGGGATAGTTCCAGTATTTCATAATTTGTGCCATGGCTATGGCCACGCATCCAGCCACGCAGCGGCGCTGGCGCACGGTGTCGATAGGGCACATCAGGTTGTAGGGTGCGCCTTGATTCCACTTGGTGGTTATCAGTGCCGGCACGCCGCCCTTGGTCGTCTTGCCCTCGCCAGCTGTCAGCAGGCGGTGCCATTCTGCTGCCACACCATCCTCCTGTGCTATGCCGTCACGCTCTATCTGACCTATCACCGAGGCGTAGTCGTCTATCCACTCCACCATCTGCGGCGGCATATTGTCTGACTGGGCATCGCAACCGAAGCCGTAGGCGAGCACGGGGCGCACGCTGTAGCTGCCTGCCACGATGACGAAGCCGCTGTCGCTTGTCCAGAGGTAGAGGTTGTCGCCATAGCGTGTTGAGGCAATTTGCTGTAGGGGCAGCTCTTTGAGATGCTGTGGGGCGTTCATGCGCCAGAAGGCGGTGGCGACCCGCTCGGCGGTGGCGTGGTCCACCCCTCGTGCAAAGGTGGTGAGAGAGAGGAATATAATGGTAAATATCAAGAGTATATGTCTCATCGTTGCTGTTGTTAGATTGTTGTTCGTTTATGTAGATGCAAGTGGTTGCGGATGGCTATATTATTGGTTAGCGTGGCCTTGCATTTATTGTAGGTAGCCTTTGCGCTATTGCACAGCGTCTCGCGTCAGTCCACTTGTTGGACTATCGTTTGCAAAAATAAACTATTTCCCCGAAACGGCAACGCTAAAAATACTACTTGTTAAAAACATTTTTTGTCAGGAGCCGCAGTGAATCCTAAACCGAGGCGAGCAAAGTAGTTTTTTCCTCTCGCCAGATGCACCCACGCAGCTCTTTGTTGCACTTAGGTATTTAGTCCATTGTTGTGCTGGGTGCTACTTCTTCTGCTGGACTATCATTTCTTTTTTGTACCTTTGCACGTTTGTAGTGCTATGTTATTAACTGAGATATATCAACATTCCGCCGTGGTGGAGCGTCTGCGGCAGTTGCTTGACGGCGGAGACAATCGTTTGCATGTCAGTGGATTGACGGGGTCTTTGCAGGCCGTGCTGTGTGCCGCTATGGCGCAGCAGTGCCCTGAGATGCGCCAGCTTGTGATAGTGGGCAGCAAGGAGGATGCCTACTACATGCAGAATGACATCGAGGCCCTCCTTGACGACCGCGACAACGAGATAGAGCGCAAGCGGGTCATGCTTTTCCCCACCTCGTATCGTCGTCCCTATGCCAAGCGCGACGGCAGCGAGGAGGTGGACAACGCCAATGTGCTGATGCGTTCCGAGGTGCTGAAGCAGCTTGGGGCGGGGCGCCCGCTGCTGGTGGTGTCGTACCCCGAAGCGTTGAGCGAGAAGGTGGTTAGCGTCAAGACGCTCACGCACAACACGCTGACGGTGAGTCGTGGCAGCCATCTGGATATAGACAAGGTGATAGATGTGATGCAGGATTACGAGTTCGAGCGTGTCGATTTCGTTGTGGAGCCGGGGCAGTATGCTGTGCGTGGCGGTATCGTTGACGTGTTCTCCTATGCCAACGACAATCCGTTCCGCATAGAGCTGTTTGACGACGAGGTGGACTCGTTGCGCACGTTTGACCCATCCACGCAGCTCTCTATACGACAGTATGACCAAGTGACTATATTGCCCAATCTGGAGGGGCGTCAAGAGGCTGTGCGTGTAGAGGAGAAGGTTCCTCTGACGGCCTATTTCGACCGTCGCGATGTGGCGTGGGTGCAGGGACTGCTCTTCGTCAGCGAGGCTATAGAAAGTCAGATGGCGGCGGCGCGCACGCAGTATGAGCAGTACGGCAAGGAGAACCCTAATGCCGTCATAGCCCCCATGAAGCCTGACGAGCTCTACTGCTCTGCCAATGAGTTTCTGCATCACCTGCTCGAATGTCGCATCATTGAGTCGGGCAACAGCACCTTTTTTACTAAGAGTGTGGAGGTGAAAGTGAGCAGCGAGGCGCAGCCGGTATTTAACAAGCAATTCGACCTGCTGGCGGAAAGCCTCAACAGCTATGCCGAACGTGGCTACAGACTCTATGTGGCTGTGGCAGGCGACTCGCAGCTGGCGCGACTGAACAAGATTTTCGAGAGCGACGAGTTTCGTGTGCGTGGGGCACACTTGGGCGAGGACGGCTCGTCGGTGGAGGCCTTGCAGTGCACGCTGGGTAAGGGTTTCATAGACCACGATGAACATCTGCTGTGTTTCACTGACCACGAGATATTTGAACGATACCACAAATATACCGTCCGCGACCTCTCTAAGAGTCGCGAAGCCATGACGCTCAAGGAACTCTTCGAGTTGAAGCCGGGCGACTTTGTGACGCATATAGACTATGGCGTGGGGCGCTTCAGCGGGCTGGAGAAGGTGACTGCCAACGGCCACACGCAAGAGGTCATACGCTTGATGTATAAGAACAACGACGTGCTGTATATCAGCATCCATGCCCTTCACAAGATAAGTCGCTATGTTGGCAAGGATGGTGTGCCGCCGGTGCTCAACAAGCTGGGTAGCAGCACATGGCAGGTGCTGAAGCAGAAGACCAAGAAGCAGGTGAAGGACATAGCCAAGGACCTCATCGCACTCTATGCGAAGCGCAAGGCATCGCAGGGCTTCTCATTCAGTGCCGACGGCTATCTTCAGAATGAGTTGGAGGCCTCGTTTATTTATGAGGACACTCCTGACCAGCTGAAAGCCACCCTCGATGTGAAGCGCGATATGGAGGACTCTGCCCCTATGGACCGCCTTGTGTGTGGCGATGTGGGCTTTGGCAAGACAGAGGTAGCCATACGTGCTGCCTTCAAGGCTGTGTGCGACAGCAAGCAGGTGGCGGTGCTTGTGCCCAACACTATCCTCGCCTTCCAGCACTACAACACTTTCAGTGAGCGTCTTAAGGGGCTGCCGGTAAATATAGACTATCTCAACCGCTTCCGTACCACCAAGGAACGCAATCAGATAATGCGCGATGTGGAGAGCGGCAAGATAGATATTCTTATTGGTACCCATGCCATATTAAATAAGAATATCAAGTTCAAAGACCTTGGCCTGCTCATCATTGACGAGGAGCAGAAGTTTGGCGTGTCGGCCAAGGAGCGGTTGCGCCAGATGAAGGTTAACGTGGACTGCCTGACGCTGACAGCCACACCCATACCGCGCACGTTGCAGTTCTCGCTGATGGGAGCGCGCGACCTGAGCATCATACAGACGCCGCCGCCCAACCGTCAGCCCATAGAGACCGAGTTGTGTGTCTTCAGCGAGGATGTGATACGCGATGCGGTGCTCTACGAGATGTCGCGTGGCGGACAGACCTTTTTCGTCAGCAACCGCGTGGAGAACCTGCAGGAGATGGCAGGCCTCGTGCAACGGCTGGTGCCCGATGCGCGTGTGGCCATAGCCCACGGGCAGATGGACGGCAAGGTGGTGGAGGAACGGTTGGTGCAGTTTCTTGAGGGCGATATTGATGTTCTTGTCGCCACATCCATCGTGGAGAACGGATTGGATATCCCCAATGCCAACACAATGATTATCAATAATGCGCAGAACTTCGGCCTCAGCGGTCTGCATCAGATGCGTGGACGTGTGGGACGTAGCAACCGCAAGGCTTTCTGTTACATGCTTATCCCCTCATTCTCCGTCCTCACACCTGAAGCGCAGAAGCGTATGCGTGCCATAGAGGAGTTCAGCTCCATAGGCAGTGGCTTTAACATAGCCATGCGCGACCTCGACATACGCGGTGCCGGCAATATCCTCGGTGCCGAGCAGAGCGGCTTCATCAGCGACATAGGCTACGACATGTACCACAAGATACTCAACGAAGCCATCGAAGAACTCAAAGAGACCGAATTTCGCGAGCTCTTCCAAGAGGAGTTGGCACGCGACAACAGCTATGTGCGTGAATGTGTCATAGAGACCGACCTCGAGGTGATGCTGCCCGACAGCTATGTGTCCAGCGGCACCGAGCGTCTGGTGTTATACAAGGAACTCAACGACCTCACAACGGAGGAGGAACTGGATGCCTTCCGCACTCGTCTGATAGACCGCTTCGGTCCCATCCCGCAAGCCACGGAGGAGCTGATACGCACCATCACGCTTCGCCGCATGGCGCGTGAGGTTGCCATAGAACGCCTCGTGCTGAAGCAAGAACGTATGCTGTGCCAGTTCGTATCCAATCAGGACAACCCGTTCTACAAGTCGGCTAAGTTCATGAAGATGATACACTATGTGCAGACTCATCCGCAGGTGGCACGACTGAAAGAGACCTCTGGACACCTGACGCTTACTTTCGCTCCCGTAGGACGCATAGAGGAAGCCATCAGGCTGCTGATAGGACTGACGAAATAGAGAAGAATGTTTATACTCAATGACATTACGAGAAACTGCTTTTCGCTGATTTTGTATAATGATGTTGTACTTGGTTGCTGGGGCTTCGATTTCTCATGCGGGCACATTTTTTTGCCGTAAAATGGAAATGGTTTTGTAAATTTGCATTTTCATACGCATGGCGCGCTACGGTGTGGCACTGCGTATGGTGTCGTTCAAATGGTGGTTAAACGCTGATTAAATGTTGTTCAAACGGGTATATACTATAGCGGTTGTTCTTCTTTTTGCCTTCCATGCGCAGGCGGCATACATATTGCTGCCAATGGACGAGGTGCAGAAGAACCACCTGAAAGCCTACGGCATAGCCTACTGGACGTTGGAGCGCGATGTGGAGGTTACGTGGTTGCTCAACTACCGTGGTGGTGCGTTCATGATGAAGTATGCAGAGAGTATAGAGCGCGAATGTCGTCTGCGGGGAGTGTCGTGTGAGGTCATTGCTGACGGACAATCGACGGCCATACTCTCCGAGATTGCCGACCCTGCTGTCAATATGGATGCCGTGCGGCTGCAGAAAGCACCCCGCATAGCGGTCTATTCGCCCAAGAACAAGCTGCCGTGGGATGATGCTGTGACGTTGGTGCTCACCTATGCCGAAATACCCTACGATGTGGTGTATGACGAAGAGGTGATAGGCGGCGTGTTGCCCACCTACGACTGGTTGCATCTGCACCACGAGGACTTCACAGGGCAGTATGGCAAGTTTTGGGGCAGCTACCGCAACCAGCAGTGGTATGTTGAAGATGTGCGGGCGCAGGAGGCTATGGCTGCCAAACTGGGCTTCAATAAGGTCTCTATGCTTAAACTGGCTGTGGCGCACAAGATACGCGATTTCGTCATGGGAGGAGGATTCCTCTTTGCTATGTGTTCGGCACCGGACAGCTACGATGTGGCGTTGGCTGCCGAGAATGTGGATATTTGCGATGTGATGTTTGACGGCGACCCCATGCAGCCCGATGCACAGGAGCAACTTGACTTCAGCAAGACCTTTGCTTTCAAAGATTTCCGTATCAGCGTAAATCCTGCCGAATACGAAATATCATCCATTGACATCGACACTCGCGCCCATCAGCGTGCCGTCAAGCAGGAGACTGACTTCTTCGTCCTCTTTGACTTCTCCGCCAAGTGGGACTGGATTCCCACCATGCTCACGCAGAACCATACGCGCATAGTGCATGGCTTCATGGGGCAGACAACGGCATTCCGTAAGGAGACCGTCAAGTCGTCGGCACTTATCATGGGTGAGAATCGTGAGCTGGGCGAGGTACGATACCTGCATGGTGAATATGGCAAAGGCACGTGGACATTCCTTGGCGGTCACGACCCGGAGGACTACAGCCATTTCGTTGGCGACCCGCCCACCGACCTTAATCTCTATCCGAACTCTCCTGGCTACCGGTTGATACTTAACAATATACTCTTTCCTGCCGCCAAGAAGGAGAAGCACAAGACTTGACAACGCTCTATCTGTCGGCTCATGCCATTACTGTTCTCACTGCCACCAACAAAGAGTCTTATGAGTAAATGGAAATGCAGCATCACAATATACTATACACGCACCACAAAAGAACTGAATATGCAGAAAATACTTTTTATAGTTGTATTTATGTCTCTCGCTGTGTCGGCAATGGCACAGGGCACATGGCGTTTCTACAACACCTCCAATTCGGAAATCAATAGCAACACCGTCCTTGCCCTCGGATGCGACAGCAAGAACAACCTATGGGTTGGCACTACGTTGGGCCTCTGCCGACTGTCGGGGCGCAACAGCTGGACGGACTACACTATGTTCAACCGCAAGCTGCGCGGTCAGTCTGTCAACTGTCTCACTGTCGATAAGCGCGGATGGGTGTGGATAGGCACCGACGACTACGGCGTCCTCTCTTTTGATGGCTCCAACTGGAAGGAATACACGGGCGACGCACGTCGTTTGAATATGCGTTTCATTGGTGACATAGCCATAGACTATGAGGGTGTCAAGTGGTTCGGCGTAACCCTCGTTGGCCTTGTCCGTTTTGACGACCGCAACTGGGAGCTGATGACGCCAAAGGATTCAGGCCTGCCGAGCGATTTCATCCTCTGCACCGCTATAGACCATCGCAACCGCAAATGGGTCGGCACCAATGGTGGGCTTGGCCTCTTCAACGAGCGGCGCTGGATTTCCTACACGCCGTCCAACAGCGATATAGCCCATGAGATTGTCCCCGCTGTGGTGGTGGACAAGGATGATGTGAAATGGGTCGGCACCCTCGGCGGTCTCTGTCGCTACGATGGCGAACGCTGGATAACCTATAACAAGAGTAACAGCGAGATGCCTGGCTCGCAGGTCAATGCGTTGGCTCTCGACAGTCGGGGCTATCTGTGGATAGGTACCGATGGCGGTGTGGCTGTATATGACCGCGACCGTCGTTGGGCCACCTTCACCACGGAGAGCAGCAAGTTGCCCAAAGGCTCTATCACTGCCATTGTTACCGACAATAACAATGATGTCTTCGTAGGCTATGACCTCTACGGCATAGCACGTCTGTCGGGCTTTGAGTTCCCCGAGCAGGTGGCTGCCAACAAGTCTAAGCCTGCCGCTCCGTCGCAGCCGTCGGAAGCTGCCGACGAAGGTGCTATTGGCGACAATGTACGTGTGGTGCCATACCTCGACCAAGGCTATGTCACCATAGTGTTCGATGGATTGGAGGCTGACGTAGAGTTTATCAACTCTGCCGGTCGTTCGGTGCGCCATCTGCCACACTACAAGAAAGGCGCTCGTATCAACATCACCAATATGCAACGTACACTCTACACCCTCAAAGTAAAGACCTCAAAAGTCGATAAAACATTGCAATTCAATTTGAAATAGTAGTTAGTAATGCTCGTCGGGCCAGCATCCTCGTTGTGGGTTAGGTGTAAATCTCTCTAAAAAAGAACGACTATGATGCACAGAATTCTTTCTATTAGAAGTATCAATCGCATATTTAGGAACGCGCTTGTTGCTGTTCTGTTGATGTTGGGTCCTATCGCTGCGGTGTCGCAGCCGTTGGAGCCTTCGCATTGGTCTTTTGCTGTGGAGGAGGCTACGGCGGAGAGTGCCGAGCTGGTTTTCACTGTGCGTCTCGACGAGGGGTGGCATATCTATTCCACGCGTACCGACGACGGCGGCCCGTTGCCTACGGAGTTTCACTTTGACAAAAGTCCGAGCTACAGCCTTAGCGGTGGCATCAAGGAGCCTAAGCCGCATGAGGAGTATGACGAGTTGTTCAAAGTCACGGTGCGTGATTTCTCTGGCGTGGTGACGTTCCGTCAGCGTGTCAAGCGAAGTACTAATGAGGCGTTTAAGGTTCAGGGCACTTACTCGTTTCAGCTGTGTAACAATGGTAGTTGTATTGCTCCGGAGGAACATTCTTTTGTGTTTGATGTTCCCGCTGTGGCGGTGGAGGCTGTTGTGGAGCCGCTGCCTGTTGCTGATTCGTCAGTGGTGCTGCCGCAGGATAGTGGCGTGTCGATTGGCGACGGTGTTGATGCCACGGTGCCTGCCGAAGGAGTGGAGGCTACGAATGGTGACGAACGTGGGGAGCAATCGCTATGGATGGCTTTCCTCATAGCCCTGCTGGGTGGTCTGCTCACAATGATAACGCCCTGCGTTTTTCCCATGGTGCCTATGACGGTCAACTACTTTATCCATGACGGCAAGCGACGTCAGGCATGGATATTTGGCATCAGCATTGTGCTAATCTTTGCTGTCATGGGAGCGATACTCACACTGCTGTTCGGTCCTGAGGCACTCTATTTCCTCGGCACCCATTGGATACCGAACCTCTTGTTCTTCATCATCTTCTTGCTGTTCTCGCTCTCTTTCTTTGGCCTGTTTGAGTTGCAGCTGCCGTCGCGGTGGGTTAACCGCAGTGATGCCGAGGCTGGCAAGGGCGGATGGCTGGCACCTTTCTTCATGGCGCTCACTACGGTGCTGGTCTCTTTCAGTTGTACGGGTCCCATACTGGGGGCTGCCCTTGTGGGGCTTGCCACAAGCACTACCAATGCGTGGGTGTCGTTGGTCACAATGCTTGGCTTCGGCATAGGCTTTGCGCTGCCGTTCACGCTGTTGGCACTCTTCCCACAGTGGCTCAAGGGGTTGAAGTCCGGCAGCTGGCTTGCCACGGTGAAGGTTGTCTTTGCTTTTCTTGAGTTGGCTTTTGGCCTCAAATTTCTCTCTATGGCCGACCTCTACTGCGGGTGGCACCTGCTTGACCGCGAGGTGTATCTCGCACTATGGATAGTCATCTTTGCCCTCTTAGGTTTTTATCTGCTTGGCAAACTGCGATTCAAGGATGAGGCACCGGTTGAACATCTCGGCGTGGTGCGTCTTTTCCTTGCCATTGCGGTCTTTGCTTTCGTGGTGTATATGGTGCCGGGCATGTTCGGTGCTCCACTCAAAGCCATATCGGGATTCCTTCCGCCTATGGAGACGCAAGATTTCAATATTGAGAAAATCGTAGGCCAGCAGCGGTCCGACGAGGTTGCCGTCGCATGGGATGGGCAACGCAAATATGCCGACAAACTACAGCTGCCCGTGGGGTATGAAGGCTATTTTGACCTTGACGAGGCAAAGGAAGCCGCGCGGAAGGAAAGCAAGCCAATATTTATTGACTTCACGGGCAAGACTTGCGCCAACTGTCGCGAAATGGAGCACTATGTGTGGGCAGACCCTTCGGTGAGACAGATGATGAATGACGATTTTGTCATCTGTGCACTTTATGTAGATGAGAATACCATAGAACTGCCCGAAGAGGAGTGGCTGACTACGGAGGACGGGAAAGTCCTCAAGACGCTGGGGAGGCGCAACCTGC
The DNA here is from genome assembly GCA_017451385.1 of Bacteroidales bacterium. Taxonomy (GTDB): domain Bacteria; phylum Bacteroidota; class Bacteroidia; order Bacteroidales; family P3; genus Colimorpha. Next base: position 60,767 of record JAFSPS010000043.1, read on the forward strand.
ATATAGAAAAGACGCTATACAACATGAATGCTCAGCCCTACTACGTCATCATTGATGCTGATGGCAATAGGCTCACGAGGGAGAACTACCAGTATAATCGTAATCCTCGCAAATTTGAGCAGTGGCTGTCAGAAGGTCTTGCCAACTACGGGCAGCAACGCTAACAACGGTACTGTGCTTTTTTTTAGTGTGATGGATACATAGAGGTTGTGAGACATTGTTTGAGGCATTGAGGTTGGGGAGGAAAACGGTCTTTTGCACTTCCAGCATTATATTTTGTGGTTAGTTATCATTTATTTTCATATCTTTGCAGAAAAATATATTTTGTAGAGATATGAAAAGATTGATACTCTTTATCTTATTGCTCTGGGGGGTTGCTGCCGTATGGGCAGCACCTGTCACATCCTATGAGGCATTGCAGGTAGCAAAGAATTTCATAAGGCACTATGAGCCGGAAGCCTATAAGGGAATGACCTTTGCAGAGCCTCAGCATGTGGGAGGCATGGAGGAGATATATGTTGTTCAGATGGTGCCGCAGGGTTATGTGCTTGTGGCGGCAGATGATGTGGCTATACCTATTCTCGCCTACTCGTTGGATAACGTGTTTGATATCAGTGATATTCCGCCACATGTATATGGGTGGCTGAACCAGTATGCTGCCGAGATACGCCACTGTCGCAAGATGGGCGAGCAGCAGAACGACCTTGTGCGCAAGGAGTGGAGCAAGTTGCAGAGCGACAGGATGGAAAAGCCTACAAAGGCTGGCGTGGGTCCGCTCGTCACTACCACATGGGCACAGGACCCCTACTATAACATCAAATGCCCCTACGACCGCAGCAATGGTGGCTATTCGGTGACGGGATGTGTGGCAACAGCAATGGCGCAAATCATGAAGTTCTGGAACCATCCGGAGCAGGGCAATGGGTCGCACAGCTACCGTCTGAGCGGTTTTGGCACCATCAGTGCCGACTTTGGTGCTACTACCTACGACTGGCAGAATATGCCCAACGCCCTCTCACAGTATAGCTCAACGACGCAGAAGAATGCTGTGGCAACATTGATGTTTCATTGTGGCGTGAGTGTGGAGATGGAATACAGCGCAGGAGCGTCGGGCAGCGGGGCGCAGATATATATGCCCTATCGTGGTTACCCTGCTGTCAACTGGGCTTTGATAGACTATTTTGACTACAACGGTAGTACTATAATAGGCCGCTATAAGAGCGACTACAGCGATTCGCAGTGGAAACAGTATCTGAAAAATGACCTCGACAATGGTCGTCCCATTCTCTACGGCGGCGGCGACAACGAGAGTGGACACGCTTTCGTGTGTGACGGATACAATAGCAATGGCAAATTCCATTTCAATTGGGGCTGGGGCGGTTATTATGATGGCTTTTATTATATTGGCTCGCTGACGCTTAGTGGTGGTGGTACGGGTTCTACGAGCTCCTACTCGTTCAATCAATACAACCATGCTATCTTCGGCATACAGCCCAACTCGACAGTGGAGCAGTCGCAATATACGGTCAGTGCTACGGTGAACAATAGTGCTATGGGCAGTGTGAGCGGCACTGGTACCTTCGACCGAGGCCGACAGACCACGCTGTATGCTACTGCCAATGACGGCTATCGTTTCGACCATTGGAATGTCGATTCGCTCAACCCTTTCACCGTCAGCGTAAACCGCAACCTGAACTATACAGCAACCTTTGCCACCCTTGGTGACGATACGTTGCACTACGACAACGGTACGCCCCTTCTTCGCCTGCGTGCATCCGACGAGGCCGATACTCTATTTTGGGCTATACGCCTACGTCCGGAGGACATTGCTGGCTTTACCTCGCTGACGGATGTTATGACGCCAGCCTTTGAGTCTGGCAGTTATGTGGTGAAAATCTACCAAGGTGGCACCACGTCACCGCAGACCCTCGTGAGCGTGCAGCATTCTACGTTGGAGGCCTCTAACGCATGGGGCATCATCACGCTCGACAATCCTGTGACGCTCAACACGAGTCAGCCGCTATGGATAGTCGTAGGTCATAAAGGCGGTTCGCCAGCGGCGGTGGCCACCTATGCTGGCACGGTGCAGGGTAGCTGGTTTGCCGAAGGCAACGGAGAGTGGGGTAATCTCACCGATAACGAATTTGTATATACATGGATGCTGCGCGGCGTGTTCAAGAGTGACCAGACGGGGCAATGCCGCATCAGCACGCTGCCCTATACGCAGAATTTTGAGACAGGCATGAAATGCTGGCAACGCGGTCATCAGGTAGCGTCATACAATGACTATTATTTCGGTCGTTGTGTGGGCAGCGACTACGCTTATGCTGGCGACTACGCCTTTGTGTTCAGCAGCTACTACTATTCGAGCAACTACAACTTATACCTCATCTCGCCAGAAATAGCCATCAACGGCGATGTTCAGGTGTCGTTCTATTATAATGCTCCTATGGCGGCACAGGAAGAGGAGGAATTTCGCATCCTCTATTCCACCACCGACGACGATGTGGAGAGCTTCAACCGCACGCTGCGTACCATCAATGTGTCAACGGCAGGATGGCACCAAATTAGTTTCACTCTGCCGTCCAATGCCAAGTATATGGCTATCAACTACACGTCGAACCATAAGAAATTCCTTTATATTGACAATATCGAGTTCTCTGTGCCTCAGGATGGGGGTGGTGACGAGACAGACTGCGTGGTGGCGGCTCCATGGCGTGAGACTTTTACTACGCAGAGTGCTACCATCAACTGTTGGAACACCTACGACATGGACCGCGATGGCTACTCGTGGCGCATCTTCCCCTCATATGGCAACGCAGCCTCGGCATCATACGTTAACTATGTGGGTGCTCTGACGCCCGACAACTGGCTCGTCTCGCCTGGTATCAGCATCCCCGCCGCCGGTACCTATCAGCTTTCATGGCAGGCATCGGGTGTTGGCGAAGATTTTGCCGAGAATTACAGCGTATATATCTCGAACAATCCTAATGACTTCGAGACCCTCCTCTTTTCTGAGACTATCCCCGATACTAATGTGCAAACCCATGCCATATCGCTTGCTAACTATGCAGGGCAGACGGTATATATCGCGTTTCGCCACCATGCCTGCACGGGGCTGTATTACCTTGTGCTTGCCAATGTGGCAGTGACAGAGGTTGGTGGCGGAGGTACGGAGGTCGAGTGCAACGTCACGCTGCCGTGGGTGGAGACCTTCGAGGCAACCAGCGCTACGGTCAACTGCTGGATGGCGTACGACAACGATAACGACGGGTATACATGGGGCATCAACACCGATGCGCCAGCCTCTGTGGGCTATGGCGATGGTGGCGTGGCAGTCTCCGAATCATATAGGAACAACGTGGGAGCCCTTACGCCCGACAACTGGCTTATCTCGCCGGAGGTGAGCCTACCTGCGGGAGCGTCCTACAGCCTCTCGTGGGCTACGGCATCTTACGAGCAATCGTCCTTTGCCGAGCACTATAGTGTTTATGTCTCCCTTGCCTCAGACCCGTTCAATTTCTACGAGCTATATAGCGAGACCATCAATGTAGGCCTCACCTACCGTCTTCGCACGGTGGACCTCTCATCCTATGCCGGACAGACCATCCATGTGGCTTTCCGTCATCATGACTGCAACAACCAATATATGCTTCTGCTTGACCATGTGTCCATAGCGGCAGTCAGCAGTCCTGCCCCCCTCGCTATAGAGGATGTCAAGGCGGAGGCTGTCAGCGTCTATCCCAACCCCACAACGGGCATTATTAACGTGGCAGCACGTCAATTGGAACGTGTGGAGGTTTACGACCTCATGGGGCGTCTCGTCATCACTTCTCACACGCCGTCGTTCTCGGTGGAGCACCTGCCAAATGGTGCTTACACGTTGCATATCGTAACGCAAAACGAGACTATCGTCAAACGTATTATGAAAAAATAACATAGCCTTATTGCATTGAAAGGTAGGTTTTTCGCAAGGCGAAGCCTACCTTTTTTTGTTTTTTCCTTTGTCGTTTTGAGAAAAAGTAGTACCTTTGCAACCGATTTCGTTGATACGAGATAATGCAGTGCGGGGTAGAGCAGAGGTAGCTCGTCGGGCTCATAACCCGGAGGTCGTTGGTTCGAATCCTTCCCCCGCTACCTAAAAGAGAGAAGCAGATGTCTGTTTCTCTCTTCTTTTTCTAAACACAAGTCATTTTAACAGTGATAATATGCTATGACTGACCGTCTCACACCAGAACAGCGACGACGCTGTATGCAGGCCAACCGCTGTCGTGGCACAAGGATAGAGCAGATGATGGCCGATGAGTTGAAGTCGCGTGGCATCCGCTATCGTCGCAACGACCGCACGGTGCGTGGCAAGCCCGACTTCTGCTTCAAGATGGCGCATCTGGCGGTGTTCTGCGATGGCGATTTCTGGCATGGCCGCGAGTGGGGCGAGGACTATCTGGCACGTCATCCCATGAACGACTACTGGGTGAAGAAGATAGAACGCAACCGGCAGCGTGACCATGAGGTGGACGACATCCTCGTTGCCACCGGATGGACGGTGATGCGCTTCTGGGAGAGCGACCTGCGACGCAATGTGGCGGAATGTGCGGACAAGATAGAACGCCATTTGACGGAGTATCGTGCCGCCCGCTCGCGCCAGATATATGAATATGACACGCAGTATGACAACCTGCTTATGGCAGCAGAGGATGAGATTCCATATTGCGACGGCGAAAATGAGTGATGATGTGAACAGGCTGTTGCAAGGGACATGCTATGGCAAAACAAATGTCGCCCCGCTATCTGGCAAGGCGACATTTGTTTTATGTGAAGTTGAGCTAATAGAGTAAGGTGGATGTCATTTCTTCTTTGTCTGCTTGCTGCCACGGCGGCGCTTGCTGCTATCGCTCTTGGGGTCTTTCTTGTTTTCCTTCTTAGGTTCTTTCTTGTCCTCCTTGCTGCTTCGTTTGCGGCTCTCGCTCTTGCTGTTGTCGTCGTGTTGTGGTATGACGGCTTCCTCGTTATCCTCCACCAGTTCGAAGTCTATCTGTTTTTTTAGCATATCTACACGCTTGATGCGTATCATGACCGGGTACCCCAGTTTGTAGCATTTGCCGTAGCGTCGGCCTATGACCTGATAGTTGTCCTCGTCGAGCATATAGTAGTCGCCTTGCAGGCTGCCGATGGGTATCATGCCCTCGCATTTGTTGCCTTCTATCTCGGCGTAGATGCCCCATTTGCTGACGCCCGATATTAGTGCGGGGAATACGCGCCCTATCTTGTCGCTCAAGTATTCCGCCTGCTTGTATTTGACGCTGGCACGCTCGGCATCAACGGCTTTTTTCTCCATCAGCGAGCAGTGCTTGCAGTACTCTTCATATTCTGCTTTGCTTACCGACGAGCCTCCCTCGAGGTAGCGTTCCAGCAGACGGTGCACCATAAGGTCGGGGTAGCGGCGTATGGGCGATGTGAAGTGGGTGTAGAAGGCGAAGCCAAGTCCGTAGTGTCCAATGTTGTCGGTGCTGTAGAAGGCCTTGCTCATAGTGCGTATGGCGATGCTGTCTATCATGTTCTCTTCGCCGCGGCCGGCTATGTCGCTGAAGAGGCGGTTGTAGGAGTCTGCCAGCACTTTGCGGCTGCCTATCTTCATCTTGAAGCCCAGTTTGGCAACAAACTCGACAAAGGTGTTTAGTTTCTCGGGGTTAGGCTCGTCGTGCACGCGATAGACGAAGGTCTTGATGTCGCGTTTGCCATGTGTCTTTTCACCTTTTTCGTGGTGGCGTTGTGCTCCGACGTGCTCCGCTACTTTCTTGTTTGCCATGAGCATAAATTCTTCTATCAGCCAGTTGGCTTCCTTCTGCTCCTTGATATATACGCCTATGGGTTTAGCGTTTTCGTCAAGTTGGAATTTCACCTCCTGTGTTTCGAAGTTGATGGCTCCATTCTTGAAGCGTTCGGTGCGCAGTAGCGAAGCTATCTTGTGCAGTTCGAGGATGGCGTGGCCCACGCTGTCGTCGGCATGGTCGTTTTCTATTATCTCTTGTGCCTCCTCGTAGCAAAGGCGGCGGTCGGAGAGGATGACGCTCTTGCCAAACCATACGTTGCGTACCTCGGCTTGCGGAGTCATCTCCATGAGCACGCTGAAGCATAGTTTCTCCTCGTTGGGACGCAGGGAGCAGACACCGTTGCACAGCTTTTCGGGCAGCATGGGTATGGTGCGGTCCACAAGATAGACGCTCGTGCCGCGCTCGTAGGCTTCGCGGTCTATGGCTGTGCCGGGTTTGACGTAGTGCGACACGTCGGCGATGTGCACGCCTACTTCGATGTTGCCGTTGTCGAGCGGACGGTAGGACAGTGCATCGTCAAAGTCTTTGGCGTCGGCGGGGTCGATGGTGAAGGTGGTAGTCTGGCGGAAATCGCGCCGTCCGGCATAGTCTTTCTCCGTTGGGGCTTCGATGTTGGCGGCTTCGCGCTCTGCCTCTTTGGGAAAGTCGAGTGGAAAATCATATTCGGCGAGGATGGACTGCATCTCCACGTTGTTGTCGCCCGGTCGGCCGAGGCGTTTCAGCACGCGTCCAACGGGGTTGTTCATGCGCTCGGGCCAGTCGGTCATCTCCACCAGCACTTTCTCGCCGTTCTCGGCATCGCCGAGGTCGTTGAGGGGGATGAAGATATCTACAGGCATCGTGCGGCTGTCGCTCACCATGAAGGCGAAGCGTTCCTGCCGCTGTATGACGCCCACGAAGCGTGTCTTGGCGCGTTGCAGGATTTCCACCACTTGCCCTTCGGGTTTACGCATCTTGCGTCGTGGGAACATCATCACCTTCACCATGTCGCCATGCAGGGCGTGATTGGTGTTGTTGGGGGCTATCTGTATGTCCTCCTGTCCCTCCTCCTGAGGGATGACGTAGGCCTTGCCGCCTTGTTTCATGTCGATGGTGCCTACGATGTAGTTCTGCGGCAGCAGGTCGTCGCTGATGTATTTGGGGTTAATCTTGTAGCGGCCGCGCTGGTCGTCGTCTATGAGTATGCCGTCCTCCGCCATCTGCTGCATCGTGGCCAGTACCATCTGGCGCGCCGCCTTGTCGCGTGCGCCTATGCGGCTGGCTATCTGTTTGGCGTTGAATGCATCAAAAGGACTTTTGGCAAAGAGTTTTAGTATCTGAGTGTTTATGTTGTCTGTATTCATTATTATTATTTTTTTTCGGTCTTTGTTGCTGATGTGTCTATTTGTTTTCTGAGGTGAAGCCGCTGCGTTGCATGAATGCCTTGATGTCGGGGTTGCGTCCCATGAAGTTTTGGAAGAGAGTGGCGGGGTGGATGCTGCCGCCCTTGCAGAGCACCTGCTCTCGGAGCGACGAGGCAGTCGTGCTATTGAAGATGCCCTCCTTGCGGAAGCGGGAGAATACATCGGCATCCAGCACCTCGGCCCATTTGTAGCCGTAATAGCCAGAGGCGTAGCCGCCAGAGAAGATATGCGTGAAGGAGGTGCTGGTCTGATGCCCATCAATGTGGGGCAGCAGTTCGGTCATGGCTTGTTGCTCTACGCTTTCGGCGTTGCTCTTTATGTCGCCGTGCGAGGTGTGGAAGGCGATATCTGTCATGCCGAGGTTGAGCTGGCGCAAGCAAAGGTAGCCAGCCAGATATTGTTCGGCACGGCGCAGCCGCTCTACATATTCTGCTGGTATGGTTTCGCCAGTCTCGTAGTGTTGGGCGAAGGTGTTGAGAAATTCGGGTTCGCGGCACCAGTTCTCCATCAGTTGCGATGGCATCTCCACGAAGTCGCGCAGCACGTTGGTGCCGCTGAGGCTCTCGTAGCTCACATCGCTTAGCATGCCGTGCATAGCGTGTCCGAACTCGTGCATGAACGTCTCCACTTCGCCGTAGGTGAGCAGTGCAGGCTTGTCGCCAACGGCGCGTGTGAAGTTGCACACTATCTGTATCAATGGTCGCACGTCGTTCTGCCCGTTGCGCCACTGTCCGCGAAACTCTGTCATCCATGCGCCGCTGCGTTTTGATGCTCTCGGGTGCATATCCATGTATAGCACTCCCATGAAGCGGCTTCCGTCAAAGACCTCGTAGGCTGTGGCTTCATGGTTATAGACCGCTATGTGGGGTGCGGCTTCGAAACGCAGACCATAGAGGCGGCCGTAGAGTGCGAAGATGCCCTGACGCACTTTCTCCAATTGGAAGTAGGGGCGCAGCAACTCGCTGTCGAATGCATAACGCTCCTGCTTCAGCTGCTCGGCGTAGAATGAGAAGTCCCACGGCATCAAGGTGCCTTCCAAGCCGTGGGCGTGGGCGTAGTCGGTCACCTCTTGCAGGTCGCGCTGCGCTACGGGGAGGGCAGCATCCTTGAGCCGCTGCATGAAGTCGTGCAACGACTCGAGCGAGCCCACCATGCGCTCTTCGAGGATGTAGTCGCAATAGGTGTCGTAGCCCAGCAGATGGGCTTTCTCGTAGCGTAGGGAGGTTATCTCGTTGATGATAGCGTTGTTGTCGTTCTGGTCGCCGTGGTTGCCGCGGCTGTTGTAGGCGCGCCACATCTGCTCGCGTAGGTCGCGACGCTCGCTGTGTTGCATGAAAGGTCCATAGGAAGGAAATGCCAACGTGAAGAGCCATCCCTCCATGTCGCGTCGTTGTGCCTCCTCGCGTGCCGCATGGCGCGAGGTGTCGGGCAGACCAGCGAGGGCAGACTCATCGGTGATGTGCAGGGTGTAGGCGTTGTTGTCGGCCAGCACGTTCTGGTTGAATTGTTGCGTCAGCAGCGACAGGCGTTCCTCAATCTCGGCAAAACGTTTCTTCTCGGCGTCTGGCAGTCCTATGCCGTTGCGCACAAAGCCTTTGTAGGTGTCGTTGAGCAGCATCTGTTGTTCTGCGTTGAGAGTCAGCGTGTCGCGTTGCTCATATACATGTTTGACGCGAGCAAACAGCTGCTCGTTCATGCTCATCTCTGTCTCGAAGCGTGACAGGTCGGGAACCACATCAAGGACAATCTGCTGCAGCTCGTCGCTGGTGTCGCACTCGTTGATGTTGAACAACAGTCCCGTGATGCGTCCCAGCGTTTCCGACGAGCGTTCCAATGCTTCTATGGTATTAGCAAAGGTAGGCGCCTCTATGTTGTCTATGATTTGTTGCACGTTGCGCCTTCCCTCCTCGATGGCGGCGGCGATGGCAGGTTTATAGTGTTCTGGTTTTATCTGTGAGAATGGTGGTGTCTGATGTGGCGTGAGCCATTCCAAAAGAAGCGGATTGTTTCGTATTTCGTCCATGTTGTGTCTTTTTTAGTAGGCTGTTAGTAATTGTCTTGCATTTTATTGACCTATAATATAGTAGCAGGCGTTTTTGCACAAAATATAAGCCATTCGATGGTTGGTATTACTACCGTAACTCACAATAAATAACGTAGAAAAGG
>JAFSPS010000044.1 GCA_017451385.1 Bacteroidales bacterium
GCTCCGCTATGCTTCGAACTGCGCGACAAAACTACACAATGTTTTTAGACTATGCAATCGTCCGCCCAAAATTCGAACCTGCAATTTGACTATTAGTACAAAACTTGCAAATTTCAGCCTGCAAAATGACTATTACGCCAAAAAACTTTCGTATCCGAAAAGTAACCTCGAAGTCCTCGTTACCTTTCAAGGTCGAAACATCTATCAAAAAAACTTTCGGTTATTTCGTTCTTTTCGTGGTCGAAAAAAGATAACCCTTTTGTACCTGAATAATAACTTCGTCGTCCTTAAACCATTTGACGAAGGTTCATAATCACAACGACTTGGCGTAAGCAAGCAACGCATCGCGTATCTCCATCTCACTGACTGCCACATCTATCACTGCGGCACCAACAGACTGCAGAAGCACGCAACGCACCTCGCCATCACCATTCTTCTTGTCATGCCGCATGATAGAAAGCATAGTCTCAGCATCTTTTAACGTATATTCAGGCAATATAAAGAGACTTGACACATAACCACTCAAAGCGTTAAAAAGACTTTTCTCAAGCCCCAGCTTCTTCACCGACAAGTAGGTGGCACACAGCATGCCTACGCCTATAGCATAACCATGAGGGAGACCGTTGCCCTGCATAGCACTATAAGCCTCGACGGCATGACCAAAGGTATGACCAAAATTCAGTATCTTGCGCATTCCATGGTCGTTAACATCCTGCCGTACCACGGCATCCTTTATCTCGACACATGTCCTTATGTTTTCCGCTGTCAGCAAATCCTGCCACCCCGCCGGTATAGACTCCACAGCACCTCCAACCAGCATGGTTTTGAGCATCTCGACGGTGCCGGACATCTTCTCTATCTCCGGCAGCGTGTCAAGGAAAAGAGGCTCTACACATACCGCCGCAGGCAGATGGAAGGTGCCTACAACATTCTTCACCCCTGCAAGGTCTATGGCCGTCTTACCACCTACGGCGGCATCCACCATGGCAAGAAGCGTCGTAGGTATATTGATATGGCGTATGCCACGCATGAACGTTGATGCCACGAAGCCACCCAAGTCGCACACAGCTCCTCCTCCGATATTCACTATCACGCTATTCCTGTCAGCACCACTCTCCATCAGTGTCTGCCACACCTGCGCAGCTATCTCTATGCTCTTACACTCTTCACCTATTGGCAACTCTACAAACTCAGCCTCCTGCAGTGCCTCCACACGCGCCACCACCTCCGAGAGACAGTAATTATAGCTATTCTCATCCACGAAGATGAAGTACTTGGCATGGGCATAAGCTTTTGTTTTCAGCAGACGGTTCAGGCGCGCCAACGACGATACCCGCGCCGATGGCAGAATAAGATGCGTTCCCTTCATAATTTATTGTTTTGACAATATGTCGTGATTAGCGAAATAAAACAAAATGACTTGTGACAGTGGGGAGCCACATGATGTGGCCTACTGGAAATACTCTCTAATCTCCTCTTTAAGCATCTCCACAGCGGCATCAATAGGGTTTTTCTCCTTCGCTATGGTGGCGAACAAGGTGCCTGCCAGCGTGTCGGGAGTAGAGCCTTCAGGGATAGCCTGTGCCGACGCATTGACAAGGCTAAGCATCTGCTCTTTGGCCTCGCGCACCTGCTCCCATGTCTTCGATGAGATATATACCTGCTGGCTGAGGTTATGCTCCCACTCGCCACGAATGGCATCGGAGAGTGCCACACGCAGCTGGGCTGCATCCATGCCGGCACGATAGCAACGCATCACAAGGCTGCTGGGCGAGATACGTTCCAAGAAAAGCACCATACGCTCGTATGCCTGCAGGCGTATAGGGGTAACCACGCGAAGCGTCTCATGACGCTCGTCTATCTTCATCTGGAGCAACTGCTCCTTTTGCTGGTTGTCGAAATAACGACGCACAACGAGATAGAACAGATAACCTGTCAGCGCCACAGAGAGCAATGCCGTAGCAACGATAATGATAGAAAGAATAATTGGACTCATAGTTTTGAAATTGAATTGGTGAATTATCTTATTTATTTTTTCAGCAAATATTCGATTAGATTTAGAATACTATTATTGACGCAAAAACGACATGGGTGGAAAACAAGTTTTATACCACTTACCCACGAAACATATAACACATTTTTTCTTCATCAGACCTTCTACGAGCAACCATGTTCCACAACATTATGGGAGGGATAATATTTTAATTTTCAAAATAGTTACATCAATGTTCCTTGTGAAACATCAGCGGTGGAGGTGCGACATATATACCACCAACACCGACACGTCGGCAGGTGAGACACCACTGATACGCGATGCCTGACCGATGGTGGCAGGACGCATCTTCGTAAGCTTCTCCCTACTCTCATACGACAAGGCACTAATACCATAGTAGTCTATATCCGTGGGCATCGCAATATCCTCAAATTTCAAGATTCGCGACACCACCTCCTGCTCTTTTTCTATATAGCGTTGATACTTCAACGCTATCTCCACACCCTGCATAGCCTGTTCTCTTATGTCCTCGTCAATATCATGCACCGCCTCAGCCAACTCATCCGACAACGCCAGCAAATCGTCAAACCGTATCTCTGGACGCAGCAACAGATTCAGCAACTTTACCTTCTGCTGGATGGCTGGCGACCCTTTCTCCTCAAGGATACCATTTGCCTCGGACGGAGTCACCGACGACTGCTCAACTATCATAGATAGAGCGGATTGTGCCATACGCTTTCTTTCTACATTACGCATACGCTCATCGTCAGCAAGACCTATGGCATGCGACAACGGCGTCAACCGCTCGTCGGCATTATCCTGCCTCAAGAGTATGCGGTACTCGGCGCGCGAAGTAAACATCCTGTATGGCTCATCAACGCCCTTTGTAACAAGGTCGTCAATAAGCACACCGATATATGCCTGCGTGCGGTTCAGGACGAATGGCGGCCTACCCTTTATCTTCAATGCGGCATTGATGCCAGCCATCAGCCCTTGGCAGGCAGCCTCCTCGTAACCCGTAGTGCCGTTTATCTGACCAGCAAAATAGAGATTCTCTACACGCTTCGTCTCCAAAGTATAGTTCAGCTGTGTCGGAGGGAAGAAGTCATACTCTATAGCATAGCCGGGCTTATATATGCGTGCCTGCTCAAAACCTTCTATGCTGTGCAATGCCTCCAGCTGCACCTCAAGGGGCAATGAGGATGAGAAGCCATTAAGATAATAAGAGTTTGTGTTCCTACCTTCCGGCTCGGCGAAAAGCTGATGCCGCTCCTTATCTGCAAAACGCACTATCTTATCTTCTATGGAAGGGCAGTACCTCGGTCCATGACCCTGTATGCGACCAGTGTATAGCGGCGACCTGTCGAAGCCCGTCTTCAATATCTCATGTGTATGAGAATTTGTATATGCCAGAAAGCACGGCACCTGCTCTGTCGGTGGCAGCGTATTGGAATAAGAGAACTTCTGTGGGTTGCAGTCACCCTCCTGTACTGTGAGACGTGAGAAATCTATCGTGCGTCCATCTATACGCACCGGCGTACCCGTCTTAAGGCGCTCCGTAGTGAAGCCGAGCTCGCGCATCTGTGCCGAGAGTCCCACCGCCGGATGCTCGCCGATACGTCCACCAGACCACGACTGCTCACCGACAAAAATCCTGCCTTCAAGAAATGTGCCATTTGTTAGTACGACAGCCTGCGACTCCACCTCCAGCCCCATGCGGGTAACAACACCATGCACTACACCGCCATGCACCTTTACGGCGACCACCTCATCCTGCCAAATGGAAAGATTGGGTACCTGCTCGAGCAGCCTACGCCATGTTAGGGAAAAAGCACTCTTATCACACTGGGCCCTGGGACTCCACATAGCAGGACCCTTGGAAAGGTTCAGCATACGGAACTGTATCATGGTACGGTCGGTAACAATTCCCGACAAACCACCCAAGGCATCAACCTCGCGCACTATCTGCCCTTTGGCGACACCGCCCATAGCCGGATTACATGACATCTGGCAGATGGTCTCGATATTTTGAGTAATCAGGAGCGTCTTGCATCCAAGATGTGCCGCCGCTGCTGCTGCCTCGGCACCAGCATGACCTCCTCCCACTACGACAATATCATATTTTTCCCACAACATATTTTTACATAGTATAAAATGGATTTCTAATCATAGACCAACCGACACAAGAACCTCCACACCGCTTGTCAACATGATGGTGAGATAAACATCATCCTCCATACTCATCCGTCCTGAACCTTTCGTGGCTACACAATGTTTCACAAGGAACATAGCATTTATCTCATTGTATCCCAAATTTGTAATGCCTCATTTTCCTGACACCGCATCTCCTTGGACTCCTCCTCACTCTTATCACCCTGACCAAGTAGATGGAGGATGCCATGAATGATGACCCGATGAAGCTCCTGCTCAAAAGGCACACCAAAATCCACAGCATTCTCCTCCACCCTATCAACACTTATCATTATGTCTCCCGACACAAGCGTGCCTTCCACATAATCGAAAGTGATAATGTCCGTGAGCGTGTCATGATTCAAATATTTCATGTTAGCCTCCAGCAGGTAGGCATCGTCACAAAAGAGATAGCCTATACTCCCCACCCGGCACTGACGCCCTTGCACAACGGCAGCAATCCACTGCCGTATCTTCGCTTCTTCAACGAGTGCGAAATCATCTTTTTGATATGAAAAACTAATAGCCATTTTTCTATTGTTAAAAATTGTTTTTGCAAAAAAACTACACTTTCCTACCCTTCTATGCGACAAAACGACACATACGCACCAACTTTTACCAAAATAAAGACATTTCGATTTTTTGACACTAAAAACTGCACACAAGAATTACATATATTATTCATTGATTATCCATAATTTACATTAAAATAACACATCTTATTCCCTTTTCAGAATCGTTTATTTATCATTTATAGAGTAGTTCATCGTCAATAATCAAATATAAACAAGATATTTTTCTCTCTTCTATAAAAAACGTAAAAGTTAAAATAAAAGGCGACCAACGGAAAGGTTGCTCGCCTTGGAAATATATAGGTTTATCAAGTTATGCTTCGACGATATGTACATCATGGAATTTTTGCAACACATGCTGACGCTGGCGGGCATAAGGCGACTCGATGCCATGAAGGTTAAATTCAAGACGCAGGCAATGCCCGTCGTCCGACATCTGGACAGCATCCGCGAGACGGCTGATAGTATATTTCATCTGGTTCGCACCATCCAACGGCATATCGGCTCTATAAGTATAATCTATAGCATTAGCATTATTCGTCAGCTGGAAAAACATCCCACCCTTGCAGCTGCCACACTCCAACTCAATCTGACAGTCACTGTTCTCACCATTGGCATGAACAATAGCCAAGGAGACAGCCTGCAGGGTAGCCATAGAGATGATTCCGAACTCGTTGTCGGCATACAACTGGCCACACATACGCTCCACGAAGGCCTCAGCCTGTGCGTAACCATTGCTATCCGACTGTATTACAAGAGATTCTTTCATATCCTATTACACATGGTAGGATACAAAAATAGTTTATTTCATTTTTACAAAACCCACCATCCTCCGATACTTATCTACATATTCTTGTTAAAAAATATAAATCGGCAAAACGAAACTTTTTTTGATGAGACAATAGGTCATATTCTGTCAGGAAAAACGTGAATGTGGCTGAATAAAACTTTTTTGTCCATATCGGTTTTTCTTACTATTTTTGCATAATATAATTTAATGCCGTATGACGAATAGCAGTGCACCACGATACATCAATCCTTATACTGACTTTGGATTCAAGAAGTTGTTTGGCACGGAACTGAACAAGGAGCTGCTTGTCAGTTTTCTTAACGCCTTGTTCGAGGGCGAGCAGGAGATAACGGAGCTGCACTATCTGAGCAGCGAGAAACTCGGCGCCAATCAAGAGTCGCGGCGTGCCATCTTCGATGTCTATTGCGAGAACACGCATGGCGAGAAGTTTATCGTGGAAATGCAGAACGTCTTCCAGCAGTTTTATAAAGACCGCAGCGTCTATTACGCCACGTTCCCGATACAGGAGCAGGCCAACCGCGGCAAGGAATGGAACTTCCGCCTCAATCGCGTATATACTGTAGGAATACTCAATTTCGTGTTCCCCGAGGACGAATACAGTCCGGAGTGTATGCACCACAAGGTACAGCTGATGGACGTGGACGACAAGCACGTGTTCTTCGACAAACTGACGTTCATCTACCTTGAGATGCCGAAGTTTAAGAAGACGGAGGACGAGTTAGAGACATTGTTAGACAAATGGTTATTCGTGTTGAGCAATCTCTCGCGACTGATGGAACGTCCCGTTGCATTGCAGGAACGAGTATTCACACGTCTCTTCGAGCAGGCAGAGATAGCGCGCTATACACCTGAAGAGCAAAAGAGGTATTACGACAACTATAAGGCCTACCGCGACATCCACAATGCAGTAGATACTGCTCGTAATGAGGGACGTGAAGAGGGGATAGCCGTGGGGCGTGAAGA
>JAFSPS010000045.1 GCA_017451385.1 Bacteroidales bacterium
CAGACACGTCTCGGCCTGCAAAATGACTATTAGAGCTTTTTCACAAGCCAACTTTTGCTATTCCCTTTTGAATCGCTCAAACCGCTTGCCCTGCTTGGGTTATTGACGTGTCACAGCCTGCAAAATGACTATTAGACCAAATTTTGATTATATCGCTTCAGACAACTTTTGTATCATCTTATCCTTGGCGGTATCATTAAAAAAAGGTACTTTTGCAAAAATTTTGATTAGAAAGCACGAACAAAAAGTGTAATAAATTCAAAAGCAACACATCCAATATCAATAAACATATTCAATTCCATTTTTTAACACACCTAAAATATCTAATCAAGCAATGAAAGAAAAAGTATTACAAGCTATGCGCGAGGCTGGAAAGCCCGTATCAGCAGGCGATATCACCAAGGCATTGGGGGCCGACCGCAAAGAAATAGACAAGGCATTTGCCGAGTTGAAAAAAGAAGGTGCCATTGTTTCTCCCATTCGCTGCAAATGGGAGCCAGCAGACAAATAGCACTAAAAAAAGAGTACAAACAATCAAAGAGAACACCGAGCTCTCATCGCTGTGCTTTCTTTTGATATGCGATTATGCGTGGAGGAAACCATTTCAATCAGACAAAAACACCACCAATCTTATGGCGAAATATAAATGTCCGTGCCGCTACACCTACGACCCTGCAAAAGGTGACCCTACGCAAGGAGTAGCACCTGGCACTCCTTTTGAAGAACTACCCGACACATGGCGCTGTCCACGTTGCAAACGCAAGAAAGAAAAATTCGTACTGGTAGAAGAGGTGGTACCCGAACCCACATCGACAACAGAAAAAACGACAGGAGGCATAGACCTTGCAGCCTACATGAGCGAAAGCATTCGCAACATCATGGCGAAGGCATATAAAAATGTACTCACCAACCCACGCGAAGCAAAATTCGTCTTCGCCATGCAGCGTACCTTTGAGAAAGCCGAGAAAAGGCGTCGCAAAGTGTTGGAGAGCGAAGGTCTTGAAGTGCCACCATTCCTCATCAGCAGCATCTCAACAACCTGTAACCTGCACTGCAAGGGATGCTATGCCCGCAGCAACGGCATAGCTGAGGATAATGAGACAAAGCGCAAACAGACACTCTCGCCCGAGCAGTGGCGCACCATCTTTTCCGAAGCCGCCTCTATGGGCATCAACTTCTCGCTACTGGCGGGTGGAGAGCCACTGATACGCAAAGACATATTGGAAGCCGTCAGCGAGGTGAAAGACATGATATTTCCCATCTTCACCAACGGCACACTCCTCGGCGCATCCTATATCGAGTTCCTGCGCAAGCATCTGAACATGATACCCATAATCAGCATAGAAGGCAACGCCGCCGGCACCGACGAGCGACGCGGTAAAGGAGTGTTCCAGCGCGCCATGCAGGCCATGGAGATGCTGAAAAAAGAAGACCTTTTCTTCGGCGCCAGCATCACAGTGACCACGGAGAACATGGCACATGTCACCGCACCCGAGTTCATAGAGCAACTGCGCAGTTACGGCTGCAAGATAGTATTCTATGTAGAATATGTGCCTACCGAACCCGGTACAGAACATCTGGCTTTTGATGATGAGCATGTGCTGCTGATGGAACAGACAATGGAGCAACGTCGCAACGAATACTCCGACATCATCTTCCTCTCATTCCCCGGCGACGAGAAAGCCCTCGGCGGCTGCCTGGCATCGGGACGCGGATTCTTCCATATAGGCCCTGACGGCAGTGCCGAGCCATGCCCCTTCTCTCCATTCAGCGACAGCAATGTGGCAGACATGGGGGTGCGCCGCGCTATGCAGTCGCCACTGTTCAGGAAGATTCGTGCCGCACGCGCCCTCGGATGGGAGCATACAGGCGGATGCACACTCTTTGAACATCGAGAGGAGATTGAAAAGATGATGAATGAGCAACAATAACAACATATAATCACCACAAAACAGAGACACTATGAAAAACGCTATAAGATTTTTCAGCAAATTCGGTCATTCTGCACAAATGGCAGAAATAGTCGGCAAGGTCATTGGGGCAAAGCCAGAAGACGTGACACATCCCCTCACGGAGCCCGTAGATGTCCTTTACCTCGGCTGCGGAGTGATGCTGGGCAAGATAAGCAGCGATATGGTCAACTTCATCAATACCCTCACTCCCAACAGAGTGAATAAAGTCATCTGCTTTGGCTCATGCGCCATCATCAAATCGCCTGTGCCACAGATGCGCTCACTGCTCGAAGCACGCGGAATCAGCGTTGACGAGCGTTCGTTCACCTGCCGGGGCTCTATGGGACCGCTCCATGCCGGACACCCCAATCAGGAGGACTTAGACGCATTGAAAGCCTTTGTGCAGTCAACACTCTGACCATACACTCTTCCCCACTCCGCAACATGCTGAGACCTCTTCCGTCGCGACAAGGGAACACGCCCTGCCACGGCGGAATGTATTTTTTTATCGTTACAATTTCATATCTTTGTCATCGCAAAAAGAAGCTATCCTTATCATGAAAAGACTACGTTTCAGACCTATCACAGCCGAAAGTCTTGACGAGCTGCGGCAATATTCGGCACGCTGCGACAGCCGCGTAAGCGACTACTCCCTTGCCAACCTCTACGGCTGGCAGCCCTACTTCAACACCTGCTACGCCACGCACGACGGCATCGTGGCCATACGCTACACCAGCCCACAGGGCATAGGCTACATGCGCCCGCTCACCAGCGAGACAACCGACTGCGAGAGCGTGATGACACTGATAGAACAGCTACGCAGCGAAGCCTTTGCCAGTGGCAGCGGCTTCACCATCTACGGTCTGCGCGAGGAGGAGGCACAGCAACTGCAGCAACAGCATCCCCACATGGACATCACCCCTATGCGCGATAGCGGCGGATACCTATACCTGCGCGAACGTCTCGCCTCGCTGGCTGGTCGCAAGTTGCAGGCAAAACGCAACCACATTAATAAATTCCGCTCACTCTATCCCGACTACGAATATCGCCCGCTCGATGCCTCGCTCACCGCTGCGTGCTACGCATTCGCCCGCCGATGGGCAGAGAAGCACGTGCAGCAATTCCCCGACCAGATGAGCTCGGCCGTAGCCGAACTTAACGCCATGCGGCGATGCTTCGCCAACTGGGAAAATATGCCACTAATAGGTGGCACACTGTGGGTGGAGGGGCAGATGGTGGCCTTCACCTACGGATGCCCCATATCGACCGACACCATAGATGTATGTATCGAGAAAGCCGACATCGCATACGAGGGCGCCTATACCGTCATCAACCAGCTCTTCGCACAGCACCTGCCTGAGCAATACACATACCTCAACCGCGAGGAAGACCTCGGCGTGGAAGGGCTACGCAAGGCAAAACTCTCCTACCATCCGGAAGACATCCTTGTACGCTACCTCTGCAGCGAGTCCTGCCCGCGTCTTAGCGATGAGCGAGAACAGATGCACACACTATGGCAACAGACCTTTGCTGACCCAGAGCCTTTCGCAGACCTTTACTTCTCGAAAGTCTATACCCCGAACAATAGCATCTGCGGCACCGCCGACGGACGCATCACCGCAGCCCTACAGCTGCTGCCCTACACGCTCAAACTGCGTTCCGCCTGTACGCCAGCGGCATACATCAGCGGCACCATGGTGGCTGCCGACCATCGCGGCCACGGCATAGGACGACAGCTGATGCAGGCAGCACACATCAAGGCTTACAGCGAAGGGTGCACATTCGTCATGCTGATAGCCAGTAGCGAGAAGACATCACAATGGTACCGCCAGATGGGCTACGCCGACAAAGCACTATGCCATGCCGCACCCGAAGACATCGAGAAAACGACCTTCGACGAGTTCGACCGCTGGCAGAACGCGCAACAGTTTCTGCTGCTTCATAACGCCACAGACTATGCAATAGCACTCGAGGACATACGGCGCCTCGGCACCTCGTCCTACCGCGACACGCTGCCAGCCATGCTACGCATTGTCAACGCCTACGAAGCACTACATCTCTTCGCCACAGAACATCCCGCCATCACCGACACCATCACCATAACGGGCGATGACGACCTGCCTGCCAACAACGCCACATATAGCATTGCGCGCGGCGAGGTGCACCAAATCATAGAACCCACCGCCGAGAGCCACACCCTACACATCAGTCAGCTGCCTGCCTACCTATTGCAAGACAACGACATAAGCATGATGCTGATGCTTGAACGATAACACCTCAAGGGATTGCCATCTGGCTTTATCGCTTTTATTTTTCAGGAATTGAAAAAGTTTGCGTATCTTTGCACGAAATATCGCAACGTACATAGCCATAGGGCTCAACGATGCGAAAAGTCAAACAAATAACAATTTTTCACAAATCAACAACAAAACAAAGACATGGCACAAGATAACTTTAAGATGAACCCCAACCGCTTGGTGCAATTCCTGCAGAAACCTATGAAGGACTTCACCAAAGACGACATGATGAAAGTCATCGAGGAGTTTGAAATCCAGATGATTAACTTCCGCTACATGGGCAACGACGGTCGTCTGAAGACCCTCAACTTCATCATCCACAGCCGCGAGCATGCCGAGGAGATACTTACCTCTGGCGAGCGCGTGGACGGCTCCAGCCTCTTCCCATTCCTCGAGGCCGGCAGCAGCGACCTCTATGTCATCCCCCGCTTCCGCACGGCGTTCATCGACCCCTTTGCCGAGATACCTACCCTCGACATCCTCTGCAACTTCTATACCAAAGACGGCGAGCCTTTCGACATGGCGCCCGAATACACGCTGGCCAAAGCCGGCAATGCCTTCCGCAAAGCTACGGGCGGCATGGAGTTTGAAGTGATGGGCGAACTGGAATACTACGTCATAGCCCCCAAAGAGGATATGTATCTGCCCGCCGACCAGCGTGGCTACCACAACAGCACACCCTTCTGCAAATTCGAGAACTTCCGCACCGAGGCCATGAAGCTCATAGCCGAAGCCGGCGGACTTATCAAATACGGACACAGCGAGGTGGGCAACTTCACGCTGGGCGACCTGATGTACGAGCAGAACGAGATTGAGTTCCTCCCCACCACCCTCGAAGACGCTGCCGACCAGCTGGTTATAGCTAAATGGATGATGCGCGAGCTGGGCTACCAGTACGGCATCACCGTAACCTTCGCTCCCAAAATCACCGTCGGCAAAGCCGGTAGCGGCATGCACGTCCACACACGCGTCAGCAAGGACGGAAAGAATATGTATATCGGCGAGAACGGCCTCAGCGAGGTGGCACACAAGACTATCGCCGGCATCCTGAGTCTCGCAGGCAGCCTCACCGCCTTCGGCGACACCAACCCCACGAGCTACTTCCGCCTCGTACCTCATCAGGAGGCTCCCACCAACATCTGCTGGGGCGACCGCAACCGCTCTGCCATGGTGCGCGTACCTCTGGGATGGACCAAGGGCAGCGGCAACATGATGGCTCACTGCAACCCGCTGGAGAAGAACGATGCCGTAGATTTCAGTTACAAACAGACTATCGAGCTACGTACCCCCGACGGCTCCGCCAACGTCTATCTGCTGCTCGCCGGCATGACGGTGGCTGCTCGCCACGGCTTCGAGATGCAGAACGCCGTACAGTACGCCAAGGACCGCTATGTGAGCGTCAACATCTTCGAGCATGAAGAGGTGCTGAAACGCCTCGAGGTGCTGCCCGACAGCTGCGCCGCCAGTGCCGACTTGCTGGAACGCGACCGCAAAATCTACGAGGAGCAGGGCGTTTTCAACCCCGCCCTCATCGACGGCATCCTGAAAGACCTACGTTCCTACAACGACCGCACCCTCCGCGCCGACATCGGCAACGACCAGCAGAAGATTCTCGAACTCGTCGAGACGTTCATTCACTGCGGATAATCCGACAGCGGAAAGTATCATATAAAACGAGCCACCCTCTCATTACGACAGGGTGGCTCGTTGTTTTTTTAACACGAAAGGAACGAAGTATTCTATCTTGCTGGTCTTGAATGATTTTTTCGAACACGAAAGGAAACGAAAGAGAACGAATTTTTCTCCTTGTAGCCACATGATGAGGCTTTGCGAACACCAGAGGAACGAAATGCTTATTGAAAGTTTTTTTTGAACAATGAGAATAACAATTACTTTAGCCCCCTAAAACAATCTTACAACGACTATTTTTGAAGAGAAAACAATCCTGCAAAGTCTTTTTTTTACATAAAAACAATCTCGTAAAGTCTTTTTTGTATAAGGCAAATACTGGAGAGCGACCTACCGGCAGTACACGAAGTGCAATACACTACGGTGACAAAGCTGAAAAAGATGCTCATGGTGCTCTCCGAGCGTGTCCCTCAGACACCGAACATGAACGACTTGTATCGCGAACTTGAGACCAATAGGGAACAAGGCCTGCGGATGTTGCAACTGTTGCAACAAGCCGAACTAATAGCACTACTCAACAGTCCTACGAAGAGCCTGAAACGACTGTCGAAGCCTGCCAAGATTTATCTTGACAATGCCAACCTGATGTATGCCTTGACGCCACTGGCTAACAAAGGAACGCTGAGAGAGACATTCTTTTTCAACCAGATGCGAACTCTTGGGGCTGTCACCCTACCCGCCAAAGGGGATTTTCTCATCGACGGGCATCTACTCTTTGAGGTTGGCGGACGCAACAAGACATTCGAGCAGATAAAAGACGAACCAGACAGCTATCTGGCCGTGGACGGCATAGAATACGGGCTTCACAATCGCATACCACTCTACGCCTTCGGACTCATGTACTGATATGGAATAGACTATCAATAAGCGGACTCAAGCCAATGAGTCCGACTGTCTTTTCACATCTATAACTCAGATAAAGAATGGCCAAAGCAGTCCTTCAAGCTCTGCAAGGAGGGGACCAAGTAGTATTATTTTGATAATAGAATCCCATGACTTGCAGAAACCTATGAAGAACACGGCAGTCATCACTTGACTGGAAAGGACATAGAGACCAATGAGAAAGCCCCCAATTGTACCTAAAGTATCATCACTCATATTTTTATGTTTTTTACAGTTAGCTAACTAATAAGTTTATTTTCTTTTTTGATTGTCTAATAGCACGCCAAGAATACCATACTCTATTCTGCAAAGAGAGACCGCGTTTCTTCAACAGATTCGCGATACTCGCTGGCTGCGGCACTCGGATTATCCTTTATACCTAACAAAATATCGTTTATCTCGTCATCTCCATCGTAAGGATACAAAGAATCAATAAACATCGAGGCATCTTCGTCTCGTCCAAGCAGAACCAATGCCTGCCATTTATTTAGAATGGCATCCTTTATCCTTTCAGAACCTCTATCCTCTAATACATTGTCACAAAGCATAATGCAAGTATTCAAATAAAACGAGGCAGAGTCTGACTTTCCAAGTACATAGTGGTATGCACCCCAGAAAGAAGCCTTCTCAAAATCATCATCTGGCTTCATTCGATTCCTCTCTAACATCAATTGCATGGCCTCATCCTCTTTCCCTTGCAGAGACAATACAATTATCTTCATCTCCATTGCAACATCAATATACTGTCGCAAAGTGTCAACCTCTTTCAATTTCTCGTATTTTGCATAGAACGTGTCGCAAATCTCATTATTTATGCAATACCTTGAAGGACTACATGTCATCATGGCAATATACAATTCTGTGTAAATAGTATCGCTCAGTTCGAGCGGCTTATCCAAACCATTTATTAGTTGGTTAAATGTATCGGCATACAACCTGTCATAGTCTTCCATACCCATCACCTCACGCTTATGGCAAGACAACAACGAGAAGCAGAACACCGAAACTATTACGAAAGACAAAAAAAACTTTTTTCTCATAATGTTTTTTTTAGTGAAATATATGTTTCCTATCAATAAATGACGATTAGAGGATTCTTCATTTTTTCTGCAAAGGTCGCAATATTACTAATGGGCGACTGATTTTGGCAAGGCTTGTCGAAATCGTTATTATTGTCACGAAAAAATATATTACCTTTGCACATCTTTCCTTAACCAACGAAATGAGTATAGAGCAAAGCATTTATTGAAACAAAGCAATATGTGGCATACTCTACTGATATGTGGACTCACCGTTATAGGCATTCTGCTTGTCCTGATAGCGTGGCTTTTCATTTCGGAAAGCCTTGCAAAGAAGAGCACTCGGACCTATGACAGGCTTTCGAGAGAGTCGGGATGGAAACGGACAACTAAGAGAGCGTGCGAGCGGCAGCTGCCGACACACATATACTTTGATATCACGCTGCCCATAGCCAGCGATGCCGACAGACTGTTTATCTACTGTGGTGACGCCGACGAGCGCATCCGCCAGACCCTCACCACAGCTCACGAGCAACTGCAAGCAGCAGCCTCTACCATTAACCGAAAAAAACGCGTACTTGAATTCCTCATCGTCAATCCGATGCACCCCGACAGCAGCGACGACGAGACACCTGCTGACAGCGACAGCCTATTCCGCCAGCACTCCACAACGCCTATGCCCGAAGGACCCTACCTGCTGCACTATGTGGAAGAGCTGACGCGGCTGTCATTCCTCAAAGCCGACATCGAAGGCACGACACCCTGCATCGTCTATAGCCTCTTCCCCCTGCACAGCGAAGAGGTGCTGCACAGGCCAGCGTCCGACTATCTCGACGAACAACTCGGACCCTGCCCTCCCGTTACAGACGTCGCCGGAGAACTAACAAAGAGATTCTGCGAAGATATTGCCGACTACATAAACCTTATAGAAAATAGTCCAAGCAGTACGCTCTTCTCAATCAAAAGCGACGAAGACCACATCAAAGAATGGGTAGAACAACAGGATGCCGCACTTCGGGCACTGCGTGCCATCAACGCTCCCACCGACATAATTGAACGCGTGGCAAAACTGGCCTTTCCTGCAGCGCGGAAACAGCTCATCATCTCCGAAGAGCTGGAAGTGATGGTACCGCTGTTCACCCCACAACACTGCAACGGAATGTATGTTGAAAGCCAGGCCGACAGGATAGCCATGACGCAGTACGACCATTCTTCGGGATACATAAAAATATATTACTGTCCGCTAAACATACACACCCCCATCCCAACTCTTTGTAACACAGGATTTGGGATGTTTTAATACTTGCGACAAGCCCCCTCTTCAGTTTTCTGAGGTATCTGGAGGCGATTCTGCCGCATCTTCAAGCATCA
>JAFSPS010000046.1 GCA_017451385.1 Bacteroidales bacterium
AATAGTGAGTTGTGAATAGTGAATGGTGAATAGTGAAAGGTGAATGGTGAATGGTGAATGGTGAATGGTGAGTGGTGATTTACCTATTTTTTGTCGCTTGTGAAATCGACAGAGAGTGAGATGCGGATGGTGTTGGTCAGTGGGTTGGTACTGAACTTGGTAGTAGGAACAAGGTAGGAGAGGTCGAAAGCGAAAACATTGTATTTGATGCCAGCACCAATGGTGAGGTACTGACGTCCGCCTTTGTTTTTATGCTCAAAGAAGTAGCCTGCGCGGAGAGCAAAAGTTTGATTGTACCAATATTCGGCACCGAGGGAGAATTGAAGTTCCTGTAGTTTTTCGGAGAATCCGCCCGGTGCGCTGTAGAGAGCTTGTATGGCACTCTGCACGGAACCGAGGTTGTAGTAGTCGTTGTAGCGTGCTCTGTATTCGGCTTCGCTCTCGCCTTCTTCGCGTACGGGAGGTGTGGCGACGAGGAGTTTGTTGATGTCGAGCATGGCGCTGATAGTGTTGTAGCTGTCCAGATTGTAAGTATATCGTCCGCCCAGTCGCAGGTTGGCGGGGAGGAATTCGTTGCGGGTGTTGTCGTCGGAGTATGACAGTTTGGCTCCGAGGTTACTGATGAGGAGGCCGAGAGCGTATTCGCCATCCTGACCTGCGGCGTTCTGATAGTAGAGACCTACGTCGGCAGCGAGGCTGTTGGCGGCTTTTGTGGTCTCTGTGCCTACATCTTGACCGTTGGTAAGGTCAGAATGGTTAAGACGTCCTGTGGCGGCAATGGAGAGGTTGTCGCCGAGGCGCATGGCGTAGGTGGCATCAACGGAGAACTCATTTGGGTGCATTTGCCCCAGTACCTCGCCTTCTTCGCCGGTGTGCTCTATGTCGCCCAACGAGAAATAGCGTAGAGAAAGGGCCACGGTGCTACGATTGTTGATGCGGGCATAGCCGCCGAGGTAGAGTAGATTCATGTCGCTCACGCCGAGGTTACGCAGCCAAGGGGTATAGGTAGTACTCAGACCGAATGAGTTTTTGATGAAGGCATATTTTGCTCCGTTCCAGTGTGAGGAGTATGCGTCGGGAGATGAAGCGGCACCCACGTCGCCTAATGCGCCAGCGCGAGCATCGGGAGCAATAAGCAGGATGGGCATGCCTGTGGAAATGTAGTTTTTTCCTGTCTGTCCGGTCTCGCTGACTTGAGCTTTAGCAGCATGAGAGAGTCCAAAGGCAAAGATAAGTGTTAAGGTGAAGATTTTTATTGTATCCGTCTTCATACAGATTGTAGGCATTTAGGTTGTAAGTTTTAGGTTTGGTTAAAAAGGTGGGTAATGATTTTTATTAAAACGTGTTCAAATGATTTTTATTGCATTAGAGGTGTCTCAGCAGTATTGATGTAATGCTAAATATGTGGATTGGATGAAATCAATTTTTTTTCTGTTAGAGCTTGACCAGTTTTGTTGTTAGTGAGGTGGACTTGCCATCAGTAGTTGAGATGGTCATACGGGCGATGTATATGCCTGTTGGCAGAGGGGTTCCATTGTCGTTTGTGAAGTCCCATTGTATAGGTCCAATGACATAAGAGTTGTTGTTTATGGCAGGCTGGTAATGATACACCTGTTTTCCTCGTTGGTCGAAAATGACGAGGTCGGATGACGCAATGATTCCAATGGCATTGTGGTCGGCACGGAGGGTGACCCTGTCGTTGGATGGGTTTGGGAATGCCGAGAGGCTGCTGGTTACGAGTTCGTCATCGGCTCCCACTGTGAAGGATATAGTGGCTACGTCGGAGTAACCGTAGATGTTCCAAGCTTTGAGAGTGATGGTATGGTGGCCAACTGAAAGTTGTGACAAGTTGTAGTGCAGGCTTCCGCGTCTGCTGTCGGAAACATCCTGTTCGTAGAAGTCGTTGACGACAATTGTGTGGATATCATCTAATGTGAGGGTGATGTCATGCCCCAGTCCGCTGCCAACAGCGTTGATGCCCACGCTATCGGAAAGCAAGGCATAGACTGTGGGGTTGGCATCGGTGATGCCGCCATTGCGAAATGATGTGTCGCCGATGAAGAGTCGTATCGTTGGGCGGAAGATGTCGTAGGATGCTGTAGTGTCGAAGCCGCCGAAGTAGAGTCTCTCATAGTAGCCTGCAGCATCGTCGTAGTCTGACCGGGCATAGTGGCTAATGCGTCCTGGTGCGTAGGAGAAATTTATGTCTCGCGGGACGATGAAAGAGTATTCGAAGTGGCCATCGGAGATGGGTGTAGCACCTTTATATAATATGTTTTTCTGTTGGTAGAAATAGACTTCTGTGCCGGGGTTGTCGTTGGCGAGAGTATGGGTGCGTGTCTCCCTGTCGAATATGGTGGCGAAGAGTGTCCCGTTGAAGTCGTTGATGGTTGTACCCGTAGCGTCCTCGATGACACCTTTTATGGTTACCATAGAGAGTGCCGATGCGCTGTCGCATGAAGAACTGTCGTTAATGGGGTGGTTGTTGATTTCGGTTATAGTAACATCGTTGGTAGGCAGTGCAAGATGCAACGCTGGGTCGCCGAGTAGGGAAATGCTTGGGGAGACCATAGTGTGTTTTTTTGCCATCCGAAGGGCGTCGCCCACGCTGTAAGAAGGGTCGAGAATCAGTGTGCACAACTCGCTGTTGAATTGTTCTATGTGGTATATGGGGCGAGAGGCAGAGATGCATCCCACAGCACCGCCATCGGCATGAAGGAACGATTCTGCGCCGGAGATACCGCCTGGGGTATCATATTTGCCGTAAGTGCAGGTGCTGGTGACGAAGAACGTTAGCTGGTCGTGGTTGGCATAGCCGGCGATGTCGGCAAGAGTGATGTAGCGTTCTGTTCCGATGTATTGCATCGAGCCATGTCCTATATAATTGAGTAGTAGGCATCCGTAGTCGAGCCGTTTTTTTATGGCGTTGTTCACGTCGGGATAGTATGAGCCGATAGCTCCCGATTGTTGGGTGTAGGCATCGGCATATATACGGTCTATGTTGATTTTGGGATGGTTATTTCTGATGCGGATGGCGAGGTCCTCGGCTGAGTGAGTGAACAGGCTGTCGCCGGGGCTGGAGGGGTCGGCATCGTCGGCAATCAGCGTTACGAAGGTGCGCCAGTCGCCACGAACGGATGGCTTTTGGCGGTCGCTGGCCTCAATGTAGCGTTGTATTTTATCTACGAGGTGGTCTGCCTCATCTGTTGTTCGTGCTGGAAGACGTCCTATGCCTATGTCAATGTCATCGGCGGCACTGATACCGCTCTCTCCCAGTTCGAGATAGCCGAAAAGGTCGTCGCTGCCATAAGAGCCTGTTTCGGAAAAAGAATTTTCGCTCTCGTAGGTTACAACGGTGGTCTCGTCATGTTGCTCAATGTTGCGATTGTCGTAGGTTCCTTTGCCAAAGAGCAGTAAGTAGCGTGGTTGTCGGCTGTTGCCCGTCGTGCCGCGTTGCCAGAGCATGCGCATAAGGGAGCGTATAGCCATAGGGTCTTGCTTTCCGGAAGAGAACTCGTTGAATACCTGTTCGTCGGTGACAACCGCCACATTCATCATGTCGTTTATTCTGTGTATCTGAGCCAATTTTTCGGCCTGAATAGTATAGTCGCGATGAGTTACTATTATATAGTCTATGTCGGTAAGAGCATGCAGGTTTTGGTTTTCTATGCGTTCAACGGTTGTCGGCGTAATGGCGTCATTGGTCGAGAAGGCTATGAATTGTTTTGCCTTGCCGCTATCAATGAATAACGTTTTGTCGCTTAGGTCGATAGGTGTAGTGGCGTCGGAAATGTCCCAAATAAGCGTGCTGCCATTAGTATTAGCGATGTTTGCGCTATGCGATGTCGTATCAGGATAAAAGTAGAATGGCTGTTGGCCGCCTTTATAGCGGAGAGGCAAGGGCGCGTTAATTTCGATATAATCAATATATCCGGACGCTTGACTGCTTTGGGATTGGAAGTTAAGAGTAAATGAAAGATGGTTGGATGTTGGTGCGGTGAAGATGTGGTGGAAAACAAAGTAGTTGTCGCCGTATGATATGTTGTTTCGGTCGCTTTCGCCAGCCAAACTAAGCGTGAGAGGAGAAGATACAGCATCGATTGTTGCAAACGCATAACGGCAATCGATGTTGCCTGCAGGGCTATCCGGCAGTTCGATGTCAAAAGTGCGTGAGGTGATGGTGGAAGAGAACTTCTCGCCCACATAGATTCGGCCACTACCGTATGCGTTGATGATGTCCTTGTCGTGGACGGCAACGGCGGTATAGGTGTCAATAGGTGAGGCTTGAGAAGTGATAGGCGAAGATTTAATACGGAGTCCGGTGCTATCCTGCGCAGTGATGTAGTAGTAGTTTTGTGTCGCGTAACAATGCCGCTGATAGGTGTATCGTTTTAGCGTGGCGTTGTATCGCCAAACGCTTGGTCCTTCGGCATAAAAAACTATTTTGTCGTTGTTGTCGAAAAGACCGTTGCTGTTGTTGTCTTGTATGGAAATGGCGATGGGCTGTAGGTCATTGGGGGTGTCAAGTCCATTATATTCGCTCATCATTCCGCCTGTTAAACCGAATAAAGCTATGCTATTAACTGCCTTTCCAGAAAAAGCCGGCACGTCTGATGGGGAGATAGAATGGATGCCGCAATCGGTTACCCCTACCTTGTACCAAATGCCCGATGCCAGTCGCGAGGCAGAAGGGTAATATTGTGCGACAGATGACACTATATCGGCCAGTAGAAAAACTATTATGACAAAAAATCTCTTCATTCTGTTCTGTAGTAAGAAAGCAGTGGAATAGCGTTAACCATAATGAAATAATAAGTGATGAATGCTTTATGTCTCAAATAATTATATAGCGTTTTAATAATTAAATTCTTTTAGTGTTTCTTGTGTGTGTAATATCTACAAAGGTATGATTTTTTTTTGTTTTAGTAATAAAAATATGAAAAAGGTGAAGACGAGGGCGTTTTTTTGTGTGACATGTGTTTACCATGATAAGTAAGTATATGAAACGAATTGTTCCTCCCTTTTATATATTGACAAACCGATGAGATACATTGAAATGAAAAAACGATACTGCAAC
The DNA here is from genome assembly GCA_017451385.1 of Bacteroidales bacterium. Classification (GTDB taxonomy): domain Bacteria; phylum Bacteroidota; class Bacteroidia; order Bacteroidales; family P3; genus Colimorpha. The sequence goes on from JAFSPS010000046.1 coordinate 5,078, forward strand.
AAAAAAGTGTCTTTTCCGTATAATAGAATAAATGTTTGGACTCTCTTTTTTGTTAAGAAAAACATCGAGAGATTATATGCTGGAAATATGAAAAAAACAAAAAAATAAAACTAAAACTATGATGTTTTTTTGAAAAAGAAGATATGATGATTTTTTAAATATGTGTTGATTTATAATGTTTTATTTCTATTTTGATTAAAAGTTTGCTTGATTTGAAAAAAAAATCGTAATATTGCGTTTCAAATAATAGTATGCCCATACACTCTGTAAACTATGAATAGAGTACTTAAAATTTTCATGTTGTTATGCCTCATGGCGATTGCTGTGCAAGGAGTAAAAGCGCAGGATATAGGGTTCTCGCAGTTTTACTCGAACCAGTTGTATCTTAACCCTGCTTTTGCGGGTTCAAAGATTGCACCGCGTTTCTCAATCAACTTTCGTCATCAATGGCCAAAATTGGTTAGTGCCTATAGTACAGTTTCGGTCTCCTACGACCAGTATATAGACCCGTTGCACGGAGGTATTGGAGTAATTGTGATGGGCGACCGGCAGGGAGATCATGGAGCATTGGGTATGTATAGTGCCGGTTTGGCCTATTCGTTCCGTTTTCAGGTCTCACGTAATATATATGTAAATGCTGCTCTTCAAGCGTCAGTATCCAATGTTAGTCTTAAATGGGATGAGACGAGTATGCGTTTTCCCGACCAGATAGACCCTGTATATGGATATATCTGGACCACGCAGGCCACGCCGCCAGAAAAGACCAGTAGCTGGTTTATGGATTTTCACGCTGGTGTGCTTGCATACGGTGAGAGTTGGTATGCTGGTGTTGCAGCAGCACATTTGAATCGTCCTGACCAAGGTTTTTATAGCGAGGACCGTATCCCGATGAAGATAACGGTTCATGGAGGTGGAATGATTAACCTCGCCGAGGAGCGTCGTCGTACCTCTTCATTAGGATTGGGCACGCCTATTATCTCTCCGAACATTATATATCAATATCAGGGTTCCTTCCATTATTTCAACTATGGTTTGTATCTTGACTGGGAACCTTTCATGGTTGGAGCCTGGTATCGTAACGGCATAGAGAACTCTGACGCCTTCATCTTTATGATAGGCATACAGCAGGATTATTTTAAGGTGGGATACAGCTATGATGTAACTGTATCCAAGCTTGCTAACAATACTGCTGGAGCTCACGAAATCTCACTGGGATTCCTCCTGCCTACACCAGACCCGAAAAAGAAAGTCAAGGCAGTTCGCTGCCCGTCGTTCTAATGATGTGAGAGGCGTCAATGTTTGTTAGTTATATTGAAAAAAATCAAAAAATACAATACTATGAAAATCTTGAAATTCTCGTGCTTTTTGATTGCCGCTGTCCTTATGATGACGGGATGCAGCAAGAGCAATCAGAGTACTACCACGGGTTGGAATGTCAATGACCCAGAGTGGGGCGGATTCGAGGTGTCCGAGGTTGTTGAGCAGACGACTGCTCCAGGTCTCGTATTCATCGAAGGCGGCTCATTTGTTATGGGGCAGGTTTTGGACGACCCTCGTTATCAGTGGAACAATGCAGCGCATACCGTTACTGTTTCGTCTTTCTATATGGATGAGACAGAGGTTACCAATGTGGCATATCGTGAGTTTGTTTATTGGATGGAACGCGCCTATGGCGAAGAGTTCCCTGAGAAGGTCGATGCCATTCGCCCTGATGTCAATGCTTGGCGTGATAAGTTGGCATGGCGAGAGAATGCTGTTGACTATTATTTCGAAAGTCCCATCTATGGCGAATATCCCGTTGTCGGTGTCAGCTGGGAGCAGGCTACAAAGTTCTGCAAATGGCGCACGGACCGCGTCAATGAGAAGATACTCGTTGACCGAGGCATTATAAGCCTTGACGTGGCCGAACTGGAAGGTTCCAGTGCTTTCCAGACAGATGTCTATCTTGCTGGTCTCTATGAGAGCGAAGGCGGCGAGATGTTGCCAGACCTTGACCCTGCTGCTGGCGGAGAAGGTCGTAATGTACGCAAGAGCGACGGAATCTTAACTCCTGATTATCGTCTGCCGACAGAGGCTGAGTGGGAGTTTGCTGCACTCGGTCTTGTAGGCAACACTGTTGACGAGCGCATCGTGGAGCACAAGGTCTATCCTTGGGCTGGACATAGCTTGCGTAGTGCAAATAAGAAATACTATGGTCAGTTCCTTGCTAACTTCAAGCGTTCGCGTGGCGATGCTATGGGTGTTGCTGGCAATCTGAATGATGGCTGGGACTATACCGCACCGGTAAAGTGGTATTTCCCCAACGACTATGGCTTGTATCAGATGGCTGGCAATGTCAGCGAGTGGTGCATGGATGTTTATCGTAAGGATGTTAATCCTGTTGGCGGCGAAGACCTTGACCCATTCCGTGGCAATGTCTATCAGGAAGTAGTCATGGAAGACGGCGAGGTGGCTCGCGACGAGGAAACTGGCGATATAAAGTACAAGAATATAGAGGAACAGCATAATCGTCGCAACTATCGTCAAGCCGACAATGTGAACTACCTTGATGGTGACTATGCCTCCAATATTTACGACTATGATAATAACAAGGCTATAGACCAATGGATTTCTGATGAAGAGGAAGATGAGGAAAGTACGGAGGATGAAGAGAGTGTAGATATGAACGACCAAGATGCAATCTCCAACCTTATGTATCGTCGTAACACAGAGAGCAAGGCTGACGTCACTTCTCTTATTAGCAATAAGGTGCGCGTTGTGAAGGGTGGTTCATGGACCGACCGTCCTTACTGGATGCAGGCAGGAACACGTCGTTTCTATGACCAAGACAAGTCAACGGCATGGATTGGTTTCCGCTGTGCGATGAATCGTATTGGTGCCAGCACTGAAGAGTAAGATTACTATAAAAAAGTTAATCTAAAGAGGGGCGAGGTTGTAAAAGACCTTGCCCCTCTTTGGTTGTGGGGTTGTTGAGAGTCGCTTGATGTGGCTTTGTCGGAGTAATGTTACAAAGATAGAGAATGAGAAAGTTGGTTTCGGCTGTTTCATGAAAAAAAAGTATCTTTGCATTGGATAATAATTGCATAGAAAGATAAATCACAATAAAAGGTGAGATGTCTTTTTGTTGATTAAGATGGAGTTATGAAAGTTTGTCGATTGGGGCATGTTTTTTTGATTATGCTTGTTTTGGTCTGTACTACTCTAAGGGCACAACGAGTAATAGAGTATGAGGCCGGAATGGGTACGCGCGACCCAATCAATCCATCAATATGGGTTCTTTATGATAACGTTCGCGCAACACACGATGGCATGGTGCTCTATTCGGATTCAGCATGGCTGAACACGGAGCGTAACGACTTTACAGCTATGGGTAATGTCCGAATAGATATTACCGACACTACTACTATCTTTGGCGAGAGTCTTTATTATGACGGGGAGCGTCGTATTGTTGATATCTGGGATGATACGGTGATGCTTATTGATGGCGAGACGACACTTAGGACGCCTCATGTCACCTACGACCGCAACACATCTACAGCCTCGTATTCAGAATGGGGGCACACGGAGAGTGGGCAGAATGATGTGTTCAGCAGTGAGGGTTATTATAATTCGACTACAAAAATGCTTGACCTATATCGTCATGTTGTTATGCATGATTCGTCCACGCGTATTGAGACCGACACGATGCACTATGATACTCGTTTGAAAATTGCTACTTTTGTTGGACCGACATATATGTATAGTGACAGTGCCACCATCTATAGCGAGCATGGCTACTATCATGCAGACTCCAATTATGCCCTTTCTGTCCGTGCGTCGCGAGTGATGACTGATGGGCGTTCGCTGACGGGTGACACGTTGCGCTACTGGCAGGAGCATCAGCGAGGGGAAGCCTATGGTAGTGTTGTTATTGTAGATACAGCCAATAGTGTTATTTGCACAGGCGATTATGGTGAGAGTGACCAGCGTCAAAGTATGTCTTTTGTGACCGGGCGAGCCCTTGTGCGTATGGCTGATGAGCCTGATAGCATTAAGACCGTGCCTGATACGATATATATGCATGCCGATACTATACGGGTGTATAATGACAGTATGCGACGGCTGCGTGGCGTTCAGGCATCGCATCATGTCAAGTTCTTTCGTCCTGATGTGCAGGGGATGTGTGATTCGGCCTATTATGACGCTGTAGATTCTTTGATGCGGATATACTATGAGCCGGTGCTATGGTATGACAACTATCAGTGTACATCGGATAGTATCGATGTGCGCCACGATAGTACAGGAGTTCGTCGTGCCGACCTCAACGGGCATAGCCTTGTCGTGCAAATGGTTGACAGGGATAAATTCAATCAACTCAGCGGAAAGCGCTCTATAGTTCATTTTGACTCTAGTGAGCCAATTTATGCTGATATTCTTGGCAATGCGCAGATGGTATATTATGTTACTGAGACCGACTCGGCGGGTGTTGAGGCACTCATCGGCGTTAATGCCGGAGTGGGAGCGGATATGCGAATTTACTTCAAGCAACGAAAACCAGACCGTATTGTCACTTATGGCAATCCGGATATGAATACATATCCGCTTGACCAGCTGCCGCCAGAACTCAAACGTCTGGCAGATTTCAAATGGTTGCCGAATCGGCGACCTTTGAAGCCTGAGGATGTCTTCGTCTGGTGACAAAATGGCAGGCTGGATGTTGTTGGCAGAGTAATGAATTGATAAAACTATGCTTGTATGTCACAGGCTGGTTTAATAAAGAAATAAACTAAAAAAAATATGGAACCTAAAGACGAAAAAATAAAAGAGGAGACCCCTATTCAGGAGTCGGAAGAAACACAAGCGGCGGCACAGGAATCCATAGAAGAGACTGGTGCGTCGAAGAGTCACGACGATGAACATCGCGAAAAAAAGAAGAAGCATGGCAAAGAGTCTGCTGACGAGAAATTGCAACAACTTGGTGAAAAGCTGGCGGAGAAAGAGGACCAGTACAAACGCTTGTACGCTGACTTTGAGAACCACAGGAAGCGCACTAATATAGAGAAGGCAGAACTGATACTCAATGGTGGCAAAGATGTAATCAAGTCATTACTGCCTATTATAGATGACTTGGAACGCGCCCTTCAGAGTATGAGCGAGGACGACGCTGCTGCCGAGGGAGTGCGGCTGATATATGCTAAACTTATGAAAACCCTTGAGGCCAAAGGCTTGAAACCTATGGATGCAAAAGGTGAGAAGTTCAACGAGGATTTGCATGAGGCAGTGACGCGTATTCCTGCTGCAGGAGAAGAACAGAAGGGTATCGTGGTGGATGTGGTAGAGAAAGGCTACTACCTCAACGAGAAAGTACTCAGATATGCAAAGGTTGTTGTTGCATTTTAAGTAGTGCGGCGTAAAGTAAAAAATAATATAAGAACATTTCAACACGCTGAAATATAAGTGTTTTGAGTGATTTAATAAGTCAGGAGCCAAAGGCTGCTGAAGAATCATAAGGAGAACTACAGAGATGGCTAAGAGAGACTATTATGAGGTGCTTGGCGTTCAAAAAAACGTTACGCCCGATGAATTAAAAAAGGCCTATAGAAAGAAGGCCATGGAATATCACCCTGACCGTAATCCGGGCGATAAGGAGGCAGAAGAGAAGTTCAAGGAGGCTGCAGAGGCATACGATGTGCTGAGTGACCCGCAGAAGAAGGCACGCTATGACCAGTTGGGTCGTGAAGGCTATGAGGCCTACTCTGGCGGCAGTGGCACAGGAGGCATGAATATGAACGACATCTTCTCGCAGTTTGGCGACATATTTGGCGACATCTTCGGTGGAGGTTTTGGCGGAGGCTTTAGTGGCTTTGGCGGCGGCCGTGGCGGGCAACATCGCGCGATGCGTCGTGGTAGCAACTTACGTATCAAAGCACGTCTTACACTCGAAGAGATAGCCAAAGGTGTAGATAAGAAATTCAAGGTAAAAAAGTACGTGTCGTGCAAGACCTGTGGTGGCACAGGTGCTCGCGGCAACTCATACGAAACGTGTGGACATTGTCACGGCACTGGCGTCATCACAGAGGTACGTCGTTCTATCTTGGGACAGATGCAGACACAGTCGGTATGCCCGTACTGTGGCGGCGAAGGCCGTATAATAAAAGACAAGTGTCACGACTGCAATGGCGAGGGTATAGTGCAATCCGAGGAGGTTGTGACAGTTAATATTCCGGCAGGCGTTTCCGAGGGCATGCAGTTCTCATTGTCCGGACGAGGCAATGACGCTCCTCATGGTGGAGTGCCTGGCGACCTCATTGTCCTCATAGAAGAGATACCTCATGAGACCTTTGAGCGACAGGGCAATAATCTGTATTGTGATGTATATGTAAGTTTCGCCGATGCTGCTCTCGGGTGTACCGTAGAGGTGCCAACCCTTGATGGAAAGGCTCGTGTAAAGCTTGATGCAGGAACCCCTTCTGGCAAGGTGTTGCGACTGCGTGGCAAAGGTTTGCCGGATGTGCATAGCCATATACATGGCGACATCATGGTGTGTGTCAATGTGTGGGTGCCGCAGAAACTTTCGCGCAATGACAAGGACTTGCTTGAGCAGATGCGAAACACAGACAGTTTCTCGCCTAAACCGACCGGCAAGGAGCGTAGCTTCATCAACAGGGTACGCGAGATGTTTGGCGGATAATCATGAACGAGGCGTTCTTACAATACATATGGCAACATCGGCTTACCGAGGGTCCTTTGGCAACTACCGATGGGAGGAGCGTTTTGGTCAATCGAACTGGTACGCTCAACAGTGATGCGGGGCCGGATTTCTTCGATGCTCGACTTGTCGTTGACGGCATAGAATGGGTTGGCAATATCGAGATACATGTCAAGGCTTCGGATTGGCGTCTGCATGGTCATTCTTCGGACCCTTCCTATGACAATGTTATTCTGCATGTTGTATATGATGCCAACGAGCAGATAGAGACCAGTGACGGGCGCGCCATCCCTACGCTCTCGCTCAAAGGGCATATTCCAGAGATTCTATGGAACAACTACGACGCCCTCGTCAACCCTCCGGCCCCGATAGATGTGCCGTGTGCCGAGGGACTGCTTATGTTGCCACAGTTTCGTATTGACTCCTATCTTGACCGTCTTTTGATAGAACGTATAGAGCGCAAGATAGGTGATGTCAGGAGGTTGCTTGATGATGCTCACGGCGGGTGGGAGCAATGCTGCTATTGGCTCATAGGGCGTTATTTTGGCGGTAAGACAAATGCCTTCCCTTTTGAGTTGCTTACTAAGGTGACAGATATGCGTCTCTTGGCACGGTGGAAGGATAACCCGCAACGAGTGGAAGCGCTACTCTTTGGACAAGCCGGTATGCTTGACGAGTACTTTGATGACGACTATCCGCGTCAGCTTCAGGCCGACTATCATGCCTTGCGTTCGGGCAGCGGACTCATGCCAATATCCAAGCATCTGTGGAAGTATTTTCGTCTTCGTCCGTCAAGTTTTCCCACACTGCGTATCAGCCAGTTTGCAGCCCTTATATCTCGCAGTTCGTCACTTTTCTCGAAGCTGCTTGAGATGACTGATGTCCGACAGATAGAAGAGGTGTTTGATGTAAAGGCGTCGCCCTATTGGGATGAACACTACCATTTTGACAAGCCTGCCTCGCTGCGTGTAAAGGCGGTAGGGATTGATTTTGTGCATAATATCATTATCAATGCGTGGGTGCCTTTGTTATTCTACTATGGTGTGGCACATAGCGATGAGATGTTGAAGGAGCGAGCTATCGCCCTCATGCATCAGCTGCCGGCAGAAGAAAACGCCATTGTCCGAAAGTGGCAGGCGGTGGGTGTCAAAGTGCAAGATGCAGCCACGTCACAGTCAGTCATTCAGCTCTATAATGAGTATTGCCAAGAACGTCAGTGCCTGCGTTGCCAGTTCGGTGTGCAGGTTATAAAAAATAGTACAATACTGTAGGTACGAGAGACAACGAGAAGAGGATGCGGAATGAAGATATAGAGAAATACTCTATAGTCAGTAAACAATGGAAAAGAGAGAAAACGTTGAATGATGTATATTGTTGGCCGTAAGTTGTTGGTGGAAGATTATTGTTATACAAATAAGTAGGCCATATTGGTTCCACAATGTATGCTGTTTTAGCAGTATAATGGAAATAAAAGGGATTATATGAAATAAGTTCGATGCATCGAAAAAAATGAAATAAAGAAGTCATTATGCAGGTATCGCTTTTGAACAATATTTTTCGTCAGTCGCAGTTTGTGCTTGCCAATGCCAATCGCGAATTTGACGTGCTTTTAACGGATAGCCGCCGTTTGTCCTATCCGGAACGAACAATCTTTTTTGCTATTACGACACGGCGCAATTCCGGTTTTCGGTATATTGATGGGCTGTATGACAAAGGTGTACGAAACTTTGTCGTCAGCAATACAATAAGTGATGATGAGCGGGACTCGTTGCGGAGGCTTGACAAGGCCAATATCTGGTTTGTTCCCGATGTTGTTAGAGCTCTTCAGCAGCTGGCAACCTATCATAGGATGCAATATGATATGCCTGTTGTTGGCATCACTGGCAGCAATGGTAAGACAATCGTCAAGGATTGGCTTGCCCAGATGCTTGCCGAGGACCGTCAGGTGGTGGCAAGTCCGAATAGTTATAATTCGCAGATAGGCGTGCCGCTCTCTGTGTGGCGTATGTCAGCACAAGATGATATAGCACTCTTTGAGGCTGGCATCTCAGAATCGGGCGAAATGGGGCGTCTTGCTGAGGTGATACGACCGACGATAGGTATTTTCACCAATATAGGGCAGGCTCATGACGAGAATTTCCTCTCGCCGCATCATAAGATATGTGAGAAACTCAATCTCTTCGTGCATTGCGACACCCTTGTCTATTGTTCCGACCATCGCAATATCCACACTGCTCTGCTCGAACTTGATGCCATGAAAGGCGTGAGGCGTTTCGCTTGGGGTAGTGGTAATAATGTCGATGTACGTCTCGTAGAGCGAAAGGTGGGAGATAGCAGCACCATGTTGCATGTTGCTTATGGTGAGGATGAGTCGGATATCGTTATCCCGTTTGTTGACCGTGCCTCGTCAGAGAATGTAATGCACTGTGTCGCCGTCATGCTTCTCTTGGGCTACAGCCTTGCCACCATCGCCGACCGCTGTGCGCGTCTTGCTCCGCTGAGTATGCGTCTGGAGATGAACGAGGGCGTGTCTGGTAGCCTGCTCATCAATGATGGTTATAGCCTCGACCTCAATTCGCTCTCCATAGCCCTTGAAGTAATGCAGCAGCAACGCCGTTTCCGTCGTAAGGTCGTAGTGTTGAGCGATTTCGTCCAGTCGGGTATGGCGGAGCAGCAGCTCTACACCCGTGTTGCGGAACTGTTACATCAGCGTGACATCTCGTGCTTCATAGGCATCGGTCCAGCACTTGTCCGCAATCAGCAACTCTTTTCCGACATGGAGACCTTCTTCTATCCGTCGGTAGATGCCTTCCTCCACCAGCACCCGCTGTCAAGCTTCTCCAACGATGCTATATTACTAAAGGGAGCGCGCAAGTTCTGTTTTGAGAACATTGCCAAGGTCTTGCAACGCAAGACGCACGAAACCATCATGGAGGTAAACCTCAATGCGCTTATATCCAACCTCAACTTTTTCCGTTCGCGCATACGTCCAACAACGCGTCTCATGGCTATGGTCAAGGCTGCATCCTACGGTGCCGGCAAGGTAGAGATAGCCAGCGCATTACAGTTTAATAATGTTGATTATCTCACTGTGGCCTACTGTGATGAAGGTGTGGATTTGCGTCATGGAGGCATCTCATTGCCTATCATGCTGATGAACCCTGAGGAAGAGAGTTTTGAGGACATCATACGCTATAATCTCGAGCCGGACATCTACAGCTTCCGCATACTGGAGTTGTTCTCCTCCGTTGCCAAGATATTCTGTACCGAGGGTCAGAAGGTGCCCATCCATATTGAGTTTGACACTGGCATGCACCGTCTTGGCTTTGGCGAGGCTGACATCAGCGAGCTTGCTGCGCGCCTTAGTGACCCTGATTCGTGTCTGGAGGTCAAGTCGGTGTTCTCTCATCTTGCCTGCAGCGAGGACCCTGCTATGGACGATTTCACACGCCTGCAGATAGACCGTTTCCGGCAGTGGAGTGCGCAGCTCAAGCATGCCATGCACCGAGACGATATATGGTGCCATATCCTAAACTCATCAGGCATTACGCGTTTCCCAGAAGCACAGATGGACATGGTTCGTCTCGGCATCGGTCTTTATGGCATTGACCCCAACCCCGACATACAGCGCTATCTTACCCCTGTCAGCCGTCTCAAAAGCCGTATCTCGCAGGTGAAGGACATTCCTGAGGGAGATTCTGTTGGCTATAATCGGCGCTGGGTGGCGCAGCGTCCCTCGCGTATAGCCATCGTTCCGATAGGTTATGCCGACGGTCTCAATCGTCATCTTGGCTATGAGAATGCTTCGCTCATCATTGGCGGGCAGCGTGCGCCAATCGTGGGCAGTATATGTATGGACATGTGTTTTGTTGATGTTACGGATGTCTCGTGCAAGGAGGGCGACGAAGTGGTTATTTTTGGCGATGCGCAGACGCTCACATCCATCGCTTCGGCGGCGGGCACCATACCATACGAAATACTCACCTCTGTCTCGCCACGCGTCAAGCGTGTCTATTTCCAAGAGTAATAAAAGGTTGTGGTTTGCAAGAAAATGATATAGTAAATAAAACGAAGATAAGATGTCCCGTTACTTCACTGCAAAAACAAAGATGGCCGATGCGCTGACCGTCAATTATAATATTTTTCTGTTGCTGCCGCGTCTTGGCATCAAGCTTGGCTTTGGCGACCGTAGCATCGATGAGGTGTGCCACTCTAATGGTGTGGCAACCTCCTTTGTTGTCATTCTTCTCAATATCTATACGTTTAGTGATTATGTGCCAGAAGCGTCATCCCTTTCTGACGACGATGTCACCCAGATGCTCGAATATCTCGTGGCTTCGCATCGCTACTATGTCAATGAGCGTATGCCGCATATAGAACGACACCTCGACCATGTGGCCTCGCAGGCTGGAGAGCGTTATGCGGCAGCATTGAAGACCTTTTTCTCGGGCTATTGCGATGATGTGGTGGCGCATTTCACATACGAGGAGCAGACCATCTTTCCTCTCATCGAACGCCGCAAAGCTGGAGGGCATATCTCGCGCAGCGTTGTTTCTCACATGAGCAGCACGCATGATAGTGCCGTAGATAAGCTGTCGGACCTTATGCAGATACTATTCAAATATCTGCCGTCAGAGGGTCTTGCCGAGGAGCTTAACGAATTGGCGTTTACCATTATGCAGTTGTCTTCAGACCTAAACAAACATGTCGTTATAGAGGATAACCTCTTGATACCTTATCTTCTCGGAAAGGAGGCCGAGCGCCAATGAAACCCCTTGTCAGCGTACTTATTGTTGAACAGTCTGATATCATCATTGAGGGACTCAAGTCAATGCTACAGGATGCTGGAGAATTCAATATTCTTGCACCGTTGCATGATGTGCAGTCACTTGTCGAGCGAGTGATGGCGCAGAAGCCAGACATCATTATCGTCAACCCTCAGCTGCTCGGCATGGCAGCGCAAGCCACTGTAGAGCAGCTGCGTCGCAGCCGTCCCGGCATTGCTGTCGTGGCAATCTCCACCACCCTCTTGCCGTCAGCAGTTTTGGCTTCTTTCCCTTCCTGCATAGGACTCTATGACACGCAAAACTCTGTTGTCGCCATGTTGCGTCAGATGGCAGACGGAGGAGAAGAGGAGAACGACAACGGCAGCTACGAGCTGTCCGAGCGTGAGACGGAGGTGCTTGTGCTCCTTGCTCAGGGGCTGAGCAGCAAACTCATAGCCGACAAACTCAATATCTCTGTACATACTGTCAACACACACCGCAAGAATATTACCAGCAAGACGGGCATAAGGAGCATCGCCGGTCTTACGGTCTATGCTACGCTTCACAACCTAATCTAAATGACTATGAATGCCTCAGAGCGGCTCTGGAACACAAACTATATAAAGGTGATGGCGGCCAACTTCATGATTTATTTCTCTTTCATGTTGCTGACGCCCCTCTTGCCGATTTATCTTCACGACACCTTCGCCGCCAGCAAGGACACCATTGGTCTCGTACTTTTTGGCTATTCGGTCCTTGCCCTTGTCATGCGTCTTTTCAGTGGCTATATCGTTGATAGTTTTCCGCGTAAGCAGGTGGCATTCATTAGTTTTTTCTTCTTCACGCTATTTTTTGTCGGCTATATAGCAGCAGGCTCTTTGCTTCTCTTTGCTGTGGTGCGCACGTTGCATGGTGCGCCTTTTGGTGCCGTAACGGTAAGCAACAGTACGATAGCTATAGATGTGCTGCCGTCGTCGCGGCGCACCGAGGGCATAGGCTACTATGGATTAGGCAACAACATTGCCTCAGCCATCAGTCCCTCCGTTGCACTGTGGATTTACCATTCCACGCACAATTTCACTATTTTATTCTGGATGGCAATGCTTACGGCTCTGCTGGGGCTTGTCATCTCTTCTACAGTTAAATTGCCTGTGCGCGAGCTGAGGCGCGATAAGAAAGCAGTCTCGCTTGACCGTTTTTTCCTAACGCGCGGGTGGAGCCATGCTCTAACCATCACACTCTACGCCTTCTCCTATGGCGTTGTGTCCACCTATCTTGCCATCTATGGGCAGCAACAGTTGGGCATAGATGGAGGTGCAGGCTTGTTTTTCTTGCTACTCTCGGTGGGCCTTATCACATCACGTCTCACAGGCAACAGGCTGCTGCGTGCTGGGCGTCTGGTGCATAGCGCATCCATAGGAGTATGTGTCTCTGCCGTGGGCTACCTGCTCTTTGCTGCTATGCCCAACGAGGTGGGCTACTATGGTGCCGCCCTTGTCATAGGTCTTGGCAACGGACGCATGTACCCTGCTTATCAGAATATGTTTGTCGATATGGCAGAACATTCGCAGCGAGGCACCGCCAACAGTTCCATCCTCGTCTCATGGGATGTGGGTGTAGGCCTTGGCATCCTTCTTGGTGGTGTTGTTGCCGAGCATTGCGGCTATACGGCAGCTTTTTATGTGGCATGGGCCGTCAATCTCGCTGGTGCCCTATTCTTCTTCCTCCACACCCGCCACGACTTCCAACGCAAACGCCTGCGGTAAGCAGGCCTGTGTTAGCCAGCTCCGAAGTGGCGGCTGGCAATAGTTTTTTTTCTATGAGGCATCTTCTTAATGGAAGACAGCATCTGTGTTGTCAAAGGCAAGACTCATAGTTGAGGTCAAAAGACGCTTGCCATCTGGCATAGTGGCGTGGAGATAAACAACGAGAAACAGTTTTTTTAGATGCAAGACTCCCTAATAGTGTTTACAGTGCTCGACCTTATCTATGTGAATAACGATAACATGCTGCCAACTATCTTTTTGACGTAGAGACATGGAACGTGGAGCTGACGTGAGAAGAGTTTGCAAAACAGGTGTTCAAGGAGCAACAGAGCCATCCTTCTCCACGACAATGGCTACATCGTGCCGTGCACCTTTGTAGGCCGCAAGGTCACCGCTGCCTCCAGCGGTCTTCCAACTCGTCCAGCTTGCGGTGGAAGCCGTAGCGCAGCCATGTGAGCAACTTCTTCAGAAGCCAGAACGGTAGCAGGAATGGGAAAAAGAGAAAAAAGACAACCTTCAGGACAGCTCTGCGCCGATTGGAACGGCGGATAGCCGCCTCGTCCTGAAAATACGTGCCAAACAAAGGACTCCAGCCACTCCCGTAAAGCAAGCGACCGAGAAAAAGAATCGCAAAAGCAACGACACAAGCAAACGTCATCATTTCTATAGCCTCCTTTTCGCCGGCAAAGATACACAAAAAAACTGATACCGATAGCAAAACGGCGGACAGCGCAAAATAACCTCGGCCGCCGCCTTGATAGAGAGAAATAAAACCTACTTGCACGGCTCCCGCTTGCCGCTGCTATAATCCCAACAAGGCAAAAACGCCTTTCAAACGCCTTTCAAAGATAAAAAAATGGAAAACACAGCAAAAGTGTGTGTATGGAGATAACTATCGCGTGTGTGAGAATTAAAAATGTACTTTTCGTTTTTGCAATCATGTATTTTTTTGTTTTTTCAAAAAGGTACAATTCGTTTTTATTTTACGCACAATTCGTTTTGTGATTTATATATAAACTATACATACGGAGGTTTCGTGCTTTTGCCCTTTCAGGGCGTGAAGACTTGTCAATTCTTCCCCAAGGTGCTGCCTTGGGCTGTGTGTGTTATGGCCTTTCAGGCCGTTTGTAATAGGTAAGCTATTTTTGCACGATTACTTAGGTTTCAAAAAAATACTTATCTTTGCAAACGCTTACGAGAGTTATGTAAGCAAAGCGGAAAAGCATTGTAAGAGTGTCCTTTCATTGAAATTCGCCAAATCTCAAAAAGCAGGAGGACGAAGCATGTATGCTTTTGCTTGATGTGTATGCAGATTGATTCAGCATACCTCGGGCGTGAGACGTGTTTCATTAATCCAGTTCCTGCAAAGGTGTTTGGCGATACCTCAATGAAAACGGACATGAACACATAAGTCTCATGCCTTTCTTTTATTGTGTTTAATAACTTGTTGGAGACTTGGAGTTGCATAAATTGTTGCCTATGACAGATAAATAAGAAACAAAAACATGAAGGAACTAACCGAATAGATTTTCAATAATAGTAGGTTAGGATGTGAAAAAAAACTTTTAATCGAAACCAAAATGAAAAATTATATGTTTGTAATTGATATTATAAGCATTTTGATTGCATCAGTTTCGTTAGTATTTACGATATTGATGTATCAAATTGCTAAAAAAGATTTGAAAAACAAACTTATAGATATCAATAGGCAAGTGTCTAATATCAACAATTCGGTTGGTTTTACATTGGAACGTTCTAAATGGAATTTGATTTATGAGCGATATTTCCCAAAGGGAAGAATCCTTTCAAATGATTTTGAAAAGGCTGTCTTATCCGCATATCACGATATTGTTTCTCTTATACCAAATCTTGACAGTGAAGGGAAACAAGACGAGGATTATTATCTTGGGGAATGGTTGCTAAAAGAACGACCAGAATACGAGATATTGGCAGGTAAGTCAAAAAAAGATGCTGCCTATTTAATTTATTCAATCAGAAAAAAACAATACTAATATGAAGAAAATAAAAATTATTCTAATGTTTGTTATGACACTAATCATAACTTTACCTTTATCTGCACAATGTGAAAAAAAATTGAAAAAATCCGAAGACTATATCCAAAAAAAAGAAGGTTATATATATCAATGGTTTGAATGCGGAGACGCTGTTTATAGTTTGAATGGTAAACAATTATTTTCTTTTGATGGATATGTGTTTTATAAAGGAGGTGGGTTGTTCTCTTGTCAAAATTATGGAAGGGAAAATAAATATGGTGAAAAAATTTTGATTGTATATGATACTACTGGAAATATAATTTTCCCCGAAGAATTTGGGGCAATTCATTTATACTATTGTGGCAATGATTATTTTTCTGTAGAAATAAATGGTATAAATGGTAAAGAAATACCTGCATTGTATAGAGGAAATGGTGAGTGCGTTATCCCTTTCTCTGCTGGATTTAAAAAAGTGGGTTATAACAAAAAGGCAGATCTTATTTATGTATATGATAATCAGGACAGGGAAATACAATATAGCCCAGATTTGCAATATTACTATGCCGTACCTCCAGAAGTAATTGGAGATGGAGGAGATGGCGGGAAAAGATTATTTGAACGGTTTAAACAAAAAGTTCCGACAAATAGTAAAATCAAGCCGAAATTGTCAGATAACGCAATGTATTATTGCTCAAATGCAGGTGTAGTTAATAAGTCTAAAAATAAAACAGAAAGTGAGCTAAACAATATAGATAAGGATGGATCTGGATTGCTTTACGAAGGTATGTATACTGTGACGTGTCAAGGCGTTTCTACGATTGATAATTATAAAATATACGAAACTCACATATATAATGGATTTGTATATGCTGAATTTAAGGGGATGTCATCCAGTGGGAATCGCATATACAGAGGTGATGCTCCATTTGGAACGACTGAAGAATATGTGGTGTATCCTGATTTTCGTATGGGTTTGGTTAGAACATATATAAGTCTATATGGTTCTAGTAAAGAGACTTGTACTGTTACAAAGGGAGAAACAAAAATATCGTCGCCTTCGGTAGGTGGATTTGATGCTGGCAATGGTGGTGGTAGTGGCGGCATACAGAGTGGCACTGGGAAGACAAATAATCCCGTTCAGCCGCATCAAAAGAAAAAGATGTGTACTTCATGCAATCATTCTGGTCAATGCCCAAATTGTAATGGTAAAGGTTCTCGTAATGTGAGGGGGACAATCGTAAGATGTACAAATTGTGGAGGCAATGGACGGTGTCCTTATTGTGGTGGTACGGGAGAGAAGACAACGGTGGAATATTATTGATAGATTATTTCATGTGATATAACTATCGTTAAAAATGACAAAAGGCATACCTGCGCTTGGAGGGTATGCCTTTTGTTATTTGCTGTATGGCGGTTTTCATTCCCTATCTTACAACTTCAAATCGTGGCCCATGCGGTCTTGTTTGGTTTTCAGGTAGCGTTCGTTGTACTGGTTGGGTTCTATCACTATGGGGATGGTCTCAACAATCTGGAGGCCGTAGCCTTCGAGGCCGCTGCGTTTCACGGGGTTGTTGGTCATCAGACGCATCTTGCTGATGCCGAGGTCGCGCAGTATCTGGGCTCCGATGCCGTAGTCGCGCTCGTCGGGTTTGAAGCCCAGCTGGATGTTGGCATCGACGGTGTCGTAGCCTTGCTCTTGCAGGTGGTAGGCTTTGAGCTTGTTGACGAGGCCTATGCCGCGTCCTTCCTGACTCATGTAAAGCACCAGGCCTTTGCCTTCTTGCTCTACCATCTCCATGGCACGGTGCAACTGGTCACCGCAGTCGCACTTGCATGAGCCGAATATGTCGCCCGTGGCGCAGCTGGAGTGGACGCGCACCATGATGGGTTCGCCTTCCTGCCATTCGCCTTTCTTGAGAGCGAGGTGTGTGGCGCCGTTGTCGAGCTGAGTGTAGGCAATCAGCTTGAAGTTGCCCCATCGTGTGGGCATGAACACTTCTTCTTCTTTGCGTATGAGCGTCTCGTGGGCTACGCGGTAGGCTATGAGGTCTTTGATGGTGATGATTTTAAGGCCGAATTTTTCAGCCACAATCTCCAGTTGTGGCAGGCGAGCCATGGTGCCGTCGTCGTTGATGATTTCTATGAGTGCGCCGCAAGGTTTGAGGCCGGCAAGGCGTGCGAGGTCCACGGCAGCCTCGGTGTGTCCGGCGCGTACCAGCACGCCGCCGTTGCGGGCGCGCAGCGGGTTGATATGTCCTGGGCGGCCGAGGTCGGAGGGGCGTGTGGCGTCGTCGCTGAGTGCTTTGATGGTCATGGCGCGGTCGTACATGGAGACGCCGGTGGTGCATCCGTTGCCGAGCAAATCGACGGTGATGGTGAAGGGGGTGCCGAGGAGCGAGGTGTTGTCATGTACCTGCATGTCGAGCCCCAGCTCTTTGCATCGTTGCTCGGTGATGGGGGCGCAGAGCACGCCGCGTCCGTTCTTGAGCATGAAGTTGACTTTGTCGGGGGTTATCTTCTCGGCGGCGATGATGAAATCGCCTTCGTTCTCGCGGTCTTCGTCGTCAACCACTATTACGAATTTGCCGTCGCGGATGTCTTGTAGGGCTTCTTCTATGGTGTTCATATATGTGTCAGTTTGTTTAGTTGCTTGTATGAAAAAAGGTATGGTTATGATAGTGTTTGTTGGTTTTCGTTGTCCGAAGGCTTGTTGTCGATAATGGCCTTGGCATTGTGGCGACGCAGGACGAAGTCGCGTCCCAGGTATTTCTCCCTCACATCGGGGTCTGCCGCCATCTCTTCGGGTGTGCCTTCGTGCAGCACGCTGCCTTCGTAGAGCAGGTAGGCGCGGTCGGTGATGGAGAGGGTCTCATGCACGTTGTGGTCGGTGATGAGGATGCCTATGTTGCGTTCTTTGAGGTGCGCCACGATGTCCTGAATGTCCTGTACGGCTATGGGGTCCACGCCGGCGAAAGGCTCGTCGAGGAGTAGGAATTTAGGGTCGTTGGCGAGTGCGCGCGCTATCTCGGTGCGCCGGCGTTCGCCGCCGGAGAGCTGTATGCCCTTGCTGAGGCGAATCTTCTCCAATCCGAATTCGTTGATGAGAGATTCCAGCTTTGCCTGGCGTTGCTGCTTGGAGAGCTCCTTGCGAAATTCGAGTACCGACATGATGTTGTCCTCTACCGACATCTGGCGGAATACGGAGGCTTCTTGAGCCAGATAGCCCACGCCTTTCTGTGCTCGGCGGTACATGGGCATATCGGTGATGTTTTTATCGTCGAGAAAGACCTTGCCGGAATAGGGGCGTATGATGCCTACAATCATGTAGAATGTCGTTGTCTTGCCGGCACCGTTGGGACCGAGGAGCCCCACAATCTCGCCTTGTCGCACGTTGACGCTCACACCTTTCACCACGGTGCGCGACCTATATTTCTTTACTACTTGTTCGGTTCGTAGTTCCACAGGTTATTATTTTTTCCAGATTGCTTTTTGTTGTTGATTGGGTAGATGGTGGGGAAAACTGTTTTAATGCAACATCGGCTTGCCCTATTTTATGGTGGTGAGGCGTAGTTTATATTATGCCTTCGCGCAGTATGTCGTGCAGGTGCACAATGCCGTCGTAGTGTCCTTCGTTGTCGGTAACTATGAGCTGCGTAATGGCGTTGTTGCGCATTATTTCGAGTGCTTTGACGGCATACTCTGCCGAGCCTATTTGTTTGGGGTTGAGCGACATGATGTCAGAGGCGTGCAGGTTGTCAAAGGTGATGTGCTTGCGCATCATGCGGCGCAGGTCGCCATCGGTGATGATGCCCAGAGCCTTGCCGTCCTGTTCCACAACGGTGCATCCCAGCCTTTTGGCCGTCATTTCGAGGATGGTGTCGGCTATCGTCGTGTCTGGTGTTACCGATGGGCGCTCGTTCTGCACGGAGAGGTCGCCCACGCGCAGATAGAGCTGTTTGCCGAGAGCGCCGCCCGGGTGGAAGCGTGCAAAGTCGCGTGCCGTGAAGTTGCGGCACTCTATCAGTGCTACTGCCAGCGCGTCGCCCATGACGAGCTGTGCTGTGGTTGACGAAGTCGGTGCGAGGTTGTTGGGGCAGGCCTCGTGAGCCACGGTGGTGTTGAGTACGATGTCGGCCTCGTGAGCGAGGAAAGAGTCGGTGTTGCCGACAATGGCGATAAGCGTATTGCCGAAATTTTTAATCAGAGGCACGAGGACTTTTATTTCTGGCGTGTTGCCGCTCTTGGAGATGCAGATGACCACATCATCATGCTGCACCATGCCGAGGTCGCCGTGGATGGCATCGGCGGCGTGCATGAATAGTGCGGGGGTGCCGGTGGAGTTGAAGGTGGAAACAATCTTTGTCGCTATGTTGGCGCTCTTGCCGATGCCTGTAATGATGGCGCGTCCGGACGAAGAAAAAAGTTTTTTTACCGCCTCGGCAAAATTGATGTCTATTAGTCTGGATAAGTTTTCTATAGCCTTGCCTTCATCGGCAATGACTTGTAATGCAATATCTTGTATTTCCTTGTCGGATTTCATTTGCAATTTTTTTTTGTGGTGTGGCGGAAAATTGCTAACTTTGAATTTCGTTTTGCAAATGTACACGTTTTTTTGAAATCATGATAGACTTGCAGGCCAAATTAAGGGAAATATTCGGGTTCGACCGTTTCAAGGGAGACCAGGAGGCCATCATACGCAGCGTTCTGGATGGCAATGACACTTTCGTCATCATGCCTACGGGCAGTGGCAAATCACTCTGCTATCAGTTGCCAGCCATGATATGTGAAGGCACCGCCATCGTGGTGTCGCCACTCATAGCGTTGATGAAAAATCAGGTTGACGCAGTCCGCTACACTTCGGGGCATGACGGCGTGGCACACTTTCTCAATTCGTCGCTCAACAAGCAGCAGACCATGGAGGTGAAGCTGGACCTGATAACGGGAGGGACGAAGCTGCTCTATGTGGCTCCGGAGACGCTTTCTAAGGATGATACCATAGATTTCTTGCAACGTTTGCACATCTCATTTTTTGCTATTGACGAGGCGCACTGCATCTCGGAGTGGGGGCACGACTTCCGTCCTGAGTATGGTCGCTTGAGGCAAGCCATAGACCGCATACGCGAAGGCGTGAGCTGCAAGAACAAGATGCCCATCCTTGCGCTCACGGCTTCTGCTACGCCCAAGGTGCAGCAGGACATAGTGCGTAACTTGAAGATGGAAGAGGCGCAACGGTTCGTGTCGTCCTTCAACCGCCCCAACCTATATTATGAGGTACGGCCGAAACCTGCCGATGCAATGGCTCTTCACAAGGACATTATACGCTTCATCAAGCAGAATCCGCATAAGAGCGGCATCATCTATTGCCTGACGCGCAAGCGCGTTGAGGACCTTGCCGAGTTGCTGCAAATCAATGGTATCCGCGCGTTGCCCTACCATGCGGGTCTCGACAACAAGGTGCGTACGGAGAATCAGGACAAATTTCTCATGGAAGAGGCCGATGTCATCGTTGCCACCATTGCTTTCGGCATGGGAATTGACAAGCCCGACGTGCGTTTTGTCATCCACTATGACATACCTAAAAGCCTTGAAGGCTACTATCAGGAGACGGGGCGCGCGGGGCGCGATGGCGGCGAGGGACACTGCATAGCCTACTACAGCGACCAAGATGTGGAGAAACTATATAAGTTCTTCACCGACAAGAAGAATATCACGGAGCAGGAGATGGCCAACCAGCTGGTGCAGGAAATGGTGTCCTATGCTGAGAGTTCTGCTTGCCGACGTGTCAGTCTGCTCAAATACTTCGGCGAGGATTTTCCTGCCAAGCATTGCGACAACTGCGACAACTGCCTGCACCCCAAGCCTCATGTGGAAGCCCATGAGGAGATGGTGTATGCCCTTGAGACCATACAGGCCTGTAATCAGGCGTTCCGCATCAGCGAACTCATTGATGTCATGATGGGGCGCAAGAATGCTAAGACCAAGGTCTATAAGCCGGAGCAGCTGGAGCAGTATGGGCAGGGAACGGACCACGACGACCTTTTCTGGCGTGCCGTGCTACGCCAAGCCATCTTTGAAAACCTCGTCATCAAGGAGGTGGAGAAGTTTGGTGTTCTGCGTCTCACACCGGCAGGCTACAAGTATATGAAACATCCATACGAGCTGATGGTGGCCTGCGACCACGACTATTCGGGCAACGGCGATGGCGACGACGATGAGGCTCCTGCCGGCGGCAGTATCATAGCGGCAGCCGACGAGGTGCTATATTCGCAACTTGTAGGCCTGCGCAAGGACATAGCCAAAAAAAACAAACTTGCCAGTACGCAGGTGATATTCCAAGACATTTCGCTCAACGATATGACGATACAGTACCCCTGTACCATAGAGGAACTGAGTCGCTGCAGCGGTGTCGGCATTGCTAAAGCGCAGCGTTGGGGGCAGCCTTTTGTTGACCTCATCAAGCAGTATGTGGAAGACAACGATATAGAGCGTCCGCAGGACATCGTCATCCGCTCTGCCGTCAACAAGACGAGTCTGCGCGGCTATATCATCACCAATATTGACCGTTGCAAGTCGCTTGACGATATTGTCGAGGGCAAAGGTCTCACGATGGATGAGCTCCTCGATGAGATAGAGGCTATCGTCAAGGCTGGTTCGCGCATTAATATAGACTACTATATTAACGCCAACATAGACGAGGAACATCAGGAGGTATTGCTCGACTACTGGCGCAACAGCGAGAGCGACTCTATGGAAGAGGCCTTCGAGGAATTTGCTGACGAGCCTGACGACTATCCAGAACGCGACATACGCCTGATGCATATCAAATTCCTAATCGACTACACCTATTGAATACGTACCGCCATAGCATCATGTATCATCGATACAGACATACATTATTTCTATTGGCGCTACTGCTTTCGGCCTGCGCAAGGCAGGGCTATCCTGAAGGCGGGCCGCGCGATACCGAGCCGCCGCGTATAGTTGAAGAGACCCCTCCCAATGGGTCACTGCATTTTGCTGCTGGCAGTTTCTTTGTCGGTTTTGATGAGTATGTCAATCTGCAAGATGCCGACAATAATGTCATCATCTCGCCGCCGATGAGCCCTAAGCCTACATTCGCTACGCGTAGGCGTGGCGTGCAGGTGACGTTCAACGATAGTCTGCGACCAAACACTA
Source organism: Bacteroidales bacterium (assembly GCA_017451385.1). Taxonomy (GTDB): domain Bacteria; phylum Bacteroidota; class Bacteroidia; order Bacteroidales; family P3; genus Colimorpha. The sequence goes on from JAFSPS010000046.1 coordinate 27,468, forward strand.
CCTATCTTTTTCAGTTCAAGAACGCTGTCGCCGACCTCAACGAGGGCAACAAGCTCGGCAGCTACGAATATGCTTTCTCTACGGGCGGCGTTATTGACAGCATGATGTTGCAGGGCAGTGTGCTTGACGCTTTCAGCCATGAGCCGCGCAAGGATGCCGTCACGGTGATGCTATATGCCGACAGTCTCCCCGACTCGGCTGTGGTGAGCGGTTCGCCGAGCCATGTCACACGGTGCGATGCCGATGGCAGTTTCCGCTTTTCTAATATCAAGCCGGGCAGTTTTCGCCTTGTTGCCATAGAGGATGCAGACCGCAATTTTCGTTATTCGCCCAATGAAGCCGTTGCCTTCGCTTCAGATGTTGTCAATTCGTATGGGGCAAATGACACGTTGCGTGTGTTGCACAATATGCTTATGTCGATAGATGAAGGCACGGTGCAGCGTGTTGCGTCGAGTGGCATGTCGCGCGAGAGCTATGCCGAGATTGTTACGGTGGCACCTATGTTTCAACCATCGGTGCAATGCGACACGGCGTGTGTGTGGCGTCTATCGCCCAATCGTGACACCATCCGTCTTTGGGCTATGGACCCTCATGTGACGTCGCTTGTCGTGACGATTGCCGACAGTGGTCTATCGGACACCATCAAGATGCAATATCGCAAGCGGCGTAGGGGAGCTGGCAATGCCATGTCGTCGCAAAGTGATGCGTGGTGCCGTTTCTCCTTCTCTGGCAGCCTACCTTATTTCGCTACTCCCAAAGTATTGTTTTCGATGCCTATTGACACCTCTGCATCGCATCTGGATTCGGCAGTCGTTGTTGTGCATCTGCCCGATAGCGTGGTGTCGTATCATAATCTCGTTGTTGACAGCGGCGGCATGGGGGCTTCTTTCTCCTTTGATGTTGTGGCGGAGCACAAGTATGTAGTAAAGTTGCGTGCCGCTGTGTTGCGCAACCTGTATGGCGAAGAAAACGACAGTCTCCAGACGGCTGTAGAGGCGATGGGTGCCGAAAAATATGGGGCTATTATTGTCACGCTCGCCGATGCCGACCCGTCAATGCAATACCTGGTGCAGATAACCGACGAGCAGGGTGCCGTGAAGGCTACAATGCCCGTCAGTGGTGCCGCCAAGGCGCGTTTTGCCAACCTGCAGCCGTCCAGCTACAAAGTGCAGGTCATAGTAGATAACGATGGCAATGGCAAGTGGACGCCGGGGAACTACTTTACGAAGCGACAGCCCGAGGCAGTCCTTTATCTTGGCAAGACGCTTGTTCTGCGAGCTAACTGGGATATAGAAGAGACCATCTCTGTCGCGGAGGGCGGCAGTGCGAGCAAATAGTTTCCTCACAGCCGAAACGTTCGTACCACTATGGCTAACAGCGGCATACAGGGCAAATTCTTCTCGGGGCTTTTCTGGGTGTTGCTGCTCAACCTGTTGGTCAAGCCGTTGTGGATTTTTGGTATAGAGGTTGGTGTGCAGAACGCTGTGGGTGCTGCCAGCTACGGCTTCTACTTTTCTATTTTCAACCTTGCAGTAATCTTCAATATACTGCTTGATTTAGGCATAACCAACTATAATACGCGCAACATAGCACGTCATCCACAGCTGCTTGGCAAGCATCTGTCGCACATACTCTCCATCAAGGTGTTGCTGCTCTTTGTCTATGTGGTGGCAACGTTCACTATTGGTGCTCTGCTTGGCTATGATTCGCATCAGTTCTATATCCTTGCTTTCCTTTGTTTCAACCAATTCCTCAACTCGTTGCTGCTCTATCTGCGTAGCAATTACGAGGGACTTCTTCTCTTCAAGTGGGATAGCGTGCTCAGCGTCATGGACCGTGTGCTGATGATTGTCATCTGCGGTGCGTTGCTCTTTTATTCCTCGCATGGGGCTGTGCCATTTGCTATAGAGTGGTTTGTCTATGCGCAGACGGTGGCATATCTCGTAACCGTTGTCTTTGCCTTCGTAGTCCTCGTGCGTCGTGTTGGTGTCTGTCGGCTGCGGTGGCATCGTCCTTTTGCCCTGCTGATGTTGCGGCGGAGTGCGCCTTTTGCTCTGCTGGTTCTCCTCATGGCCAGCTACAATCGTCTCGACCCTATACTGCTATCGCTCCTTCTGCCCGATGGCGACACGGCAGCAGGGGTCTATGCCAGCGCGTTCCGATTGTTGGATGCCCTCACCATGATTGCCTATCTTGTCTCGGTGCCGTTGCTGCCTGTCTATGCACGCCTTACGCATCGCTATGAGCCTGTTGTCGCTGGCAAGGAGCTGGGTGATGTTACGCGGCTGTCGTTCTCGTTGTTACAGGTCTTTGCCATTACTGCTGCGGTCGGTCTCGCCTTTGTAGCCTCGCCGCTCATGCAGTTGCTATATGTTGACCATACGGCAGAGTCTGCCGATGTGTTTGCCGTTGTTGTTTTCTGCATCATCCCTATATCGCTCACGTATATCTTTGGCACGCTGCTCACCGCCGGAGGTCATTTGCGGCAGCTCAATATTCTGGCCTCTGTTGCCCTGACGATAAATGTTGGTGCTAATGTGCTGCTTATCCCGCGCTATGGCGCGGTGGGAAGCGCATGGGCAAGCCTTGCTGCACAATCGTTTATGGCGGTGGCACAGATGATTGTCGCCATGCGGATATATTCGATGCGCCCTTCGGCGAGCTATGTGCTGCGCTTTGTGCTTTTCATTGTTGCTGTGGTAGGTTCTAATATGGCGTGTGCCAGTCTTGCGCTGCCGTGGCTGTGGCAGCTGGCATTTGCTGCTGTGCTATCACTCCTCGCCGCTGTGCTGCTGCGGTTGATAGACTTCCGAGCCATGCTCTCGTTGCTCACCAAACGAGGCTGAGATGTTAGCGTTTCTAATGAAACGATGTATTGGAAGGAAGAATCTCAATTGCTATAGTGCGGAGAGTCCTTGACACTTAGAACTACAATAATGCACCTCATCGCCCTCTTTGAGAAATATAAATTCTTAAATTGCGTTAATATATTAAGCAATCTCCGTAATGCCTATGTAAAAAAAATATGGGTACAGAGATTGTTGTGAAAAAAAGAATTATAGATAAACAAATAATAACATTACATACTAAACATGAAAGCATACGTTTTTCCCGGACAGGGTGCCCAGTTTGTAGGTATGGGCAAAGACCTCTATGATGGCAATAGCGACTGCCGCGCTATGTTCGAGCGTGCCAACGAGATACTCGGATTCAGCATCACCGACCTCATGTTTGCTGGTACGCCTGAGGACCTAAAGCAGACGCATGTTACGCAGCCTGCGGTGTTCCTTCATTCTGTTGTGATGGCCAAATATCTTGGTCAGGAGTTTAAGCCCGATATGGTGGGAGGTCATTCGCTTGGCGAGTTTTCCGCTCTTGTGGCAGCAGGTGCTATGACCTTTGAAGACGGCCTGCGTCTGGTGTCGGCTCGAGCCCGTGCCATGCAGCGTTGCTGCGAGGCAACGCCATCCACAATGGCTGCCATTGTCAAGCTGAGCGACGAGCAGGTGGAGCAGATATGCGCAGGCATAACCGACGAGCTGGTTGTGGCTGCCAACTACAATAATCCGGGTCAGGTGGTCGTCAGCGGCACAATGAAGGGTGTTGCGGCGGCTTGCGAGCGTGCTAAGGAGATGGGCGGAAAAGGCATCCCATTGGCTGTGGGTGGTGCGTTCCATTCGCCGCTCATGGAGCCGGCGCGTGTGGAACTTGCCGAGGCTATAGAGCACACGGCCTTCGTCAATCCCTGCTGCCCCATCTATCAGAATGTGACGGGCGAGCCGGTCACCGATGCTGCCACAATCAAGCGTAACCTTGTCAGCCAGCTGACCTCGCCTGTGCGTTGGACGGCAACGATGAAGAACATGCTTCGTGATGGTGCTACCGAGTTTATTGAGGTCGGCCCCGGCAAAGCCCTGCAAGGCATGGTAAAGAAGGTTAATCCCGACATCAACGCTCACGCTGCCATTGAAGGATAAGTCTTTAGGTGCGATAAAAACAAAAGCACGTCATCAACATTGCTGTAATGACGTGCTTTTGTTTTTATGTCTGGTTGACCAGTGGTTGTCCAACGGTTAATCAGTGGTTGACTGCTGGTTGACTTGTCTCTATTTGTTGTTCTACATCTTCGGCTACTTCAAGTAGCGAAGGGAAGCAGAAATCTACCAGCTGCGGTTGTTGTGTTGCTATCTCAGGCCATTCGCCTACGAGGATGGTCTGCATGCCGCACCGACGGCCAAACATCATGTCCGTCACGGCATCGCCTATCATCACGCAGTCTTTGAGGCGTAGTCCGGGGTGGTCGCGGCGTGCTTGTAGTGCCATGCCTATGTTGGGCTTGCGGCAGAAGTCGTGAGCCTCCTTCAGTGCTGGACAATGATAGATGTGGTCCAAGCGTCCTCCGGCTTGTTCGATGGCTGCGGTCATTTTGGCGTGAACCGCCAGCAAGTCGTCCTCGCTCATGAGGCCTTTGCCTATGCCCTGCTGGTTGGTGACGACAAAGATGTGGCGGAAAAAGTGCGAAAGGCGTGCTATGCTCTCTGTTGCATGGGGTAGGAGTTCCAGCTCGTCGGGGGTGCTGACATAGCCGCCGTCGATACGACGGTTGATGACACCGTCGCGGTCCAAGAAAAGTGCTTCGCCTATTCTGATTTTTTCGTATTTTTGCATTGCTTTTTGAACGACTTGTCTATGTGCTTTATTATGAATAATAAACGATGAGAGTGTTTTTTTATTTTCATTATCAGCCACTATGATTAAAGATAATCTTGAAAAAGTCCGCCAAACTATTCCTAACGGCACTCGCTTGATAGCCGTCTCCAAGACCAAGCCTGTGGAGGATTTGCAGGAGGCGTATGATGCTGGGCAGCGTCTCTTTGGCGAGAATAAGGCCCTCGAGATGCGCGACAAGCATGATGCCCTGCCACACGATATAGAGTGGCATTTCATTGGGCACCTGCAGAAGAACAAAATAAAGTATATCATCCCCTTCGTGTCGCTGATTCACAGTATCGACAGCGTCGAACTGTTGGAGGCTGTCGATAAGGAAGCCGCCAAGCACGACCGCAGTGTCGATTGTCTGCTGCAGTTCCACATAGCGCAGGAAGAGACCAAGTTCGGCATGGACATGGCAGAGGCTGAAAACGCCATCGTAGAAATGCGTGACAAGGGCTTGACGCATGTACGCATAGTCGGCGTGATGGGTATGGCCTCCAATACCGACAACCGCAAGCAGGTGCGCACCGAATTTGCAATGCTTAAAGGGTATTTCGACACGTTGAAGGAACGCTATTTTGCTGACGAGGCCGCTTTCTGCGAGCTGTCTATGGGCATGAGTGGCGACTACGACATAGCCATAGAGGAGGGCAGCACGCTGGTGCGTGTGGGCAGCGCCATATTCGGGGCACGCAACTATGCCAATGTGAATGATTAAGCTGCTGCCGTTATATAAAACACCTGTTAAGATACATTAATCACTAATTATACAGTAAAATGCAGATATTTAAGAAGAAAACGAATATCGTAATATCGTATATCGTCATCACTTTTGGGTTGGCGTTATTCACTTTCGCATGGTCCACGTTCATGCTGCCTGCTAAAATCATTTCGGGTGGCGTTACGGGTATGTCATCTATCATCCATTTCCTCACGCCGGGCAATGTGTCCATAGGTCTGTTGAGCCTCCTCATCAACGGTGTCCTGCTGTTGCTGGGCTTCACGGTCATGGGGTCTAAGTTCGGAGCCAACACCATTTATGGCATCGTGGTCTCGTCCCTTTTCTTCATCCTGTGGCAGGATATGCTGCATATAGAGCAGTATATCAATGGTCCAGAGCTGATGGGAGGCAACGACTTCCTCTGTGCCATTGTGGGCGGTATGCTCTGTGGCATTGGCATGGGCTTATGCTTCTCGATGGGTGGCAACACTGGCGGTACCGACATCATAGCCCTCATTGCCAGCAAGTACTATAATATCTCGCCCGGCAAGGTCATCATGCTCATAGACCTTGTCATCATCGGTTGCACTTTCTTCGTATCGCACAGCTTCGATAAAGTCATATACGGCTACATCGTCATGGCAGCGGCAACCTACGTCCTTGACCTTGTTATTGACGGCAACAAGCAGTCATATCAGATTATGGTTTTCTCGTCGCATAACGACGAGATAGGCGAGACCGTCACCAAAGAGGTGGGACGCGGTGCCACGATGCTCAATGCCGAAGGCCTTTACAGCCACCGCGAGCAAAAAGTACTGCTGATGATGGTGCACCGCACCGACAAGCCTCATGTCATGCGCATAATACATCGTATAGACCAAGATGCCTTCATCTCGGTGTCTAAGGCTCAGGGTGTGTATGGCAAGAACTTCGAGAAACTGAAACTATAATCACTACGTGTATTGGCAGTGTTAGCAAAGCTGCCCCATATAACATTATTCTAAAAACAAAGAATACGAAATGCGTCTCATATCCCCTTCATTGCTTTCTGCCGACTTTGGCAACATGCAGCGCGATATCGAAATGCTTAACCAGAGCGATTGCGACTGGCTGCATGTTGATGTCATGGACGGCATATTTGTGCCAAATATATCGTTTGGACAACCGATAGTGAAGCATATCAAGCGTTTTGCACGCAAGCCGCTCGATGTGCATCTTATGATTATGGACCCAGGACGCTATGTGGCAGACTTTAAGGCGGCAGGCGCCGACATACTGACAGTGCATTACGAGGCTTGCAATCATCTCGACCGTACGCTCCATGCTATCAGCGATGCTGGTATGCGCTGCGGCGTGGTGCTCAATCCGCATACGCCTGTAGAGCTACTGGAGGACATTGTCCAGTTGTGTGACGTGGTGCTGCTGATGTCGGTCAATCCGGGCTTCGGAGGACAGAAGTTTATAGAGAACACCTACAGCAAGGTGCGCCGTTTGCGTCAGATGGTGGAGCGCAAGCACCTTGAGTGCCTTATCGAGGTGGATGGTGGCGTCAATGTGCAGAATGCGCCGCTGCTCTACGAGGCAGGGGCCGACGTGCTGGTGGCTGGCAATGCCGTGTTCAGTAGCAGCGACCCGCAAGCCACAATACGTGCTATCAAGGGGTTGCAATAGCAAAACCATTATTCCGATTATCAAAAAGTTTATATCTCCAATGCTCCGTCCGAGACTGATAATAGCAAAAGGGAAAGAAAAAGCTCCGCAACGCCGCCATCCGTGGATATTCTCCGGTGCCGTACAACGTGTGGAAGGTCATCCGCAAGTGGGCGACCTTGTCGATGTGTATGATGCCGCAGGAGTGTGGATTGCAACGGGGCACTATCAGGACGAGTCTATAATCTGCAAGGTGTTGAGCTACGACACAAACCAGATTGACGACGACTTCTTCATGCAGCGCATACGGCAGGCGGTGGACTATCGTAGGCAGATGGGATTTTTCAACAATGCGGCTACTAATGTTTTCCGCCTCGTCAATAGCGAAGGCGATTTCCTGCCGGGCCTTATCTGCGACTATTATGGTGGCGTGCTCGTTATGCAGGCACACAGCATGGGCATGCACCGACTGCTGCCGATGCTTGCCGACTGTTTTGCCGCTTGCTTGGGCGAGAAAATGGTGTCGGTGTTCGACAAGTCGTCGGCGACGCTGCCAGAAGGTGCTGCCACCGACGGCTATCTACGCGGTATAGAGCCTGACGAATGGGAGATTGTGGAAGATGGCAACCGCATGATGATAAATTTTTTCGAGGGCCAGAAAACGGGATTTTTTATTGACCAGCGAGAAAACAGGCATCTGTTGGGTACGCTGTCGGAAGGGCGTAGGGTCCTCAACTGTTTCGGCTATACGGGAGGGTTCTCGCTGGCAGCTTTGCGTGGCGGTGCATCTTATGTTGAGACGGTGGACATCAGCCGCAAGGCCATAGACCTCTGTAACCGCAACGTGCAGATGAATTTCGGCGTGGTAGCACCACATAAAGGCGTGGTGGCTGACGTGCTGCATTATATAGACTCAATGGATGCCGCTTTCGACATCGTTGTTCTCGACCCGCCTGCCTTTGCCAAGAACCATCGCAGCCTGCAGCAAGGGCTCAAAGGTTATCGGGCCATCAACAGCAAGGCGTTGCGCCAGATAAAGAGCGGAGGGTTGCTCTTCACCTTCAGCTGCTCGCAAGCTGTGAGTGTAGATGATTTCCGCACGATGGTTTTCTCGGCAGCAGCAATGGCACACCGCGATGTGCGTGTGGTGCGTGTCCTGCCTCATGCCTTAGACCACCCCGTGAGCATCTATCACCCAGAAGGCGAATATCTCAAAGGACTCCTTCTGCAGGTGATATAGCAATAAACATAATATCAGAAATACTAAAATAAAGAAGCCTTTATCGCTGAAAAGGCAAAAAAAGATATACGATGATAGATAACAGTTCGACAGAAAAAGGATATATAAAAGTTGACCAGTATGACGACGACTGCGTCAAACAGCTGGCATTGCATTACAAAGAGATAATACGTCTGCTGGGCGAGAACCCGCTACGCGAGGGACTGCTCAAGTCGCCTGAACGCGTGGCTAAAGCCATGCTATATTGCACCAATGGCTACGACCTCAACCCCGAAGAGATATTACGCTCTGCCATGTTTCATGAGGATTATAAGCAGATGGTGGTGGTCAAGGATATAGAGATTTATTCGCTCTGCGAACATCACATGCTGCCTTTCGTTGGCAAAGCCCATGTGGCGTACATCCCCAACGGCACTATCGTGGGGCTGAGCAAGATACCGCGTGTTGTGGATGCCTATGCACGTCGCCTGCAGGTGCAGGAGCGCCTCACCAAGCAGATAAAGGACTGCATACAGCAGACGCTGAACCCTCTTGGCGTGGCGGTAGTGATAGAGGCACAGCACATGTGTATGTCTATGCGTGGCGTGCAAAAACAAAACTCGGTGACCACCACATCAGATTTTACGGGGGCTTTCATGAAGGATGCCAAGACCCGCGAGGAGTTTATGCGCATCATCGGTGTGAGCCTGCATTGAGACAAATACATTTTTAATAGGTAATCTAATGAAATATTTTTTTAGATACATGTTGCTGATGGTTGCCGTAATCTCTTTTTGCGGCACCCTCTCGGCACAGATAACCCATAAGGCATCTGGCGATACTGACGAGACGGCGTCGGCAGTGCTCAAACGTGCGTCGGACAAGTTGAATGGCAAGGCCGTGGGCTTTACGGTGACCATGATAAATAAGGATAGCGACAAAAAGGAGACGGCACGCCTGTCGGCAACCGTTGTTTACAGCAAAGGACGCTATCGTGTGGAGCAGGACCGCAATGTGCTGTACTGCGATGGCAAGGCTATATGGCATTGGAACAAGGATGCCGGCGAGGTGACCGTCAATCCTGTCACCGACGGCGACGACGACCTGATGAATCCAGCCAAACTGCTGGCGAACTACCAGAAAAACTTTAAGGCGAAGTATATACGCACTGAGGAAGACGGCACGTCAGTGATAGACCTCACACCCAATAAGGGTATGAGCTACTATAAGATACGCCTCCTTATTATGGAGAAGACAGGCATCGTGAAAAGTATGGAACTCCATAACTATGACGGCTCGCGCGGCGAGTATCGCATCAGCAACTTCAAGCAAGGCGTTGCGGTGAGCGATAAAGATTTCTCGTTCGACCGTAATGCCAATCCCGCTGTAGAGGTAATAGATATGAGATAAGGCATTACAAGGTTGAGCATTTTTCTCTTCGCTTATGACGATTGGGAATAGGTCAGCACCCAGATTTTGTGTCGCAGAGCCTTCTGGTTATAATCTTACTACATCAAAAAACTGAAACAGGATATGATTCTACTACTTGAGACAGCCACGCAGACATGCTCTGTAGCCCTTGCTGATGGCGGCAAGGTGCTCGGCGAACTGCATAGCGACGAGCCTAACGCTCATTCTGCCCGTCTCTCCACCCTTGTCGAGCAGCTGTTGCAGCGTGAGAGTGTGGCTTTTGCTTCCCTTGATGCCGTGTGCGTCAGTAGCGGTCCGGGCAGCTATACGGGGTTGCGGATAGGTGTCTCATCGGCGAAAGGCTACTGCTATGCACTTAATAAGCCGTTGCTTGCTGTGCCGACGTTGTTCTCTATGGCAGAGACGGTTTATGCGCAGCTGCCTGACTATCACGGCATGGTGTGCCCTATGATTGATGCGCGCCGCATGGAATGTTATTCTGCCATCTTCCAACGCGTAAGTGATGTGACAGAAGAGGTGCGTCCTGTGCAGGCAGACATCGTGGAGCAGGGTATCTATGACGAATGGCTTGACCGGTCGCAAGTCCTGTTTATTGGCGATGGGGCTGCAAAGACTCGCGATGTCTTGAGTGTTCATCCTAATGCGTTGTACGAGAATGATTTTGAGACACGTCAGGGCGAGCCGTACCATTTCCAGATAAGTGCCTCGGGCATGGCGGTGGAGGCGATGCGTCGTCTGGCAGATGACAGGGTAGAGGATGTGGCGTACTTCGAGCCGTTCTATCTCAAGGATTTCGTGGCAAAGAAATCCGTGGTGCGCGGCTTGCGTTAAGGATTAAGGAGTGCCAATCGTAAATATCGTGAAATAAAACACAAAAAAATATATGCAGTTACGTTTCACTTACATTGAAATACAAGACATGATTGCCGCCAAGACGGGCAAACAGCTGCCAATGTCATATTGCGACGACCATACTATCCACATCGGCTATGAGGTCAATGTGCTTTTCAAGACAACTACTGTAGGCCTCGATATTACCGTTGACAGCATAGAGGGCGAGAACATCTACCTTTCTTATGGTGGTGGTATGGGGATAGAATTTATGGTTCGTACGGCGTTGAGTCAGGTAAAAAATCAGCCGGGCGGCGATATGATAGAGGCTCTTGATGGCTGCCGCATACTGGTGCGCCTCGGCAAGAACGAACAGCTGTCGCCCATCTTCGAGCGCATAGAGCTGAAGGACATCCATTTTGATGCCGATACAGTAATGATAGACTTTGTGCCGAAAGCAGGTGCGCTGGTATAGACGGATTGTGTCGAAAGTGTCAAAGGTCCGAAATGAAGGATTTTGCGGCTATAGACTTTGAAACGGCAAATAATGAAAGGTCAAGCGTTTGCAGTGTCGGCATCGTAATTGTCCGGAACGGTGAGATTGTGGATTCTTTTTATTCACTTATCCAGCCTGAGCCGAACTATTATAATTATTGGTGTTCACGGGTTCATGGACTCTGTCAAGAAGATACCGACGATGCGCCAGTATTCCCTAATGTGTGGGCACAGATAGAACCTTTGATTCAGGGCTTGCCTCTTGTAGCGCATAACAAGCCGTTTGACGAAGGCTGTCTAAAGGCTGTGTTCCATGTCTATCAGATGGACTATCCTGACTATGTTTTCTACGACACACTAAGTGCTTCGCGTCGTTGTTTCCCAGATTTGGAGAATCATCAACTTCAAACTGTGGCAATAGCTTGTGGTTATGAGTTAGAAAACCACCACCATGCTCTCGCTGATGCAGAAGCATGTGCTTGGATAGCAAGAGAAATAATGTAAAATCGCCTTTAAAGCTTTTTCTGCAACTGAAATTGTATAAAGAGTCTCAAAAATTGATGCTCGAATATAACTATGAGGTTGTAAGATGAAGGTATCCGCACATTACTTCAAGTCGAAAGAAATCGGCAACGATTACTGCTGGCGGACACTGCAACAATTTGTGGCATCATGGAACGTCATCGGTAGCGTGGTAATGAAGTTCGTAGCAGTGCCGCACCGCTAAAAGTGATAGAAGATAGCGATACTATTGTCCCCCTTCTTGACTTCGATGTTGAAAACACACGGTATTTCTTTAGTGTTGACACGACCATGTGGATGATTGAACAATTATATTACGCATGCTTTCAAATTCCACTTATTGCGGATTGGAGCGCCCGATTTAATTAAGTAACTGTTCAGTATGTCTTATGCATCATAAGACATACTACGTTCTTATTAAAAGTTTGTGGATTAGAAAAAAATAAGTATATTTGCATTTTATTTTCGTGTAGTGGCTTGTGCGTGTGATATGGGTTTTGTCGGGCGTGGAATGAGTGTGGAGCGTGCCTTGCAGGAAGAGAGAAACGTTAAGAAAAAAATACATCAGTAACACAAATAATAATTTATCACGAATGAAAGCAAACATTAGCAAGCACTTGCTTTATGTGGTTTTGACTGTCGCCGCCGGCACCCTGTTCTTTGCCTCGTGCGATGGCAAAAAGGGTGCCAACGAGCAGGAGATAGCAGCCCTGCAGAAGCGTCTGGACAGCATCATGACCCAATATGAAAAGATTAAGGCGCAGGACGATGACGCCAACAGCGTCCTCGCTGCCAAGGACAGCACCATCAATGCGCAGGCCGCCGAGATACAGAGTCTCCTGTCGCGTATGCGTAAGTTGCAGGAAGCCCCGCAGCGTGAGAAGGCCATAGCAGACAACAGCGCCGAGGTTAAGCGTTATCAGAAAGAGGTGCGCGAGAAAGAGTCTCAGCTGCAGGCACTGCGCAAGCAGGTGGACAAGCAGAGCAAAGAGCTAGCCTCGTTGCAGGCCAAGGTGGCAGAGAAGGCCGCTACGGCTCCTGCCGCCACCGACAGCCGTCTGCAGGAGAAAGTCAATAAGCTGCAGAACGACATCGCCTCGCAGGAGAGCAAAATCAGCACCCTCAACGGGCAAATCAACAATCTCAACGGCCGTATAGCAGACCTCGTGCGTCAGAACCAAGAGTTGGCGGCACAGAACGGAACCCTTGCCAACGAGAATGGCTCGCTGGTGGCTCAAAACCGCGACCTCGGGCAGCGTGTCGATGCGTTGCAGGGCGAGATAGAGTCGTTGAAGCAGCAGGTGGCCAATGCGCCGCGCGCCACGGCGGAAGAGTTGGAGGCTGCCGCTATCACGGTGATGGCAAAGAACACCGACGAGGTGGAGGGCTACCGCAAGCAGATACAGCAGCTGGAGGGTGAGACTGCACAGCTGAAAGGACAGATTAGCACCATGCAGAGCACTATAGACCAGCTGCGTCAGCAACCAGCCGCAGAGACTACGGATGCTACTGCCAAGATTGCCGAGTTGCAGTCTAATATCGCCGCCATGCAGAGTCGCTCGACGCAGTTGGAGAACGATGCCGCCGCGCTTAAACGCACCCTCTCAGAGCGTGATGCGCAGATTGTGGAGCAGAATGCCCAAATAGCAGACCAGAAAGCCCAGATTGCGGAGCGCGATGCTCGCATAGCGATGCAGAACACGCAGATTACGGAGCGTGATGCCCGCATCGCCACCATGCAGACCGTTGCTGATGCTACAGCCAAAGAACTTGCCGAGGCAAAGGCTGCTACGGCTGCCGCCAGCACTGCCGCTACCGTTGCTGCGGTGGAGAGTGCCACGGCTGCCGAGAAGACGAGCGCAGGCAATGCACAGTTGATGGAGCAGATAGCTGCCTTGCAGGAGCAGGTGGCGTCGCAGCAGGCGCAGATAGCCGAGTTGGGCAACACCCTTCAGAGCAGGGAGACGGAGCTTGCCGCCACCAAGGAGGACCTGAAAGCTGCCAAGGAGGCCTCGTCTGCCACGACGTCGCAGGCTGCCGCTATTGTTGCATCAAAAGGCACGGTCAATCAGAAACTCAACGACTTGCAGGTGCTGTGCGACAGCTATGCTGCAGAGATAGAACGCCTGAAAGCGGAGAACCAGCAGCTGAAAACAGAGAATCAACAGTTGCGTCAGGAAGCCGCTGTATCGCAGCAGGCCAACGCCAAATATGAGAGCGAGAACGACAGGTTGAAACAGAAGGTTGCCCTTGCCAGCGTGCTGGTGACGAGCGATATGACCATCACCCCTGCTAAGTCGGTGAGCGGCGTAGTGGTGAAGCCCACGGAGAAGGCGTCAAACCTGTGTGCCGTCAAGATAGAGTGCAAGATACTGGACAACAACGTTGTTGACCCTGGCACCATCACTATCTATGCGCGTATCTCCAACGCCAACAACCGCATCGTCACCAACGGCACCAATGCCAACGACACTTTCGACATGGGTGGCACGCCGATGCAGTACACCATCAAGCAGGACATAGAGTTCACTGGCCTCAGCCGCAAGGTGAGCATGATATGGCGCAAGTTGGAGAGTGTGGAGATGCCGGCAGGCCTCTACTGGGTGACGCTCTATGCTAATGGCAACGAAATAGGAAAGACCAGCTTCAATCTGAAATAGATGTCAAATCAAAAAAAATACAACACCTTTCGGCTGACGTTTCCAGAACTCGTTTACGAAGGGTATCACTACAATGTGCAGTCCACGGGGCTGCACATCTCTTTTGATTTCAGGCTCAACGATGCGTTGGTCTTTCATCCAGAGGCTACCATTGCGACGCGCAGTTTTGTGACACTTCCGTCGCTGCCTGCCGAATACATAGAGCGGCTGGTGTTCAATATAGGGATGATAGAACTTATCAGCTATTGGAAGGCGTTTTGTCCTCCCACGGTGCGCGTCATGCCACATAGACTTAACGACGAACAGGTGGCGTTCTGGAAGAAGCTCTACTATAACGGCTTGGGCGAGTTCTTCTATCTCAACGGCATCCGAGCCACAGAGGTGGATTTTATGACCATCGTCTCGTCTGGCGCGGAGAGTGGTGCTGTGGCGATGCCGACACTACATGGTGCCGACGGCGAAGCCTACATAGTGCCCATAGGTGGTGGCAAGGACTCTGTGGTGACGCTCGAGCTGCTGCGCGACGCTGCCGTGTCGCGTCGTAGCAAGCCGTTGCCCCTTGTGATGAATCCTCGCGGAGCTACGCTGGGTTGCTGCAAGGTGGCGGGCTATGGGCGTGAGGACATCATAGAGATAGACCGCAAGATAGACCCACTACTGCTTGACCTCAACGGCAAGGGGGCACTCAACGGGCACACCCCTTTCTCAGCCATGCTTGCCTTCTACACGTTGCTTGCTGCCGCACTGACGGGGCGACGCAACATAGCCCTTTCTAACGAGAACAGTGCCAATGAGGCTACGGACCTCGCATCGGGCGTGAACCATCAGTATTCCAAAAGTCTTGAATTTGAGAACGATTTTCGCGCATACGTAGGACGCTATATCTCTGCCGATTTCAACTATTTCAGTTTCTTGAGGCCGCTGTCTGAACTACAGATTGCAATGCTTTTCTCGCAGCAGACGCAGTATCACGACGTGTTCCGCAGCTGCAATGTGGGCAGCAAGCAGGATGTGTGGTGCGGACATTGCCCCAAGTGCTTGTTTGCGTTCATCATTCTCTCGCCTTTCGTCGCTCCGGAACGTTTGACGCAGATATTTGGTCACAACCTGCTCGATGACAAGATGCTGGCTACCTATTTCCGTCAGCTGACGGGGCGTGAGGCTGTCAAACCCTTTGAATGTGTGGGTACTGTGGCGGAGGTGAATACTGCTCTTGCTATGACCATTGACCGATGGTATGGCGGCGAGCGCCCCTGCCTGCTTCGCGATTTCGCTATGGCAGAAAATAGGGTGTCGCTCACGCAACTGGCAGAACAACATAACCTGAGCCAAGAAGAACTAACAATCCTGCAACGCTATGTTTTATAGAGAGACGCGGTGGCGGGAGCTGCTGGGCTCCCGCACTATACTGATAGCCGGCTATGGTCGTGAGGGGCGCAGCAGCGAGCGCTTCCTGTCGCGGCTGCTGCCGGCGGAGCAATATGGCGTGGCCGACGGCAACGAAGCTATCCTTGCTGCCGCCCCGCATTACGACCTGATACTCAAATCACCAGGCATCCCTACGTTGATATTCGAAGGCATCTGCGACATGGAGAAAATAAGCTCGCAGACCGACCTGTTTCTGCAGGTGTATGGCGACAACACCATAGGCATCAGCGGCACCAAAGGTAAGAGCACTACTACAGAGCTGATATACAGCATACTGTCGCAACATGTGCCTGTTGGCGTTGGTGGCGAATACAGCGAGGTTGTCAAAGCTGGCAACATGGGGATTCCGCTGTTTGACATTATCCCGCAGCTTGACGAGCACACGCTGGTTGTCGCCGAACTGTCGTGCCACCAGCTCGAAAACATCCATCGGGCACCTCATACGGCGTTGTTGCTCAACCTGTTTCAGGAGCATCTTGACCATTACCACGACTATGAGGGCTATAAGCATGCCAAACTCAACATTGCGTTGCGGCAGGCGAAGGAGGATACCTTCATTTACTGCACGGATAACGATGACTTGCGAGAGGCTGTGGAGCGGCATGCCCATGCCATTGTGTCGCACATGGAGGGCTACGATAGCGCTAACCCGTTTCGATGCACGGCGTCGTCGTCGCTCATTGGCAGCCACAACCGTAGCAATATAACTGCTGCCGCTGCTGTGGTGCGCCACTATGGGGTGACGGATGAAGCTATAGCCGAGAGCGTGGCAACGTTCAAGGGGTTGAAATACCGTCTGCAACATGTGGGACAGTATGACGGTATAGATTTCTATGACGACAGCATAAGCACTATCCCTGCAGCCACGATGGCGGCAGTGGAGGCATTAGAGAATGTGGATACGCTCATCCTCGGCGGCTACGACCGCGGGATAGACTATGGCGACTTCGCGCGGTTCCTTGCCCATTCGGCTGTCCGAAACCTTGTCTTTGTCGGCAGGGCAGGGGATAGGATGTTGTCTCTTTATCGCTCTATCGTGGCAGCAGGTGACGATGAGCGAAAGATTTTAAGTAGCGACGACTACGGAGTGATAGTGCCGTGGTGTTTTCGTAATACCGCTGTAGGGCGCATCTGCCTGCTGTCGCCGGCAGCCTCGTCCTACGACAGTTTCAAGAACTTCGAGCATCGGGGACGCTGTTTTGACACGCTGGTGCATGATGTGGCGTTGCGTCACGACCTACATCGTCATGCAGGTCTCTCAGGGCATGAGAACTATGCGCACGATGTGATTGTGGCAGCACTGAGAGCTATGCACCCCACGGCATTGCATGAACACGTTGGTGGCAACGGCGTTGTTGCCTTCTGGGGGGATAAGGATAAGCCCTGTGTGGCTTTCCGTGCTGACACCGACGCATTGCCCATCGGCGAGGCTTGCGGGGTAGGCTATTCGTCGCAGACGGCAGGCGTGTCGCACAAGTGCGGTCACGATGGACATACGGCCACGCTGCTTCATTTTGCCTCGATGGTAGAGACCGAGGGGCTGCAGCAAGTCATGCTGATATTCCAACCTGAGGAGGAGACGGGGCTCGGCGCAGAGAAAATCATAGACAGCGGCATCCTTGACAGATACAAAATTTCACACATTTTCGGCATGCACAACCTGCCGGGATACAAGCTGGGGCGCCTTGTCATGGTGCGAGGCACCTTTGCGGCAGCCTCGTCGGGTGTGGTCTATCACCTGCAAGGGCGGCAGACGCACGCCTCTACGCCAGAGCTGGGAGTCAACCCCGGACTCGCCGTGGCGCAGATAGTAGAGAGGATGCAAAATCTGAATACCGGTCAGCATGTGCCTCTTGCCACATTCCGCCAGACGACGCTTATATGCATACGACTTGGTGAAGAGGCGTTTGGAACGTCGGCAGGTGATGCTGACGTGATGTTCACGCTTAGAGCCTACACCAACGACGGTATGCGAAGCCTTATGGCAGAGGCTGATGCGATAGTGAACGACGCCTGCGGCAAATTCTCATCGGGACCAGATGCCCTCGTGATGAGTAGTACACAGCGTGAGCCGTTCAATGCTACGGAGAACGATAACGCCACGGTGGAGCGGCTGGAGGAAATGGCACAGGCTGCGGCAGTGGACTACGAGATGCGTGGTGAGCCATTCCGCTGGTCTGAGGATTTTGCCAACTACCTGATGCGCTATCGGGGTGCGATGTTTGGCATCGGTGCCGGAGAGAGTCATTCCGAGCTGCACCACCCATTATACGATTTTCCTGATGAGATAATACACAGGGCAGCGTTGCTGTATTGCAAAATATTGTGTACCTTTGCAAAATGATTTAATAGAATGACGGCGAAGACGCCTTTCTCGCATGGCTTATTCGTGCCGTTGGGATATAAAAAAGTTAAAAATAGAATAAAACAAATATAATTATATGAAAAAGATTTACTTATTTCTTGTTGCGGCGGTGAGTGCCCTGCCTCTTATGGCACAGTTGCCTGCCCCTATCGAGGCTCCCGGAGAGAGTTGTACCAGCATCATGGTGGGCTGTAAGGCTTCTGCCGATGGCAGCGTGATGACCTCTCACACTTGCGACGGCCGTTATCGCACATGGATGACCATAGAGCCTGCTGCCGACTACGAAGCCGGCGCAACATTGGAAGTGTATAAAAACACCATGCACACCAACTTCAGGGGCGATACTACGGGAGTGCGTTTTGTAGGTATTATACCGCAAGTGCGCCACACCTATGCCTACCTCAATACCGCCTACCCATGCCTCAACGAGCATCAGCTGGCGATAGGAGAGACCACGTTTGGAGGTCCTTCTGAGCTGCGCAGCGAGAAAGGAATGTTCATGATAGAGGAGTTGCAACGTGTGGCTCTTCAACGGTGTACTACGGCGCGCGATGCTATACGCCTCATCGGCGAGCTGGTCAAGCGTTACGGATATATTGACGGCGGCGAGTGTATCACCATCGCTGACCCCAAAGAGGTGTGGCAGATGGAGATAGTAGGTCCCGGCAAAGATAAGATAGGCGGTCTTTGGGTCGCCCAGCGCATACCAGACGACCACGTCGGGGTGAGTGCTAATATTCCGCGTATCGGCAAGCTGCAACGCCACAATCCCGACTACTTTATGTGCTCAGACAACATAGAACGTGTTGCCAAGCAGTTGAAACTATGGGACGGCAAGGGCGACTTCGTATGGTGGAAAGCCTTCAATGCCAGTTATGCCAACGGAAAGAACTTCCGTGAACGCGAGTATTTCATCCTCAGCACGTTGGCACCCTCGTTGCGTCTGCGTCGCGACATGGACGAGCTTCCTTTCTCCGTCAAGCCAGATGAAAACGTCGATGTGCGCAAGGTCATCGAACTTTTCCGTAGCACCTATGAAGGTACGGAACTCGACATGTGCCGCAACCTCAAGATAGAGGTGGAGCGTAAGGACGAGAACGGCAACCCCTACAAGGACAGCATCATCAGTCCTATAGCTAATCCGTGGATGACGGGCAATGCCACACGCATATATAATGCATTGAAACCCGGTGTCGTTGAGTTTCAACGTACTGTCAGCGTGGCATGGTGCTCCTATTCGTTCATTACGCAGCTGCGCAGCTGGCTGCCGGATGCTATTGGCGGCATCTGCTGGATGTCGGTTGATAATCCGGGCGAGAGTCCGCGTGTGCCTATCTTCTGTGGCAATACGCGGCTGCCGGAGCCTTACGACCTCTGCGGTCAGAACAAATATAATCCGGATGCTATCGTGTGGAAATACCGCCGTGCCAACAAACTCGCCACGCTGCAGTGGCAGAGCACCAAAGGACGTGTCTCGCGCGACATCATGGCTTGCGAAGATAAGGCTTTCGAAGGTCTTGAAGCGTTGGAACGCGAAGCGCGTCAGCTGGAGCGTACAGGCCATTTTGATGAAGTGCCGCAACTGTTGAATAATTACACTACAGACATATACGACTTCACCGTCAGCACATGGCAGAAGCTGGAAGGCGACTGCTGGTACTGGTTTGGCTTGGGATTTTAAGTCCTTGCTTTTCAGTTGTGACAGTAGTAAAACAGGTGAAAAACTTGAAAAATAAAAATCACGATTTGCAATACGAATGAAAAATATAGCAATTATACTCTCTGGATGTGGCAACCGCGATGGCAGCGAGTTGCAGGAAACATTGTCAATGATGCTTTCTATAGATAACATCGGGTGGCACTATCAGTGTTTTGCTCCCGAAGGACTTTTTGAGGTGGTTAGCCATCTTGACGAGCGTAACGCTGATGAGGATTTGGAGGAAGGTACTTTGGTAGATACCGAGCAGCGAGACATTTTTGAGGAGTCGGCGCGTATAGCACGAGGCAATATCCTTCCGCTCGACCAATATAATCCTGCCGACTATGATGCGTTGTGCCTTCCGGGCGGCATGGGTGCTGCCCGCAACCTGAGTAGCTATGCTTTTGATGGTCCTCGCATGACGGTCATAGACAGCGTGCATGATGCTATCCTTGAGACCTATAGGGCGCATAAGCCTATTTGTGCCGAATGTATTGCTCCAATAATTGTAGCCAAGGTGCTTGGACGTTATGGCGTACATCTTACGCTCGGGCATGAGTGTCAGGCATCGCAAGTGGTGGAAGGTTTTGGTGCGGTGCATGAGGTCTGCGAGCCCTGCGAGGTGTGCGTGGATAGTGAGCACAAGGTCATCACCACACCTGCCTATATGGTTGCTACGCGTATCAGTGAGATTTTTACGGGTTCAGAAAAACTTGTATATGAATTAGAAAAGATGCTTGCATAAGAGTCAGGCTGAAACATTCAAAGACAGGTAAACACTTTTATACTATCCTAAAAAACAACAAATGTACGATAAAGAACGAGGACTATATGTGGCGCATTGTGATGCGGGCGACCTTGCGATAGTAGGGCGTATGGCTAATCGGCATGGTCTGATAGCTGGTGCCACGGGTACAGGTAAGACAGTGTCGTTGCAAGTGCTTGCCGAGACTTTCTCGCAGGCAGGTGTGCCGTGCTTCATGGCTGACATGAAAGGCGACCTCTCGGGCATCAGCCAGCCTGGGCGTATGAGCGGATTTATCGAAAAACGCAAGGATGAATTCGGTTTAGAAAATCCTCATTTTCAGGCTTGTCCTGTACGTTTCCTTGATGTCTTCGGAGAACAGGGGCACCCTATTCGTGCCACGGTGTCGCAAATGGGGCCGCAGCTGCTGTCGCGCCTCATGGGTCTCAATAACACGCAGGATGGTGTGCTGAACATCGTTTTTCGTATTGCCGACGAACGGAACCTGCTCATACTCGATGTCAAGGACTTACGCTCGATGCTCGACTATCTTTCTAAACACGCTAAGGAGTACACTACTAAATATGGCATGATATCGTCGGCATCGGTAGGTGCCATACAGCGTGCATTGCTACAGCTTGAGAATCAAGGTGCAGACCGTTTCTTTGGCGAACCCTCGTTTGATGTGTTCGACCTGCTGCAGACCGAAAAGGGCATGGGCATCCTCAACGTGTTGGCTGCTGACAAACTGATGATGCAGCCCAAACTATACAGCACCTTCCTGCTCTGGATGCTTGCCGAATTGTACGACCGTCTGCCAGAAGTTGGCGACCTCGACCTACCGCGCCTTGTATTCTTCTTCGACGAGGCACACATGCTTTTTGACGAGACCTCCAAGGCTTTGGTAGATAAAATAGAACAGGTGATACGCCTGATACGAAGCAAGGGCGTTGGCATCTACTTCGTAACACAAAATCCTACTGATATTCCCGATAGCATTCTCGGTCAGCTCGGCAACCGCATACAGCATGCCCTGCGTGCCTACACACCTAAGGACCAGAAAGCTGTGCGCGCTGCCGCCGAGACATTCCGTGCTAACCCGTCGTTCAAGACGGAAGATGCTATTATGACTCTTGAGACGGGCGAGGCCCTCGTCAGTTTTCTGGACGAGAAAGGTGCTCCATCGATTGTGCAGCGAGCCAAAATACTGTTCCCGCTCTCGCAGATAGGAGCTATTGACGGAGGACAGCGTGCTGACATTATACGTCGCAGTATGATATATGGCAAATATGACAATGCCATAGACCGAGAGAGTGCCTTCGAGGTACTGCTACGCGAGAGCGAACAGCAGTCTCTCGTCGAGACAGAGCAGCGTCAGTTGGCTGAACAAGAGAAAGAATTGGCTAAAGCAGAGCGACAGCAGCAGAAGGAAACCACGAAAAAAAGTGAAGGTCTTTTCTCTAAGATTCTCAAAGCCACAATCACAGCCGTCACTGCCACAGCCGCTACGGCTGCTGGGTCGGCGCTTAGCGATGCAGTGACAGGTAAGAAAACGAAGAGTAGAACTTCGACAACGCAAAAGATGGTGAAAAACACCACATCGGCAGCTACGCGAACCCTAACACGTGAGCTCACCCGTGGACTTTTGGGCAACCTGTTGAAATAATTGATTGTTACTTTCTTTTTAAAAAAAGGGCGGATTGCAAAATCCGCCCTTTTTTGAGTATGTTGAAAGAATACAAATGGTAATACATAATATTTGACGAAGATGCTTTGCTTGATAGTGAAAAAAATATTGTTGAAAAAATTAGCTTGTCATGAAGACGAAGGAGAAATGGTTGATAATAATATTCAAAAAACTGTATTATTGATAAATAAATCTTATATTTGCAAATCTATATAATGCGTGTATTGTATTGTTGCAATCGCGCTAAAATGTTGTATATGTATCAAAATATCATAAATATATGAAACTACGACTATTCATTGCTGTCCTAATTCTGTTTTTATCTCAAATTGCCTATGCTGCTACGGTTGACGAGCATCAAGCCTACCAACGAGCGGTTAAGTGTCTCACAAGAGTTGGAGTATGGCAGCGTGGCGAACTAAGACTAATAGACATCTCTCGCGAGGTCAATTATGAAAATCTTTATGTTTATGTAGTCGAAGGTGGTCACGGATTTGCCGTAGTGCCGAAGTGGGAATGTGGTAGCAAAGTGGTGGCTTATAGTGCGGAGAATGACTTTGTTCTGCCGATGCCAGCGTCTGTCAAACTATGGTTTGATGGTTGCGATAAGGCTGTAGGGGAGTATAAGTACAAAAACATTAAAGCAGCAAAAGATGATGCCGACGAGCCATACAGTGCGGTCGGCCCGTTGCTCGGCACTCAATGGTCGCAGAAACCGCTGTATAACAATGAATGCCCCATGTACGGAACGACACGTTGCGTTACGGGATGTATGGCTACGGCAATGGCACAGGTGATGCGCTACTGGCGTTATCCAGCTATGGGACAGGGGACGCATAGCTATGAAGAGTCCAATTTCGGCACGCTGACAGTCAATTATGGTGCAGCGACCTACAACTGGAACAATATGCCGCGAGTACTCAATGGACATAGTTCTGTTGATGAAGTCGCAGAGGTGGCAAAACTGATGTATCATTCTGGCGTCAGCGTCAATATGGCATACGGAACGGGGGCAAGCGGCACAATGACTAGTTATGTCCCTATTGCTCTGCGGGATTATTTCAGGTATGATGCTGGAGTGCACGAGATTGTAAAGGACACAATAGAAGATCGGATATGGGACATTATCATGTACGGCGAGATAGCCTCCGGACGGCCTGTGATATACAGTGGGAGCAATCAGGAGGACATGGGACATGCCTTTGTCCTTGACGGATACGATAACACTGGCTCCTACCACGTTAATTGGGGATGGGGTGGCAACTTTGACGGCTATTATGCTATAGGAGGCTTTAATCCTACAGGCAGTGGCACGGGCGGTAATACAAACAACGACTATAACTATTACAATTCTGCCATTGTGGGTATTCAGCCTGCGGCAGATGTGCTCACGTTGACGGTGCCGCGTACCAATTTGTCGCGATGGGGCGATACGCTGATATGCTGGATGCGCACGGGTGCATCCCTCGACGAGTGGACAATAGAAGACGATGCCAACGGCTGGATTACTATTGATGCTCCAGAGGCTGACGAAAGGAAGTTGGTACGCTTTGCTGTTGTGGCGCAGCGTAATACGACGGGAACCGCAAGGACTGCCACAGTCACCGTGCGTCATGGCAGCGAGGTTGTTACTGCTGTCCTCACACAGGAGGACAGTTCACCGAGTGCCGACGGATGCTATGGCAATCAGGCAGAGACTTATACCTCTATGGCGCAGATAATGCCGGGCGAAATGTTCATAATAAGACCTGAGGCGTTGGGCAACTTCGTTACAGGTCAGAAAGTCGTCTCTTTTTCGTTCGGCACGGGCAGTTATGCATCCTTCAATGGCCGTCGATTCAATATTGAGATATACGAAGGAAGCGAATACAGCGAGAGCCTTGACGCTACGGCTGTTGATGGCGACGGGGCTCAAAACATTGGCACGAAGGTCTATAGCCAGTCTTATACAGCTACGGAAGACGGCGTGCATGAGGTACAGTTTGATGTCCCTTACAGCATCACTTCGGGGCGTAATTTCTGGATTGCTGTCAGGACAATAGACACCACAGTATTCTTCATTGACCATGTGTATATGCATGACTCTATTGATAGTGCTGACTTTCCCGTTGTTGACTCATTGCCCAAAGAGTATCTGATATACCGTGCTGCTACAACCGAGGGCGACACGGGTTTGATGATATACTATTCCTATTTCTCGCAGTCGGGTGTCAACCTGTTGCAATACGGCGTGTTGCCGCATATCTTCTTCTGTGTGGAGAGCGACGAGCTGCCAGTATGCGAGGATGTCCATGATACTATCATTCACGAGTTTTGTTCTTCCTATCTATGGGAGGATGTGGAATATTCTGTTGCTCAAAGTTTTTCGTTAGTGCGAAGTGGAACTGTTACTGGTGGTTGCGACAGTGTGATTATTGACACATTTGCGTTGCGAAGCAACTATGTGGTGCAACAGCGCGAGGCTACCTGCGATACTATGCTGCCTTTTGTATGGCGTGATACGTCAATGATGGATGCCAGTACTTATCATTTCGTGTATGGAGGTGAGAATGGTTGCGACACGGATTATTACCTTCAGCTTGTCATAGATACGTGTGTGCCAGAAGTCGTCAGCAGCTGTGAGGATGTTTTTGATACCTTGAGAGTCTCATCCTCCTGTGGGTATTATGATTACCGAGGTACTCGATTCTATTCTAATATAGATGAAGATTTGTCGTCTGTCTTAGACAGTTATACGGTTGCTGGTGCTATTGAAGGAGGATGTGATAGCGTATATGTCATTTTTATTCGTGAAAGCTATATAGATTTATCCGAACTGATTGATTCTATGGTTTGTTCCGATGTTCTCCCTTTCCTGTGGGGCGACAGCGTGGCGTATCGTCCGGGCGTATATTATGCATCATTCCCCAATAGTAACAGCATTGACTGTGATTCGGTTATTGCTGTGAGACTTAATGTTGAGGATTGTGTGCCATCGGAGTGTGAGGATGTCCAAGAAAGCGTCGTTATATCTGCATGCGATAGTGTGGTATGGAATGACAGCCTATTTGTTGAGACGGGAGTCTATACTGTTATAGCAGAAGGTGCTGCGAATGGTTGCGATAGCATCTACGCGGTAGATGTGACGATAATGACGAGTCCGCAACGTGATACGCTTGTGAGTGTGTGCGATAGTGCATGGCTTTTTGATTCGCTCTATCGTGTTACTGACGACTACCGATTCATTTTGTCATCTGATGAGGGTTGCGACACGGTGTTGACACTTACGCTGCATGTGCGCAATAGTTCCACCGTTGTTTACGAAGCTGGCTCGTGTGGCGAATATGTGTGGCATGAGCGTAGCTATTCTGAGACGGGAGTTTATACATGGCTCTCGCCACAGCAGAATATAGCAGGGTGCGACAGTATAGAGGAGCTGCATCTCATTGTAGGCGATGATACCACCGTGGAAACCGAAATCATGGTGTGCGATAGCATGCTGTGGCACGGCATCATGCTCAATACTGATGGTGCTGTGGTACGTGCCGTTCTGCCAAGTGTGGCGGGCTGCGACAGTCTGGTAGTTGCCAGTGTTGTGTTGCGACACACCTCGCGTGGTTATGAAAGTGCCGAGGCCAGCGGCAGCTATGTGTGGCATGGTCATAGGCTTTTCTTCTCAGGCGTAACCTATGATACCCTTGTCAATGCAGAAGGCTGCGACAGCGTGATTGCTTTTGACCTTATGCTGCGAGCAGCGCGACAGGGCAGCCTGAATGGTATTTTTGAAGTGGCTGAAGGACGCAAAGTACTCTTTTCTGCTGGCAACTTGCAGTATATGCCGGCTGGCGATGCATGGCGTTTTGCTGTGCAGCAGTTTGATGTGATAGGTATTGCCAACAGCAATACCGACAGTGCTTATGTAGGGTGGATAGACCTCTACGGGTGGGCAACGAGCGGCTACCACAACCCGTCGGATATCTATAATGTTCATTATATGCCCTATAGCACCATGTCGTGCAGCGTGTCTGAGGCCAATGGCCATGGCTATGGACCATCGGTTACGATGCGCTATCCAGACCTTGTAGGCACAAGCATCAGCTATGATTGGGGCGTACATAACGCTATCAGCAATGGTGGCAATGTGGCAGGACGCTGGCGTACGCTCACCGCCGACGAGTGGCAGCATCTGCTTTTTGAACGTGCTGAGGCGTCGAGCAAACGAGGTATGGCTAATGTGTCTGGCGTGAATGGTTTGGTGGTGTTGCCCGACAGCTGGTCGCAGCCAGTTGATTGCAACTTCACGGCAGGCAGTAACAACGGATACCTCACCAATACTTATTCGTATGACGAATGGCGTAGCATGGAAGGTGCTGGTGCGTTGTTCCTGCCCGCGGCAGGTATGCGCTATGACGACAATGTCTCCACCGTTGGAGGAAATGGTTTTTACTGGTCTGTCTCCAATGCTGGGCAGGCTGATGCTTATGCGGCCAATTTTGACCGTAGCCGTGTTGAGGTTTCTGCCCTTGACCGCAGTGTGGGTCGCTCGGTGCGTTTGGTTCAGGATATACGAGAGGATGAGACTATGCCATGCGTCACTTACGGCGATACTGCTATAACAACATACGGCTCATACACATGGCTCGGAACAACATACGACACTACGGGTGACTATCAGCGTGTGCTGACGGCGGCAAACAGTCAGGGCTGCGACAGCGTGGTGATGCTGCACCTGTTCATTGTCACGCCCGATGGCATTGACGATGTTCTTTCACCATTGGTGCGCGTGTGGTCCTATGGCAAAGATATCATTATCAGCGGGGCTGAAGGCATGGATGTAACCGTGTTTGATGCTGCTGGACGCATAGCGGTACCGCAACGTAGAGTTACCACCTCGGTGGAACGCATAGCGGTTGACCATCAGGGAATATATATAGTACGAATCGGCAATGAGACGGCAGCAAAAGTAGTCGTCAGATAGGATTGCTGCGAGAAGATGGTTATGCTATTTGACGTGGCTTCTTCTCGCCACTTGGGACAAGTCGGAATGGTGATACAAATGTCGTGAACAACATTGTAAAAAAATGTAGTCAAAATGGATTTTCGAGGATGCATAATCTTTTTGTTGTGTTTTGTTTGCGCTGTGTCGATGCGAGCGCAGAACAGCGTCACCTATAATCTCTCGTCGGAGACAACGGGAAGTACGTTGCAACTGCCATCGGAGGGTTTGCAACTGGCAACAGATGGTGTCGGCGGCACATACAGCAAAGGCGTAGATTATGTTATAACTATCTCCGGTAGTGAGCATCCATGCCAAGATTCTTATACGCTGGCGCTCAGTTTTATGAATTTTGACATTAACGAGGCTGACACCCTGTTTGTATATGATGGACCCTCAACCGACTACCCCTTGCTCATCGCCTCCAACAATATGTTTAATGCGCTGAATGGAGAACGTAATGTCGTCTATGCCTCGCAAAATAATAACACTACTACTAACGCCTTGACTGTGCGGCTGAAGACAGCTATTCATAGTGGTAGCGAACGAGGGTTCTATTGCTCCGTGGGATGCCTCAAACCTTGTGAGCAAATCATGCCGCATATTAGCGACACCTATGACCGTATTCGTAATGGAGTTGTATATGCGCAGGGAGAAATGCGCTACGTTGACGGTATCCGCACGGTAACCGTATGTGCCGGCGACGGCATCCGTCTGCATGGCTATGCTGATTACAGCAGCATAACAGGCTATTACACACCCTCCGATGCTACCTCTACCTTTGCATGGATGCTTGACGAGTTCGACAATGTTGAGCGTGGTGTCGGCATGACGATGATGACATATCAGCAGTTTGACACGCTCGACTGCCATGAGGTGCTGCTATCGGCCTTTGACGTTAACGGGTGCGAGGCTGGCACCTTTGACGAAGTGCGTCTCCTAGTGGCAACCAATCCGATACGCACAATTTCTAACCTTGGAACAGTGTGTAGTGGCAATGAGTTGCCCGTGCTTGTTAGCTTTGAAGAAAACGCCATATTGCAGCTGGACACTGTCTCGGTTCGCAACATTCATAGCCGTACCAACTATGTAAAGACATTTATCCCCGATGGCCCCTACTGCGCCACAACGTGTTATTCGGCACCAGTGACGTTCAATGAGTTCCCATCGGGTTCAACAGTTGTCAGCAAGGAGGACATCTGTTCTATCTGTGTCAATTTCGAGCATAGCTATATGGGTGATTACGACCTCAGAATTATTTGTCCTAATGGTAGAAGAGCAACCCTCAAATATAAAAACAATCCCGGAGGTTACCCTGCGGGGTCTTATGGTGGTGGAGAGATTTTTACGGGTTATCCCTATGGCGGTGATAGTCATGACAGGTGGGATGGTGGCTCCGGTCAGTATTGTGACTCGATATACAATATGTATGGCGAAGGCCTTGACTATTGTTTCTCGCGCAACGGTAGCTACACACTTGTTGACGGCAGACCAGCGAACACTACGACCAATGGCAATCACTATCTCGGCAGTAGTGGCTATACCATCTCCGTCACCCATACTTTTCAGTCTCGTCCTGCCGCATACCGCTATAGTGGTTCTTCGGACGCAGGGTACAAATCATTCTCCACCAAGAAGCCGAGCAACTATGAAAACGCCAGCGACTACTATAAGCCGGCAGACGATTTCTCCTCTCTCGTCGGGTGCCCTCTAAATGGTACATGGCAGATTCAGCTATGCGACAGTTGGGAGCAAGATAACGGATGGGTGTTCGGGTGGTCAATGGATATATGCAGCGTTACAGATGATGACGATTGCGAATATGGTGTAGGTATCGACGAGGTATCGTGGGAGGTATATCCAGAAAGTGGTGGCGAGAATCATACGCAGGTGCGGCAAGATGCCGACGACCCAATGCTATTCTATATGTCGGCATTTGATACTACGGGACATTACTGGGCGCGTATTAACATCACTGACCATTTCGGCTGTCATTGGGACTCGTTGGGGCATTTTACAGTGTTGCAGCGTCCTATGCCTTCGTTAGGTGAAGACATTTTCTCGTGCTATTCTCTTTCGCCAACGCTTGATGGCACCATGAATTTGACAGGCAATGTTGGCGGACAGCTATCATATCTTTGGAGCAATGGTAGCACTCAGCCTGTCATAACCCCCGACGTCAGCAGTACGTCGCAATTTGTCCTGACGGTAACAAACAGTGCCACCAATGGCGACACAACGCGTTGCATGGGCTCCGACACCATCAATATAACGCTCGGAGTCTTTCCGCAGGCACAATTCGAGCTTTTGAATCAGGAGCCGGTGTTTTGTGAGCCTTTTACGGCACAGTTCAACAACCTCTCTGTCAATTCGAGCATCTATCGGTGGGATTTCGGCGACGGCACCACATCCACCGAGGTTAGTCCGCAACATACATATTCAGAAGGTACATACGCGGTACGCCTCAATGCCGCCACTCCTGACGGATGCGACGATTGGTCTGAGGAGTTTTATATCACTGTGGGCCGCAACACATCGTCATCGTATAGTGATACCATCGTCGAGAATTTGTTGCCGTATGATTTTGCGGCATATAGTTTTACGGATGCCGTAGAGGATACCACACTTGTCCGTATCAACCATACGGGGTGCGACAGCCTTATCCGCTATTCGCTATATGTCCATCGCAATGTCTCCGTGTTATGCGATACTGTCGTATGTGAGAACACCTTGCCGCTTCTATGGAATGGTGTCTCGTTCGACACAGATAGCATTGCCTCTGTGTTGTTATACGACCGATGGGGTGCTGACAGTCTGGTGACCATGCAGGTGCGTAGTATGCCTTCATCCCTTGATACGGTGCGTGACACCGTGGTGCAGAATGATTTGCCATATCTCTTTGGTGGACATATATACTCCGACCGACAGAAC
This sequence comes from Bacteroidales bacterium, assembly GCA_017451385.1. Taxonomy (GTDB): domain Bacteria; phylum Bacteroidota; class Bacteroidia; order Bacteroidales; family P3; genus Colimorpha. The sequence goes on from JAFSPS010000046.1 coordinate 57,540, forward strand.
GATACCCTATTGTGGAGAAGTAATATCTATGGGTGCGACAGCCTTACGCTTTTCTCGCTTTATGTGCATTACAATAGATATGCCACATTCGATACGGCGGTATGTGTCAATATGCTGCCTTTGGAATGGCACGATGTAAGCTTCTTCACTGCAGGAGTACGAATGCGCACCATTGTGGCAAGCAATGGCGCCGACAGTGTGATGACCTTGCGGCTACAAACTAATCCGACATACGACAGCATGGTTTATCGCGAAATATGTGCCTCGTCACCGCTTGTTTACAATGATACAACATTGTCCACATCCGGTAGATACACGTTCAAGTTCGCATCACAAGATGGTTGCGACAGCCTTTTCACCATACGACTCATGGTGCGTGATGTATATGACGTGCATATATCCAACACGATATGTGATAATGATAGAGTTGTTTTTGATGGGGTTCCACGAAACGTCTCAGGACGATATGTGGCTAACTATCGTTCTGTATATGATTGCGATAGCATTATTACGCTTTCTCTTACGGTTAATCCGACCTATTTGGATACAGATATTGTCAAATTGTGTTATGGCGATTCGATAGAATGGCGTGATGGTATCGTCTATCATGAATCAGCTGATGTGATGAAGGCTTATAGGACGGTGCAGCGGTGTGATAGCGTTTATTGGCTTGTTCTTGATGTTGACAGGCCTGTTCATGCCGCTATCAAGTCGTTGCCACAGCAGGTTGCTACCGAAGGACAGGAAGTGCTGCTTGCCGATGTTACTGAAAATGGGTTTTCTTCGGTGTGGTATATAGATGGATTGAAAAGTGATACAACAGAGACCTACTTTTTTTCGTACCCGTTTGGGCATGACTCGCTTCGCATAACGCTGATTGCAACAAGTGCCATGGGATGTAGTGACACTACCTCGTCTATGCTTTATCGCGACAATGACATACTGTGGTGCCCCAATGTATTCACTCCAGGCAGGATAGACAATAATAAATTCTGCTTCAGCGCAGGTGATTTATATCGTTTTGAGTATCAGATATTCAACCGCCAAGGATTGATGGTATTCTCTGCTGCAAGCATCGACGAATGTTGGGATGGAAGATACAATGGGGTCGATTGCCCACAGGGCTCCTATGTATATGTTATTCGCTATGCTACGCAGCGTAACCCACGCTCATTGCTGTCGCGCAAAGGTAACGTGCTACTGCTTCGCTGAAATTATGATTTGTCTAAGTAATGAGTTGGTTGGTTGTGATGCTATTATGTCGTTTGCCTCTTTCTGATAATTGTTGTATATTTGCACTCTGCAAAGGTTATGCACATTGTAAATCAAACGATAGAATGACATTGCGAAGAGTTATTGCCATAATAATACTATCTATTGTTAGTACCTATGCTTTTGCCCAGAGCAGTGTGACCTATACTTTGTCGCCAGACCTCGACGGCACAGTGCTTCAGGTGCCTGCCGAAGGTTTGCATGTCAACGATGATGGCGGCAATGGAAGTTACAGCAGTGGCATCGACTGGAGTGTGACGCTCTCTGATGCCGATTTGCCTTGTTCAGCACCTTATGTTCTTGGTATCAGCTTCACGCAGTTTGATATACACCCTCTCGACACACTGTTCATCTATGATGGTCCCAGCACAGCCTATCCGCTGATAGTGGCAGCCAATAACAACTATAATAACCTTTCGGAGGGTCGCAATACAATATACGCTTCACGCAACAATAGTAGCAATCTGCATGCGATTACCATTCGTTTCAAGACTGCCAACCATACGGTGGCTAATGCAGGCTTTTTCTGTAATGTGGGGTGTTTTCTCCCTTGTGAGCGCATAGAACCGCATATTGACAGCGTGTTCGACCGTACTCGTGGTGGAGTCGTTTTTGGTCAAGGCATAATGCGTACTATTGACGGTCAGCGCGTTATTCCAGTCTGTGCTGGCGAGGGCGTAATAGTGCATGGCTATGCCACCTACACAAGATATACCGACCATTACACCCCTACGGATGCTTCATCACGTTTCACGTGGACTTTTGACGGGCGGGAGAACACTGTTGGCGGTGTTGGAATGACGGAAGTGGCTTATCCTTTTTTCGATACACTCGCTTGCCATGAGATAGTGCTCGATGTCACAGACCGCAACGGATGCGAGGCGACGGTGTTCGACCAAGTGCAGCTAAGGGTGTCAACCAATCCCATTCGCACAATATCCAACCTCGGAACAGTCTGTTTCGGCGATGAACTTGTCGTTCAAGTTAGCTATGATGCTAATGCACTGATTTCGGTAGATTCCGTGGCTATACATAATATCCACACTCGAACCAACTATGTCAAGACTTTTATCCCTGATGGCCCTAACTGTGATGTCTTGTGCTATTCGGCACCCGTAACTTTTACTGAATTTCCGGCTGGCGCTACGCTTGAATCCAAGGATGATATCTGCTCTATCTGTGTCAATTTCGAGCATAGCTATATGGGCGACTATGACCTGAACATCATATGTCCCAGTGGACGCACTGCCACGCTGAAATACAAGGAAGACCCTGGCGACGCTGTGGAAGGTTCATACGGCGGTGGTGGTATGTTTACGGGCTATCCATACGGTGGCGATGAGCATGATATGTGGGATGGCGTAGATGAAAAATATTGCGATTCAATCTATAATATGTATGGCATAGGTTTGGACTATTGTTTTTCGCGCAATGCCAACTATACCCTTGTGGATGGTTTGCCTGCCAACACTACGGAAGAGGGCAGCCACTATCTTGCCAATGACGAATATACCGATGCTGTCACCATTAGTTTCCCGCCATTGCCGGCAGAATACCGGGTAGAAGGTCTTGAAGATGCAGGCAGTTATTCGTTCTCCACCAAACGTGCCAGCAATCATGCTGCACGCAGCAACTATTACAAACCGGCAGACGACTTCTCCTCGCTTGTCGGATGTCCGCTCAATGGCACATGGAAAATACAGATATGCGACGAATGGAGTATCGACAATGGATGGGTTTTCGGCTGGTCTATGGATATTTGCAACATTTCTACGGGTGATGATTGCGAATATAACGTCTCTGTCGATTCTGTAACGTGGGACATTACCCCAGAGGCTGGACGTTCCAATGCTGGCGTTCTGCGACGAGATACCTACGACCCGATGCGTTTCTATATGTCGGCGAACGATACGGCAGGTCTTTTCTACGCCAAGATGCACGTCTATGACGATTTTGGTTGTAGGTGGGACTCTACAGGCCATTTCACTGTTCTATGGACTCCAGAGCCGCGGCTTGGCGATGATGTTACTTTTTGTGAGGAGGGAGCGGCGGTTTTCAATGCTTTAGACAGACATTCGGGTGGCATGAGTTACACATACTCGTATCTGTGGAGCACGGGTGACACTATCCCTGTCATTAGGGCTCATACCGATACCTCGCGCACCTATTGGGTAAGGGTCAGCAATATGGCCACCAATGGTGATACAGCAGTATGTATAGGCACAGATACGGTCCGAATCATGGGAGGCATACATCCGCAAGCCATGTTCGGTCCTGATGATATTGGCATAGCCTGCGAACCTTATGCTTTGCATTTCGAGAACCAGTCGCTCAATGCCTCGTCCTTCTCATGGGACTTTGGCGACGGCACTACCTCAGACAGAGAGAACCCCGTCCACACCTATAAGGCGGGCCGCTACACTGTAACTCTGTATGCTACTTCCGATGATGGTTGTATCGACACCTTGGTGGTGCGACGCTATGTGGAGGTCAATGCTGCCAAAGAATCTGTGCAAAAGGCTATGATATGCGAAGGTGGCGAATATACGTGGAAGGATGGTGTGACATACTATGAGCCGACGAGCGAACCGACTGTTATGATGCTCTCGTCGCAGGGATGCGACAGCATTATTCACCTCAATCTGGGGCTTGATAAGACCACGCAGGCACGCATCCACGCTATCCCAGAGATTGCAACACCCGAACAGACAGAGATTTGTCTCTTTGACCATGGCATAAATTCCGAGCGTAGCACATGGTGGTTGCCAGATGGCAAGATTGTCTATAAGGACCAAACTTGTTTCGAATTTCCGTCCGACGAGGACTCTGTACGTGTCATTCTTGCCATAGAAAGTCCTTACGGCTGCAAGGATACCACCTCTATGGTTATTCGCATGGACAAGTCGCAGCTGTGGATGCCCAACGTGTTTACGCCGTTGGCTCCCAACAACCGCACCTTCAAAATCAGTAGTAATGATGTTGACCAAGTTGATTTCAGTATATTTAATCGCTTCGGTCAGATGGTTTTTCAAACAACGGACAAATACGAGGGTTGGGATGGAACACACAATGGCACTCCATGTCAGCAAGGCGTTTATGTCTATATAGTGCGTTACACAACCAATTTCGACACCGACCGCTGGCTGTTGCGTCGAGGCACTGTTACTCTGCTTCGATAAAACGTGGTTTATGAAGATTGAACGATATTGTTCTTATGTGATTATGAGTGGAACCAGCATGTTAGCAAAAAAGTATTATTTTTGGAGGGATTATTCTGTCACCATTATTTTTCTGTGTCTTTTCTGCGCGACGATTGTCCGTGCACAGTCTCCTTCGACGCAGGGTACCGACTTCTATGTCGCTTTTCCATACAACTATGAGTCTATTACCGAGTTGAAACTCATTATCACAGGACAACGTTCCTGTAGCGGACGTGTGGAAAATCCGCGCACAGGCTGGTCTGCCTCGTTCTCCGTAAGCCCGTCGCAAGTCACCAATGTCGTCATTCCCATCGCACAGGCCTATAATGATGATATCGGCGTATTCAATCATGGCATACACGTTGCCACAACCGATACGGTGTCGGTCTATGCCTCCAGCTACTACGAAGCATCGTTTGATGTCGCCAACGTTTTGCCAACATCTTCGCTGCGTGATTCCTATATTATTCAGACCTATCCCAATGCCGAATACTCGTGGAGCCTTTTTACGGTGGTGGCAACGGAAAACAACACTATTGTTGATATTACCCCGTCGGCTATTCCCGGCGACCGCTATAACCTATCGCGATATAGCGTAACGTTGCAGGCAGGGCAGGTATATCATACCGGCTGTTATGGTGCAGGCTCGATGTCGGGAACGGTCATTACCTCTCGCGACTGCAAGCCTATTGCCGTTTTTGCTGGCAGCTCTGTAGCTTTTGTCCCCTCAGATGTTTGTTGTGGCGACTTCCTTTTCGAGCAGCTTATGCCTACCGACTATCATGGCCGTCATTTTGTCGTCACTTCGTCGGAGATGCGTAATGAGGACCGCGTGATTATTACGGCATCCGAAGACAACTGCGAGGTACGTTCCGGCAACCAACTCGTGACGACGCTTTCGGCTGGAGAGTCTGTGGAGTTTTATATTACGGATTACATAAGGGCTTCGTATCTTGAAACATCCAAACCGGCACAGGTGTATCTGTATTTTACTGGTGGCAGCATGAACTCAGACCAGATAGGTGACCCGTCTATGGTGTTGATTAGCCCCATTGAACAGCGTATCAATAAGATAACTTTTGGTACTTTTACGACCAGTCTTATTGAGAACCATTTTGTCAATGTCGTGACACCGACGGAGGCTGTGTCGGCAATGATGCTCGATGGTGTCAATGTGTCTCGCTATTTTTCTGTTGTCGGCAGCAACAGCAGCTATTCTTATGCGCGCATCCCCATATCCTACGGCTCGCACACGCTGGAGAACGCCGTCGGTGGTTTTGTGGCTCATGTATATGGATTGGGGCAATATGAGAGCTACTCGTACACCGTGGGCAGCAATGCCGTCAACCTCTCGTCGTCGCTCAATGTCGCCGGAGCGCGCTTCTTCTCGTCGGGCGTTGATGGCTTCTGTGTGGGACAGGAGGCGGATTTCTCACTGCTCTCAGACCTCAATATTAGTAGTGCTCAGTGGTCTTTTGGCGATGGCACCAGTGCCGAGGGATTGCAGGCGTCTCATGCTTATGCCCATGCGGGCGCTAAGAATATCAAAGTTCTATTCGCCTCTTCGCAGGGTCGTTGTGCTAATAGAGTGGATTCGCTCTATGCTACGGTCCTTGTCCGTGGTGCAGCAGAGGGCAATACGACACAACGAATATGCGACGGTTCGTCGTATGTGTGGAATGATGCAGTATATGATTCTGCAGGCACCTTCACTGATACACTCCTTTCGGCAGATGGATGCGACAGTATTGACCACCTCAATCTGTCATTGTACCCTGCTGCCTCCACGCATGTCAGCGAAGAGTGTGCTGACAATGCGCTGCCGCATCGTTTCGGTGGGCACAATTTCTACAGAGAAACCGACACAGTCCTGCGTTTCTCCACTGCGCGTGGATGCGACAGCCTTGTGTACTATTCGCTTAGAGTATGGCATGGTGTCGAAACGCGTTTTGATACTACAGTATGCAGTGATGCTCTGCCGATGGTGTGGCGTGGCGTAACGTTCAGTGGGGCAGGTTCTAAAACTTTGAATAAAACCTCTGTCCATGGTGCCGACAGTACGGTTCGACTTACGCTGAATGTTAATGCTACATCCTCGTCGCGCTATCGCGATACTGTGGTAGAAAATGCTTTACCGCACCTCTTCGCCGGACTCTCTTTTGACCATGCCGTCGCTGATACTCTTCTGCATCTAACAAATATCAGAGGCTGTGATAGCGCTATCCGCTATTCGCTTGTGGTTTATCGCAATGTGGCAACAACGGTGGATACCGCCGTGTGTGAGAATGTGCTGCCGCTCTCGTGGAATGGCAGGACTTTTCGCACGGAAGGGACGCAGCAGGCTACGTTTGCTGGCTATCGTGGCGTGGACAGTGTTGTGACGATGCGCCTCGCGGTGCTGCATAATAGCAATGCAGTGGTGCATGATACCATTGTAGAAAACAATCTGCCGTTTACGTTTGCCGGTGTGCGTTTTGCCGATGCTCAGACTGATACCGTTTTGCGTCGTGCTAACAGGGCAGGCTGCGACAGCCTTATAACCTTTTCGCTCTTCGTGTGGCACAACCGTGCTACAACGGTTGATTCGGCTGTATGTAGCAGCAATTTCCCTTTCCTATGGTACGGCTCGACGGTGCGTGGCGAAGCAACGCTTACGGCCTCTCTGCGCACCTTGCATGGTGCCGACAGCGTTGTTACGCTCAATGTCACGTCCATACCTGTGACCAGCAGTAGCTACTACGACACCATAGTCCAAAACCAACTGCCTTATCGTTTTGCCGGCATTAGTTTTTCCGATGCGCAGAGCGACACAACCCTTCGACGCACAAACGCCGCCGGATGCGACAGCCTGATACGTTTTTCGCTATATGTCTATCGTAATGTGGAAACCCGTCTTGATAGTGCTGTCTGTGAAGGCATCTTGCCTTTGCGTTGGAATGGTAAGACCTTTCGCTCGGAAGGGACGCAGAGTGCGGTGCTGTCGGGTGCTCATGGTGTTGACAGCATGGTGGTCATGACGCTCCGCGTGCGGCATAATAGTAGCAGCATAGTGCTGGATACTGTGTTGGAGAACGACCTGCCGCATTTGTTCGAGGGTCTTTTGTTTACCACTGATGTTGATGATACGCTCATACGTTTTGTCAATGCTGTGGGTTGCGATAGTTTGTTGCATTATTCGCTTTCGGTGTTGCGCAACGTTGCTATTGTCGTTGACAGCATAGTGTGCGAGAACGAGTTGCCACTCGCATGGAACGGCATTGAGCTGACGCAGAGCGACACCCAGCAGGTATCACTAATAGCCCGCAACGGCACGGACAGTATTGTGACTCTGAGGCTTACGGTACTTTCTAATAGCAGCTATGAGGAGCATGATACCGTTGTTGAGAATATGCTTCCTTTCCATTTTGCAGACACCTCTTTTACATCCATTCAAAGCGACACTCTCTTTGTCCTGCGTAACGCAGCAGGATGCGACAGTCTTATCCATTTTTCGCTTTTTGTCCATTGGAACTACAGCCAGCGCTATGATACTGCCGTATGCGACAATGCGTTGCCTTTGCTTTGGCGTAGCTTGCATTTCTCTCAAGGTGAATTGCGCAAACTCAGCCTGCGTGCCTCTACGGGCGCCGACAGTACGCTAGTATTCACCTTAAGGGTCAATTCCACCTATGATGACTCCCTCCCGATGGCTATCTGTTCTTCGTCAAGCTTCACAGTCGGCGATACCGTACTCACCACGCAAGGCAATTACGACATATTGCTCTCATCGGTGGCAGGATGCGATAGCATGATTCATCTGGATTTGTCAGTTTATGATGTCTATTCGAGTACGGAATATGACACTGTTTGCAGCAATCATCCGCGTTTCTTTGAAGGCTCAACCTACGACCAGTCTGGTACATACTCACGCACCTACCTGACATCTTCCGGCTGCGATAGCGTCCGTCGATTACATCTCTTTGTCAAGCCGGCATACGATGATACCGACAATTATGTGATATGTTATGGCGACACTCTTCGTTGGTCGGACGGTATGATGTATTACCGTTCAACCGAAGAGCCTATACTACGTTATATGGCTGTCAATGGATGTGACAGTGTGCATAGGCTCAGCCTTGTTGTGGACGAGCCTGTGAGGGCTGCAATCCATGCGTCGCCACAAATCGTAGATGAAGTGCATCAGCCTGTTCTGTTGAGCGATGTTACCTTCAATAGTGTTTCGCGACAATGGTATTTCAACGGTTTGAAGGCAGATACCGCCGAGGTGAGCTCTTTTGCTTTCCCTGTTGATGCCGATTCGGTGGTTGTCAGCCTTGCTGCATATAGCGGATTCGGCTGTGGCGACACAGCTTCGGTAGTCATTCGTAGCGATGTAGTGCGTTTGTGGGTGCCGAACGTCTTTACTCCATCGCGTATTGACAACAATCTCTTCTCCGTTGTCGCCACTCAGTTGTCGTCCTTCGAGATACATATATACACTCGTCAAGGATTGATGGTCTATGCCTCAACCAATCAGTATGACACATGGGACGGAACTCATCTTGGCGCTCCCTGCCCACAAGGAGTATACGCCTATACCATCACTTATGCTTCTGTCCACCAGCCACGCCAGCATCGCACCCTCTCAGGCACTATAACTCTCCTGCGCTGAAACGCAGTGCTTAGATTCTCAGGTTGGATACTGTCCTAAAAAAGTGTGTAAAGTCCAGCAAAACTTTCGGTAGTTTTGCAAAGTGAAAATAAAAAAAATAAGTAAGTGGGCAAATTTAATCTACATATAATTTCATGCAGCAGTTCTCGTTATCAATGAGAAATACACATTGGAAATGAGAATCACAACACGTTTAGAATTAACCGAAGCGCAAAGGCAGGAACTCGGGAAGGGGTACCGCGTTGGCGCAAAGCACTGTTTCCTGATGAGGTGCCTTGCAGTGCTGCTGAAGGCAGACGGGATGCCTGCGACAAAAGTAGGCAAGAGAGTGGGTATGGAGCAGCACACCGTGAACAAGTAACAAAGATTACGGAAATGCTTGCAGAAGAGTTCCAACCCTTCTGAAATTGTTTTTTCTTCATCTGGCGTGTGGACATCGGCATTCTTCATCAACTCAAAAGCGTCAATCATCTTTTGAATAGCACCGTTCCACTCTCGTATATCTTTGAAATAAGGACAATACCCATGTTTGTCAAGAGCCTTAACGCCTGTAAGCGCGGCACTATAATCTGTGACAAAGTATGGTAAGTGTTCCATACCTCTTCAACAGGGTAGTCATGTTGGTGACTCCAATTATCTGTGTTGTCTGTTTTTCTTTTCATCATACTCGCAAAAATTCATTTTTCCCAAATTGTACGAATTGTGGTGCAAAATAATCAAAGACCTCCGCCAGCTGGTGGCAGAGGCCAAAGGAAAGTGATGTTATTTTGAAAAATAATTATATCTTCTGGATTTCTTCTTTTAAATCTATTATTTCCTTGCAAATACCTTCTATTATTTTGTTGTCATTATTACCAAATCGAGAAAGCTTTTTTGTTCCGATCCAAACCTTTTCAGAAGTATTGTATCCCCGTCCTTTCAACATTTCTTTTAATTTATGGACTTCTTTATCTTGGTTGTTGTCATAACCCTTAGTATCATAGTCAATGTGTCTTATTGCTATATAACCTTTATCTTTATCTGTTATCGTTATTCCATATTTACCATTCAGCTTATACCTATGATTTCTTTCTTCATAGGCTTCAAGATTGAGTAACGAAATTACTTGTTGAACAATTACTGTTTTATCTATTCTTGGAATCCCATATTGGTTCTTCTCTTGAGGATTTAGGAACAGATTCTTTGTTGCAACAATATTCTCTATTTCAACTCCCTTTGATAAATCATTAATAATACGTACAATTGCAGGTAATGAACTATATATGCCATGAGCACCACTTGGGTGAGGTATTCCTAAAATCACAGTTCCATCGCATTGTGTTATCGCACAAGAATGTTTTATATTATAGGGTTTGAATCGATGAACAGTTAGTTTTTTTCCACTTTTTCCATTTATCGTATTCATAAGTTTATCGAACACATCACTTACAGAGAAGCATACAAGAATTTTGGGATGAAGAATATCAAATATCAATTCACTTGTAAAATCTAGACACATCCTTTCGACACTCGTTCCAATTTGATCTAAGACCAACTTTATATTGTCTCCTGTAAAGAATATAGCGTTCGTAAAGACCATGTGTTTCATGTCATCCATGAGCGAGGATTCTCCATAAACTTTTATAAAGTAATCACGCAGATTCTTCCAGATAGGCCATTTTGTATTTCTATCTCCCCAACAGGGATTTCCTTCATTAAAACGCCTTTGAATAAAATCACCATATTCAAATTTATAGTTTTCTTTAGGAACTTCATGCGGGTCATGGCCAAGGAACATAATATTAATATCATTATCTATAGCTTCTGAAATGTTTGATTGCATCGCTCCAGCAGGTAGATTTAATTTAGGGCCAACTTGACTTATGAAGTCACAAACTCTTTTTACCCAATTGGCATACTTTTCTTTTTTTTCAGTAATAATTGTTTTACACATTGTTTTATTTTTTTATGAATATGATTATTACAATATTTCTCTCGCAATCCAAATGCCTCTGCGAGTGCGTTATTCATTCCTCTGATACATAAAATGCTCGGTATTCTGAACATCGTCAAAATCAAGAAAGATTATCTTCTTCATGAATCACACTCCTTTTGTAATATGCTGTCTATTATAGGATATATTTCAGCTTCATCCTCATAGGGATGGATGTTGTAGAAACTATTTCCAGCTAACATAGCCGAGAGGTTTGTTCTATTCTTATTATAGAAGATATGGCATGGTTTCTGGAAACGTTCAGCATATGCCAGCTCATAACCAACACCCAAAGACGGACAAGTACATTCTGCTATCAATACGTCACTTTCACGCAGCCAATTAGTATCTTGGTTGTATATATCTGTTATAGTTTGCCCCTCTTCTGACAAATTGAGGTTGCCAACATGTTCTGTCAGCACAAGGTCAGTCTTCTGAATATATTTTATCATACGCTCATACAAAGCGGCATCAACGCGCCCGCCTCGGATTGAACCTGCAAAATATACTTTCATAATAATTATAATGATATTTCTGTTGTTATCATATTAATCCAAGTTTTCTCAAATGCTCTCTAATAACTGAAGCCATTTCTTTGATTAAATCTTTTGAAATTCCGTTACTAAATTGTCTTGTATGAATAACAAGTTTCCTGGGGTCTTTTTTATCAATGTGAGTCCAGAAACGATTTTTGCTTTCTTTGGAACCATATTCTTTACAAAATTCCACGTGGAATGTATTATCTATTTCTCTTACCTTATCATCGTTTTTTATATAACCTCCACATGCTAAGATTATGACAGAAAAATCCTGTATGAACTTCGACTTCTCAAAACAACGCAATCTATCTTGTATAAATGGTTTTGCCTCAGAATATTTACTATTCTTACGAGGTATGCTACTTAATTCCGTAGTAAAAGCAAATTTTTCAAAATCCCATTTATCAATAAATTCTGACTTGCGACAATATATATTATCAAATAGATTTTGGTAGTTAGCCCATGTTTTGTTATTGGGATCAATGGGTCTTAGAGCATCTCACTCCATTTTATTTCTGCATCGCTCAACATTTCGGTAAAGAGCATCCTCACGAGTATCTGTTGATTCTTTACCAATAATCAGAATATCAGCCTTAGGATTACCTTGCCCACAGATTTGATTATTCTTCTCGCATTCATTAATAAACTCTTCAAATAATACTTCTCTATCCATAATTGTATATTGTATTTAGTTATGTACTATTTATTTAATAACCATTTCAATTTCTTACATTTTATAGTTGGCTTTTTATTACTTTATACCACTTATCCCAAGAATATCCTACGGATGGATGATATACTGCAATCACACGAGATTTCTTCCCATTTTTCAGTTGATAATATCCATTATTTATATCCCATCCATCTACATTCAATGTTTCTCTGAATATTTGTTCTTTATGAAAGAACTAATGTGATTTGTTTGAAAATCAATGAATTCTCTAGGTACGCCACGACTATCGGGTCTGCCAGTAATCAAGAAATACTGTTCACTTTGTTTGTTGTAGTATACTTTAACGCTACATTCAATTCCAAGTTCTTCGTTTTGATAACACTCAACCAACTCTAATTCTTTAAATACTTTAAATAGAGGAGAATCCCATCTCTTGTCTGCTTCAATTCCGGTTATCAAAACCGTAATTGATGGTTGCAATATCTCCATTTCGGCATTTAATATTTTCACAGCGAAGTTTTCCTGGTCTCTCCACAAGGTATTATTTGGGTTCCCTTGTTTTGGAGCCACTTTACATATATTACTCCAAACAATATTTTCAACAGAATTTTCAGGATAGATAAAATTTGTAATACGTTTAATCATTTGGAAAAAACGGCTATGGCTATGGGTCAGAATACTCCTTATCCCATTGTTGTAATCATCATCCCATCCATTGGTAGCTCTGCCATAAAAAGCTATCCCGCCTCTTTTGTACAACGAGCCTATTTGCGTATGAAATGTTAGAACGAAATAAGGGTCGAGGTCGTCTTCAAAACTATATTCTTTGTTTTTCAAGTCTTCGACCATATCGCTGTATATGGGATCGGTTTTTCTTCTTAGTAATTCATCAAGTATGTTTTCCTTAATTTTATTCATAATCGTGGTGAATTTATTGTTATTTTGAGTTTCTATAAACTATAATTTTCCAAACATGATACGTACTCGTCTCCTCATATCAAACCCTCCCGACAAATTGAAAGATTGAGACACTACTTCGACAGACATTCCTTTTTCCAAACGAACACCATTTGAGTTCAAGTTGGATTTAACAGTTATTTTGTACAACATAACTAATTATTATTTAAGTTAATATTGTTCTTTCGTACTATTCATGTTTTATTACTGATTTATTATTCCTTTTTGTTGAGTGGTAATCGCATAAAATGAGACTACCAAAGATTCGCTTGTTTCTTTCTTGTTGAACTGTCAAGAATTCCTTGACTGTTGTTTAATTTGAACTTGTAAGTAATCCTTACAGACTGCTTTTATTATTACATTTGCTTTTTTCATTTATCATGTGTTCCAAAATTGACCTTGTGCAATTTTTGCACAGGTTGCCTCTCGGTCTAATTCGTCAACTCGATAGATATTGTTGATGTGACGAACTATTGAGGTTCTGTCTGTTTCAAACAGCTCAGCCATCTGAGCTTGTGTTAGCCAAACCGTCTCGTTCTCCAGACGGACATCAATCTGTGTCTGGCCGTCTTCCGTCTGATATATGATAATCTTGTTTTCTTCCATATTGTTTATTGTACAATGTAATTGTTCTTAGAGTATTTCTCTTGCAATCCATGCACAAGCCTCTGCGTCGGCAAGCGCATGATGATGGTCTTCCAACTCATAACCACAGGCGGCGGCAACAGTGTGAAGTTGATGGTTCTCCAGTTCGGGTAATACTCGTCGTGAAACACAAAGCGTATCGTAGAACTCATAATCTGGATAGTCCATTTGATAAACACGGAACACTGCCTTCAAACAGCCTTCATCAAAAGGCTTGTTATGAGCTACAAGTGGAATACATTCTATCATTGGTTCTATCTGTGCCCATACTTTTGGAAATACTGGGGCTTCTTCCGTATCTTGACTACAAAGACCATGAACCTGAGAACACCAAATAATTATAATAATTCGGCTCTGGCTGGATTAGAGAATAGAACGAATCTACATTCTCACCATTTCGTACAATGACGATACCAACAGAACAAACTGAGCTGCGTTCGTTGTTAGCCGTTTCAAAATCTATAGCTGCAAAGTCTTTCATACGTTAAATTAAGAATTCAATAAGTTTTGAATTTCAACGATTTCTCTCTTAATAGCAGCTGCGATTTCAGCTTCAGAGGCACCATAATCCAAGAAATGCTTTCGTCCAAACCAAGAATGCAATTGCTGTTCTTCTGAAGTATCATATCCTAAGGTGTTTAATACTTCAATGAATTTATCAAACTGAATATACTTTCTATATCCATTAGAAGAGTAATAATTATAACCACGAAGCATTTGAGGGCGACAGCCTATATATCCATCTTTTAAGACCGACAATCCTATGTCTTCTGTTATTACGAATCTATTAGGTTCATATTCTTGATAACCAGTTTCTTTCAATTGACGAGTAATGGATTCTGTGATTTTTAACAAATCTGTGTTTGTAAATTTCTTAGGTATATCAGCTAATGCCTTATCCAAACCCATAGGTTGCAAAGAGTTCTGTTTAAATTGCATTCTCGCCTTGATGCTCGTAGCCGAATACTTGCCAAACAACATCAAATATTGCGGATGCACATATTTATTTTCTGAGATATTAGGACTAAGGTAATTCATTCCTAGCATTAAAGAAGCATCAAGGAATCTCTTTGCTCTATCTGCATAGTATTTGTCAAATGCTAGGCCTGCAAAGCCAAGATATATTGGCGCTTTCAATTGTGAAATGTCATTTTGTATAATCTCTTCTTCTGATGCAAAAGGGAATTTGTTCTTTTTATGCAATTCCAATGCTTTACTTAGGTCTCCTTCTCTCAGATAAAAAAGATTGAAGATTTGAACTACACCTTGCAAATCATTTTTGTCGCTTTTATCATAGTAATAAGCAAACAAATCACCAACACAATTCATGGTTGAGTCTGGCGAAAACTCAAACCAATCATACATGGTGTTATCGAAGAACGATAATAATTTCAAAGTATTTTTATCAGTAACTTGACATTTGGGAGCAGCTGTGCCCGGATTTTTCATTACAACTGACCCTATTATATCCCATGAATTACCAAATTGAAGCAGAGTACGCCAACGGTAGTCGTTGCCCGTTTCCTTCGACTTGAAGTAATGTGCAAATACCTTCATATTCACTTTCTTTAATTATATCAGAGCATCTATCTCCGCTACCTTTGCAGCTGCGTCAGCAGCAGAAAGGTTGTCGACAGCGATGTAGCGGTTATCCTTGATGTCGCTAACAGTAGAATTGGGGAAGCCTACAGCATGAGTGCGAGCAATCAGTTTATCAATATCATCGTCTCGGTTGCCGAACATGATTTGATAGGTGCCATCCTCCTTAATGTTTACGTCCATGAAGAAGCGGTCATCACCCAACGACTTCTCATAGTCGAAAGCCACACAATACTCATAGTACATCCATACATTAGCCTTTTCCCCAGGTGCAGGCAAGTAAATGTCTTTAAAAACCTTTTGGTATTTCTCTACATAAGCGAGCAAAGCCGACAGTTGCTTTGCAAGAGCAACTAACAATCCGTCCCAGTTCCGCGACTTGATATCCTCCGTAGCCGTCAACGAGCGGTAGGACGTATCAAGATACCTCCACCAACTCCACTTGTTTTGACGACCACCAAAACGCCATTTCATGTGTTTGTATGCTTCGTGGGGGTCATCACAATCCATGTGGATTTGGAAGAAATGCTCACCATTCGTCTCATAACTGAGCATAACACGTACAGCTTCCTCTCTTCCTTTCATGGCAAAGTTTAGGGAGATGTTATTCTCTGCGATATTCTTTTCAACGAGTGTCCAAAAGGTTTCATTATATTGAATCTTTTGCAGCAGTTTTTCGGTGAAGTCAGCAATATTTTGAGGAAGAGAGGTTGCATTCTCAACATCCTGCACTTCCTCCGCCATTTCCTCATTCGGTACTTCAACGGCATCCATGATTTCACTGAAAGTTTTGTTAGCCTCGGTGCGGTTTTGTATATCCTCAGGAGATGGCGAGTAGCCATATAAATCGTTTTGGAACTCGCCTACAATCACAAAGAGTTGCTTCATCAGTTCTCTGTTGCTCTGTGATGCTTTCTCTGCCGTATTTCCAGAGCCGCAGTTAAGGCTGTTGATGATTTCCTTAACGCTGTTAGCAATCACTTTGATGTGGTCGCTTTTCGCGTGCATGGTGATGTACGACGTCTGAAACTCCAGTTGTATCGCTTCCTCTTTGGTCACCTCACCATCCTTTATTACCTCACAGAGACATTGAAGGAAATCCTGATAGATACGTAATTTCTCCTCAAAGATTTTGGTTTCTTTATCTTTCCTGCTCTCATTGCTTGTCTGTTGCTCCAGCAAAGCCTTCTGATGTTCCGACTGCGATGACATGGTGATGCTCACAATCACATACGTTGCCGCAGCACTCAGAAGCACAACGACAAACTGCTGGTAACTCTCCAGTATGCCAAACAGATTTAGTATAGTGGCCAGAACAAAGACAAAAACGAACATTGCTCCAATGCCCAAATCCCTATACAAATTTCTTGATTTCATATCCGACGTAGTTTATGCATTAGCGTTTGTTCCAGTTGCGGCCACCATCACGCGAGACAAACAATCCCTTGGAAGTAGTTGCCAAGATGTTCTTTCCGTCGGATGCGAGTTGTTGGAATGTTCCACAGTAACTTCCCGTGTACCTGGTCTGCCAATTGCGTCCTTCATCCTTTGAAACGAAAAGTCCTTTTGATGTGCATGCAATAATTTCGTTGCCGAAGTCGAAAAGGTCAACGAAAGTACCTGGATAAGTGCCTGTGTATCGGGTCATCCAATTACGACCACTATCAGTAGAATACTGGATGTGGTTTTTCTGAGTGTTGATGCGGAGAAGTTCTCTTCCGCGTTGAATCAATTGTGCCATAAATTTCAATTATTATTGTTATAATATTTCTCTTGCAATCCATGCACAAGCCTCTGCGTCGGCAAGTGCGTGATGATGGTCTTCTAACTCATACCCACAGGCGGCGGCTACGGTGTGGAGTTGATGGTTCTCCAGTTCGGGTAATACTCGTCGTGAAACACAAAGCGTATCGTAGAACTCATAATCTGGATAGTCCATTTGATAAACACGGAACACTGCCTTCAAACAACCTTCGTCAAAAGGCTTGTTATGAGCAACGAGTGGCAAGTTCTCTATCAGAGGCTCTATCTGAGCCCATACTTTTGGAAAAACTGGTGCATCGTCAGTATCTTCATGACAGAGACCATGAACCTGACTGCACCAGTAGTTATAATAGTTAGGTTCCGGCTGGATAAGAGAGTAGAACGAATCTACAATCTTACCATCCCTGACAATGACAATTCCAACAGAACAAACAGAAGAACGCTCGTTGTTAGCCGTTTCAAAATCTATTGCGGCAAAATCTTTCATTTCTTGTCCTCCTTATATTTATTCCACATTCTTTTAATCTTACCAGCAATCTCCTTGCGGAGCCAGAGGGGTTCGAGTACTTCTATGTCTTCTCCGTTCCAGAGAATTTCCTGCTGGAAATCGAAGGTAGGACGAAGGAAAAACTGGAAAATACTATATTCTTCATTGCGTTCTATCTCCTTCTGTGACTCATGAATCTTCAGGTCGCGGATATAGTTTGCCTGACCTGCCACAACTTTCAGTTTGACGGTCTGAGGCTCAACACTTCGATCAGCAATAATACCGAAACAATCTTCAAAGAATTCCTTGGCAGTCCAGTCCTTCGGCATCTCAAAAGTTTCATCTCTTGTTTGCAGGAAGTTGATGCGATCAAGAGAATAGATACGTGGCCCCTGCTCATAGTAATAAGAATAGGTACTGCGAGCTACCATGTACCATCGTTGACGGAACAGTTTCACACAATAGGGCTGCACATCGAAGTTGTTTTCTTCGTCCTTCCAATAACTATGGTATGTAATATTCAGGACACGGTTTTCCTTCATTGCCTCAATGATGGGCTGAAGGTAGTTTTGGCCAGACGGTACATATTCCAAAATGATACGGTTTTTAATGCTCTGACTGTTTGCCAAGGTATTGCTGACGCAGAATGTGTTGTAAAGCCATGAGCGCAGTCCGTTCTTACCGATGTCCTCGACATTGGAGATATAGTAGCGGTATTCCCCTCTGTTCTCATTAACAATGTCGATGCCGAACATATCCCAGATGACATAACGCCAATTGTCGAAGGTGCGTTTGGGTATATCCACACCTCTGCTAATGTCATCACGAAGCCAGAGTTCGTTCAGTTCTTTGAATGAAATCTTCCGTCTGCGATAGATGGTTTCTATCACCCAGACGTATTTGGTAATCAGGCTTTGCCCTCTATCATTATCTGCCATATATAATCGAATTTTTCTGCAAAAGTACACGAAGGCTGCGCCAAATCATGGCATAGGTTTGAAAAAAAAGATTATTTTACATTTGCGCCCCTATATTATTGTGAACCTCTATTGCCCTAAACATGCCTTGAAGATTTTTTATCCTTTCCATTAAATCTCCGAAGTCCAAAGCTTGTCCATAAATGAAACTCTCTTTCATTTCGTTCTAATCTGCTGTACTACTGTATTCTCCATTGATTTTGTATGTAAATTATAGTCGGAATGATAACAAATATTTCTGACCGTAAAGATACAGAATATCTTTCATACAACAATACTTTAAGTGTTGATATTAAGTTTCATTGGCTAATTATGGCGTTTTTCTTGTTGTATAGATGGCATTCCAATATATATAATAATGTGTCGTTTTTTAAATTAGGAGGCAATATTGCCAGAAAAGACGACTTCAAGAATAAAATGCCTTGACTTAATCAGTTCATTGCACACTTACGTTCCATTTGTGGTTCAAAAAAAGTTAAAAACGTTAAATAATCGTCTTTCCCCCAATCTATAGAATCCACGCAATCACTTTTCTACCGTTTAACTTGCAAGTTGCTGATATGAAACGTTCTGCAAATTCAGTGGGTGTATTTACGTGGTAACGCGAAAGGGATAAAGATTGCATATATTCGTCAAAAAAACGTATCTTTGTTTGTTTTAATATATGGGTGTTATCGTTCATAACGTTCATATTCAGTATGCTGACGCATGTCCTAATGTGTCGTCTCGTGCTTTCTTCTATGGCATGAGGGCTTTCCGCATTGCTCTATTTTGCATGGTTCTGTTTTCTGCGTTTACTCTAAAAGCGCAAGTGGCAGGGCTGACATCATACGCTGTGCTCGATATACCGCGGTCGCCCCGCAGTGCGTCTCTCGGCATGGACTTCCTTGCTCTGCCTACGGCATCGCTCGACGCAACGCTCGACAATCCTTCGCTGATAGATTCTTCACACAGCGGTCACGCCTCCATTGGCTATATGGGGCTCAGCCGTGGCACCAATTTCGGACATCTGGCCTACGGCAGGCGTATCGGGAATGTGGGTAACTTTGTCTTTGGCCTTAGTTTTTGCAGCTTTGGTTCATTTGACGGATATAATGAGGAGGAGGTGTCTTTTGGCAAATTTTATGCTTCCGACTATATCTTTTCGATAGGGTGGGGCAGAGCTATTGATTCTAACTTCTCTATCGGCGCAAGCTTCAAACCAATCTATTCTCACTACGAGAGTTATAGTGCCTTTGCAATCTCTTTTGATGTTGCCGTGCGCTATGTGAGTACCAACCGTCTATTTGCGGCCACGCTGATAGGACGGAGCATAGGTGCTCAGATTGTCACGTTTGACAACAAGGTGGAGCGTATGCCATTCGAGCTTGCTGCTGGATTGTCTTATAAGCTTAAGAACGCTCCTTTCCGTTTCTTCTTCAATGCTGCGGAACTGCAGCGATGGGACTTGCGTTACAACGATGCGCTCAACCCTACGGAAGAGACAGACCCTTTCACAGGCGAGATAACAAGGCAATCTGATTTCGCTGCCTTTGCTGATAAAATGGGACGACACATTCAGGTGGGCGTGGAGCTAAATATTGGTTCATCGTTCTTTGCCAGAGTGGGCTACAACTATCGCAAAGCGGTAGAAATGAAGGCGGCCGATGTTCTCAACGTGTCGGGATTTTCTTTTGGTATTGGTTTCACGTTCAAAGGGTTCGAATTTGCCTATGCCCACAATAATTATCACCTCTGGCAGGCTCCTAACTATATCAGTATTACGACAGATTTAAATCGTTTTTTCGGCAAATAATGAGACTTCAAGTTATTATAAGTAATCAGACAAATCCGTACCTCAATGTCGCGGTGGAGAACTTCTTAGTGTCGCAGCTGTCGCCAGACACTATCACGCTCTATCTGTGGAAGAATCATCGTACTGTGGTGATTGGGCAGAACCAGAATCCTTTTACCGAGTGCAATGTAGAACTGTTGACGGCTGACGGTGGTTTCCTTATGCGGAGACGCACTGGTGGCGGGGCAGTATATCATGATGGGGGCAACCTTAACTTCTCCTTTATCGTGCCTGCATCGTTCTATGACCAACAGCGGCAGTTCGGTGTGTTGATGTCGGCAGTTGCTTCGTATGGCCTGCATTGCGAGGTGAGCGGGCGCAATGACGTGTTGTGTGAGGGACGCAAGTTCTCTGGCAACGCGTTCAGCCGCGGCAAATACAACAATCTGCATCACGGCACTATACTTATCGACGGCAATGTAGAGGATATGCGTCGCTACCTGAAGGTAAAGAGCTCGAAGTTGAGCCGTCACGGCGTTGCCTCGGTGCAGAGCCGTGTTGTAAATCTTGCAGAGTTGGCGCCTGTCACGGCTCAAAATATTGTTGCTCCGCTTGTGTCGGCTTTCGAAAAAGAATATCACGCTGCAGCGGTCGTTACGCCGTTTGACGGTATAGCTACCTTGCCGGAAGTGAAAGCCCTGGCTGATGATTTTGCTTCGGATGAGTGGCTATATGCCCGTTGGCGCTCCTTCGAGGGGCGTCGTCGTGGCTCATTCTCATGGGGTGAAGTGGAAGTGGATTACACTATTGACGAGAGTTCTCGTTCGTTCTCCAATATTCAAATTTCTACTGACAGTCTCTTGGTTGATTTGTCCGACCAAATAAGTCGGTTGCTCGAAGGTGCAAGTACACTCGAACCACCTTCTTTACCTACAACAGCAGATGATGATATGCAACAGTCTATGTCTGACGTTATTGCGCTACTATATGATTCTCGTTGCTCATAATAGCGGGCATTTGTCGCTAATGTATAATAAAACGCTAATAAAGTGTACTAAATAAGAAAACGAATAAAGCTATGAAACGTCTTATTTTTTCTTTCATGTTTATGTTCGCCGCATTGTCTGCCATGGCGGGCTCGGTGCACTATTTCACCCGTTCGCAGGCTATCCGCGTAGCCCACTATCTCAACACTCAGGATGAGATGATGATATATTGCGGCTATGAGAATGAGCTGGAGACTTATGTGTTGCTTAACGAGGTATGGTATGAGCCGGTCAACAGCCAGTATTTCGAGCTGTGGGTCTATGGCTATGATGCCTATACCGGCGAAGAGATTTTCATGCCCTTTGACCTTGACTGCATCTGGCTACAACATGGATATAGCATGTTCAACGCTGCTAAGTATCTACGTTTCCGTTGCGAAGTCTATACGCCAAATATAGTGTGGTCGGTGCCTACATACTCTCGCTATACTCGTGTGGTGCATCCGGCGGTTTACACGCGCACATACCATTACGACGTGCATAGCTACGGTTGGATTCCTCCCGCACCACCTGTCTATCATCCATCGCACCCTATGCCTCCCGCACCGCCTATCCATCCTTACTATATGCGTCGCCCCACGGAGGCTCCACGTGTGCCACAGGGCTCATATACACCGGGTAAGGAGCGCCCGCAATACACCGATGTTGCAACATCTGCCACTTCTTCACGTCCTGCACCATCCAGCAGCCGCCCATCCTCATCTTCTTCGGCTACGAAAGCCGCAGGCTCGAGTTCTAATGGCGTGTTTGAGCGGCCTGCCTCATCATCGCAAAGACCGAATTCTTCGTCATCGTCTGCAAAACCTTCGCCTAAAACGGGTGTAAACACTGGCAATGAAAGTTCTACGCGTCCAGCTTCCAGCACACGCCCTTCTACTGTGTCAGGCACTACACGACCGTCAAGCAGTACGACAACACGTCCTTCTACATCAGCAAGCTCAACATCGAGACCTTCCACATCATCAAGCAGTTCAACGACGAGGCCTGCCACATCGTCGAGGCCAACAACCTCAGGTAGTAGTCGTCCTACATCTACTTTGAACGGTGAGTCTAAATCGTCTAAATCAAGCGTATCGTCATCTTCCTCATCGGTGTCGCGTCCTTCTTCGTCCAGTCGCACAAATGCAACATCGTCGCGTCCGAGCAGCAGTAGCTCACGCCCATCGGCTTCAACAGGTAGAGTGTCGAAAAGTGGAAACAGTGGCGTCTCGCGTCCTTCAGGTGCTTCGTCAAGCTCCCATGCCGCAGGCACTTCGCGTCCGGCAAGCTCTTCGTCGCGCCCTAAATAATGCGCTCTTTTGGTGACTAATTCAAAAAAACAATATAAAATTTCCTTTTCATGCTTCAACTACAATACATAAAAGAACATACCAACGAGGTAATAGAACGACTGAAGATAAAAAATGTCATCGATGTCGAGGCTCGTATAGCAGAAATAATTGACCTTGATGCCCAGCGCAGAGCACTGCAGCAGAAAACAGATGGAATCAAAGCCGAACAGAACGCTATCGCTAAACAGATAGGTATGCTGATGAAACAGGGCAAGCGCGATGAGGCAGAACAAGTCAAGCAGCGCACCGCTGAACTTAAGGCAGAAGAGAAACGTCTCGCCGAACAGGCAGAGGTGATAGAGAATGACTTGAACGTGAAGCTTATTTCTCTTCCAAATGCTCCGCATCTGAGTGTGCCGCGTGGAAAGAGCGAGGCTGACAATGTCGTAGTTGCCGAGTTTGGCACAAAACCTCAGCTGGCTGCCGACGCTCTCCCTCACTGGGACCTTTGTGCTAAGTATAATCTCGTGGATTTTGAGTTGGGAAACAAGATAACCGGTGCTGGTTTCCCCGTATATAAGGGTAAAGGAGCTCGTCTGCAACGTGCCCTCATCAATTTTTTCCTTAACGAGGCTGCTGATGCTGGTTTTGTTGAGATACAGCCACCGCTGATGGTGAATGAAGCAAGCGGATTGGGTACAGGCCAGTTGCCCGACAAGGAGGGACAGATGTATGCTATCCCTCTGGATGGATTCTATATGATTCCAACGGCAGAGGTCCCTATCACCAATATCTATCGCGGTTGCATCCTCTCTGCCGACCAGTTTCCAATCAAAAACGTCGGATATTCAGAGTGTTTCCGTCGCGAGGCCGGCAGCTATGGCAAAGATGTACGCGGCTTGAATCGCCTTCATGAATTCAGCAAAGTGGAGATTGTTGTTATTGAGCATCCCGACCGTTCTTACGATACGCTCGAAGAAATGAAACGCCACGTTGGCGGATTGCTCGACAAATTGGGTCTGCCGTATCATATTTTGAAATTGTGCGGTGGCGATATCAGTTTTACGTCTGCAATGACTTTTGACTTTGAGGTGTGGAGCGCTGCACAGCAGAAATGGCTCGAAGTGAGTTCGGTGTCAAACTTTGAAACATTCCAAGCCAACCGTATGAAGTTACGCTTTAAGGATGCCGATGGCAAGATGCGCCTATGCCACACACTTAACGGTAGTGCTCTCGCTCTGCCTCGTATCGTCGCGGCACTGCTGGAAAACAACCAGACATCTGAAGGCATTGTCATGCCCGAATGTCTGCGTCCATACCTTGGCTTTGATGTTATAAAATAAGTCTGTGTAGAGACTGCTTTTGAAAGTCGGTTTGTTCAAACCGACTTTTTTGTGTTTATTCAAAAGATATATAAGGTTGTATGTGTTCGATGATACTGTCGTTGAGTGATACGATAAGAAGCAAGTCGTCAGAGTTTCTGTATTTGTGTCCTTTGTCTCGATAGGCTATGATGTCTCGTGCTTGGTAAGCGTCAATATAAGGATGGCGCATTAGCTCTTTTATTGTTACGCTGTTGATGGCAATCTTTCGTATGTTTTCTCTATCAATGGTAATGTGTGGAGCAATGTGGTTAAGAAGCTCTGGCGTAAAACCATATATTTCCATCAGTTGCTCTTTATCGGTAAATCCTCCAAGGCGCTCTCGGTATCTCACAATCCTTCGTGCATAGGCAGGTCCTATTCCATTTATCATTTGTAGTGATAACGTGTCAGCACTATTTAGTTCGACAATAACCTCTCGTTTTGTGACTGGTCTTGAAGCATTTTTCCGATACATGCTGTCATTCCATGTCGAACGTATTTCTTCCGCTGACGTTGAGTCTTTGTATTGCCTGTTGAATGTATGTTTGTTACCGTTTTTTTTGCTTTTTTTGCTGTACTGCTGTTCGGCTCTTTGTCTCTTTGTTGTGGCTGTGGATTCTGCTGTGCTGTCGGATGGTATAGGTTTAATTTCGTTATCGGGAAGATTCCAGAACGTGATAATCAACGTTATAGTAGTGATTAGCATTAAATAGATGAATCCTCGTTGTTTTGTTTTTGACAGGTTTAGATTGCTCATGTGCGTTATATGGTGGTTTTATATTTTTTTTGCTGTTTGGATTTTTCACCCCTTCTTGTCTGCCAGTTTTTTCGCTAAAGTTTTGTATGCTTGTACTTATTTATTTGTTGAAAAGTGTTAAATTTGCATATCATAATTCTATCTGCTCTTGTTTTTTTGTTAGGGCAGTTGACTTTGATATTTAGATATATAACGCCAAACGATGCCGATTATTTTTAGTGTATGTATAATAGCCCCTTGCAATTTGTAATACAGTTTTTCCTTTTAGACAATGGCAGATAACTATCTTGAAAAACGTTATGACGAGCTTTTCAATACCCCTCGGACTAAGGTGAAGCATGTGGGTCACCCCATTGAGGAACTGCTGCGTAGAAACCGAAGTTTTAGAGGCTATAACAAGGCGTTTGTGGTTAGCGAAGACTTGTTGCAACGTATCGTCTCCGTATGCACACGCATCCCTTCAGCCCGCAACCAGCAGGTTCTGCGCTACCGTCTTGTTACGAAGGGCGCTGAGTCTGAGGCTGTTTTGAATAATATTCATCTTGGTGCCGCCCTGCCAGAGTTACATTTGCCACTACAGGGGTCTGAACCCGAGGCTTTTATCGTGATTTGCTCCACGGTGGCAGAAAACAGAATGGTAGATATTGACCTCGGCATTGCTGTGCAGTCTATCTTGCTTCGTGCCGTAGAGATGGGTCTTGGTGGACTGGTGATTGGCGCCTTTGATGCCGATGCTGTGGAAGAGGCTTTGCTCCTGCCGTTGCATCCTATACTCATTGTTGCTATAGGTAAACCTGCCGAACAGATAGAGTTGGTGCCTATACTCGAAGGCGACAGCCAAAAATATTATCGCAAAAATGGCGTCCACTATGTCCCAAAACTTGTTGTGGATGATTTAATTTTGAAACATTAAATATTATTACAGCAATACAGTTATGAAAAAAATTGTCCTTTTTCTTTTGATTGCCATCATTTCACTCCCGACGATGGCTTTTGACTGGAAACCAGCCGTGAATGACACTCTACGTGCCCGTATGTTTGTCTTTACCGAACAGTTTATTGCTCAGGCTAAAGGGACTGCTGCCGAAAAAGTGCTCAAAGATTTCTTGAAGCAGCAGAAAAAAATTGCTTCAGAGCAACCGTATGCGTGGATTGATGCTACTCATGCTGTTGTGGCAAAGCTGAAGGAGATGTACCCTCCATGTGTCGATGACGGGAAGCAGGAGGCTTTGATTCGCCGCAATATAGTTCGTCTCGTTGACTATCCTCTTCACGTCAACAATAGGGCAAAGGAGACTCCAGACGCCGAGAAACAGGCCTTTGAACAGGCAACAAACACATACCTTGCTTCCACGCGTCAGATGGCTCTTGATTGGCTCCGCCAGCCAGCTCCTGATAGTGGTTCGGTAGATATTTGTCTCGTATATAACATGGGCACCTTTATACGTACCAGCAATCGTACTTTCGCTATGGATATCTGCTGGAAAGGTTCGCAGGAGGAGGCTGCCATAATAGCTGACGCTATAGATGCTATATTTGTGTCGCATCCTCATCAGGACCACTACACTCCGTTCTTATTGAAAGCTGTAGCCGATGCCGGCAAACCAATTATCTCGCCAGCCAAATCCTTGCCCGGTTTCGATGACCCACGTGTTGTGGCTATCACTTCTACCATGTTCAATCCTATCACTGTTGCTGGTATTGATATCCGTGTGTTGCATGGTGCTCAGGAGGTTGGTGAACGTGACTCTATCCCGAACAATACTTACCTTATTCATTTCGATGGCTTTACCCTAATCAATCAAGGCGAGAACGAGAATATCCCAATCCAGTTGCAGCTGCCTGTTTGGCCACGCCCCGATATTGTGATTGCACCATCATGGAATCAGATTCTCTATTTTCTCGAACCTATTATGCGTTCGCGTGGCGCCACTGTTGACCCGCCGCTGTTCTTGCCTTTGCATCAAAATGAAATGGGACACCGTGTGCAACAGCGCGAGTCATTCTGGGAACTGTGGAATCGTCCTGACCGTCTTGGTAACCCCAATTTCTCCTATCCCCCTTATCTCGTGATGGATTGTGGCGAGCATTTCGTATATAAGAAATAATTGTTTGCAAATCATATAGATTATCCCGTCTGTATCAGCCAATGCCCATCGCCTCGTACAACAAAACACGCATAGGCCTTTTCGGTCGCCGTAATCGTGGCAAGAGCACCCTGCTTAACGCTCTCACAGG
The DNA here is from genome assembly GCA_017451385.1 of Bacteroidales bacterium. Taxonomy (GTDB): domain Bacteria; phylum Bacteroidota; class Bacteroidia; order Bacteroidales; family P3; genus Colimorpha. Next base: position 84,726 of record JAFSPS010000046.1, read on the forward strand.
GCAGCAGGTGGCTATCATATCGCCCGAGGCTGGCACTACTACCGACCCCGTGCGCAAAAGCATGGAACTGCTCGGCGTCGGTCCTGTGGTGTTTGTTGATACGGCTGGAATAGACGACACAACGCATCTTGGGAGTCAGCGCATTGCGGCTACCATGCGCGAACTGGCGGAGGTAAATCTTGCCATTATCCTTTTTTCGGATGGCGTTTTCGACCGTAATGAGGAACGTCTTGTGGAACAATGCAATGATACCTCTACGCCGTTCATCCTCTTACACTCTCTTTCCGACCGCTATAATCCCGACAGTGCATGGCTTAACGATTTAGCCGAGCGATACCATACTACGCCGCTCGTCTATTCCAATGGAGACGCCGACGCCCTGCGCATCCTTATAGAACGCATCGGCGATTTGGTCGTCGAATGTTCCCATCGTCAGTTTAATCTGCTTGACGGTCTTGTCCATCAAGGCGACCACATCATTCTGTGCTGCCCTATCGATGGCGCTGCACCTGCGGGACGACTCATTCTTCCTCAGGTGCAGGTGTTGCGCGCCGCTCTCGATATCCACGCTACAGCATCAGTGTGCCAACCGTCGGAACTCAAAAACGCGTTACTCAGTTTCTCCCACCCACCGAACCTTGTCATCACTGATAGTCAGGTGTTTGACCAGGTGGCGGCAGTGGTGCCTTCTTCTGTGCCGCTTACAAGTTTCAGCCTTCTCCTTGCTCGTGCCAAAGGACCTTTCGCTCATTATATTGAAGGCGTTAAGGCTATTGACCGTCTCAAGGCTGGCGACCGTGTCCTCATTCTCGAAAGTTGCACCCACAATGTTTCGTGCGACGATATCGGTCGCGTCAAACTGCCATGCCTGCTTTCAAAACACGCCAACGCTCAGATTCAGTGCGATGTGGTTGCTGGTTCTATGAATCTTTTACGCCCCATCACTGACTATGCCGTTGTCATCCAGTGCGGTGGCTGCGTTGCCACACCACGACAAATCCGTGCACGCCTCGCACCTGCCATCGCCGCTGGGGTCCCAATAACCAACTACGGCATAGCCCTTGCTCACCTCGCCGGCATACTGCCTCGTGCTATTAAAATATTTGAAAAACAATGCTTGTAAATAATAATACGCCAAACATTTCTATAATTGTTGCCATGGCACAGAACCGCGCCATCGGCAAGGACAATGATTTACTGTGGCATATCAGCGACGACCTCAAGCGTTTCAAGTCGCTCACATCAGGACATCCCGTCATCATGGGACGGCGTACCTTCGAGTCGCTCCCCAAACGGCCGCTGCCCAAACGTCGCAATATCGTTCTAACCCACGATTCGTCATTTCAATACGAAGGTGTCGAAGTCGCTCACTCGCTCAATAGGGTGCTCGATATGGTGTCCGACGAGAATGAATCATTCGTTATTGGCGGTGCTGCGGTATATGACGCATTTCTGCCTTATGCGCGTCGTCTTTATGTCACTCATGTCATGCGTGATTTTGAGGCCGATGTTTTTTTCCCAATCATCGACCGCTCGGTGTTCCGTCTCGTAGAACAGCAGCCGACGTTACACGACGGGTCCTCCAACCTTGATTTCTATTATGCTTACTACGAGCGTCGCATGTCAGAATTTCCGCCATTCATGTAGTCTTTATTTGAAATGCACATAAAAAAGGACAGTCATTTGGACTGTCCTTTTTTGATTACCTTAAATGTTATTTTTCGAGATTCATAAATCCTCTATCAATCAGCATTTAGCGCATAAACACGTGCTTCATGCCAGAGGTTGCCGCCTTCGGGATTGTAGTCATAGGTGTACGATATTACGACCTCTCTGGGGTTATATATGCGGAAATCAATTCTGAGACCATCTTGCTGTTCTTCATATCTGCCAGAAACCTCATCTATTGTTACCCTTTTCGAGAATCCTGCAAATTCGGAATCAGTGTAGAACGTTACCATTCCACTGTATGAGTCTTCGATATATTCCTCTTGTTCGGAATCGCTGCCCAGCAGTTGGAATGTGTATGCATACGTCGAGTCGTTGACTTTGACGAGCGTCAGCCGTGCTTGGTCTATCATATCTTCGGGAACATCATGGGCACCTGATGACATATAGTATGTCATGCCATCGGGAAATATACCGTTGTCCTCGTCGTTGTCATCACCATCGTCATCGCCGGGATTCTCAGGCTGCGTATCACCCATGCTGCGCAATATGGCAATGACGACATCTTTGGTTTCCTCGGCAAATACGGATGTCATATCGTAGACAATCGTTTTGCCTTCTAATCGGTATGACGCTTTCTGTTCATTGGTGAGCGTCGTGTCATGCATTATTTCTGCGTATGCATCGTTTGCCATTTCTGTGGTAGGAAATGTCGTCTCGCTCTTGGCAGATACGCAGACGTCATTCTCGAAATTTGCGGTTATTTTGCAGTTCACCGTGGTGGTAGTCCCAGGGATAATCATTTTGTAGGTCGCAATCACAACGTCCCCGTTGTCTTGGAGGTTAAAGTCTGAAATTTGCGATTCTTCGTTGCCGCCACCATTATTACCACCGTTATTACCACCATTGTTGTTGCCGCCATTATTGCCGCCTTGCTCGGTGTTGTTGGTAGCATCGTTTTCCTTTTCGGTGCAGCCTGTCAGTGCCACACATCCGATAGCCATAAGTGCTATCAGCATTAATCTGATTTTTTTCATTGTTTTTTATTGTGTTAGATGTTATAGTACATTTATTATGTTTCTTTTATATCTGCAAAAATACACTTTTTTAGTTATTATCACTCGATTTCAATAAAACACACCTATATTCATTAAATAATATAGTCAAATGCCATTGTATCCATATTTCAAACAAAAACGTAAAACCACTAAAATCAATATCATTTGTGATGTCTGTCTGTTCTTTATCACCCTCATGCAAAGTTTGACTGATATTCTAACAGCATCGGAGATGCTGAATTTTAATAACCCCATACAAGCGACCGAAGGGAGCGCAGTGTGGGGTAAGGAATATCAATACTCAGCGTTTCGGAGAAACGCGACTTTGAGAGAGTTTGATAAAATTCAGTTGTATGTTATAATATTTTTTTTTATTCATGGTATTGAATTTCAGTGTAATATTATTAATGTCAGAGAAAACAACCCTTCGTCCCCGCATAAATAATCCATATTTCCACCCTTTTTCATTGCCTACATAGCATTATTTCCACCCTTCTCAAATAATTTTTCAAAAAAAATTAATTTTATATATGTCGTCATTACAGCATGTTACGATGCTTAATGGCAGAAACGAGAAAAAAATATTTGTCAGATTGGAAAAAGTTCGTACTTTTGCAACCGCTTTCGAGAGAGGGAGACGTGAGAGCGGGAGTGAAGCGAGAGATATTTGAAATGATGAGACAAGAGATAGCGTGTGTCGGACGCTTGTCCTAGGGGGATAGGCGGAGACACGGAACGAGTCAAGAGGGAATAAAAAAGCAATTCTTACAATGAAGAGTTTGATCCTGGCTCAGGATGAA
>JAFSPS010000047.1 GCA_017451385.1 Bacteroidales bacterium
CGCGGGCGGTGCCGAAAGGAACATTTTGGTGGCTATGGAGCCGGTGTCCACCTCTTCCCATTCCGAACAGAGAAGTTAAGCCCGGTATCGCCGATGATACTGCATTTATTTGTGGAAAAGTAGGTCGCCGCCAATCTTACAGGGGAGTCTGCAAAGACTCCCTTTTTTTTTTTGCCCATTTCCTGGCAAACCGGCCCGACATCTAAGGAACATAGCCCCCCCCCCTTAGAAAAACATAGTCTTCCCTAAAGAACCAGTCCTCCCTAGATAAACTAGAATATCTAGTAAATCTAGTTAAAATAGATAATCTAGTCCATCTAGAAAATCAATCCACCATATTCTCTTGATGGTCTTTTATTTCTTTTCCGTTGCTGTTGTTTTTTGGGGCAGTTTATCCTGCTGTCGCTGTTGCGTCTAATGTTTTCCCGCCTTGTTTCATTTATTTTTGTACTTTTGCATGAAATAAATATTATTCAATTATGAAGAAAATTACTTTATTCTTGGCGGCGATGTTCGCTATTGGCAGCATTGCTATGACAGGCTTCACTGAGAAAGATAAAACCGAAGAACCTGCTCATGTCATTGACGACCATGGTGGTGACAATGGCGGCGGTAACGGTGGAGAAAACGGTGGCAATAATAACGACCCCGTTAATGAGAACGCAGGTATGTTGTCCGGTCTTTTTTCTGTATCAGATAATTTGAAGGTGCATTTCTCGCAGGGCAACTTGCAATATACTATTACGGGCACTCACCTCTGCGCCGATGGTACTACGCAGCCCGGCACGTGGCGTTTTGCTGAAAACCAGTACGATTTTATCGGTGAGGATAATGCTAATACATCACCATCATACGATGGTTGGATAGACCTTTTCGGTTGGGCCACATCTGGTTATCATGATGCCAATGATGAGGGCAATGTCAATTACATGCCATATAGCACCGCTTATGAAGAACTTGACGAGAATAACCATTTCGATGGTTATGGTCCTTCTCCCGATGTAGTGCCGCAGGACATTACGGGCGACAGCCGCTACTATGATTGGGGTGTATATAATGCTATCTCCAATGGCGGCAACGTCCCTGGCCGTTGGCGTACTCTTACTTTAGATGAGTGGCGTTACCTGTTCCGCTGGCGCGAGTGCGATACCCTTGGCGATACTATCAATGCTCGTTTCTGCAAGGCCAATGTGTGTGGCGTAAATGGTGCGATTCTTTTCCCCGATGTGTATGAACATCCAGCATCGGTCGCTATCCCGCAAAATATCAACATACCCAATGCTCTTGCCGCTTTTGCTGACAATACTTATGATGCTGATGCGTGGAATGCAATGCAGCGTGCTGGTGCTGTTTTCCTTCCGTCGGCATGGCAGCGCAAAGAGGGTGTACGATTTTTCCCGGGTTATGAAGATGGTCATTATTGGTCTTCTACTCACAACGAGACAGGAAGTGCAAATGCTTATGTGATAGGTGCTTCTGTTATTTCAAGTTATGGCAACACTTGCAGCGATGGCAACTCTGTCCGCCTTGTTCGCAACGAGTAATTTTACAACCCTTTCCATATCATAAATAACTAACAATAACTCTTATGAAACGTGTTTTCATATCATTGGTCTGCGCTCTCTTGCTTGTGGCAGGCTGCAAAAACAAGACAGACATGGATAATCCTTTCTTCTCTGAGTGGAACACTCCCTACGGGATTCCCGATTTTGCTAAAATCAAGTTGGAGCATTATCTGCCGGCATTCGATGAGGGTATGCGGCAGCAGAAGGCAGAGATTGATACTATCGTCAATAACGCCGAAGCACCCACCTTCGCCAACACCATTGAGGCATTGGAACGCAGTGGCGCTATGCTCAGTAGGGTAGAGGGCGTGTTCTTCAATCTTAATGAATGTGAGAATAGCGAGGAGATGGATGCTATTGCCGATGAGGTAATGCCCAAGCTTACGGCACATTCAGACGATATTATGCTCAATGCACGTCTTTTCGAGCGTGTGAAGGCTGTTTACGACCAGCGTGACGACTCATCTCTCTCTGCCGAGCAGCTTCGCCTGCTGGAAGAGACCTACAAGGGGTTCGTCCGTGGCGGTGCCAATGTGTCAGCCGACCAGCAGGCTCGTTTTCGCCAGATAAATGAGCAGCTGGCATCGTTGACCCTTCGTTTTGGTCAGAATGTGCTGCGTGCCACCAATGCTTATAGGCTTGTTCTCGATGAGGGGCAGGCCACCGCTATTGGTCTCTCTGCCGACCAGCTGGCTGCTGCGCGCGAGGCAGCTGATGGCGATGACTCTACACGAGGCAAATATGTGTTCACTATCCACATGCCCAGCTGGGAGCCTTTTATGCAGAACTGCACCGACCGCGCTTTGCGCCAGCAGATGTGGCAGGCCTACGCCACACGCTGCAATGGCGGACAGTATGACAATACTTCCATAATTGATTCTATTGTCAATCTACGCCTTGAACGTGCCAACATTTTAGGCTATGCCACTCATGCCGACTATGTCCTTGATGCCTGTCTTGCCAAGACGCCGAAGGCTGTCTATGACTGTCTCATGCAGCTCTGGCCGGCAGCCCTTGCCAAGGCTAAAGCCGAGCGCGACGAGTACCAGCAGATGATGAAAGCCGATGGCATCGACGAGCCGCTAACCCCTGCCGACTGGCGTTACTACAGCGAGCGTCTGCGTCGTGAGCGTTATGCGCTCGACGATGAGGTCATACGCCCCTACTTCTCTCTCGACAGTGTGCTGTCGGGCGCATTCTCTGTCGCCAACCGTCTCTATGGTCTTTCCTTCCGCCTCAATGCCGACCTACCCACCTACAACAAAGTAGCACGTTCCTACGAGGTGACGGAGGGCGACAGCGTCATTGGCATTCTCTATATGGACTTCCATCCGCGAGCCTCCAAGCGCAGTGGTGCATGGATGACAGAGTTCCGCGGCCAGCATCGCGATGCCGCTGGCAACAACGTTATCCCTATCATACAAGTAGTATGCAACTTCACCAGCCCTACGGCCGACAAGCCCTCGTTGCTCACCTTCGACGAAAGCGAGACGCTCTTCCATGAGTTTGGCCACGCACTGCACGGGCTTCTCAGCCGTTGCAGCTATCGCTCTATTGCCGGCACCAATGTGCCGCGCGACTTTGTCGAGCTCCCCTCACAGGTCATGGAGAACTGGTGCCGCCATCCGCAGGTCATGAAGGAGTATGCCAAGCACTATGTCACGGGGGCTTCCATACCCGACGAGCTTATTGCCAAGATTGCCGCCGCCCAGACCTACGGACAGGGCTTCATCAACACCGAGCTCCTCGCCGCATCGTTGCTTGATATGGATTACTATACGCTCACTGCTCCCCAGCACATTGATGCTGCCGCTTTCGAGCAGGCCGCTATGGACAAGATTGGCCTCATCCCTGAAATCATCTCGCGCTATAAGAGCCCCTATTTCCAGCATATCTTCACCACGGGTTATGATGCTGGCTACTATAGCTATACATGGACGGCAATCCTCGATGCCGATGCTTTCGAGGCTTTCGTGGAGAGTGGCGACCTGTTCAATCCCGTCCTTGCCGGCAAGTTCCGCCATATCCTCGAGAGTGGCAACACCATAGACCTCATGCAGGCCTACCGCGTCTTCCGTGGCAAAGACCCCGATGTGCGCGCATTGATGAAACACCGCGGACTCCTCTGAAACAGGCTTTTGTCCCCCTACAGGCAGTGTGCTAAAAGCATAAACAGCTCAACTTCATAGAGGGCTGGAAACAGGCAGCTGACCCTATGTCCCAGTTTATCGCTACACGCCAATGCCGTAAATCGTTTACTACTCATCTATTCATAAAAGGAAAAACACTTAAAACAAAACATCATTCAATGAAAATCAACGCAATAAAAGCAGTCCGTATGTTCGACAACGGATTCATGAACCAATCTTTTGCCTTTGGTGGCGAGGAAGGCAAGGCAGCTTTCGACGAGCAGATAATATATCGCAGCAGCCTGCAGAACTTCCTTATCGACACCGATGAAGGCGTCATACTTGTAGATACCGGCTTCCGTGCCGACTTTCAGGCTCCTGCTCGCAAACTTGGCGCACCGCTCTATATGGGCGAGCTGGTGGATGACTATCTCTCTGCCTTCACCAAGTTGGGTTACAGCCCTGAGCAGGTAGTGAAAATCATCATTACCCACAAACACAACGACCATACCGATGCGCTCTCTTTCTTCCCCAATGCCGCCATCTACATCGCACCCGAAGACGCCGACGCCATGAAACTCGAAGGCGACAACATCGTGCGCCTCACCTACGGCGATGGTCCGTACAAGAACTTCCCTCGTGCCCAGAAGGTCGCTGACGGCCTTTGGGTTGTCGAAGCGAAGGGGCATACGCTTGGCAACAGTGTGGCAATCCTCGAACACGACAATCTCTTCTATATGTTCCATGGTGACGTGACCTACTGCGATGCCGCGCTGAAAGCCAACAAACTGAGCATAGTCTTCGAGGACCGCGCCGCTGCCCGTCAGACCCTCGACCGTGTGCGTCAGTTCGTCATCGACAATCCTACCATCTACCTCTCCACGCATTGTCCCGAAGGCTATGAAAACCTCGAGATGAAGCGCATCATGAAACTCGTCTGACGCAATCATAACAGTCACATACAAGAAAGGGGAGGGCTTCCGTCATGTCGGAAGCCCTCCCTTTTTTTGTCATATATAGCAACGAAACAAAAAAATAGGCATGATAGTTGTCAGAGCATCGTGTCCATAGAATATTTGGTACGGAGCGTGTGCCAATCACTCTATGAACATCGTGCGTATCGTGTGTGGTATGGCACAACGTCTTTTGCGATGCATTGTACATAGCATTATGTGTATTAAAGAATTGTAGCCGTCAATTACATTACCTCAAATCTTAATCTCTCCATCGGAGAAATCGGAATACTCCGAACCAGTCTTAATCCTTGTTTTGGTGGAAGATGGGGGGAATAGAACCACGGTCGCGCATCTTGTAATGCAGTGAGGAAACGTCGTCGGTGTTCTTGAGGTCGTACTCTTTTTCGTCGTCAATGAGACCCTTTGCCTGCATTTTCATATACATCTTTTTGAGTTCATCGACGTCAAAAATCTTAAACTCCGTGCCGAAATAGTGTTCGATTGCGTATCCTTTGCCACTGCCTGCGCCGCCAGCGAGGACGACGCACTGTCCGTAGTGCGGTCCGACCTGCTTGCCGAACTTCACGACACGGTCTTCGAGGATGATATAATCTGCGAGTGTCATTAGTTTTATTTTTATTTATTAAATAATAATAGCGGCACTCGCAAAAACACCACTATTTCACAAAGTGCGGCAGCACCTCTTCGTATAGTTCGGGGTTCGTCATTTTCAAGTACTCAATGCACGCGTCTGCAAGTGCGGCATAGTCTTTGTGTTTTTTAATCTCCCCACGCACGAAGTAGTCATGTTCGATGAACTCATCCTTTGTGATGTAGCGACCTCCACAAGTCAGTTCAGCACTCACTACCAAGCGGTCGTCCGTCACACTTGCCCACAGGGAGAGTCCGCTATTGACGTAGTTCAGGCGTGCCAGCACCCAACTGCGGAACGCTTCGTTAATGAAAATGTCGTAGAAGCGGCGGTTGTATTCCCACTTCTTTCTAACAAGTGCTTTAAATTCTTCTTCACTCATAGTTTTGTGTTTTTTAACTCTACTTAATATATTGCATTTTTTTGGAATTTTTTAATAATATCGGAAAATATTTTATTGAATGAACAAAAAAAGCCGCAATCTATGTCGCGACTTTAAATGATTTAATTCGTTCGTTTTAACCACGATACTACTTCGGAGGGTTCGCTTCGAGTGGTGAGTGGTAGAACATATCTTTCATATCCTCCACGTTCCGCACGTCCCACTTCGATATATCTTCGTTAAATGGCGAGTCTTTAAGTCTTAATCCTTGTTTGGTGGAAGATGGTGGGATAGATTACGGAACTCCTCCTCCGTTGCCAGATAAAGGGAGTCTTAATCCTTGTTTTGGTGGAAGATGGGGGGATATGCTTTTTTTGCAATTATTTACATCTTTTTGCATTATTTTTTCTCACTATTCGTTGTCCAATTCTATGCTCTCCGCTAACAACTTACTCACGGCATAACTCTTGAACCCAACTCGATTGACCTGCCAGTCTAACATATCGTCTTTGCTATTTATGAACGCAATAACTCCAACGACCTTGTCCGCCGCCTTGTCAATGCTCTCGTCGACCTTCGAAAACACACTTTTGTCTATCGAGTATTTGAAGTTACCTCCAATGATGGAGTAGTTCTTCGTTGCGTCTTTTTCGTTATTCCACGCCGTGGTCTTGTTGATGAGTTCGTAATGCCCGGTCTCGTTCTTTTCCCAATACTCGTTCATTATTCCGCCCTCCACAGGGTAACAGTAGAAGAACGAGGACTGCGAGAATTCCTTCGCAAGACGAATGAGAGTCTTTAACTGTATGTTGAACACCAAGAAGGAGTGTTCCACATTATCCGCGAAATGCCCATCAATAGGTACATATATGTAATAACCAAGTTTTAACCGCTTTTTTATCTCGTTGTTTAACTTGCGGTTATCACTCGTTGAGACCTGCGTGCTGTCGGGATTCTCGGCAGTGATGATTCCAAATGTTCCGATGTTGTCCATCTGCTTCCCTTTAATGTACATTTTCTGTACGTTTTTGATGTTACGCTTCTTGGCGTTGATGCTCGCCTCATCCACGTTCGTACCCTCGTTGAGGTATGTCTTAAGTTCTTTCATTACTATTATCGTTTTTTGCTTATTTTATTTAACTTCTCTATTTATTTCATCTAACAGTTTATTTATGTCCCTGTCGTCGGGTTCCGCATCTGCAAGATATATCTTGTTTTTGTTGAGGTCCTTCACTAACACGGTCTCTTGCTGAAACGCAGTGGCGAGTATCTCCGCCAACCTCAACAAGGACGCACTGCTCAACCCGTCAACCTCCAAAGCAACGCTCTTGTCACTATACATCTCTCCGTTGTCTCCAACGTAGCGTCCCTTGAAGAAGTTCCCAAGCGAGTACGCACCAATGTATTCTTCGTTCTCATTGTTGAATCGTGTTATTGCACGATGCACTATTTTATCCTTCCCCCAGCGGTTTCTTAACGTCTCCACGAACTGCTTTATTTTATTGAGGATTTTGTTGTCGGATAACACCACCGCATTGACGTCCGTAGCAAAGACGATGACCCCTCCACGATATTTCGATAGTCCGTACTGCTCGCCGTGGACGCCCTCGTCCAACTCGAACTTTTCAGTGTTGTCCTTGCACTCCTTGATGTACCCACCACGCTGTATGCCGTGACCGTTGGGCATCGTTTTCCCGTCGGGATGAAAATACTTCACTTCCCGATACCCACCACATTGTAAAAAGTCTTTCAGTTTCTGTACGTTTTTGATGTTACGCTTCTTGGCGTTGATGCTCGCCTCATCCACGTTCGTAACCTCGTTGAGGTATGTCTTAAGTTCTTGCATTACTATTATCGTTTTTTTTGCTTATTTTATTTAAAAAATATATTTATTTCATCTAACATTTTTGTCTTAATCCTTGTTTTGGTGGAAGATGGGGGGATAGTGAAAAGAATTAAGAGATATAGAGTGTTTGCACAAAGTCTTAATCCTTGTTTTAGTGGAAGATGGGGGGATAGCACTTCATATATTGCATATTTTGAAGAAATTTTAACATCTTAATCCTTGTTTTGGTGGAAGATGGGGGGATAGCGAGGGTACATCACCGCGCAGTTCCGTCCCTCCATGTCTTAATCCTTGTTTTGGTGGAAGATGGGGGGATAGACAAAGTAAAAGGAGGAGTAGAACTTACTCTCCAGTCTTAATCCTTGTTTTGGTGGAAGATGGAGGGATAGAGTGTTGTAACGGGATACTCCAACGATGAGTACTGCGTCTTAATCCTTGTTTTGGTGGAAGATGGGGGGATAGTCAAGGTCATGTCCGCCTAGAAGGAATAGTCTTGTGGCTGGCATAGAAGATAAGGTGGATTAGAAATACTTAGAATAATTCCTTTTATTGTCAATGCAAAGGTATGTTTTATGTATCAATATATCAAGCAAAACTTATCAACAACGTTATAGTTCGCTGTAACTATATGGCTATTTGTAGTTTATCGTTGTTGGATACTCTTTAGTTCGTGTGTGTTCCTTTTGTTATGAAATAGTGGCATCAACAATATGTGATGCCTGTTTTATTGTTTGTTATAATATATGCAAGGAGGCTTTGCATAGCAAAGCCTCCTTGCGTTTCTTGTCTTTGTGCAACCTCTGTAAAATGGCTTTATATGCAATACATACTGGGGCGAAGGGTATGAATTGTTGTCGTTTTTAGCGGTTGTCTTTATTAAGACTGTCGTTTTGTTGTCTTTCAGCTGCTGTTGTGTCAGCTGGCATCATCAGGGCGAGGATGAGGTAGAGCAATAGACCGAAGCCTCCGAATACGACGCAGCAAACGAAGATGATGCGCATAATCGTGGGGTCCATGTCGAAGTATTTTGCTAAACCGCTGCATACGCCTGTCAGTTTCTTGTTCGAGGTGTCTCGTGTCAGTTTGTTTGCCATAATTACTAAATATTAAGGTTTTTATTATGTTGATTTACAGTAGAATGGACGATGTGTTTTTCTGATGTATGCCTATTTACTTAATGCTTCTATCTGTGCTTTGATGGCGGCTATCTTGCTCTCGGCGTCAGCCTGTTTCTTGCGTTCGAGTGCCACTACTTTCTCGGGAGCACCGTTGATGAATTTCTCGTTGCCGAGTTTTTTCATCACGCTGGCGAGGAAGCCTTCGGCGTATGCCAGCTCGTCGGCCAGTTTCTTCAGTTCAGCCTCTTTGTCGATGTTCTGGCTCATGGGGACGAAACATTCTGTGGTGCCAACCATGAAGCTGATGGCGCCGTCCATCTTACTGTCGATGCTCTCTATCTTGCTGACGTTGCCCAGTTTGCGTATGATGCCGTAGAATGATGAAGGTGCTTCGCCGCGCAGGTAGAGTTCGACCTCCTCTTTAGGCGAGAGGCCTTTGCTGTTGCGCAGGTTGCGTACGCCGGCAATAATCTCCTGCGCCATGGTGCAGCTGTCGAGCACGCGTTGGTCGAACATGGCGGAGAGGGGCTGACGAGCCAGCATGATGGTCTCGCCTTCGGCGCGTTGGCGAAGGGTGTGCCATATCTCCTCGGTGACGAAAGGCATGAAGGGGTGCAGGATGCACATGAGGCGTTCGAAGATGGAGAGGGTGCTCTCGTAGGTCTCGGCATCAATCTCTGCGCCGTGGGCGGGCTTAATCATCTCCAGATACCATGAGCAGAAGTCGTCCCACACCAGTTTGTAACTCGTCATGAGTGCCTCGCTGAGGCGGTACTCGTTGAAGTCGCGTTCAATCTCAGCCAGCACGCAAGCCATGCGCTGTTCCATCCATTCCACGCTGATGCGGTTGTCGTCGTCTTGTTGTGCTGTGGCGGAGACCTGCCATCCTTTCACCAGACGCAGGGCGTTCCATATCTTGTTGGCGAAGTTGCGCCCCTGTTCGCAGATGCTCTCGTCGAAAGGCAGGTCGTTGCCGGCAGGGGCCGTCAGGAGCATGCCCATGCGCACGCCGTCGGCGCCATATTTCTCTATCAGCTCTATAGGGTCGGGGCTGTTGCCCAGCTGTTTGGACATCTTGCGTCCCAGTTTGTCGCGCACTATGCCAGTGAAATAGACGTGCTTGAAGGGTATGTCGCCACGAAATTCCTCGCCAGCCATAATCATGCGAGCCACCCAGAAGAAGATGATGTCTGGTGCGGTGATGAGGTCGTCGGTGGGGTAGTAGTATTTTATCTCGTCGTTGTCGGGGTTGCGTATGCCGTCGAAGAGCGAGATGGGCCAGAGCCAGCTGCTGAACCACGTGTCCAGCACGTCCTCGTCCTGTCGCAGGTCGTCCATGGAGTGGACGGCTTGCGGGTAGCGTTCCATGGCTATGCGCAGGGCCTCGTCGTCGCTTGCAGCCACCACTACCTCGGTGCGGCCATCGACATCGACATAGTAGGCGGGGATGCGCTGTCCCCACCAAAGCTGGCGGCTGATGCACCAGTCCTTGATGTTCTCCAGCCAGTGGCGATAGGTGTTCTTGAATTTGGCGGGGTGGAACTGTATGGTGTCGTCTTCCACCACCTCGAGGGCCTTCTTGGCTACTGCCTCCATGCGCATGAACCATTGTGCCGACAGTTTGGGCTCGATGACGGCGTCGGTGCGCTCGCTGTGTCCCACGTTGTTGGTGTAGTCCTCTATCTTTTCGATGAGTCCGGCTGCGTCAAGGTCTTTGACAATCTGCTTGCGGCAGGCGAAGCGGTCCATGCCGGCATACTGTGCGCCATGCTCGTTGAGGGTGCCGTTGTCGTTGAAGATGTCGATAGTCTCGAGGTTGTACTTCATGCCGAGGTTGTAGTCGTTGATGTCGTGTGCCGGCGTGATTTTCAGTGCGCCGGTGCCGAACTCGCGGTCCACATACTCGTCCATGATAATCTGCACGCTGCGTCCAACGCCGGGGACGATGACGCGTTTGCCTTTGAGCCATGTGTAGCGCGGGTCGTCGGGATGTACGCACACGGCGGTGTCGCCCAAGATGGTCTCCGGACGCGTGGTGGCCACGACGATGTAGGGGCGGCCGTCCAGCGTCTTGATGCCGCTGCCTTCGGTAGGCGTGTAGCTTTCTGTGGTGTCAATGAAATAGCGCAGATAGAACAACTTGCCGTGGCTTTCCTTGTAGATGACCTCTTCGTCGCTGACGGCAGTCAGTGCTTTGGGGTCCCAGTTCACCATGCGCACGCCGCGGTAGATGAGGCCTTTGTTGTAGAGGTCCACGAAGACTCGCATGACGCTCTCGTAGCGTATGGAGTCCATGGTGAAAGCCGTGCGGTCCCAGTCGCAGCTGGCACCGAGGCGGCGCAACTGCTTGAGGATGATGCCGCCATACTGCTCCTTCCATTCCCACGCATATTTAAGGAACTCGTCGCGCGAGAGCTGTCTCTTGTCGATGCCACGCTCGGCGAGCATCTTCACCACCTTGGCTTCGGTGGCTATAGAGGCGTGGTCCGTCCCCGGCACCCAGCAGGCGTTCTTGCCCATCATGCGGGCGCGGCGGATGAGCACATCCTGTATGGTGTTGTTGAGCATGTGCCCCATGTGGAGCACGCCGGTGACATTGGGCGGCGGAATTACTATTGTGTAAGGCTGACGATGGTCAGGCTCCGAGTGGAAAATCTTGTTGTCAATCCAATATTTGTACCATTTCTCCTCTACTGACGAGGGCACATATTTCGATTCTATTGCCATAAGTATTGATTATTATGTTGTTGTGATTTTGTGCTGTCTAAATAGGTTGCAAAGTTACAAAAAAAACATTAGGTAGTTGCTTCTTATTTGTTTGCATTCATACATTGCGGAAAATCAACCGTCAAATTCAATGCAGTCTTTTGTTTAGCTCTTCAATTATTCTTTTCAGTTCGGTATTTTCGGCTTCAAGCCGTTGGTTTTCTTCTTCTAAGGCGCGCATGTGGGCTTCTTGCTCTGCACGGTAGCCGGTGCGTGCTGCATACATGCGCTCTTTGATGCCACCCTCTTTCACGAAGCGTTCTTCCAGTTTCTCGATATACGTACACATCATCTTGTCGGTCTGGTGGCATAGAGTAAGTGCCATGTTCGCCATTTCCTCATCGTTCATCTTTGCCATCAATGGCTCGTAATCACAGTGGTCGTTGTGGGTTTGGCAGAAGATGCGCAACCGCCTCATCCGCTCGCTGTCTTTGGTCCATACGGTAAGGTGGTGGGTGTTCAGGTAGTCGGTGTAGTCTGCCCTCAGCTCCTGCAGGCTGCCACGGGCTACATTCAGTAATTTTATCTCCATCTCGCTGCTGGTCTGTCCGTCTTCGCTACCCTCCACGATATTCTGTTTGCCGCTGCGGGCTGCCTGTACCATCTGGTCAACGGTGCGGTCGCTATGTGCTGGCAGAAAACGTTTGCAGAACTCCACCGTCAGCTGGTAGAGGGTGTCGCTCTTGCGATAGAAGTAGAGCTCTTTCCACACCACGGCTTTCTTCAGCACCTTGCCTTTGGTATTGTATTCCATAGGAATGAAGTTTTTTTTGTTATTTTTTCTAGGTTTTCCTAGGATTTTCTAGGCTTTCCTAGAAATGGTTTTATCTTCTAAATTATTATCCTCTAATCTTTTATGCTTCTTTCTTGTCGTCTGGCTTTTTTGCAATAATAGCAAGATTTTATTGGTTGTTAATGCTTGATATCGGAAAAAGTGCTACCTTTGCAGGCGATTATGAACCATGAGCGCTATTGTTTTTCCGCTCTAAAAATCTGAAAACAACTATGAGAACAGCCGATGAACTGAGCGGCATAACGTTGCTCGGCAACCAGAAAACCCATTATCCCGACACCTATGCTCCCGAGGTGCTTGAGACCTTTGTCAACAAGCATCCCGACAATGAGTACCTCGTGACGTTCAACTGTCCGGAGTTCACCTCGCTATGTCCGCTCACAGGGCAGCCCGATTTTGCGCGTATCGTCATATCGTATATCCCGCGAGAGAAGATGGTGGAGTCCAAGTCGTTGAAGCTTTATCTCTTTTCGTTTCGCAATCATGGCGACTTCCACGAGGATTGTGTTAATATCATAATGAAGGACTTGGTGCGGCTCATGGAGCCTCGCTATCTTGAAGTTACGGGGCTTTTCACTCCGCGAGGAGGTATATCAATCTATCCGTTTGCCAACTATGCCGACGCAGAACATCAGACGATGCTCCATGAGCGCCGTATGGCACAAATGAATCGTGTTTTGCTATGAAAGATGCCCTTCTTGTCCTCAGTGGCGGCATGGATTCCGTCACCATGCTCTACGACTACCAGCACGAAGTGGCTCTTGCGCTGACGTTCGACTATGGCAGCCGTCACAACGAACGCGAGATAGCGTGCGCGCGTATGCACTGCCAGCGTCTCGCCATCCCGCATATCGTCATCCCGCTGTCGTTCATGGCGCAGTATTTCCGCTCGTCGTTGCTGCAGGGTGGTCCCGCAGTGCCTACGGGCGACTACAACGAGCAGAATATGCGCTCCACCGTGGTGCCATTCCGCAACGGCATCATGCTTTCTGTGGCTGCAGGGCTGGCGGAGAGCGAGGGGCTGCGACGCATCATGATAGCCAACCATGCCGGCGACCATGCCGTCTATCCCGACTGCCGTCCGCAGTTTGTCGAGGCTATGAACGCCGCCGTGCAGGCTGGCACATACGAAGGCGTCACGCTGTTCGCCCCCTACACCAACCTCACCAAGACCGACATAGCGCACCGAGGCAAGGCGCTGGATATTGACTACAGCGAGACCTACTCGTGCTATAACGGCGGCGCGCACCATTGCGGCGTCTGCGCCACCTGTCGCGAACGTCGTCAGGCCCTGCACGATGCGGGTATAGACGACAAGACGAGATACGACAAATAAAACCATGCGACAAGGATGTCGCTATCACTCCAAAGCAATCAGATTACGTAACGCAACATACATCACACGGATATGTACTACGTTCAGAAAACCCTCACTATTTCGGCGGCGCACAACCTGATGCTCTCCTACGAGAGCAAGTGCGAAAACTTGCATGGTCACAACTGGGTCATCACCGTTTTCTGCCGCTCCAAGGAGCTCAATCAAGACGGCATGGTGACGGATTTCACGCACATCAAGCGCATCGTGAAAGAGAAGTTCGACCATAAGTATATCAACGAGCAGCTGGACTGCAACCCCTCCGCCGAGAACATGGCGCGCTGGATATGCGACAACGTGGAGAACTGCTACAAGGTGTCGGTGCAAGAGTCGGAAGGCAACCTCGCCATCTACGAGCGCGACGAGTAGAGAAGACGCAATGAGCAAAAGGGAAAGGATGAGGAATGGATAGTCTGTACCGCATCAACGAGATATTCTACTCGCTGCAAGGCGAAGGCCATCATACGGGCACGCCTGCCGTCTTCATCCGTTTCAGCGGGTGCAATCTGCGCTGCCCCTTTTGTGATACCGATTTTGCGTCATCGCGTGCTATAACATTGGGTGAAATCATGGAGTCTGCAATGCGTTATCCGGCACGTTTCGTGGTGCTAACGGGGGGCGAGCCGTCGCTGCAGGCTGACGATGCCCTTGTCCGCGCCCTGCACGATGCTGGTTTTTACATAGCCATAGAGACCAATGGCACCCATGCGCTGCCTGCCGGCATCGACTGGGTCACCGTGTCGCCCAAAGAGGGCGGGAAGGTGGTGCTGACAGATGCCAGCGAGGTCAAGGTGGTCTTTACGGGTCAAGAGGTGGAGCGCTATCATGCGGATATTAGGTCGTCGCACTACTACCTGCAACCTTGTGCCCGCACCATAGATGGCGACATGACGGACAATCGCGAGGAGGTGATAGACTACTGCATGGCCCATCCCCATTGGCACCTCTCGCTGCAGACCCATAAGCTGCTCGGCATCAGATAGCCTTGTGCACTGCGGGGTCAGAAGGTGTCGTTGCCCACCTTGTCCACATATCCGTAGCATCCGTTGCGTTTCACCACTGCCAAGCCTTCGGAGAAGTCATCGACTTGGTCGTATTTTGGCGGTATGGCTATTCGCCCCATTCTGTCGGCAAAGCCGAAACGCTTTTCCCCTGTCTCGCTGTCTGTTATTGCGATGTCAATCATCCCGTCGGCATATCTGAGGCCGTGCGAAGAGAACTGTGTGAGGTCCATCACCGCCTCGCCTTCTCTGTTGATAACGAGCGACACTTTGTGGCCATTGTGTTTGCGGTGAACGCAGGCGCGTCCTTCGCTGTAGTTGTGAACTTTGTCGTAGATTGTTTCTACCACTTCGTTGCCGCTATGGTCGATAAAGCCCATCAGTTCTTTGCTCGTGCCGTTAATATTGCAACGCCTGGTCACAAGCGACATGCCGTCTTCGAAGCCGTCGATGTAGCGGTAGGGGAGTGTCATGACCTCGTTGCCATCGGCATCGACGAGCCCGCGGATGGTGCTAATCTCGTCTCTCATCGTCCGTTGCCACCGCTGCATGGTGTTGCCATAGCTGTCTTGCACCTCATACATCTCGTAGTGAGGGCGTTCTTCGTGGCTGTCCCTTGAGAACGGGGCTACGCCTTCATAAATATTGCCCAGCCACGAGTAGATGAAAGGCACCGCCTCGTTGCCGTCTTGGTCCAAGAGTCCGTATTTCGAATTGTGGCGTATTCGCAGGCGTCCGCCACGGAAATGCTCGTCAACAGTGTCGTATATGCCCGTATAGGGTACTTCGAAAACCTTTTCGCCCTTGGTGTTTAGAACCCACTGGAATCCCTGTTCTCTTGGCACTTCGGCGACAATGCCGCCCAACATGTACTTCTCATCATAGACTCGTCCGTATTCTGGATTTACCATACCCACACGAGCCCGTCCGTCACAGAACCAGTCTGCCCAATCGTAGATTGGTGGCACCACCACTTCGCCCTGAGTGTTGATATATCCATACTTGCGGTTGGGGTATTTTCCCACGCCGAACGGTGCCAGCCCGTCGCAGAAGACGCCCACGTAATCCAGCGTTGGCGCTATCACCTCCCGTCCCTCAAGGTCGCAAAAGCCATTCAATCCGTCCTTTATCACATTGATGAGCCCTCCTGAAATATCGAAGTGCATATCGTCGTAGCTGTTCTCCAGTATTTCCTCGCCTTGCGTGTTGATTATGTATTTGCGTCCGTTGCGCTCTGCCTGTGCCACGCCCATGAGGAAATAGCCCAAATGGTCGTAGCGTTGCACCGCACGCCGCAGCTGGTCGTTGACAAGGTGCTGCTCGGGTGCGTAGTTCGGATAAATCCAGTCGTAGTAAGATTTAATACGCGGTATCATGGCTCTCTCGTTTTTTTTATGGAAAAAGAAATGCGGAATATTCTGCTGTAGTTCTTTTTTAGGTGATGCAAAATAAAACCTTTATGATGCAAAGTAAAACAAAAGATTAACGCAGTGTGCGCCTATATGGCGGAAGTTTTCTTTATCTTGCTGTTAGTAAATAAATAAGACTTGTTTTGATGATTGCAATCGTTTGAATACAAGCATGTTTCGTCGTTGAATGCTGATGCGCCGATAACTATATATGTCTAAAAAATACCAATATATCAGCATAATTTTGTAAGTTTGCAAAACTACAATCTCTGTAGCTGGATGTGCAAAGACGCTAACAATCAGTGTGTTTGCATATTGTTTCTGCTACAGACTAAAACTTTTTTATGCAACAAGGTAAAAGTAGTATTAAGGTAAATGTAACGTCGGAGTGTGGCAGACTCAACGCTGTGCTCCTTCATCGTCCGGGTGTCGAAATAGAACTCATGACTCCCGAAAACGCTTCCCAAGCCCTTTACAGCGACATTCTTAATAAGCGTATTGTTGACCAAGAATACGGCAATTTCTGTGGTGTCTTCGAGCGTTGGACCAAGGTTTATTATGTCACCGACCTGCTGCGTCAGCTCCTTGACGACAGCGAGGTGCGCGAGAAGCTGGTGCGCGAAAGCTGCGCCATAGACGATTGTGATTGTCTTGCTTTCGAGTTGTTGCAGCTTGACAACGACACTCTTGCACGCATTCTCATTGAAGGATATGAGTACCGCAAAGGATTTTACCCAGAGCAGTTCTCCGGCGAGCGTTTTATCTTAAAGCCACTTTACAACCTCTTCTTCACGCGTGATGCTTCGTCAAGTATGTACGACCGAGTGCTTATCAACTCTATGTCGTTTCAAGTGCGTCGCCGTGAGACGTTGATTTTCAAGACTATCTTTGAACATTATTTCGGATGTGAGACGCTTAACGCCCAGCAGTGGCGTCCTGACGCTCGCACAGAAGGCGGCGATGTGCAGATAGCGCGTAACGACCTCCTCTGCATAGGGCAGGGAATACGCACCAACACGAAGGGTATAGACTATCTCGCACAGACTTTTGCTAAGGAACGCCCTAAGTTCCACATCATAGCCCAGCAGCTGCCCATGCAACCAGAGTCGTTCATTCATCTCGACATGGTGTTCACGTTCCTCAGCACCCACCAGTGCATGATGTACGAACCCATGCTGCGTAAGACTGGCAATTTTGCTGACAAATCGACCACGCTTATCACTATAGATAACGGCAATATACGCTATGAGCAGAAGGATAATATCTTGCAGGCCCTCAAGGAGGTAGGTATGGATCTCGAACCCGTATTCTGTGGTGGCGACGACGCGTGGACGCAACAACGCGAGCAGTGGCACAGCGGTGCCAACTTCTTTGCCCTCGACGAGGGACGCATCATTGGCTATGAGCGTAATAGCCATACCATTGACGCCCTCGACCATGCTGGTTTCTCCGTCCTCGCTGCCGAGGACGTATGCTCCGGCAAAGTCGATATCAACGACTATGCCAAATGCGTGGTAACCTTCAAGGCTGGTGAGCTGCCTCGCGCAGGCGGTGGGGCTCGCTGCATGACAATGCCTATCAACCGCAACGAAGTGACGGGTAAATAGCACTGTGTCTTTGCTTTAAGATGGTGAAGCGTTTATTAGAGACAAACAAAACAAGACCTCAGAAAATTAAAAAAATATGAAGCAATACCATTTGGTTAATAACATTATAGGCTGGCTCGTCTGCATCGTGGCATGCACAGTCTATATCCTCACCGCCGAAGCTACAGCGTCGTGGTGGGACTGTGGCGAGTATATAGCAACGGCCTTCAAGCTGCAAGTGGGGCACCCTCCTGGAGCACCTTCTTTTCAACTTATCGGACGCTTATTCTCCATGTTCTCTGACCCGACGAAGGCGGCTTTTGCTGTCAATGTCATGTCGGCAGTGTGTAGCGGTTTCACTATCTTGTTCCTTTTCTGGGGCATCACGCTGCTGGGCAAGCATCTGCTGCCCGACCCTAAGAATCCATCGCTTAGCGACCCTCGCACATGGGCTGTATTTGCCGCTGGCGTGGTTGGCGCATTGGCCTACACCTTCTCCGACACGTTCTGGTTCTCTGCCGTGGAAGGCGAGGTTTATGCTATGTCGTCCATGTTCACCTCGTTGGTGTTCTGGGCCATACTGAAATGGGAAGAGCAGGCCGACGACCCGCGCTCGCTGCGCTGGCTGGTGCTCATCTGCCTCCTCGTTGGCATAGCCATCGGCGTCCACTTGCTCAACCTCCTGACCCTTCCGGCTATAGTCTATGTGGTCTATTTCCGCAAATATCCCGAAACAACTGTTAAGGGTTTCATAATCAGTGGTGTTATATCGCTCGTTCTCCTTGCGGTTATCCTATGGGGCATCATCCCCGGCATCGTGAATATTGATTCGGCTTTCGATGTATTCTTCGTCAACAGTCTGGGACTGCCATTTAACAGTGGTACAATCTTCTTCTTCGTGATGCTTGCCGCCCTTTGCGTATGGGGGCTGTGGTACACTTCGGCTCGCAAGAAGAACAAGCCGGTCATCAATGCCGGCATCCTCGGCTTCGTGATGTTACTCATAGGCTACTCTACGTTCTTTGTCCTCGTCATCCGTGCCAACACCAATACGCCGCTCAACGAGAACGCGCCTAAGGATGCTGTGGCTCTGCGTGCTTACCTCGGTCGCGAACAGTATGGCGACACGCCGTTGCTGACAGGACAGTTCTATACGGCGGGCGACCCTATCAATGCTACAGACGGATATACTAAATATGTGCGTGGCAAGGACCGTAATGGCAAGGACCGCTACATTGTGGCAGACCATGCGCAGAAGTATATTTACAATAAGAAGCATACGGGCCTTTTCCCGCGTATGTATAGTAGCGACCGCGGACGTCAGCATCCTCAGTTTTACGAGTTTTGGGCAGGCCGCGTGCGCGGCGACCGCAAGCCTTCGGCGGCTCAGAATATCAGTTTCTTCAACCGCTATCAGATGAACTGGATGTATTGGCGTTACTTCATGTGGAACTTTGCCGGTCGCCAGAATGACATCCAAGGTCATCATTTCAATGATGATGGTACGATAGACTACATCAACGGCAACTGGATTAGCGGCATAAAGTTTATTGACGAGGCTCGCCTTGGTCCGCAGGACAATCTGCCCGACCATCTTGCCAACAATAAGGCTCGCAACCGCTACTACCTCTTGCCACTCCTGCTGGGTGTGCTGGGCCTTGTCTATCACTTTATGCGTCATCGCAAAGATGCCTTCATAGTCCTCATAATGTTCGTCATGACGGGTATAGCCATTGCCATATACCTTAACATGCCGCCGCGTCAGCCGCGTGAGCGCGACTATGCTTTTGTGGGCTCGTTCTGCTTCTTTGCGATATGGATTGGTCTTGGCGTCATGGCTCTTGCCGACTGGATTACTAAGGCCGTTAAGAAACAGAATCTTTATAAAATTGTCCTACCGGCAGTCTTTGTGGTCACCTTTGCCGCCGTGCCTGTGCTTATGGCTTCGGAGAACTGGGACGACCACGACCGCTCGCAGAAGTATGCCGCTCGCGACTTTGCTAAGAACTACCTCGGCTCGGTGAAGAAAAACGGTGTCCTCATCACCTTCGGCGATAATGACACCTTCCCGCTCTGGTATGCGCAAGAGGTGGAAGGGTTCCGCACCGATGTGCGTATTCTTAATTATACTCTGTCGGGCATGTACTGGTATGTGGAGCAACTCTATAATAAGCTCTATGAGTCTGACGCTCTGCCGTTCACGCTGTCCAAGGATTTCTACGGACTCGGCAAGGATGTAATCTATCTCACGGGCAATACTACGGAATATATGGAAGTCAGCGACTTGTTGCGCCGTATGAACGAGAAACCAACAGAGTATGTAAAATATGATGCTGGCAGCGGCAAGAGTTTCTGCACCCTACCGACCAAACGATTCAAGATTACGCTTGACATACCGCATCTTGTGGAGCTGGGCGTTATTCCAGCTGAAAAGGCCGCTGAGGTTAACCCCGAGATACGTTGGGAGATTTCTTCGTCAGTGCTTTACCGCCATGAGCTTATGATTCTCGACATATTGGGTACCAATAAATTCGAGCGCGATATCTGCATCATGAACCCCACCTATATTAAGAAAGCATTCCCATTGGTGGAGCGCTACAGCATACAAGAGGGCATGAACTACAAACTCATTCCTTACTTCGACATTGTCACCAATGAGGTGGCGCGTACTCGCTCCTATCGCCGTTTCACTCCTTCTACATTCGACTATTTCATCAATGGCTACACGGATGCCGCTGGACAGCAACATCCTCTCGAATGGGGCAATCTCAACAGTGACATCTATGTGGACCCCGTAAGTTTCAACATGGGCAACGTGCAGCGACAGACTTTCTACTTGTGTGCCGAGGACCTTATCGACAACTATAACGACACCGTGCGCGCACGTCAGATGGTGGACCTTGCCGATAAGTTCTTCCCCTCGTCCAATTTCTACAACGACAAGTACAGCATCTATCATATTGTCCCTGTTGCCCGTATCTGCGGTCATGACCGTGCTGCCAAACTGTGGGATAGCATAATGGAATACTACGAGCAGGAGCTGACATATTACTCGCAGTTCAAGGGCAGGAAGACTACTGGCGTTCTCGGGCAGATGACAGAGGCCGTGATGAGTGTACGACAACTCGCTTCCGTGGCGCGTGATGCTGCTTTCAGCGACAACAAACGCGAGCAACGTGCGATGGTTGTATATTCTACTTATCAGTATATAACGAATTGACGGTCATAGCCTACCTGCCGTGTTCGACGGCAGGTAGGACTATTTATGTAGATGATTATGCCAGTCAAAAAGAAAACAAAAAAGGTTAAGAAAAAACGATTCTCGTTGCTCCTCAACGAGCGAGAGACTACAATGCTGACGCGCTATGCACGCAGCAACAAATGTACGCGTCCCGTGGCTGTACGCCGCATTGTCATGGCGGCTTTGCGCGAATATGCCCGCACGCCGTTCGATGAGGTGTCTAAAAACCAGCTCAATCTTTTTGACGTTGACCACCAGACAAACCTGCTTGATAATATATCACAAAAATAAATCCAAGTAGCATCTTTTTGTATATCTTACAAGTACACGATGTCAGCAGCCCTAAATAAAACACGATTAAAATAACACACTATCCAATATTCTTGTTCATGAAACGACTTTTCGTCATTTTCATCGCTCTCTTTGCTTCATCGTTGGTTTTTGCCAACCAAGAGGAGTTCAATGCTGGTTCAACAATCATAGGACATGTTACGGATGCTCATTCGTGGCACATGTTTGATTATAAGGTCAATGACAGCACCTCGCATGCTGTTGCTATACCGTTGCCTATCGTCCTCATCAACGACGGACATCTTGACATGTTCATGTCGTCGCGTTTTGGCCATCCGCATAACGGCAAGTATCAGCCTTATAAAGGCTACCTGCTTGTCGGTGGCGGACTTGAACGCGAAGAGATTATATGTGTTGACGAGGACGGCAATCCTAAGGTGGACGCTGCTGGCAATGTCGTAAAACCTATAGACATCTCTGTCACCAAGACCTCGGCAGCTATCATGATTGCGTGCATTCTTCTGATATGTATCATTTTTGTGGCACGTTCAGCCTATAAGCGTAATCCTAATCAAGCGCCTCACGGCTTGCAGTCGCTCGTAGAGCTCCTTGTCGTCTTTGTGCGCGACAGCATAGCCAAGCCAATGATAGGTCCCAAGCATGAGCGCTACCTGCCCTATCTGCTTACTCTCTTCTTCTTCATCTTCTTCTGCAACATTCTCGGTCTCATACCATTCTTCCCTGCCGGTGCTAACATCACGGGATGTATTGCCGTCACTGGCATCCTCGCCGTCATCACTTTCTTAATCACAAACCTCAGCGGTAACAAGCATTATTGGACCGACATTTTCAATACTCCCGGCGTGCCGGCATGGCTCAAGATATTCCCACTGATGCCTGCCGTTGAGCTCTTAGGCGTATTCACTAAGCCGTTTGTCCTCATGGTCCGTCTCTTTGCCAACATGACGGCAGGACATATCGTCATCCTCGGCTTCGTGGTCATTATCTTTATCCTTAGCAACCTTTTTGGCACTGCCGTAGGTGGCGCCGTCTCCGTAGTCTCCGTAATCTTCAGTGTCTTCATTAGCCTTCTCGAATGTTTGGTTGCATACATCCAGGCTTTTGTTTTCACAATGCTCACAGCGCTATACATAGGTATGGCGGTGCAAGAACCTGAGCATCATGCTGCCTAATCTCTGATTAGCAACATTTCTCACAAATCAATAATTTTTATCATGCACCCACACAGTATAAAAAACATTAACTTCAACGGACGTAAGGTCCTCCTTCGTGTCGATTTTAACGTACCCGTTGATGAACAACATCACATTACCGACGACACTCGTATGCGCGAGGCTATGCCGACCATCAATAAACTTATGTCTGACGGCGCTGCTGTGATTTTGATGTCGCATTTCGGCAGACCCAAGAATGGTTTTGACCCTAAGTTCTCGCTTCAGATGGTGGTGTCGCACCTCGAAGAGCTGGTAGGCCGCCCTGTCAAGTTCACCCAGGAGCTCCTCGGTCCTACGGTGAGCAAGATGGCTGCCGAGCTCCGTCCGGGCGAAATTCTCCTTTTGGAGAACACGCGTTTCTATGCCGGCGAGACAAAGGGCGACCCGCAACTGGCAGAAGAGTTCGCCAAGTTGGGCGACTGCTTTGTCAACGATGCCTTTGGCGCTGCACACCGCGAGCATGCCAGCAATGCCGTCATTGCACGCTTTTTCCCCAATGACAAGTACTTCGGTTTCCTCATGGAGCACGAGGTGTCTAACCTCAAACGGCTCATGGAACAGCCGCAGCGTCCTTTCACTGCTATCATCGGCGGTAGTAAGGTGAGCAGCAAGATAGATATATTGCAAAATCTTGTCGATAAGGTTGACAACATGATTATTATAGGTGGTATGCGCTACACCTTCACCAAAGCGCTTGGTGGCAAGATTGGTAATTCTATCCACGAAGATGACAAGATGGAGATAGCCCTTGAGCTGATGCGCGAGATGGAACGCCGTGGCGTGAAATATTATTTGCCTACGGATAGTGTCATTGCCGATGCTTTCAGCAATGATGCCAACACGCGTATCGTCCCCTCTAACGATGTCCCCGATGGTTGGGAGTCTATGGACTGTGGCCCCGAGAGCTGCAAGGCTATCAAGGAGATAGTGCTTGCCAGTAAGACTATTTTGTGGAACGGTCCTGCAGGCGTTTTTGAGTTGCCTACTTTCGCAAAAGGCACGCGCGAAATCGCCAACTATGTTGCCGAGGCTTGTCGTAACGGTGCTTTTGCTGCCGTTGGCGGTGGTGACTCGGTGGCAGCTGTTGACCAGATGGGTATTGCCGACCAGCTCTCCTACGTCTCCACGGGTGGCGGTGCTATGCTCGAATACCTTGAAGGTCGCGAACTGCCCGGCATAAAGGCTGTGGAAGACTAAGTGGCAATGTTTTAGTATTAGACGTTATATGCAAATTTGTTTTTAGGCACTTTTCTTTCTATAATTTATCAATCAATATCGTAATTTAACAAAAAAAAACATATCTTTGCATACCCTATTTTAAGCGCTTTAGAAACATACAATAATATTAACCAACAATTTATGAAGAAATTATCTGCAACACTGGCATCATTCCTTTTGCCGGTACTAACGTTTGCAAGCGAAGCAGACCTCAAGATGCCTGAAGGATTTGCTTCCGACAGCAGTACTCAAATTCTTTACTGGGGATTCCTTATTGTTGTCCTTGGTCTTATTTTTGGCTTCTGGCAGTTCAACAATGTGCGCAAGCAGAAGGCCCACAAGTCAATGCTTGAAATAGGCAACGTCATCTTCAAGACTTGTTCTACCTATCTCAAACAGCAGGGTAAATTCCTTGTTGTCCTCTTTTGCTTCATCGGTGCCGCAATAGCTCTCTATTTCGGTGTCCTTTCCGATATGTCATGGGGCAATGTCTTTATCGTTCTCCTTTGGACGGTTATCGGCATTCTCGGCTCCTACGGCGTGGCATGGTTCGGCGTCCGCATGAACACCTATGCTAACGCCCGTATGGCCTTTGCTTCTCTGCGTCGCAAACCTCTTGAACTCTTCAACATCCCCTTGCGTGCTGGTATGAGCATCGGCATCGTGCTGATTTGTATCGAACTCGTTCTCATGCTGGTCATCCTCCTCTTTATGCCCGAGGACCTTGCTGGCAGCTGCTTCATCGGTTTCGCCATCGGAGAGTCGCTTGGTGCTTCCGCCCTCCGTATTGCTGGCGGTATCTTCACCAAGATTGCCGACATCGGAAGCGACCTCATGAAGGTTGTTTTCAAAATCGGTGAGGACGACCCGCGCAACCCCGGTGTTATTGCTGACTGTACTGGCGACAATGCTGGCGACAGCATCGGACCCACCGCCGACGGCTTCGAGACCTATGGCGTCACCGGCGTGGCTCTCGTCAGTTTTATCCTTCTTGCTGTCCCCGACCCGTCACTGCAGGTGAAACTTCTCGTTTGGATTTTCGTAATGCGTATTCTCGGCATCATCGCCTCTGTCCTCGCTTACTATGTCAATGGCGCTATCGCAAAGGCCAAATACAATAAGGCCGACGATATGGACTTCGAGCAGCCCCTCACTTCCCTCGTATGGATTACCTCTATCCTCAGCATCTGTGGCACTTTCCTCGCCTCCTATTTCATGCTGCGCGACATTCCTAACATGCCCAACCTCTGGCTTGCACTTTCTATCATCATCAGCTGTGGCACGCTTGGTGCTGCACTCATCCCCGAGTTTACAAAACTCTTCACCTCTCCCACTTCAAAGCATGTCACCGAGGTGGTGAAAGCCTCTGAACAGGGCGGTGCATCCCTCAACATTCTCTCTGGTCTTGTCGCCGGCAACTTTGGCGGTTTCTGGACGGGTGTTGTGTTCTTCGTGCTGATGCTCATTGCCTATATGGCATCGTCTGCTTTCGGCATTGGCGAAGCTTTCGGCCCCTACTATTCCATCTTCGCCTTCGGCCTTGTGGCTTTCGGTATGCTTGGCATGGGTCCCGTCACTATCGCCGTTGATAGCTATGGCCCCGTTACCGACAACGCCCAGTCCGTTTATGAGCTCTCCCTCATCGAGGACGACATAGAGAAGACGACCCGCGAGGTGAAAAATGAGTTCGGTTTCACTCCCGACTTTGAGAAGGCTAAATATTATCTTGAGGCCAACGACGGCGCCGGCAACACCTTCAAAGCTACCGCTAAGCCTGTGCTCATCGGTACTGCTGTGGTTGGTGCCACGACGATGATTTTCTCTCTCATCCTCATGATTCAGAAAACTCTCGGTATTGAGCCTGAGGCTATACTCAATCTCCTTAATCCCTACAGCATCCTCGGATTTATCCTCGGTGGCTGCGTCATCTATTGGTTTACAGGCGCCTCCATGCAGGCTGTTACTACGGGTGCCAACCGTGCTGTTGAGTACATCAAGGACAACATCAAGCTCGACCCCAATGCTCCTAAGAAAGCCGACACCGAGAAGAGTCAGGAAGTTGTCAAGATTTGCACCAACTACGCTCAGCGTGGTATGATTAACATCTTTATCGCCATCTTCTGCTTCGCTCTTGGTTTCGCATGTTTGTCGTCTCCTGCCAGCATTGGCGGTGATAATGCAGTATGCCTCTTCATCGGCTACCTCATCAGCATCGCGGTCTTCGGACTTTTCCAGGCTGTATTCATGGCCAACGCCGGTGGTGCTTGGGACAATGCCAAGAAGGTTGTCGAGGTTGACATGAAAGCCAAGGGAACGCCTCTTCATGATGCTTCCGTCGTTGGCGACACTGTCGGCGACCCCTTCAAGGATACCTCTTCTGTGGCGCTCAACCCCATCATCAAGTTCACCACGCTCTTCGGTGTCTTGGCTATGGAGATTGCTATCAGCGAGAACTTCAGAAGCATAGCTCCTTATGTCGGCGTGCTGTTCGTAATCATCGCTTTGGTGTTTGTATATCGTTCGTTCTACAAGATGCGAATCAAATAACATCTGAAGCATAATCCTCTATTATAAGGGGTTGCAGCTCTGGCGAGAAGCCCTATGCTGCAACCCCTTTTCTAAAAAATAGTTTTTCTCCTACTAATAAAACCAATGTCCGACTTAATCAACATACTTCCTGATAGTGTTGCCAACCAGATTGCTGCTGGCGAGGTCGTTGACCGTCCGGCGTCTGCTGTCAAGGAACTCTTGGAGAATGCCATAGACGCTGGAGCGACATTGATTCAGCTTATTGTGAAAGATGCTGGTCGAACCCTCGTACAGGTCATTGATGATGGATGCGGCATGAGCGATGGCGACGCACGCCTCTGTTTTGAACGTCATGCCACCTCTAAGGTGCGCGTCGCTGACGACCTGTTCAAGTTGCATACTATGGGTTTCCGTGGTGAGGCACTTGCATCCATTGCCGCCATCTCGCAGGTGGAGCTGAAGACAAGACGACAAGAAAACGACCTCGGCACATTCGTTATCAACGAGGGATGCCTGATTAAGTCGCAGACACCCGAAGCGTGCCCGGTGGGAACATCTATTGCTGTCAAAAACCTTTTCTTCAATGTTCCGGCACGGCGCAATTTTCTAAAGAAGGACAGTATAGAGCTTAGCCATATCGAGGAGGTCTTTCGTCGTGTCACTCTGACCAACTGCGACAAAGCTTTCGTGTTTTACCATAACGGCAAGATGCTTTATGATTTGCGTCCTGGCAATTTGGCACAGCGCATCTGCCAGCTCTATGGCGATGCCTATCGAGAGCGTTTTTTCCCCGTCAACGAGGACAACGAACTACTTTCTGTCAGCGGATATGTTGGGAAGCCGGAGTATGCGCGCAAGTCGCGTGGTGAGCAGTACTTGTTTGTCAATAATCGTTTCATCAAGCACCCAGCCCTCAGCTCAGCCATAGAAAAGGCATACACGGATATTATCCCTGACCGCTACTATCCTTCATATTTTATCAACCTTACTGTTGACCCTTCGCGCATCGACGTCAATATCCATCCAACAAAGACTGAGGTGAAATTTGTTGATGAGCAGATATTGTACTCTTTGCTGCGTGCTGCCACAAAGAAAGCCATAGGACAGTTCACGCTTGCCACGCAGCTGGAGTTTAACCCGTCGCCTGATTTGGATTTCTCCGAGGCCAAGAAAGGGTATATTCCGCCGCAGCCTACGGTTTCGTTCAATCCCGACTATAATCCTTTCACACCAACGACAAATACATCGTCTGGAGGGTTTCGTCCTTCGTCACATCGTGAACCTGTCGATGATGTGCCGGCCTCCAACAGATGGGATAATTTCTTCGACACCTCGTCAGATGGGCAAAAGCCTGCAACAATAGGTTCTTTTGTCCCACCCGTGGCTCCATCTGCTGGTGGCGTTTGTATGCAGATTCTCAACCATTGGATTGTTACTGCTATGCCGTCGGGGCTCATGGTTATAGACCAGCATCGTGCACATGAGCGTATCCTGTATGAGCGGCTTATGGACCGCCAACAGTCTGTGTCTGCACAACAGTTGCTCTTTCCTGCTAATGTGACCTTCTCTTCTGCTGACGCCGACATGTTTAACGAGCTTCTGCCCGACCTGCAACAGCGAGGCTTTGAGGTAAGCCCTCTGGGGAAAAATGTTTTTGTTGTATCTGCTACGCCTGCCGACATCAAAGAGCGGCAGCTGCAACCTTTGTTTGACCAGCTTATCGCCGAATATAAAAACTCAATGCTTCAGAAGTTTAGCGACCGCGACCGCACACTATGTCTTTCCCTCGCTCGTCAAATGGCGGTGCCTGTTGGGCAGCCGCTTCAGCAGGAAGAGATACAGGCACTCGTCGCTGACCTCTTCTGCTGCAAGGTGCCGGAAATAAGCCCTTCCAGCGAACGCATCCTCACGACACTCACGTCCGACCAACTATCCAAGCTACTTTAATCATTTATCCATCAATGTGTTTGCTATAAGAGGCAACACCATAAAAAACGTAATTTTTATCATCGTATGTCGTATTCTCCCCAAGGTTTTCGTATGCTGCCAACGGCAGTCAAACACCTCCTCATTATCAATATCATAATGTTTCTGGGCTCCCTCGCGTTAGTGCGCGTTGGTGGTTATCAGGGTGTGGTGATAACCAACCTGTTAGCCTTGTGGCCTGCCGGTTCGCCCATGTTCCGTATATGGCAGCCGCTCACCTATATGTTTATGCACGCTGGCTTTGACCACCTTTTGGGCAATATGTTCGCACTCTGGATGTTTGGCTATCTGCTTGAGAATATATGGGGCACGCGTCGTTTCCTGATTTATTATATACTTTGCGGCATTGGTGCTGGCTTGCTTAATATGCTTGTCATGCACATGACGGGTAGTGTTTCTCCTACTGTTGGAGCGTCAGGCTCTATCTACGGCATTCTTCTTGCTTTCGGCATGATGTTCCCCAACGAACTTATATTCCTTTATTTCCTTGTCCCTATCAAGGCAAAATGGTTTGTTATAGGTTATGCTGCTCTGGAGCTCTTTCTGGGTGTATTCTCTACTGGCGATGGTGTGGCTCATTTCGCACACCTCGGCGGTATGCTTGTAGGTCTTATACTAATCCTCCTATGGCGTCGTCGGCATCGCGACAGCTATGACCGCTACAACCGTTGGTAGTGTTTGCTAATAGAACGAAAGAGGAGTGTAAGGCGGAATACCGTTTGCCGTTTCTTGCATCATTATGTGGCAAAATAAAACTACGGCTCATCTCGAAAGAGATGAGCCGTAGCACATTTCATTATTGTCCTACAATGTCTATCAGCCTTCTTCGATAGCATCGTTGGGGCATACGCTGGCGCAGGTACCGCACGACACGCAGGTATCCTCGTCAATCTTGTAGATGTCGCCTTCAGAGATGGCACCCATAGGGCATTCGCCAGCACAAGTACCGCAGGCTACGCAGCGGTCAGTAATTTTGTAAGCCATTGTTTATTTTGTTTTTTAGGTTAATATTGTTTTGCAAAAATACAAAGAAAACACCAAATGTCAAAAATCTTTTCTTTCTATTACATTTTTTTACCTTATTTTTGAATATTAAAGAAATCGGTATTTGTGTTGTTAAGTTTTTAATGTTAAGCAATATATAACGTGTGTCATTTCTCTTTTTTTACTGTCGAAGGTTGAAAAATTGTCGTACCGATAACCATGCTATTAAGTGTATATAGTGCGCTAAGACAACAATTAGTCACCCAGCGTTTGCTAAGAAAAGCTCATTCATCACATCTCATAATAATTCGCCGAGCAAAAACATTCATGTAAATTCGTCACAATATAATCCACAGAGCATTAAACATTCAAGCAAATTCGTTATAATTCGTCGAGAAATATATGAAAATGAAATTAATAATAATTACCAGAAATTAACGGAGAAAACAACAAAGAAAACAACAAAGAAAACAACAAAGAAAACAACAAAGAAAACAACAAAGAAAACAACAAAGAAAACAATTAACAGATATATTAATCAACTAAAATGAAAAAAGACAGCGAATTGGTGCTTGCGCCTGATGGCACCCTCTATCACATCCACCTCAACTACGACACCCTTGCTGACAATGTGCTACTTGTCGGCGACCCTACACGCGTTGATATGTTCCGTACCATTTTTGATGGCATAGAGCATGAGTCGAGCAATCGGGAGATACATGCTCTCACCGGCACCTATCATGGCTCACGGTTCACTGCGCTCTCCACCGGAATGGGATGTGACAATATCGACATAGTGATGACAGAACTTGATGCCGCTGCCAACCTCGACCTACAGACCGGCGAACGACGTTCAACGCATCGCACCCTGCGTCTCGTGCGTATGGGTACATGCGGTGGTTTGCAACCCGACCTGCCAGCAGGCTCTGTCGTAGCATCGCGCTATGCGGTTGGCCTCGATGGCCTTGTTCACTATTACCAACATACGCCTTCGCTTTTGGAGCCTGATTTGGCAAACTCGTTCATCGACCACATGATGCTCCCCGACGGTGTGGCACAACCCTATGCTGCCTCCTGTAGCCTCGACCTGCTGCAACGTGTAGGCACTAACCGCTATCAGGGCATCACAGCCACAGCCCCCGGTTTCTATGGGCCACAAGGACGCGATGTGTGCCTTGCTCCTCGCGTACCAGACCTCACAGCCCGTCTTGCTTCGTTTTGTTGGCACGACCTCCGTGTGGCTAACCTCGAAATGGAAACCTCTGCCATCTATGCTCTTTCGACACTCATGAATCACCATGCACTCACCGTATGCCTCGTCATTGCCAATCGCATAGCTGGCTCGTTCCTTAACGACTACCATGCTACCATGCTCGACATGATAGCACAGACGATGGACGCTCTGACTGAGAGATAATAAACAATGCCAATGGATTATTGCAATACTCCATAGATGCCCCATTCCACCTAACGATTCGTCATATTGAAGTTTTATAGTCATCATATATCCTTTACCGACCATAGGACATAAATATCATATAATCATTAAAAAAAATACAAGATGAAAAAAGTATTCCTGATTGCCATTGCTGCTTTTCTTTTTGTTGCCTGCAATTGTGGCGGCACTGGCGAGAGCGACACTGCCGATGCCGTCATCAACAACATCTGCCAGCGCAAGAGCGTACGCTCGTACACTGCTCAGACTATTGGCGACGACACTATCGACATCCTTCTGCGCGCCGCAATGGCGGCTCCGTCGGGCGTTGACGTACGTCCATGGAGTTTTGTCGTGCTTAAGGACAAGAGCAACTTCGATGCTATCTTTGCGGACAATATGAATTTGCCTAAATTCAAAGAGGCTGCCGTCGTCATAGTCCTTTGTGCCGACACCACACGTGCTGTGCGTGGCAGCATGAATGGTGAACGCGAGGCCAATCCTATATGGCGTGACGATATGGGGGCTTGCACCGAGAACCTGCTCCTTGCTGCCGAAGCCCATGGCCTCGGTGCTGTTTGGACTGCCTGCTATCCTTTTGCCGACCGTATGGCAACGGTAAAGGCTGAACTCGCTCTCCCTGCCGAGGTGGTACCTTACTGCATCGTCCCTATCGGACACCATGACGGCACCACGCTGCCCAAGGACAAATACGATGCAACGCGCATACACAACGACCGCTGGTAGCTCTATGTGCTTTTGGGAAGAGAACAGAAGAGCCCCTATCCCGATGTGATAGAGGCTCTTCTGCTTTTGTGTATGTCGGGATTGCCACTATTCGTTAAGCAAATGCTTCTCGGGATGGCGCAACGTGCTGTCCTGTTTGGCATCCAGCATGAAGCGTATCATGGGGGGCACCTCGATGAGTGTCTCCACCAGCCATTTGCCATCCTCTTTCACCAGAGTTACAGAGTCGTTCACATCTTTGATGGGCGTATGTTTGTGGTAGAATACCGTTGCCGTACTGTCGCTATATTGTTTCACCTTGCCAATCTTTATCGTGGCAGGAGTGTTCGAGTTGATATAGTTCGTGTCGGTCATCGTCATCATCTGGCGGAAGAAAGAGAAGGTCTCTTCTACGGTCTTTGTGGTGGCGTAAGGTTCGGCAGCATCGAAGTCGTAGTTGGCCACACCGTCAAGGTAGCCTTTGGCAGCGTGCTTTATTTCACTTCTCTCGCCGTCGCAAGCCGTGAGAATTGTGGCGCAGAGGGTAAGAGATATAATAATAAAAATGTATTTTTTCATTTCTCTGTCTTTATAAAGCAAAAGGACACACGTTGATGTGTCCTTTTGTCTGTATGGTTCGTCTAAAAAAATTAGTTGCGACCTTTGCGGCCTTTTTTCTCAACGGGTTTGGCGGTGTTGAGCTCCTGAGCCGTAACCTTGGTGGTGTTGCTGACGGTCTGTGCAGCATTGGTGACAGCACCAACGGTCTGCTGAGTGGCCTCAGAAACAGCCTTAGTCGTAGTAACTACCTCTTTAGCAGTTCTGTCAACCTCTTCGGCAGCTTTCTTGGCTTGTTTCACAACCTTGTTCTCGGTCTGCTTTGCAGTGGCAGCGGCTTCGGCTGCGGGCTCTGCAACCTCGGCAACGGCTTCGGCCTCTACGGCTTCAGCAGCGGGTTCGGCAACTACGATGGTGTCCTCAGCGGGCTGTTCGGCGGGCTGCTGGTTGTTGTTGTTGCAGGCGGCAAGACCCATCACTACAACGGCAGACATTGCGATAAAACTGATTTTTTTCATTGTAATGTTATTTTATTTGTTTGACTTTTATCTTCTTTGCTTGTAAAGGATTATCATTCTTTCCTACTACAGAATGATGCAAAATTACATTTTTTCTATAATTCAGAAAAAAAAATTATCTTTGCATGCAGAATTGTATTTGCGAGGGTTGTTGTGTTGTATGTGATTTTCTGAATATAAACTATCTACGATTTCTGAATAGTATATTTGATTTTTATAAAATTACAAAACCATGAAAAAACTATTTCAATTTCTCGGCTTGGCACTTATTGCCAGCAGCATGATGCTCACCTCCTGCACAAAAGAAGAGGCTGAAGACATTATCAACATGCTCAGTGTTCAGGTTAATTTCGACGGAAAAAGCTACACCATGACCTACAATAAGGGTCTCTTCCTGAAGGAGGGCAACTGGTTCACGGGCTATGACCGCATGATTAACTTCAAAACCGCTTACAAGATGGTTGCTGATGGTAGCGAA
This sequence comes from Bacteroidales bacterium, assembly GCA_017451385.1. Classification (GTDB taxonomy): domain Bacteria; phylum Bacteroidota; class Bacteroidia; order Bacteroidales; family P3; genus Colimorpha. The sequence goes on from JAFSPS010000047.1 coordinate 32,778, forward strand.
ATAGTGTTTGAGAACCCCTACCTCAACCTCTATGCCAGCAATGTGAAAGATAATTATGAGATTGATGTCGAGCACACTGAGTTCTATTTCAATCAGGCACATTCCAATGCTATTACTGAAAAAATCAGTGATGGTGAAGTCTATAGCGACTGGACAATTTACAGCATCACCAGTGCTTCTACGGTCTCTTTTGATGCTACTACGCTCAAATTCAATGCCAACCTTGATATGCAGATGTTCAACGAGTATGGCTTCGAGTTCGAATATGAGGGCGAAGACTATGAAGCGTATGCTCAGGAGCCTGGTGCTCTCAAGCGTCTCACCGTCACGGTTAACAACATGACTTTTGAAAAAGAAAATTAATCCTTAAAAAATAAAAGCAATGAAAAAGTTTTTTTATTTGATGGGCCTCACCCTTGTCTGCGGTGCTCTCATGTTCTCCGCATGCAAAAAAGAGGAATCGACCGATGCTAACAACAACAGCGATAACAATGGTGGTAATAATGGTGGCAACACCGAACAGTTTATCCCCAATATCGAGGAAGGTCTTCTCGCCTCAACACCTGATGGCAGCCTGACGTTCGCTTTTGAACTTAACATTGACACCCTCGTGGAGTATAGCTTTGGTTATCACGATGGTTATTTCTACACTATGGAAGATAGCACATATTATATGTATCGTGCTTACTATAACTCTGACGACGAGTCTTTTTATTTCCCCAAACTCCAGCAGTATTTCCAAACATGGGTTGATGCTGAAAATAGCAATAGATGGACTACATTTAGCTTGAGTTACATCCATAATGCTCAAAACGCTAAAACAATCGCTGACCAATATAGGGCAAATGATAATCCTGAATACAAAGAGCAATTCCATCCTGAGTATTCGGTAAGTAGTTGGGGTGATTTCTTCTTGGATGCTTACGACCCGACCAATAATACCATCTCGGCTTCCATCAATGGTAAGTTGTATAGCGTATATGATTGGTACATCAACGGCAATGAAAACCCCTTGGAGGGCAATTTCTACATTGTATTGAAGGATTACAAATTTGTTGCAACTCCTGAAGCTAAATAAATTATGCGAATGCTTATGTGAGGTATTCGACGTTTATTTATATTATTTTAAAATAAAGATGGGGCAAAAAGGCCCCATCTTTATTTTAAAAATCAACTTGGAAGTGCAACGCAAAGGATATGTATGAAACACATTGTTGATTTGCCTATGGGAGTTTGCAAAATAATATTTATAGATAAAAGCAATTAAGTCTGAAAAATGTGAGGATTTTGACAAATTTGGCAAAATAAAATGTGAGATTTTTGACAAAAAGATAGATGAATGTTGATGATAATGTAAAACGAGCAAAATGATGTGCTTTAACTTTTAGTTTTTAATCAATAGCTATTTCTTGTTTATCCTTGTCCTCTATCATCGTTTTATGCAAGAAAAATTATTTATGTTATACTAATTGTATAGATAAAGTAGTTTATATTTGCAAGACCTAACCTAAAGACTTTGCTGCTATGAGATACGTTGTTTTTCCTTTGCTTTTCATGATGTTTTGTGGTATCGCTATGGCACAGGCTCCGACGCAGAAGGTGCGCTTTGCCACGGTGCTGGAGGGCGACACTATCCCTATGTATCAGCTGCATGAGGTGAGCATCGTCTCGTCTCATCAGTTCCTCTCCGAAAAAGAAAAACAAAAGAACAAAAAACTTATACGCAATGTCAAGAAGATGATGCCATACGCCATCATCGCGCATCAACGTCTTGACAATCTCGAGAAACAGCTTGCCACGATGAGTCGTCGCGAACGGAAGGCTGCTATCAATGAGGCTGAGGACCAACTCCGTGCCGAGTTTGAGGAAGAACTCAAGAAATGCACTTTCTCACAGGGCAAGGTGCTTATCAAACTCATAGACCGTGAGACGGGTCGTACACCTTACAAATTGGTTGGTGAGTTGAAGAGTTCGTTCCGCGCCACCTTCTATCAGGTTTTTGCACGTCTCTTCGGTCTTAACCTCAAGGCCCAGTACGACCCCCGAAACAATAAGGATGATGAACTCATGGAGCGCGTTATCTTGGCAATCAAATACGGACAGGTATGATCTGTGAAATGTGAATGGTGAATAGTGAAATGTGAATGGTAAAATGTGCAATAATCTAAGTGTTGTATGAAAAATGGGCGAAAAAGGTTATTGTAATCTTGCTGCCGTCGCCGTGCGCCGCGAGCCGTCCCATCGTTCGGAGATGGTCAACCAATTGTTGAGGGGCGATAGTTTCGTTATCCTTGATGTCAGCGATGGCTGGCTTTATATCCGTGGCGACTACGACGGATATGAGGGGTGGATAGACGGGAGGCAATACTCGTCCAAACCAGTGGCGGCAGAACCTGCCTGCCCTTGTCAGCGACCGTCCGACTATGCTATGCTGCATTTCCTCGGCGCACCCTATCTGTGGGGAGGGCGCACGGTCATGGGTATCGACTGCTCGGGGCTGACGCAGGTGTGTTTCATGCGATGTGGTATCCGTCTGCTACGCGACGCATGGCAACAGGCACAGCAGGGTGTGCCGGTGATTTTTGACGACTTGCGTCCCGACGACCTCTGCTTCTTTGGCACATCGTCAGACCATATCACCCATGTCGGTATTGCCATGAAGGATGGCAAGATAATACACTCGTCAGGGCGTGTCCGTATAGATGTGCTTGATGAGACAGGTATATATGATGTGGATAATCAGCAATATACCCATATTCTGCAGGCAATAAGGCGAGTCAGGTGAAAAAAAAACTTTTTTTATTCTTAGAAAAGTATTATCTTTGCAAACGCTTTTAACAAATCAAGAGGGGATTTTTAGAGTCTTAATTGATTGAGGGAAAGCAAAAGACAGAGTTTGTCCAATGGTGTAATGGTAGCACTCCAGATTTTGGTTCTGTCAGTCTTGGTTCGAATCCAGGTTGGACAACAAATATGATTGCAAATTTAAAAGTAACAAATTTGCGACACGAAAAATGACACGAAAAGCAAGTTTTTTCGTGTTTTTTTGTCATCAGCATACGCATACTGACATTTTTTTTCTACGGTGGTTGCTTGTAAAACAAATTGAATAAAGTTGTACGCAGTAAATGTTCAAAAATGCCATAGATTGTATTTCGTGCTTAAAAATGTGGGATTGAATACACTTATCAATACACTCTTCACTAAGGTTATTTCATTGTCTATTTATTTGTTAATAAATAGTTAAAAAGGAATTGGCATTTTTCAATCGAAAATGCTACCTTTGAAAGAAAAACAAGCATGCTTGTTGTGCGGTAAAAATTTATAAATCATAAAAATATATTATTGTTATGAAAATATTAGTTCTTAATTGCGGCAGTTCGTCCATCAAGTATCAGCTTATAGATATGCAGGGCGATAAGGCCGATGTAATAGCAAAAGGTCTTTTGGAGCGCATAGGTCTCCCGATGGGCGAGTTCACCCATAAGTATCGTGGCGAGAAACATTATGAGCAGGTCCCCATCGCAGACCATACGGCAGGTATTCAGATAGTTCTCAATGCGTTGATAGACCCCAAGATTGGCGTCATCAAGAGTTATGAAGAGATAGGTGCCGTAGGCCATCGTGTGGCACAAGGTGGCGAGAAATTCCCCGACAGCTGTATCATCAACGACGAAGTTATCGAAGCTATAGAGAGTCTCACTGACCTCGCACCGCTCCACACCCCGGGCAACCTGCAAGGTATTCGCGCCATGCAGAAGGTGCTGCCCAATGTAAAGCAAGTGGCTGTGTTCGATACCTCGTTCCATCAGACGCTGCCCGCAAAGGCCTTCCTCTATGGCTTGCCCTATGAATACTATAAGAAATACCGTCTGCGTCGCTATGGCTTCCACGGCACGAGCCACCGCTTTGTGGCTGAGAAGGGTGCCAAGATGATTGGAAAGGACTGGAAAGACCTTAAAATCATCACTTGCCATCTCGGCAGCGGTGCCTCCATCTGCGCCGTTGACCACGGTCGCTCTGTCGATACTACTATGGGCATGACGCCTCTTGAAGGTCTTATCATGGGGTCGCGTTGCGGCGACATCGACCCGGGAGCATTGCTCTTCCTCATGGAGAAAGAGAACCTTACCACGCAGCAGATGAGCAATATACTCTATAAGAAGAGTGGACTTATCGGCATCACTGGCGACAAGCAGGATATGCGTGACGTGCGCGCCGGTCGTGATGCTGGCGACGAGCGCGCCACCTATGCTTTCGACATGTTCGCACTGAAGGTGAAGAAATATATAGGCGGTTATATGGCCGAAATGAATGGTTGCGACTTGCTGATTTTCACTGGTGGTATCGGCGAGAATGCATGGTTCATGCGTAAGCCTATCCTTGAGAATATGGAGTTCCTCGGCATCGAGTTTGACGCTGCGGCAAGTGACGAGATGATGGGCGAGGACCGTGTTATCAGCAAGCCTTCTTCGCGCGTTACTACTCTCGTGGTGACTACCGACGAAGAGTATGCCATCGCATCAGATACCTACCACCTCGTCAACGCTTGACGACTCTACGGCAACATCCTACGGAGACCTCGCTGCATTTCGGTATGCGAGTTCTCCGTTTTCTTGCCTTTAGTGGATTACTTATTGCACCGTTGTACTCAGTGATGTTGTGTCTGCCATTATTTGTAACGCTTTTATTGTGTAACGAACCATTATGAGAATACATATCATAACACTCGTCATCCTGCTTGCGGCATCTTCTGTGCTGTCGGCTCAGACCTACAGTAGTAGCAACAAGAAAGCTGTGCGCCAGTATGAGCAGGGCGTTACGGCTCTCCATCAGGGGCAGCGTGACCGTGCGCTCGACTATTTCCGTGCCGCACTCAAGTCCGACCCTGACTTCAATGAGGTGTATCTGACCATTGCCGATATCATGCTGGAGCAAGGCGACCTTGAACAGGCAATAAAAGGCTATGAGGCTTTCCTTCAGCGTGATAAACGCTATCCGCGGTGGCAAGAGAAGGCGCGTAAGAGCCTTGCCGTGGCACGTTTTCGCCAGCATTCTATTGCTCATCCGGTGCCGTTCAACCCGCAGAACCTCGGCGCAGCTATCAACAGTGCCGACGACGAATATCTGCCGACACTCACCGTTGATGGCAAGACACTGATATTCACACGCCGTTTTCCTGCCAATAGTCAGACAACGCACTATGCACCGCTGGAGGAGGATTTCTACATCTCCACGTTCGTCGATGGGCAGTGGACCAAAGCGGTGCGTATGTCGGAGCCTGTCAATTCGCACGACAACGAGGGAGCGCAGTGTATCTCTCAGGATGGCCGCATCATGTTTTTCACTGCCTGTGGGCGTAAAGATGGTGCTGGCCGCTGCGACCTGTATATGTGCACCCGAAAGGGTGAGAAGTGGAGCAAGCCGCGCAACCTCGGTCCTGCCGTCAATAGTGGCGCGTGGGAGTCGCAGCCGTCGTTTTCTATCGATGGGCGCACGCTCTATTTTGCCTCCGACCGCAAAGGCGGCTATGGTGGCATGGATATCTACAAGACCACATACAGCGGCGGCAAGTGGAGTGCCCCCGAAAACCTCGGCCCCACAATCAATACCTCAGGCAACGACATGGCGCCCTTTATCCACTATAACAACCGTACGCTCTACTTCTCCTCCGATGGGCATACGGGCATGGGTGGCATGGACCTTTTTATGTCCGAGCTTGACGATAGCGGGCATTGGTCGCAGCCTGTCAACCTTGGCTACCCTATCAATACCGCTGGCGATGAGAGCTCAATCATTGTCGCTGCTGATGGACATACTGCCATCTTCTCGTCCGAACGGCTCAAGGGCTTTGGCAAACAAGACCTGTATATGTTTGAGTTGCCGGCAGACGTGCAAGCAGTCCCCGTCACCTATCAGAAGGGCGTCACCTACGACCGCAAGACAGGGGCGCGCCTTTCGGCCGCCGTACAGGTGATTGACATCGCCACGGGACAACAGGTGGCTGCCGCCACAAGCGACGGCACCAACGGCGAGTTTATGGTCAGCCTGCCTGCCAACGCCACGTATGCGCTGCACGTCTCTGCCAAAGGCTACCTGTTCTACTCTGCCAACTTTGATTTTCAGGCGGGCATCGGACAGACTCCGCCGGCTCTCGAAGTGCCGCTGTCACCCATAGAGATTGGTGAGGAGATTACGCTGCGCAACGTGTTTTTCAATACCTCCAGCTATGAACTTATGCCAACCTCTTATGCCGAGCTGGCTACTGTAGTCTCATTGCTTCGCAACAATCCCGACATACATGTAGAACTTGCCGGACATACGGACAATACTGGCGGTGCAGAACTCAACAAGACTCTTTCCGAGCAGCGTGCTAAGGCGGTTTACGAATACCTTGTGCGGCAGGGCATAGAGGCATCGCGTCTCTCTTATCGTGGCTATGGTGCATCCAAGCCCGTAGCATCAAACGACACCGAAGAGGGCAAGGCTGCCAACCGGCGCACAACCCTTGAGATTATCAAATAAGCTATATTACATATAGTTTTATACTATAGAGTCTGAGAATTATAAATAATATGAAATGAAAAAGAGAGTAGTAGTACTTACGGGTGCCGGCATCAGTGCCGAGAGCGGTATCAGTACTTTCCGCGACAGCGATGGCCTATGGATGAACTATCCTGTAGAGGAGGTGGCCACGCATGAGGCCTATGAGAGTAATCCGGCAAAGGTAATCGATTTTTTCAATATGCTTTGTCCTCAGATGCGCAAAGCGCAACCCAATGAGGGACACAGGCAGCTTGTGCGTCTTGAAGAGAAGTTTGAAGTGAATATCATCACGCAGAATATAGACAATCTGCATGAGCGTGCTGGTTCTACCAATGTCCTTCACCTGCATGGTCAGCTGGGCAAGGCCCGTAGCGAGCGCAATGATAAACTGATTGTCGATGTGGGCGACCGCGACATACATATCGGTGACCTTGCTCCTGACGGGGCTCAGCTGCGTCCTCACATAGTGCTGTTTGGCGAGGCAGTGCCAAATATTGAGCCGGCGGCAGAACTATGCAGTATGGCGGATTTTTTCATTGTCGTGGGTACCTCCATGAACGTCTATCCGGCGGCAGGACTGATACACTATGTGCCACGGTCAACTCCATGTTATGTCGTTGACCCCAAGGCAGTGCAGATTTCGCGTCCAATAACCATAGTGCAGGAGAAGGCTGGCACAGGCGTGAAAAAAGTAGTCGACGAAATCCTTGCTACGGAATAGTAGTGCTTGTCAAATAGTTATATCATATTATCATTGTATTGTTCTAAATGATTTGCCGCATAGATATAATCTTGATATAATTCATTCTGGTCATTGTTTTGCTGATGATATATCGCTATATCATTGTTTACCACTAAAAATAAAATACAATTACTAAATGACTATACCTGAAACTATAAAAGACTTGTTGCAACGCAGAGACAATCTGCATCGCTTTCTCAATATCGACACCTTGCGTTCCGAGATTGCTGAAGAAGAGCGCAAGACAGAAGACCCCGACTTCTGGAATGACCCTAAGGAGGCACAAAAAATCCTAAAGGGCATAAAGGGGAAAAAGACATGGACGACAGCTTTCGACAGTGTCAATGCAAGTTGCGACGATATGCAGGTGATGGGTGAGTTCTTCGAGGCTGGCGACGCCACAGAAGAGGATATGCTGGCGCAGATAGAATCCACTACCAAACTCGTTGAAGAGCTGGAGTTTAAGAATATGTTGCGCAATGAGAGCGACAGTTTTGATGCTGTCCTCAGCATCAATGCTGGTGCCGGCGGCGTGGAAGCGCAGGACTGGGCAGAGATGCTCATGCGCATGTATATACGCTATGCCGAGCGCACGGGCTACAAGGTTGTAATAAGTAACATCCTCGATGGTGAGGGCGCCGGCATCAAGAGCGTCACCATGCAGATAGAGGGTGAGTTTGCTTATGGCTATCTGAAGAGCGAGACGGGAGTGCACCGCCTCGTCCGTGTGAGCCCCTTCAACGCGCAAGGCAAGCGTATGACCTCGTTTGCATCGGTCAGCGTCACACCGCTCGTGGATGACAGCATAGAAGTCGTCGTGGACCAGTCGCGCCTCAGTTGGGACACCTTTCGCAGTGGTGGCGCTGGCGGGCAGAATGTCAATAAGGTGGAGAGTGGCGTGCGTCTGCGCTATCAGTACAAAGACCCCTATACGGGTGCCGAGGAAGAGATACTCATCGAAAACACCGAGACGCGCGACCAGCCCAAAAATAAGGAGAACGCCCTGCGTCTGCTGCGCAGTCAGCTCTATGAGCGCGAGCTGCGTCACCGCATGGAAGAACAGGCAAAAATAAAAGCTTCACAGAAGAAGATAGAGTGGGGAAGTCAGATAAGAAGCTATGTCATGGACGACCGCCGCGTCAAGGACCATCGCACCAACTACCAGACAGGCGATGTTATGGGGGTTATGGATGGCAAAATAGACAATTTCATCAAGGCCTATCTGATGCAGTTTGGTGCCGAATAATGCTCTCATGCTGTGCGTCGCGCAACGATTGACGTACAGATGATGTTTGTCTGCTCATGCTCCAAAAATGAGGCTCTGCAATACGGGAATAAAAGTTTTTTCGCCGTTTCAAAAAAAAAACGTATCTTTGCAACTCATTCTTTTGAGGAAGAATTGTTAAGTAGTTAATAGATAAATAAAAAAAGACTGTTAGCCATGACAAAAGCTGAAATCGTATCTGATATCTATCAGAAAACAGGTATTGAGAAAATCGTCATCCAGACCACCGTTGAGGAGTTTATGGAGACTGTAAAGGACACTATGATAAAAGGTGAGAATGTTTACCTGCGTGGTTTCGGCAGTTTCATCATTAAGAAACGTGCTGAAAAGACCGGACGTAATATCTCAAAGAATACTACCATTATTATTCCAGCACACAATATCCCCGCATTCAAGCCTGCCAAGACTTTTATGACCGAGGTGAAAGATGGTGAGGCTAAATAAAAAGCTAAGAATAACTGATTATAAATTATAAAAATATTTTTAACTATGCCGAACGGTAAAAAACACAAAAGACACAAGATGTCTACGCACAAGCGCAAAAAACGCCTGCGCAAGAACAGACATAAGAAGAAGTAAGTAGCCTGTGTTGCCACAGTTACGCTTCTTCTTAGCGTCGCCAGCATCTATCTAAATCTAAAACAAATTACACCAGATGACCTTTTAGTCATTCTGTGTAATTTGTTTTTGTTTTTTAGAATTTCTCATGAATGTAAGGGATGTATATGCCATTCAGCGAATAACTAATTTGTCAAAAATGCGGAATCATACTTTCATCCCACTTCCACCGATAAAAATGCGATTCGCCGAGACGTAGAATTCATAATAATTAAATCTAATTCACCGAAAAAAAGAGATTCGCCGAGAAGTATAATTCGTTAAAATAAATTCTAATTCACCGATAAAAAAACGATTCGCAGAGAATCCGGATTCATAATAGTTAATTCTAATTAACCGAAAAAAACAATTAACCGAATAACCAATTCGTCGAAATAAAAACATTACTTCTGTGACAAAGGAACTAATCATATCTGTAAAAGACGACGAAATGCAGCTGGCCTTGACAGAGGACAAGCAGCTCGTCGAACTTCATAAGGACAAAAACGACAATATTTATTCTGTAGGAGACATTTTCGTTGGTCGAGTCCGCAAGATTATGCAAGGGCTTAATGCTGCGTTCATAGACTTGGGACCTGATAAGGATGGTTTTATGCACTATCTTGACCTCGGTCTCAACTACAAGTCGTGTACCAAGTACCTTACGCGTGCCATGAATGGCGATGCCGCCATGACCACCCTAAAAGGGTTCGAGATTGAGCCTGTACTTGAAAAAACAGGCAATCTTAGTGAAATACTGAAGGTCGGGCAGCTTATTCTGGCTCAGGTCTCCAAAGAGCCAATATCTACCAAAGGTCCCAAAATGACTGGCGACATCTCTTTCGCCGGACGCTACCTTGTCCTTGTCCCCTTTGAAAACAAAATATCTATTTCGCAGAAAATTCGCAGCCGCGAGGAATGCAAGCGTCTGCGTCGTCTGATGCAGAGTATCAAACCCGATGGATTTGGAGTCATCGTCCGTACCATGGCCGAGGGGCGTTCTGTATCGGAACTTGATAGCGATTTGCGCACCCTTCTCGACCAGTGGAGGCAGCTCACCGAGAATATAAAGCGCATCAATGGTCCGCAGAAGGTGTGGTCGGAGCTGGGAGCAGCATCGGCACTCCTGCGCGATGTGTTGAGCGACGATTTCAATAATATCTATGTTGACCAAGAAAAGGCCTACAACGACATACGTGCCTATATCCGTTCCATTGCGCCCGACAAGGAAGACATAGTGAGGTACTATAAGATGGACACACCCATCTTTGAACAGTTTGGTGTCCAGCGCGACATACGGCGCGCCTTCGGCCGTATTGTTACCATTCGTTCTGGCGTATATCTCTATGTGGAGCATACGGAGGCCATGCACGTTATTGATGTCAACAGCGGCAACCATATAAAGAGTGGCGAGGGGCAGGAAGATACGGCTCTCGAGGTCAACATAGAGAGTGCCAAAGAAATTGCGCGGCAGCTGCGTCTGCGCGATATGGGAGGTATTGTCATTATCGATTTTGTCGATATGCACAAGGTGGAGAACCGAAAAAAGCTGTTTGATGTCATGCAGGAGGAGATGCGTCGCGACAAAGCGCGCCACACTATTTTGCCTCTCAGCAAGTTTGGTCTTATGCAAATCACACGACAGCGTGTGCGTCCTGCCGTGGAGGTCAATGTGCAGGAAAAATGTCCACTCTGCGATGGCACGGGCACTATCAAGTCGAGTCTCGTCGTTGTCGATGAGATAGAGGCAAGTCTGCGTCACCTCGTGACGGTGCAGGGTGAGAAGCGGCTTACAGTCATAGCACATCCATACGTCTATGCCTATATCACAAAAGGATTGCCATCTCTGCGTATGCGCTGGATGTATAAGTTCCGCACGCTGATAAAGGCCAAGCCACAGCAAAATCTCGGCTTATTGGAGTACAAGTTCTGCAATGCTGCTGGCGACGAGATAGTGCTATAGCAAATAGAAAACTGATGCCAAATGCTTTTTTTCGCTCGCCATATTATAAAAAAGTGTACCTTTGTAGTCTGAAAAACAGACATGACGATGAAAAAACTCCTTCTTTCTCTCGCTCTCCTGCTGGCAGGATGTGTTGCCATAGCTCAAGAACATATTGAGTTTAAGTGGTATGGGCTGTACAATGTGGTGGATTTCTCTTATGGCAAGAATGTTAACAGCAAGTATGATGCCGCCTCTCTGTCGCAGCTCACTGTCGTGATGGGGTTCCAGTATCGCAAAGAGACGGGCGTTGGTCTGGGTGTTACTTTTATGCATGATGGCACTAACGCCTATACTCAGCTTCCAATCTTTATAGAGCTGCGTAGTCACTATCTGCGCTCGCGTCTCACGCCTTTCACCGTGGTGCGTGCAGGCTACTCTCTGCCTCTGGGTGAGTCTAGCGGTGGCGCCGATGCGGTATCCATCAAAAAGGGTGGTGCCTATTTCGGTCTCGAGGTGGGTGGCCGCTATGCTATATCGCCCAAATTTGGCGTGAGTGCCCATCTGCGCTTTAGCCTTGTCAATATGAATGATGTCGAGTTCTGCGAGAATGGGGTGGTAGCCGAGCGGCATGGTGTGCTTTTTCATGTCATTGGTGGCGGTCTGGGCATCAACTTTTAAGCGTGCGGCAGTGGATGCTGGCGTGCGGTACTTCATTAGCTATATGCTACCGTGCTGGTGGCGTGCATGATAAACTCTAACGCTTGACAATGAAAGAAATAGAGTGCATTATTAGACGATATACGATGGCAGTGCTCATGGCGGTGCTGCCTTTTGTTTTGTTAGCGCAGGACGATGAGGCTATCGAGACCGGCAAGTACACGGGTAACGAGTGGCGTACCCCCGAAGTCTTTGCGCAAAATCGTTTGCCGCAACGAGCCAACATCATACCATATGATGATGAGAATGGTATTGAGAAGTGGGATTATCGTCAGTCGTCAGCCTACCTCCCTCTTGATGAGGGGTGGCGTGTGGATTATACTACCGACTATGCCGACCGTGCCGCAGAGATAGAAGACCCTTCGTTTGCGCCATCCGGCTGGGCTGCTATAGAGTTGCCTGATGTGCGGTGGGTGAAAGAGCGTCGCCAGCTGCGTCGTCCAACTTTCCCACGTAACGCGGAGCCGATGGAGAAAGGTAACGCCACGGCACTCTACTACAACGAATTTGATGTGCCAAAGAACTGGGCCGAAGTGAGTGTCATCCTGCAACTGCAACCCCTTTCGGCATGCTATGTGTGGGTCAACCATCACTATGTGGGCTATGCCGAAGACGGTCGCTCGTTAGCGGAATTTGACATCTCGCAGCACCTCGTCTATGGCAAGCGCAACAGTCTGGCTATCCAGATGATAGCCCTCTCTACCTCCAACCTGCTTGATGCCAATCGCGATATGCGTCATCTCGGATTCAGCGATGTTCCTGCGTTGCTACTCAAAGGTGCTGTCTGTGTGCGCGATTATGCTCTGCGTGCCGACTACAGTGGTGAAGGACAGGGGGCCTTCGGTCTTGACATCAATGTCTCCAACCGTATGCGCAAAGGTCGCTATTATGCCGAGGTGCTCCTTTGGGACGCACAGGGACGGCAGGTGGAGAAGATGGGCAAGTGGTTCTTCTTTGACAAGCGCAGCGAGGTGACGGTCAACATAGAACGTACTGTGCGAAATGTGTCGCCATGGAGTGCCGAAACGCCAGTGCTTTACACTGCCGTCATCCGTGTCCTTGATGAGAAGATGGAGTCTGTAGAAACTGTTGGCACGCGTTTTGGGTTTCGTTCGGTTGAGGTCAGTGGCAGCCAGATAATGGTCAATGGGCGTGCCGTGACGTTGCGTGGCGTGCAATATGCCGACTATACTACTGATGCCGATGGCATCGTGGACTACGACCTTGTAGAAGAGCATCTCCGTAGTCTCAAGAATCATAATGTCAATGCAATACGCACAACGCTCTATTCTCCTGCCGACCCGCGTTTCTACGAACTCTGCGATGAACTGGGGTTTTATGTAGTGTGCGATGCTAACCTCTTTCCGTTCTCCACGCAGGGCAAGGCCATCGCCACCGACAACGCATATAGGGACATCTTCGCTGCTCGTGTGGAGGATATGTATGAGCGTTATAAGAATCATACGTCTATTATTATGTGGTCGCTTGGCGAGAGTAGCGACAATGGAGTCTGCATGAATGCCGCCTACCGTCGCCTCAAAGTCCTTGACCGCCGTCGTCCCGTCATCTTTGCTGGTGCAGGCTATGGCGAGTCCACCGACATCATTGGCCTTCAAAAGGCTACAATTGAGCAGGTACGCCAGTATCTCTCACGCAAGCAGTCGCGCCCCTTGCTCCTTATGGGCTATGGTGCCAGCGAGGGCAACAGCCTCGGAGGGCTCCAACCGCTATGGCAACAGGTGGAGAACAATGCTCTCGTGCAGGGTGGTTTCTTCTGTCGCTGGAATGATGTTGTCACCGCAGATGGTGCTGGCCGTGAGCATTATGCTCATGGGCTGCTCACATCGTCTGGCAGCGAGGCTCCTTCGGTGCGTCAGCTGGCTTATATCTATCGCCCGTTCAATGTCGCGCTGCGCTCGGTGAGTATTGACGCTGCCGACTTCAGCATCGCTAATCGTTCCGACTTCGCCACGGGCGACGACCTGCGCCTCGAATATCGTCTATATACGAGCCTTAAGCCGTCTATTATCTCTGGCGAGGTGCCCAATCTGCCAGATGCTGGCGGTGGAAAGGATTTCAAGCTGATGATTCCTAAGATGACGCTCTACGCTGGCGAAGAACTGTTTGTTCGTTTCTCGCTCAAACGCCGTTCCGCTGCCGACGAAGAGCTCTATGGCGAGCAATTTCGTCTGCCTATGAACACTGTGGAGCGACAGCCGCTCACGTTCGACCTCTCGTCGCCGCTGCGTCTCGCTGTGGAGAAGTCGAAACAGGATAAGGTGCAGTCTCTCACCGTCAGAGGCGACTATGGAGAGACAACCATCGATATGCTCTCTGGCGAGATAAAATCATATAAATATCATGGACGCGAGTTGCTCTCATCGCCTGTGCGACTCAATTTCTGGCGTCTGCCCACCGACAACGACCTTGCCGAGGGCAGTGTGGCGCGAGCATGGCAGCAGCTGCACCCCGACCAGCTGCAACGCCACCTGACGGATATCGCCTACCGTCAGATAGATTCCAACCGTGTTGCTGTGGATATGATGGCACGTTATGCCACCGCATCGGGGGCTACGCTGATGGATGTGCGGCAGACGCTGCTATTCCTCTCTACGGGCGATATTGTTATGAGTTGTGATGTCGTCGCCGGCGAGGCACTCTCTTCTGTAGCTCGCGTGGGCGTGCAGATGCAGGTGGCTAAGGCGTTGGACAATGTGCGCTGGATGGGTGCCGACATTGAGAGCTATGCCGACCGTTGTGGCGGTGTGCGTATAGCGGTGCATGAGGCTAAGGCCGATGCTATGACCTATCGCTATCATCGCCCGCAGGAGGCTGGCAGTCGTTGCCTGACGCGCTGGGTGTCGCTCTCCGATGCTTCGACAGGTCTCATGGTGCACATGCTCGACAGCCTCGTCTCCTTCTCCGTCTCTCCCTACGACGACCGCTCTCTTTCTAAGGCCGACAGCTATAGCAAGGCGAAGCCTGCCAACGCATGGATACTTAATGTTGATAGTCGCATGTCGGGTATAGGTAGTGCGCGCAGTGGTCTCGACATCAACGAGAAAGATGTTATCAGCGAGCGTCGGATGCACTTCGTGGCACATCTCGTGGCATACGACCCGACGGAATATGACCCTACCGACTTCTGTCGTATTGAGTATCCTGTGGTCTCGTCCGATGTGCTGGAGATGCCTCTCATAGAGCGCGACCGCGACCGCTTCGACGGGCCGCTCACCATCAGCATCTCTTCGCCTGACAAAGGGACAAGTATTCGCTATACCCTCGACGGTAGTGACCCCACTATCACGTCGCCACTCTACGAAAAGCCTTTCACTATCAACAGTACTACTGTCATCAAGGCACGTGCCTTCCGTGATGGCGATGCACCTTCGTTCCCCAGTATGTTGCGGTGTGACTATGCTTATCTCACTTCTGTAGCCTACGACCGCAAGCCCAATACGCCTTACAACCACAACTCAGCCCTCGCCCTCATTGACGGCGTCACGGGTGATGTCAGCGACCTCTCGCAGGGATGGATAGGCTTTTCGGGTGGCTCCTGTGGCATGACGTTCCAGATAGCGCAGCCCCTTGACATCGACAAGGTGTCGCTACGCTTTGCCCACAATCCTGAGGCATGGATTTTTGTGCCGCGCGAAGTCAAGGTAGCGTTCTCCTACGACGGTACCACCTTCACCGATTCGCTCACCATTGCCGCTCCCTTTGCTCCCGACGAGCAGGACCGCAACGTGCCTCTCGCCGTCCCCTTTGAAGTAAAGGCGGGACGTCGGCAGGTCAAAGCCCTTCGCATTGTGGCTCAGGGCATAGAGCGCATACCCGAATGGCATCGTGCCAAGGGGCTCAAACCGTGGATTATGACCGACGAGGTAGGCGTGAGCGAGATTATGAAATGAAAAAAAATAGAAAAAGATGACCACGCAGGATTCTTTCGCTTCCCGAACCGAGATGCTGCTCCATGCCGATGGCGTAGAACGGTTGCGTAGGGCTCATGTGCTTGTCGTGGGGCTGGGTGGTGTTGGCGGTTATGCCGCCGAGATGCTGTGCCGTGCCGGGGTAGGGAAGATGACTATCGTTGATGGCGATGTGGTTTCGCAGTCCAATATCAACCGCCAGCTCATAGCTTTGCATAGCACTGTAGGACTCCCTAAGGCCGCACTCTTCAAGGCTCGTTTTGCTGATATCAACCCTGATTGTGAAGTCGATGCTCGTAGCGTTTTTTTGCGCGACGACGAGATGATACGCCTTCTCGAAGAACAACATTACGACTATGTGGTAGATGCTATTGATACGCTCTCGCCCAAAGTCTTTCTACTCTATCATTCCCATCGACTTGGGCTCGCTGTTGTTAGCTCGATGGGGAGTGCTGGCAAGCTTGACCCCACACAGCTACAGATTGCCGACATCGGCAAGAGCCATACATGTCCGTTGGCGGCAATGGTGCGCAAGAAGCTCCACAAACTTGGGGTGCGTGAGGGCATCGACGTGGTTTTCTCCACCGAGAAAATCCCTTCTCACGCCATGATAGAGGAGCCTTCTCAAAACAAACGCACTACGATAGGCACTATCTCATACCTCCCGCCAGCCTTCGGCTGCGCCTGTGCCTCGGTGGTAATACGGAACATTGTGAAGGGTGAGGGGAAAGAGTTGTAGCTTTCGTGCGACCAATAATAAAAAAAAGCGAAAAAGGAAAAAAATGTCAAAGTACGTTTACATATTGTTGTTGCCGTTGCTGCTATGGTCGTGTGAGGCAGAGTTCTCACCCAATGCTGAATGGCGCGAGGTGCCGTCGGTCTTTTGCCTGCTGGACCAAGACGATACGGTATCCTATGTGCGTGTGCAGAAATGCTATCTCGGCAACGATGATTTGAAGAGTTATGCTACCATATTCGACTCTACCAACTACGCCGAGGGCGACATCAGCGTGCATCTCCTTGCATGGCGTAGCGAGGACGAGATGAATAGTCCCGATGCCGTGCCCGTCCGTACTCTTGTGTTTGATTATGCTATGCTTAGCGACAAGACAGAGGGTATCTTCTCCTCGCCCATGCAGCCCGTATATAAGCATCGCAACGAGGACGGCGACCTCGATACCGCGTTCATATATCAACTCGTTGTGGCTAAGGCTGCCACTGGCGAAGTCCTCGCATCAGCCACCACGTCGCTCGTCGGTGATGCGCCGCGTGAGCCGTGGCTCACATCACCCAATCCCGTCAGCAGCCGTCTTGGCTTTCATCGCAATAGAAGTTGCCAACTCACATGGCTCCCCTTTGCTCGAGGGCGCCGCTATCAGGCCACCGTGCGCTACCACTACCGTTGTCGCTATCAGCGTCCCGACTCGCTACGCCATATAGATATGTCGCTGCCCGTGCTCGCTGCCTCATCAAATGATGCCGCCGTCTCCACCTCTCTCGCCATGTCCACATTCCTCGCCAACGTAGAGACTTCGTTGCATGGCGACACCGCTACAAAGCTCTATGTCGATACGGCAGTCATCTTTCTCTCCGTATGCAACGAGCCACTGCACGCCTATCTCAACTCCATAGAACTCATGAACAGCTCGCTCGACCAAGAGTATGCCGCCTATTCTAATATTGAGGGCGGTGTGGGCATCTTCGCCGCTCGTCGCACAGCACTGCGTGACACCGTCCTTGCCGACAACTCCGATGTGCGTCCCTATGGTCTGCATTTCCTTTTAGAACAACTTGATGTGGGCTTCGGTAGGTGAAATAGTATATTAAAAAAACAGTTTGTAACTATTGGGAGATTGTAGCTTACCTCAAAGAACAATACAAAATACGATAAATACAATGCCAACATTTCTTGCCATAGACCTCGGAGCCACCAGCGGACGCTCTATTCTGGGCTCTTTGGATGGTGGATGCCTGCAACAGCGTGAACTGACGCGCTTTGATAACCCCATCATCGAAGTGAATGGTCGTTTCTTTTGGGACATCTTCGCCCTGTATAACGAAATTATCAAAGCGTTGCGTCTCTGTGTCGAGCAGCATATAGTGCTTGACAGTATAGGCATCGACACGTGGGGAGTCGATTTTGTATGCTTCGGTGCCGAAGGGTTGCCGCTGCGCAATCCTCGCTGCTATCGCGACCCTTACACCGATGGAGCTATGGAGCGTTTCTTCGAGAGTGTGCCTCGCGAGGAGGTTTATCGCCGCACCGGCATACAGTTCATGAATTTCAACTCTCTGTTCCAGCTGGCGCAGCAACGCTATGACGACGACAGCGCGTTGCGTGCTGCCGAGAAGATTCTCTTCATCCCCGATGCCCTTACCTATATGCTTACCGGCGAGGCGGTATGCGAGCAGACCATCCTCTCCACCAGTCAGCTGATGGACCCTCGCACGGGCGATTTCGACCCGATGCTGCTTTCTGCCCTCGGCCTCAGTGCCGACCGTTTCGGCCGCAAGGTGATGCCTGGCACCGTCGTGGGGCATCTCAGCGAGAGCGTGCAACAGATGACGGGCATGGGCAGCGTCCCCGTCGTCGCTGTGGCAGGGCATGACACGGCGAGTGCCGTCGCTGCGGTGCCGGCACAGGACGAGGCTTTCGCCTACCTCAGCTGTGGCACTTGGTCGCTGCTCGGCATCGAGTCGCCGCGACCCGTTATCAGCCAGCAGACTTTTGACCTCAATCTCACCAACGAAGGAGGTGTCTTCGGTACCACGCGTCTCTTGAAGAACATCTGCGGACTATGGCTCCTCAGTCGCTGTCAGCAGGAGTGGACTGATGCACCTGCCGATGTGCGCCAGCTCATTGCCGAGGCCATGCAGTCGCCCTCATGCGGCACACTGCTCAACCCCGACGACGCATCCTTCGCCAATCCGCCCTCTATGCTTAAGGCCATAGAGAACTACTGCGTGGCGACACAACAGGCTGTGCCGCAGGGTTATGCACAGACTACGCGTTGCATCTTCGAGAGCCTTGCCAACCGCTACCGCGAAGTACTTGATATGCTGCGGTCTGTTGCTCCGTTTGAAATCCGCACACTCCATGTCATCGGGGGGGGCTCGCTTAACGAGCCTCTTATGCAACTCACCGCCAACGCTACAGGCCTTCCTGTGGTGGCTGGTCCGGCGGAGTGCACAGCAATGGGCAATATGCTTATGCAGGCTGTCGCAGTGGGAGCTGTAGAGTCACACAAGCATCTGAGACAGGTGATTGCACGCTCTGTGGCGACAAAGACTTATAACCCAAAGAAATAACATGAACAACAAGAAAAATAACTATTAAAATATAATGCTATGAACGAAGAACATGTGAAAAAATCATACGAGATAGCTCGTGAACGTTATGCCGAGCAAGGTGTTGATACCGAGAAGGTCATCAGTCAGTTGGGCGATTTCCATCTCTCCATGCACTGTTGGCAGGCGGACGATGTTACCGGCTTCGAGGTGCAGGCTGGTGCCTTGGATGGTGGTTTGAGCGTCACGGGCAACTACCCCGGCAAGGCACGCAACATCGACGAGCTGCGTGCTGACATCCTCAAAGCCAAAAGCCTTATTCCTGGCACACATCGCCTTAACTTGCACGAAATCTACGGCGACTTCCATGGTAAGGTGGTGGACCGTGACAAGTGCGAGCCTGCTCATTTCCAGAGCTGGATAGAGTGGGGTAGAGAACACAATACCATGCTTGACTTCAATTCCACCAGCTTCTCGCACCCTAAGAGCGGCAACCTCAGCCTTGCCAATCCAGACAAATCTATCCGTGACTTCTGGATTGAGCATACCCGTCGCTGCCGCCATATTGCCGAGGCTATGGGCAAGGCTCAGGGCGACCCCTGCATCATGAACGTTTGGGTACACGACGGATGCAAGGATGTGTCGGTCAACCATTATATGTATCGCGAGCTGTTGCGCGAGAGCCTCGATGCCATATTCGAGGAGAAACTTGACAACATGAAGGACTGCATCGAGGGCAAGGTCTTCGGCATTGGTCTGGAGAGCTTCACCGTCGGTTCGCACGACTTCTATACGGCCTATGCTGCCCAGAATGGCAAGATTCCAACCATTGACACCGGACACTATCATCCCACCGAGAGCCCTGCCGACAAGGTCAGCGCGCTCTTGCAGTTTGTGCCTGAGCTTATGCTGCACGTCAGCCGTCCCATACGCTGGGACAGCGACCATGTGACCATCATGGACGACCCGACACAGGAACTTTTCTTCGAGATTGTCCGTGCTGGTGCCCTCGACCGTGTCCATTATGGACTCGACTATTTTGATGGCGCCATCAACCGTATTGGAGCCTATGTCATCGGCAGTCGTGCGGCGCAGAAGTGCATGACGCGCGCCCTCCTTGAGCCGGCAACGCTGATGCGTCGTGACGAGTTGGCGGGCCATACCTTCCAACTCCTTGCACGCATGGAGGAGGCCAAGGCCATGCCGTGGGCTGCCGTCTATGACGAGTTCTGCCGCCGCAGCAATGTACCCGTAGGCGACACTTTCATCAGCGAGATAGAGAAGTACGAAGCAGAGGTGACCAGCAAAAGATAATCATATAGAGCTGATGAATTTGCCATCTTGATTGTATCTGAAATCCACACCTCACGATTTACACTTCACTTTGTAATGTCAATTCACTACTCACAATTCACTCATCACTTTGTAATGTCAATTCACAATTCACTAAATAAACAATTCACCTTTCACAATATATGTTAATCCTTGGAATACTAATCATCGCTATAGGTGCTTTCTGCCAGTCAAGCAGCTATGTGCCTATAAATAAGATTAAGGCGTGGCACTGGGAGAGCTACTGGTTCACGCAGGGCATCTTTGCGTGGCTTGTCTTCCCGCTCATCGGTGCGTTGCTGGCAGTGCCCGAAGGACATTCGTTCAGCGAATTGTGGTCAATCTTTGCCGCCAATCCGCGCGAGACATTGCTCACCATCTTCTTCGGTGTGCTCTGGGGCGTCGGCGGACTGACATTCGGACTCTCTATGCGCTACCTCGGTGTGGCCCTCGGACAGAGCATAGCCCTCGGCACCTGCGCCGCGCTGGGTACGCTCCTCACGCCCGTCTTCACGGGCAATACCGGCACGCTGACGCTACCCGTCATCGTCGGTGTCGTGGTAACCCTCTTGGGCATTGCCGTCATCGGTATAGCTGGTGGTATGAAGAGTGCTGCGTTGCCAGAAGAAGAGAAGCGCAAGGCGGTCAAGGATTTCAACTTCACTAAGGGCATTGTCGTGGCACTGCTGGCAGGCTTCATGAGCGCTTGTTTCAGCATAGGACTTGGCTACGGCGAGCATCTGACCTTTGCCGACACCAAGCCGCTCTACGCCTCGCTCCCTGCCACCATGCTTGTCACCTTTGGCGGGTTCATCACCAATGCGGCCTACTGCCTCTTCCAGAACAAGCGCAACGGTACCTTCT
This sequence comes from Bacteroidales bacterium, assembly GCA_017451385.1. Lineage (GTDB taxonomy): Bacteria > Bacteroidota > Bacteroidia > Bacteroidales > P3 > Colimorpha. Next base: position 54,023 of record JAFSPS010000047.1, read on the forward strand.
CCGATTATGCCGACAGTGCGCTCTGGCTGCGCAACCTGCCGTTCTGCGCCCTTGCCGGTCTGCTGTGGTACAGTCAGTTCTTCGGACTCAGCCTCGGCAAAGGCTTTCTCACCGACAGCCCTGTGCTGCTGGCTTTCAGCTGGTGCATACTTATGGCACTCAATGTGACCTTCTCCAACCTATGGGGTATCATCCTCAAGGAGTGGCGCGGATGCGACAGCAAGACTATTGCAGTGCTTGTTGTCGGACTCATTATTCTTATTGTCAGTTCATTCCTACCTCAACTACTATAGAAACTATATAAATTTGAAGAAAAATGAATACTACGATAGACCTAATCGCCGAAGTGGCTGGCTATCTCTGGCAGCGTGGATGGGCTGAGCGCAACGGTGGCAATACCACGGTGCGCATCACCGACGAGGTGGGCGACAGTCTGCGCAATCATGCAGCACTCACCGCGCCTATCCCCATCGGCAAGACTCTGCCATCTCTGCGTGGTCACTATCTCTATGCCAAAGGCACAGGCAAGCGCATGCGCGACCTTGCTCGCCGTCCTATGGAGAACGGCAGCATCATACGCATCTGCGATGATGGCGCACATTACGAAATCGTTGCCGACCAGCCAGTGATGCCTACCAGCGAGCTGCCTTCACACCTCGAAGTGCAGAACTACCTCATAGAGAGTGGTAGCAGCTATCGTGCCACGCTTCACACCCATCCCATCGAGCTTGTTGCTATGAGCCATACGCGTCGGTTCCTCGATGCTGACACCCTCACACATACGCTATGGAGCATGATTCCCGAGACACTTGCTTTTGCCCCGCTGGGCATAGGCGTAGTGCCATACGCTTTGCCAGGCAGTCAGGTGCTTGCCGACGGTACTCTTGCCGAAATCAAGAAGCACAACGTGGTGCTGTGGGAGAAACATGGCGTATTCGCCGTAGGCGAGGACATCGTGGAGGCCTTTGACGAAGTAGATGTCCTCAACAAAGCCGCCATACTCTATATGTCAGCTTGCAGCATGGGCTTCATCCCCGACGGCATGACGGACCAAGCCATGACCGACATCCGCCAAGTGTTCCACCTCCCAGACAGCCGCAAATAACGATACACAAATAATACAGTCTATCATTGGTTAATCATTGGTCGACCAATAGTCGACCAGTAATCAAAAAATGGTCGATAGAATAGTACAAAGGAAAAATGCTTTCCTTTGTAAAAATGACTATTCTACTTTGTTTAGGATGACAATGAATTCATTACTCATTGTCTCCACATGATTACCAGCAATATTTGTAGGACTTGATTTAGATGGCATTCGTTTATTGGGGATTTCTCTAACGATGGTTATGTTGTGCTTAAATCCATGTTTCTCGAACATCTCCGCAGTGAAGAAATCAAGAGGAATCTGAACGTTCTTAACTCTTCTATCGCCAACTACGTAGCAGACAACCCCGCCTTTTCGGACTGATTTTGCAATGTTTGCTATAGACGTTGAATAGTCATTTAAGAAAGAGACGACTTCCAAATATCTTTTTTCATCACGTTGACCAATTTCGTTTAGTTGTTCCGAGATGCTAATTGTATCAAAGTTTTTTGTTTTTGTTTTTTTACCACCCATCAATAGGTTATCAAGTGTCGCGGCGTTTTCAAAGCGGAACCACTCGTTTGCCCATCGAGAGAACTGTCCATAGGATACCGTTGTCCTGCTATCGCCGTAAGGAGGTGATGTGACAACCATATCTACGTCACCATCACATATAATATCGGATGGTATAGCCTCTGTCGTATTAAAATCATATACATGAGTGTCGTTACATAAGCCTGTTACTTTGTTGAACAATTGTAGTCCACAAATGTTTCTCTGGACTTTACGTTCAAAAAGTCCAAAGACATCAGGATGGAAAGAACTAATTGCTTCTTCTTTCATCCGGAAGCGTTTGAATTCTCCGTTGCGAGTGTATGATGCCTCTCGTACTACTTCAGAAAGTGCTACTTTGAAAAAGTCCTTGTTAAAAGATGAAGAATATTCGTCAATTAGTTGCGACAGGTAGGATAGCTTTATTAGTGAATCCTTAGAATACCAGAAGGAGTAATTCGAAATATGCTCGAACGAACAATCTCTCACCATGCTTTCTTGAAAAAACAATAGTCGAGATTGTATTTCTGATAACTCGTCAATAATTTCTCTCTCATTATAAGTTGTACACTTCACTCGAGACAGTAACCGTGCTAACGGGTTTAGGTCTGTTCCGATTGATTTAATGCCAGCAATACAAGCTTCAACAAGTGTAGTACCACTCCCTACGTAAGGGTCGAAAATTAGTTTCAAGCGACCAGATGGTCTGTATTCGGTAATCAAAGCTCGTGCAATCTGCGGTATCATCATTGCTGGATAAGAGTGATAACAATGCGTGTATTCTTTTGTATTCGCATTGCGAAAACTCCATCTATCATCTATTACTCTTTTGTAGTCTTTATGCTCCATATTTTGCAAATATACGCTTTTTAATTGAAATGTATACAATCTCACTCTCAAAATGTGGTTGAGAATGCTTTTGTCAACATATATTTTTGTAAATAAATAATAAAAAAAGAAAATGAAGACAGAATATCAAATATCAATTATTGATAAAATTAGACAGCTTCGGCATGAGAATCATGACACACAAGTCGATGTCTCAATTATTCTTGGTACAAGTACTGGGCAAATCGGAAATATCGAAACACCCAAAGCAAGTCATAAATATACATTGCGGCAAATCTTCGTCTTGTGCGAGCATTATAAAATACCGCTTACAAGTATTTTCCTTTCCGAAGCTGAGGCTTTGTTGTCTGAAGAAGAAAAAATAAATACTCTAATAAAAAATATAGTTGAATATGAACAATAAACAAAAACTTATAGTACGATTTAGGACAGTTAAATCTCTTGGCTTTATTCCGAGTAATCGTAAACACAACACAGGTGTCGGTAAAACGTTTGAAGATTATATGGGGATTGTTGAGAATAATAGAGATGATGTGGATTTGTTTGGATTTGAAATAAAAACTCATAGAGAAACGTCAAATTCATTTGTTACATTATGCACAAAAGCGCCTTCTTTTATTAAGGGAGCAAATAGTTATTTGAATGATAAATTCGGTACTCCTTACGAGGAAAACAAAAGTATGCATAAACTGCATACATCTGTATTTGCAAATAGAGGCAACACATTCAATAATAAGTACTCTTTTAGACTTAAAAATGATAGAAAGAATAGAGTAATACGTATTGTAGTGTGCAGTATAAAAACAGGTAATCTTCTTGATAGTTCGTGTGGTTATACGTATGATTCTCTTGAGAAAGTATTTTATAGAAAGTTAAGGAATCTATGTTATGTTTCGGTTGATAGCAAATTGAAAGACAATATTGAATATTTCCGGTTTAAAAAAGCTGAGATATATACCGAGCCATCGTTTGAACGCTTTTTAAGTCTTATTGATTCTGGAGTAATAATGCTCGACATTCGGATAGGATGCTATAAATCTGGAAAAAATATTGGTAAGACACATGACCATGGCAGTGGTTTTCGTATAAAGTCATCCGATTTACATTTGATTTATTCAAAAAGAGAAGTTTTTGATTGAAAGTAATATCTGTAATGCAAATCAATTTTGTGGATATTATTCCTAACAAAAAATGCAACCTCTTTCGGGGTTGCATTTTTGTTGTTCGGCAAATGGTGATTTGTAATCGCTTGCGGCTGGCTATAGATTGAAACGTTGCTTGTACGCTTTCAGCGTGTTCTGCAGGAGCGACACTATCGTCAGTGGCCCTACGCCGCCGGGGACGGGGGTGACGTAGCTGCAATGCTCGTCAACCTCGCTGTGCTTGACGTCGCCGCATAGGTGGAATCCGCTTTTTTTGGTCTCATCGGGGATGCGATGGATACCTACATCAACGAGGACGGCACCTTCCTTCACCATGTCGGCAGTGATAAATTCGGGCTTGCCGATGGCTACTATCAGTATGTCGGCTTGGCGTGTTATCTCGGCGAGGTTGGCGGTATGGCTGTGGCATATCGTCACGGTGCAGTTGGCCTCCTTGCTGTTGCGTGCCATGAGCAGGGCGGCGGGTTTACCTACGATGTTGCTGCGTCCCACTACAACGCAGTGCTTGCCGTCGGTCTCTATCTTGTAGCGTTGCAGCAGATTGACGATGCCCATAGGTGTGGCGGGCAGGAAGGCGCGCTCGTCGCCTATCACGAAGCGGCCGGTGCTGATGGCTGTGAAGCCGTCAACGTCTTTGGCAGGTGAGATGGCGTTGATGATGTTCTGCTCGTTGATATGCTTGGGCAGCGGCAGCTGGACGATGAATCCGTCTATCTCGTCGTCGTTGTTGAGAAAATCTATCACGCGCAGCAGCTCTTCCTCCTCGGTGTTGGCAGAATAGCGATAGACCGAAGATACAAAACCTACCTCGTGTGCCGATTTCTCTTTGTTGGCAACGTATGTCTGGCTGGCTCCGTCGTCGCCTACCAGAATAGCGGCGAGGTGTGGGGGTCGCAGTCCGCGCGCCACATATCCACGCACTTCGTTGGCCAGCTCGTCTTTAATCTGCAAGGACACTGCCTTGCCATCCATTATTTGAAACATATATATTTTTTAAGTTAAGTTGTGAACTGTTGTCAGTGAACAATAGGTCGATTGTAAAACTTTTTAATTCTTAGCGTAGTATGATGCCTTGGCCCCTCTGTTTATCTCATGCGGCGCGGCATCTGTGGCATACGCCCTTTGGTTGTGGATACCTGCTTCATCATCTTGCGTGTCTGCTCGAACTGCTTGAGGAAGCGGTTCAGCTCTTGCAGTGAGCGGCCGCTGCCGGCGGCGATGCGTTGTTTGCGGCTGGCATTGATGCAGCTGGGGTTGCGTCGTTCGTAAGGGGTCATAGAGCCTATCATGGCCTCGATGGGGGCGAAGGCGTCGTCGCCTATCTCTATGTCTTTTGTCAGCTTGCCCAATCCGGGAATCATGCCGAGGAGGTCTTTCATGCTGCCCATTTTCTTTATCTGGTCCAGCTGTTTGAGGAAGTCCTCGAAGTTGTACTCGTTCTTGACGATGCGTTTCTGCAGGCGGCGAGCCTCTTCCTCGTTATATTGTTCTTGCGCACGTTCTACGAATGACACTACGTCGCCCATGCCGAGGATGCGCCCTGCCATACGGTCGGGGTGGAACACGTCGAGAGCATCCATCTTCTCTCCTACACCGACAAATTTTATCGGCTTATCTACCGTGTAGCGTATCGTCAGTGCAGCACCGCCGCGGGTGTCGCCGTCGAGTTTTGTGAGTACTACGCCGTCAAAGTCTATGCGCTCGTTGAAAGCCTTGGCGGTGTTCACGGCATCCTGTCCCGTCATGGCGTCCACGACGAATAGCGTCTCTTGCGGCACGAGCGTCGTCTTCAAGCGTGAAATCTCATCCATCATCTCCTCATCGACAGCCAGACGGCCAGCGGTATCGACAATGACAACATTGATGCCTTTATTCTTGGCCTCATGGATGGCGTTTTGCGCTATGGCTACGGGATTTTTGTTGCCATCTTCGGTATATACGGGCACCTCTATCTGTGTGCCGAGCGTCTGCAGCTGGCTGATAGCGGCAGGACGATAGACGTCGCCGGCAACGAGCATCACGCTTTTCCCTCGCTTATTCTTCAGGTGGTGGGCGAGTTTGGCTGAAAAGGTCGTCTTACCAGAACCTTGAAGGCCTGCGATAAGCACTACGGCAGGTTGCCCCTTGATGTTGATATCTGAAGCCTCGCTACCCATCAGCTTGGTGAGTTCCTCATGTACTATCTTGACCATCAGCTGGCCTGGCTCGATGCTCTGAATGACGTTGCGACCAAGGGCTTCGCTCTTCACACGGTCGGTGAATGCCTTAGCTATAGGGTAGCTAACGTCAGCGTCAATGAGCGACTTGCGAATCTCCTTGACGGTCTCGGCAACATTGATGTCGGTGATAGAGCCTTTGCCTTTCAGCGTATGCAACGCTTTCTCTATCCTGTTACTTAGATTTTCAAACATAGCGGGTTATATGGATGCGTAATGTGTTATTATTCGTGCAAAAATACGAAATAAATAAAAAATAATATTATATCATGTAACTTTTTTATCATTTCCTCGTTATTGAAAACAAATAAATCTTTTTTCGTACCTATCCAGTTTTATGAGACAGTTAAAAATTACACATTCGATTACCAAGCGTAACGAGAAGTCTATCGACCAGTACCTGCAAGATATCTGCAGCGAGGAACTGCTGACGCCGGAAGAGGAGGTGCGCCTTGCACAGCGTATCAAAGAGGGTGACCAAGCAGCTCTGGACCGTCTCACCAAGGCCAACCTGCGCTTCGTCGTCTCTGTCGCTAAGCAGTATCAGAACCAGGGTCTCAGCTTGCCCGACCTTATCAATGAGGGCAATGTGGGTCTCATTAAGGCGGCACGCCGCTTCGACGAGACGCGTGGTTTCAAATTTATCTCTTATGCCGTGTGGTGGATTCGTCAGGCCATCCTGCAGGCTATCGCTGAGAATTCCCGCATAGTGCGTCTCCCATCCAACCAGCTGGGTGCCCTCAATAAGCTGAAGAAGGTCAGCTCGCAGCTCGAGCAGGAACTGGAACGTCAGCCGTCCACCCACGAATTGTCGGAAGAAAGCGGCCTCCCAGAGGATAAGATTAAAAGCATTATGGGTATCTCTGGCCGCCATATCTCTCTCGACGCCCCTCTGGCCTCCGACGAGGATGCCAACTATATTGACGTCTTGCCTAATGAGGATACACCTCCTACAGACGAGGGACTGATGAAGGAATCGCTGTCGATGGAGATAGAGCGCTCGTTGTCCACCCTCACCGAATATGAGCGTGAAGTCATCAAGATGTATTTCGGCATCGGTATCTCACACCCTCTCTCGCTTGACGAGATTGCCGACAAATTTGGCCTCACACGAGAACGCGTCCGTCAGATAAAGGAGAAGGGTATCAAGCGTCTCAAAAACTCGTCGAAGAGCAAGCGTCTGAAGGACTATTTGTAGTATTCCCATTGTCGCCATTAGTTATAGTGAGTATTTAGACTTGGCGACATAAAATAATTTGTTTCAACGTGGAAAGACTTTTCAATTATTTCCCCAATCTGACAGAGCGGCAAAAAGAGCAGTTTGCCGCTCTGCCTGCTTTGTATGAGGATTGGAATTCCAAAATCAATGTTGTTTCGCGTAAGGACATGGACAATTTCGTGGTGCATCACCTGCTTCACTCGCTTGCCATCGCCAAAGTGCAGCCGTTCAAGTCCATGTGCGACGTGCTGGATGTCGGTACCGGTGGCGGTTTCCCGGGCATACCGCTTGCAATCATGTTTCCTGAAACCAACTTTATGCTCGTTGATTCTATAGGAAAGAAAATCAAAGTGGTGCAAGCTGTGATTGATAGTGTGGGTTTAAGCAATGTGCAGGCTCGTCAGATGCGTGCAGAGCAGGTGGAAGGCGACTTTGACTTCATTGTATCGCGTGCCGTCACGAGTTTGCAGCAGTTTGTGCCGTGGGTGCGTGGCAAGGTGTCCAAAGACAGCTACCATAAGCTACGCAACGGACTGCTGCTCCTCAAAGGGGGCGACCTCGAAGAGGAACTGCACCCATTTATCCGCAAGGCGAAAGTATATGATATCTCCAGATACTTCAACGAGCCGTATTTTGAGACTAAAAAGGTTGTCTATCTGCCTATGTGATAATGGACGAATATGATGGTACAGTCTTGATTTTATAATGCATATTTTATTAATAATGACGATAGTAGCACTATGATGTGAAAGTTATTCATTAGTCCTTTTTCCCTTGCTTTGCTATAAGTAATTGTTCAGTCATGCCGACAGATATGGTGTCGGCATGATTTGTTTTATTGTGCTGGTGGGTGATGGATGCTCGACAGTCCGTAATTTAGCCTTTTATGTCGTGGTAACTTGCTGTATATTGATGAGATATTGCATAGGGCTTGTTGTGGTACTTTAATGATTGTTGTTATGCGTTATACCTGAAATAATCGTTCATATTCAGATGATGTGTATAAGTTTATCATCTATATTCAAATAAAAAATGTATTTTTGTAAATTATTTTTAATCGATATAATGGACACGATAATAATATTAGACTTTGGTTCTCAATACACTCAGCTTATAGCGCGCAAAGTGCGTGAGTTGAATGTCTATTGCGAAATACATCCGTTCAATAAGATTCCCACCCTTGGTCCTGAGGTCAAGGGTGTTGTCTTTTCTGGAAGCCCTTATAGTTGCAACAGTGCTGACGCTCCTGTGCCAGATATGACCAATATCAAAGGTCGTCTGCCTCTGTTGGCGGTATGCTATGGGGCTCAATATCTCGTTAAGGCCTTTGGCGGCAAGGTGCAACAGTCGCAAATCAGAGAGTACGGACGTGCTAATCTGCAGTATGTCGATAGTAGCAGTCCTTTGCTGAAAGGTATCAAGAAGGGCAGTCAGGTGTGGATGAGTCATGGTGACACCATCGAAAGTGTGCCAGAAGGCTATCGTGCTATCTGTTCTACAGATAATGTTCACTATGCTGGCTATCAGATTGAGGGAGAGCAGACTTATGCTATACAATTTCATCCAGAAGTTCATCATTCTGTTGATGGCTTGACACTTCTGCGCAACTTCGTTGTTGACATCTGTGGATGTCAGCAGTCGTGGACCCCAGCCTCGTTTATAGAGACCACAGTGCAGCAGTTGCGCGAGCAGGTCGGCAGCGACAAGGTTATCCTCGGTCTTAGTGGCGGTGTCGATTCCACTGTTGCTGCGGTGCTTCTGAACAAAGCCATAGGTCACAACCTGCAGTGCATATTCGTCGATAACGGCCTTCTGCGCAAGAATGAGTTTGAAGGCGTGCTTGCATCTTATAAGGGTATGGGACTCAACGTGGTAGGTGTCGATGCCAAAGAACGTTTCTATGGTGTTCTTGCAGGAGTGACGGACCCGGAGAAGAAGCGCAAAGCAATAGGTAAGACTTTTATAGATGTGTTTGACGCTGAGTCAAAGAAGTTTAATGATGCTAAGTGGCTGGCACAAGGCACAATCTATCCCGATGTCATTGAGTCGAGTTCTGTCAAAGGACCGTCGCAGACCATAAAGTCGCACCACAATGTTGGTGGCTTGCCTGATTATATGAAGTTGAAGCTCGTGGAACCTTTGCGTAGCCTCTTTAAGGATGAGGTGCGTCGTGTGGGGCGCTCTTTGGGCATCAAGGACGAGCTTATTGGTCGTCATCCTTTCCCCGGACCCGGTCTCGCCATCCGTATTCTTGGCGATGTGACGCCCGAGAAAGTGCATATTCTTCAAGAGGTAGATGATATATTCATTCAAGGGTTGCGTGACAGCGGCTTGTATGACAAGGTGTGGCAGGCTGGTGCAGTGTTGCTGCCAATACAGTCGGTTGGAGTGATGGGCGATGAGCGTACATACGAGCGTGTGGTGGCGCTGCGTGCTGTGGAGAGCGTTGATGGCATGACGGCGGACTGGTGCCACCTGCCATACGAATTCCTTGCACGAGTGTCTAACGACATCATCAATCGTGTGAAAGGTGTCAATCGTGTGGTGTACGACATCAGCTCGAAGCCGCCGGCAACGATAGAATGGGAGTAACAAAAACAAACAACACTGCCGTATGACAATGCGCAAGCTGACTGTACTAATCGCTATGGTGGCCATCTGCTGGACAAGTGGCGTCAAGGCTCAGATGCCAGGGGGTGTGCCTGTTACGGTGTCTGGCGTCAAGCAGATGATTAATGGTCAGTGTTTCTATATCCATATCGTTCAAAGAGGGCAGACTATATATTCCATCACTAAGGCCTACGGTCTGAAAGAGTATGATGCCGTATATAGAAAGAACGCGCGTCTCATAGATATTGGGGATACCGTATGGTTGCCATGTCGAGGGCTGGACGGTAAGCAGCAGAATGACAATAAAGTGTCTGCACAGCCTTCTTCAAACCCTTTAACCAACATGGGGGAGGTGAGGCAGTCTGCAAAGCATGATGTCGCTGTGGCTTCTCGTCCGGCAAAGGAGGTGGAAGAGAAGAATGTTGCTCCGGCAATACCTGTGGAACCTCAGCAACCTGTCAGGACAGAGGTCGCTACTCCCGTCGCCACAGCAACAGAACCGAAGGTTGAAGTGTCGGAAAGTAATGCTTTAATATCGCGTCATTTGGAGGCACATGGTGAAATCGTCGTTTCTCTAATGATGCCGCTCTATTTGGACCAGATGCCCAGTATTGGCACAGAAAGTGCAACGTATAGTGGCAGCCGTCAGCCGAAGCCGTTTGAGTTTGTTCAGTTCTATGAGGGCATGATGCTGGCTTTGCAGCGTTTAGGGCAGCAGGGTATAAGGGTCACTCTCAACGTTGTTGATGTGCCGGATGAGAATCCTGAGACCGTAGAAAAACTCTTTGCCAGCCATAATGTGGCACAGTCGCATCTGTTGGTAGCGTTGCTGACGAGAACGCCTTTTGCACGGGCCGCCGAGTTGGCAAAACAAAATCATCTGATGATTGTCAATCCTATAGCGACGCGCAACGAAATACTTAGAGACAACCCTTTTGTCGTTAAGTGTCGTCCGTCGCAGCGTTCGAAGATGATTACCATACTCAACACCATCCGAGCTACGATGCCCTCTTCGCACCTGCTGATAATCCTTTCGGGTTCGGAGAAAGATAAGTCGCAGCTGTCTATGGCAACCAAACTCCTCGATGAGCGTGGCGACATAGCGTATTCTGTACTTAACTGGGGCAACAGCACGAATCTGCAGGCTACGATAAACAAATATCCGCATACTGTGGTGCTGAGCCTTTACAACCAGAGTCATTCGCGCAACCGAATCTACGCCGGCATGCTGCTCAACAAACTGTCAGCATATAAGAATAATCCGGCGACGCTTATTACCCTCGACGATTGGACGCAGATGTTCGGTGACATAGACTTCAATCAGTTGCAACAGTTGACGTACCACACCTATTATGAGGGTTGGTGCTGGTCTGACGAGCGGCAGCAAGACTTCATTTCAGCTTTCCGCAACGAATATTATGCGATGCCATCAATGCAGTATGCTGCTATGGGCAACGATATAGCGACCTATTTTGTGTCGGGGCTTTACGAGTATGGTTCAGACTTCTGGCAGTCGCCCTGTCTGCAATATAGACAGGGCATGGTAATGCCAATGTCGTTCATCCGTCGCGATGCGTCAATGGGTTTTGAAAATCAAACGCCACACCTATACCGCATGGAGAATTTTATCTTTGTGCCGGTAAGGTGAAAAAAATAAAGTGATACATGAATCAACTAACCATAAAGAAGTCGTTTAGAGTATCGGGACATGGTCTTCATACGGGGCGTATGGTTACTGTCAACATTCAGCCTGCACCTTCGGATTCTGGTATTCTTTTCCGGCGCACAGACAAGTTAAGCATCATCACGCAGCCCGCCACGGCAGACCGTGTTGGCGACACCTCGCGTGGCACTTCGCTCAAGACGGGGCGTCAGGTGATAGCAACAATAGAGCACCTTATGTCGGCATTGCACAGCATGCAGATAGACAATGTGCTGATAGAGCTGGACGGTGGCGAGGTGCCCATTCTCGACGGGTCGGCACGTCCGTGGTTGCAGCATCTGCAGCGTGTTGGCGTCATACAGCAGGATTTACCCAAACGGGTGATGACCTTCGACGAGCCGTTGCATTTTGAGTTTCCTGAAACGGGCTCTGTCTATGATATGGAGCCTTCAGACCATTTCTCGGTCGATTGTGTGATAGACTTTGCCGGTACCGTCATCGGCCGCCAGGAGGCCGAGATGCACGATTTTACGTCCTATGCGTCAGAGATAGCTCCCTGTCGCACCTTTGTCTTCCTGCACGAGATAGAGCCGCTGTTGCATCTCAATCTCATAAAGGGTGGCAGCCTCGACAATGCCTTGGTCTTTGTTAATCAGGAGCCCAGTCCGCGCCTGCTGCGCCGTCTGGGACGCAAACTGCATAAAGACCCTTCAACCTTCCGTGTGCACGACGGAATGATAAACACCACCGACCGCTATTTTGATAATGAACCAGCCCGTCATAAGCTGCTCGACTTTGTTGGCGATATTCGCTTAGTGGGACTTCCTCCCGTGGCGCATTTCTCTATATATAAGCCGGGGCATAAGGCCAATACGGCTTTTGCGCGGTTTCTGATGGACTATTATAACAATAAACATTAAAGATATGCAGCAAATGTACGATGTGCATCCCAATGCAAAGATAGGAGAGAATGTTACTATATCCAATTTCACGACCATAGGCGATGATGTCGTCATTGGTGACGGAACGTGGATAGGACCTAATGTGACCATTTTCCCCGGAGCCCGTATAGGCAAGAATTGTAAGATATTCCCCGGTGCTGTGATAGCCGCTGTGCCGCAGGACCTTAAATTCAATGGTGAATATACCACAGTAGAGATAGGTGATAATAACGTTATTCGCGAGTGCTGTACCATCAACCGCGGCACGTCGGCATCGGGCAAGACGGTCATAGGCAACAATAACTTGCTGATGGCATACGTCCACATAGCACACGATTGCGTGGTAGGCAATAATTGCGTCTTTGCCAACAATTCAACCCTTGCCGGCCATGTCATAGTAGGCGACTTCGTAGTGCTGGGCGGCATGACGGCGTGTCTGCAGTTCATCCATATTGGGTCGCACGTTATCACGGCAGGCGGCTCGATGGTCAATAAGGACATACCGCCTTTCGTCAAGGCTGCCAACCTGCCTATCTCCTTCGCCGGCATCAACTCGTTGGGATTGCAGCGTCGCGGTTTCCCGATGGAGCGCATCAACACGATAAAGGACATCTATCGCATCCTCTATCAAAGCAGCCACACGGTAAGCAACGCCGTAGAGATAATAAAAGAACAGTACGGACATACCGATGAGGCCAAGCAGGTGCTCGGTTTCATAGGCTCAGCCAATACCGGCATCATGAAAGGCTTTACCTCCATGCGCCGCAATTAAGATTGTCATGCGATGATATATACAAGGCCAGAGTATCAATACTTTGGCCTTTGTTGTATGAATGAAATTCAATGGTGAAAAAATGATGTAAAAAACTTGTATTTTATTACAAAATAAATGGTAAACTTTTTTTAATTTTGCAGTGTATTATGTGAAAGTGCATACAGAATACCGAAACAATAAAAATCTATATATATGAGTACATTAAAAGGTCGCAATCTTATTTCCATCACCGACTTCAGCAAGGAAGAGTACATACAGGTGCTGGATATTGCCGAGGATTTTGAGAAAAATCCCAAACAGCCGATATTGAATGACAAGGTAGTGGCAACGCTGTTTTTTGAGCCTTCCACGCGCACGCGCCTCAGCTTTGAGAGTGCCGCCAACCAGTTGGGAGCTCGAGTGATAGGTTTCAGCGACCCTGGTGCTACCAGCGTGCAGAAGGGCGAGAGTCTCCACGACACCATAGTGATGGTGAGCAGCTACAGCGACCTCATCGTCATGCGTAACCCCAAAGAGGGTTCATCGCGCTATGCCAGCGAGGTGGCTTCGGTGCCTGTAATCAATGCTGGAGACGGTGCTAATCAGCATCCTACGCAGTGCATGCTCGACCTTTACTCTATCCGTAAGACGCAAGGTACTCTAGAGAACCTCAATATCGCCTTTGTCGGCGACCTGAAGTATGGACGCACGGTTCACTCGCTGGTGCAGGCTATGTGCAATTTCAACGCCACGTTCCATCTTGTGTCGCCGGAGGAGTTGAAGTTGCCCAGCTCGGTGAAGATGAGCGTGAAGAATGCGGGTCTAAAATACTATCAGTACACTGAGATAAAGGACATCATCCCTACGGCAGACATAATCTATATGACACGCGTGCAGCGCGAGCGTTTCGCCGACCCGCTGGAGTATGAGCGAGTGAAAGACAGCTGTATCCTCTCCGCCGATATGCTTGTCGGATGCAAGGATAATATGCGTATCCTGCACCCTCTGCCACGCGTCAATGAGATAACGGTGGATGTGGATAAGACGCCCTATGCTTACTATTTCCAGCAGGCTCAGAATGGTGTTTATGTCCGTCAAGCCCTTATGGCCGCCATTCTCGGGGCAAGATAATCCGATACTTTAGAAAAGATGTTATAATGAATTGATATATAGACTGCTTTTGTATATACTTGTTTGGTGTATTCCAGTGCAAAGCAGCAATCTAATCGCAATAAAAAAATAATATGGATAGCAAGAAAGAATTAGTTGTTCCCCGTATCGAGAACGGAACGGTGATAGACCATATCCCCACAAATGTTGTTTACCAGATTGTCCACATCCTTGGCTTGGAGAAATACAACGACGAGGTGCTGATTGGCAACTACCTTACCAGTCAGAAATTTATCCGTAAAGGTATCGTCAAGGTGAAAAACAAGTTCTTCAGTGAGGCGGAGCTGAGCAAGATAGCCCTTGTGGCACCCATGGCCAGCATTATCGTCATCAAGAACTATGAGGTGGTGGACAAACATCAGGCGCAGATACCTGACCATATCGACAACTTTGTCAAGTGTATGAACCCTCGTTGTGTCACCAATCATGAGGCCATACCTACCAAGTTCGACATCATCGACAAGGAGAACTTGAAGTTGCGTTGCCACTACTGCGAGAAGTTTGTCACAAAGGACACTATCCGTTTCTGCGAATAATGAGACGCTACTTTATCAGCCTAACGGTCGTCACGCTGTTGCTTGTGCTGCTCAGTTTCATGCTGTTGTGGTTTGCAGGTGATTATTTTATCGTGGACATGCCTTTGGTGGTGCTCTATTTCGGTGTGATAACTGCCGTGCAGCATCTTCTCGTGACGCGTGCGGCGCATAAAGACCCGCGTGTCTTTGTCAAGACTTTCCTCGGCAGCACGGTGGCTATGCTGTTGCTGCATCTGGTGGTGATGGCGGTGTATATGTTCTCATGTACTGCCACGGCGCGTCTCTTCATCATTGCTTTTGCAGTATGTTATGTGGCGTATCTTATTTTCGAGACTGTGGCGTTGGTGCGTTATGTGAAAGATTATCAAAAAGAGATAGAGAATAGAAAACACTGAATGTTCATGGGCGAAGGTCTGAAGATAGTCGTTGTTGGCGCCACCGGTTTGGTAGGTGGAGTGATGTTACGCGTGCTTGAAGAGCGCGGTTTTGGTGCTGCCACGGTTATGGCTGCAGCCTCTCAGCGTTCTGTGGGCAGGCAAATAGACTTCGGTGGCAGGCACCTCGTGGTGATGAGCGTGGAAGATGCCATTGCGGCGCGTCCCGATTATGCTATCTTCTCGGCAGGAGCAGCAGCTTCACGCCAGTATGCGCCTCTTTTTTCCGCTGTTGGTACGGTGGTTATAGATAATTCGTCGGCGTGGCGTATGGATGACAAGGTACCTCTCGTTGTTCCTGAGGTCAATATGGATGCTGTTTCGGACGGCTGCCGCATCATTGCCAACCCCAACTGCAGCACTATTCAGATGGTGCTGGCTCTGAGTGGTTTGCATAGGCGTTACGGCATCAGGCGCATAGTAGTATCTACCTATCAGAGCGTTACCGGCTCAGGGCAACGAGGGCTGTCACAGCTGTATGCTGAAGAGAAAGATGGAGTCTGTCCGGCAAGCCAGATGTTCTACACCCATGCTATTCATAGAAATGTGCTGCCCTATGGTGGTGACTTTCTTGACGACGGGTACACCACTGAAGAGGTAAAGCTTGTTAATGAGACGCGCAAGATACTGGATGATGCCTCATTGGCTGTCAGTGCCACAGTGGCGCGTGTGCCGGTGGTAGGCGGCCATTCGGAATCGGTGAATGTAGAATTTAAGACGGAGTATGATACCAACGAAGTCTGCGACATTCTTGCTTCTACCGACGGTGTTGTGGTTGTGGATGCCCCATTGCGGAATGAATATCCGATGCCTATTGATGCGCAAGGGCGCGACGAGGTCTTTGTAGGTCGCATACGTCGCGACCCATCGCAGCCGTGCAGCCTCAACCTGTGGGTGGTGGCAGACAATCTGCGCAAAGGTGCAGCTACCAATGCAGTGCAGATTATGCAACGACTGATACAGCGTGCGTTATAGTTGGTAATATAAATTGATGCTTTAGGCATCTAAAATGGAAAAAGCGGTGAAGAGATACCTATTTATATTTGCTTTGTTATGCTCCTTCCTTGTTGCTGCGTGTGGAGGGAAAGTAGTGGTGGATGACACTCACACCTTTGAGAGTGACAGGTGGCAGAGTTTTGAGCCTCAGGTGTTTGATTTCAATATTCGTAATGCCGAGGACTGCTATGATATTTATGTCACGGCGGTGATAGATACGGCACTCTATCATGAAAAGATGTTGCCTCTGGCAGTCAACCTGACAGGGGCGTCGGGCGAGAGTCGTGTGTTCCGCTACGATATGGTGGTGCGTGACAAGAATAGCTGGATTGGCGAATATCGTGATGGTTTGCTATATTCGAAGCGTTGCATACGTCAGTATTTCTTCTTTAACGGTACAGGGCAATTCTCGTTAACGTTCAAGCAGATAACAAGTCGCTACGAGTTGTCGGGCATTCATGCTTTGATGTTGCGTATAGAACGCTCTAAGCTGGAATACCCTAAGTAGTGTTTTGTTGACGGTATTCTTTGGCGAGTGGTAAAAAAAATAAGAAAGTGTTGATTGAAGAATGAAGGCATAAGCGAATGATAGATAGTTCGATAAATCCCAATATAGAGCGCATTGTAGTGCGTTTGAAGACTATCCCCGAAAATCCCGGTGTTTACCAGCACCTTGATGCTTCGGGGACAGTGATATATGTGGGTAAGGCGCGCAATCTGCAACGTCGTGTGAGTTCCTATTTTTCGCATTATGACGACAAGAGTGCTAAGATAAAGATGCTGGTGCGCAATATCTATGATATTCGTGTCACGGTGGTGGCTACGGAGGTTGATGCCCTCCTGTTGGAGAACAACCTCATAAAACGGTATAAGCCACGCTACAACAGCATGCTGAAAGACGACAAGACTTATCCTTACCTCTGTATCACACAGGAGGATTTCCCTCGTCTGCTGTTCACCCGCAATCATAATATCAAAGGGCAGTATTTCGGTCCCTACCCGCATCAGACGATAATGCGTGCATTGCAAGACATTATCAGGCAGTTGTTTTCTTACCGTACATGCAACATCAACCTGCGTTGGGAGGTCTCGCCTACGACGGGCGACGGGCGTGTGGTAGGTGGCGGCACGCGGCCGTGCATGAAGTACCAGATAGGGCTGTGCAAGGCACCTTGCGTCGGATTGCAGAGCCGCGATGATTACCTGCGGGATATAGAAAACATACGGCGCATACTGAAAGGAGATTTTGGCGACATCGTGGATGATATGCGACAGCAGATGATGGCCTTGGCTGACGCGCTGCGCTTTGAGGAGGCCGAGGTGATGCGTCGCCGCATACGGCTGTTGGAGGAGTATCAGAGTCGTTCGACGGTGGTGGACACCAAGGTGAAGGATGTCGATGTGTTCTCCATAGTCTCCGATGAGCGATATGCTTACGTCAACATTATGCGTATAAAGAGTGGCAGCATCATCTACAGCTTCTCTACCGAGATAAGGAAGCAGCTGGACGAGAGCGATTCCGACATACTCTCAACCGTTGTCCCTGAGCTGCATCAGCGTACCGAGAGCACCGCTACGGAGGTTGTGGTGCCGTTCCGCATTGACGATTTGCCGGACGAATATCTGCACCAAAACATACCCACGCAGGGAGACCGCAAGAAGTTGCTGGAGCTCTCGTTGCGCAACGTTACAGCCTATCAGGCTCAGTGTCGCCATCAGCGAGCCCTTGTGGACCCCGACGAGGCTGCCAGCAGCGAGAACCGTCGTACGGCGCACCTCCTCGAACGCATACAGCGCGCCCTCAACCTGCCCACGCTGCCGGTGAATATAGAGTGTTTTGACAATTCAAACATACAAGGAGCCTTCCCTGTGGCGGGCATGGTGCGTTTCACCAATGGCAAGCCTAACCGCAAAGAATATCGCACGTTCAACATAAAGACCGTTGAAGGGCCTGACGACTATGCCAGCATGGCGGAGGTGGTCTATCGCCGCTATAAAAGACTCTCGGAGGAGGGCAAGCCGCTGCCCGACCTGCTGATAGTTGATGGCGGCAAGGGGCAGATGGAGGTGGCGCGCGAGGTAATAGAGGACCAGCTGCATCTCGATATCCCTATTGCCGGCTTGGCAAAAGACGACAACCACCGCACGGCAGAGCTGCTCTACGGCTTCCCACCGCAGGTAGTGGGACTGCGTCCCACTGACCCACTCTTTCATCTCTTAGAGCAGATACAGAACGAGGTGCACCGCTTTGCTATCACGTTCCACAAGAAGCAGCGCAGTCGCGGCACCATACGCACACAGCTGACCGATATACCCGGCATAGGTGAAAAGACGGCGCACGACCTGCTGTTGAAGTTTGGCTCCGTCAAACAGGTGAAACTGCAGTCGTTGGACGACCTCGCCGCCGCGATAGGTCCTGCCAAGGCCAAACTGGTCTATGCCTTCTTTGCAGAAGAGAAGTAAGTCGAGTAGCAATCGAATAATATTTGGTGTGGCTCGTGTTGCTATGCAGGTTTCAGAGTTTTGCAGTCGCAATCATTGTCGGAGTGTGGTTCGCCATGCTTGGTTTCTGAGGCAGTGAAAATAGGTGATGTGCGGTATAATAGTTTGAAAAATAGGGTGAAAGCCTGTGCCTTTTTGTGTGAAAAAAAGGCTTGATGAAAAACGTTATTATAATATTCATCTAAAAATCGTATCTTTGCACGTTTTATCTATCTACTGCACTATGACTAATATACGCAATGTTGCTATTATAGCCCATGTGGACCACGGCAAGACTACGCTCGTGGACCGCATGCTTCATCAGGCAAAGCTATTTCGGGAAAATCAAGAGACGGGAGACCTCATCCTTGATAATAATGACCTTGAGCGCGAGCGCGGCATCACCATCTTGTCCAAAAATGTGTCGGTGCGCTACAAGGATTGTAAAATCAATATCATAGATACCCCAGGGCACAGCGATTTCGGAGGTGAGGTGGAGCGAGTGCTCAATATGGCCGACGGAGTGCTGCTGGTGGTGGATGCCTTTGAGGGGCCGATGCCGCAGACACGTTTCGTGTTGCAGAAAGCCATAGAGTTGGGACTGAAGCCAATCGTTGTCATCAACAAGGTTGATAAGCCCAACTGCGACCCTGAGCTGACGCAAGAGGCTGTCTTCGACCTGATGTTCAATCTCGGTGCCACTAACGACCAGCTGGATTTCCCCACGGCCTATGGCAGTGCCAAGCAGGGCTGGATGGGTGCGGACTGGAACAACCCCACGGAGGACATCTCGTACCTCATGGACTTAATTCTCGAACACATACCAGCTCCGAAGGTAGAGGAAGGTACTACACAGATGATGCTTTCGTCGCTGGACTATTCGTCGTATCTGGGACGTATAGCCGTTGGGCGTCTGCATCGTGGCACGTTGCAGGCAGGGCAGAATATAGCCCTCATCAAACGCGATGGTTCGCGCATAGACAGCCGTATCAAAGAACTCTACACTTTCGAAGGACTTGGCAAAGAGCGCACTAAGAACATCGTGGAGGCTGGCGAGATATGTGCCGTGTTGCTTGACCTCGACAAGAACGTGATGTTCGAGATTGGCGACACCATCTGCGATGTGGAAAATCCGGAGCCGTTGCCCCCCATCAAGGTTGATGAGCCTACGATGAGCATGCTCTTCACCATCAATAACTCGCCGTTCTTCGGCAAGGAGGGCAAATATGTCACCAGCCGCCACATACGCGAGCGTCTGTTCAAGGAGCTGGAGAAGAACCTCGCCTTGCGCGTGGAGGAGACCAATTCGCCCGATGCGTTGCTCGTCTATGGGCGCGGCATCCTGCATCTCTCGGTGCTCATAGAGACCATGCGCCGCGAGGGCTACGAGCTGCAGGTAGGACAGCCGAAGGTCATCATCAAAGAGATTGATGGCAAGAAATGCGAGCCTATAGAGCAGCTGACGGTGCTTGTGCCTGAGGAATTCTCGAGCAAGGTGATAGATGTGGTGACGCGTCGCAAGGGCGAGGTGGGCACCATAGACACTAAGGGCGACCGCGTGCAGCTGGACTTCACTATTCCGTCGCGCGGTATCATAGGCCTGCGCAACACGTTGCTTACCGCCACCAATGGCGAGGCAATCATAGCGCACCGCTTCAGTGCCTTCGAGCCGTGGAAAGGCGATATGGACACCCACAAGATGGGTGCTCTCATCGCTAAAGAGACGGGAGAGGCAACAGCATATAGCATCAGCAAGTTGCAAGACCGTGGTCCCTTCTTTATCGAACCGGGCGACATGGTATATGCTGGCGAGGTGATAGGCGAGAGCCTGCGTCCAGGCAACGACATCGTCATCAATGTCGTCACAGCCAAGAATCTTACCAATATGCGTACCAAGAGTGCTGATGAGAAATCTACCTGCACTCCAGCCATCAAGTTTTCGCTTGAAGAGGCTATGGAGTACATACGCGAAGATGAATATCTGGAGGTCACGCCGCAGAGCCTGCGCATCCGCAAAATCATACTTGACGAGACGGAGCGTAAGCGTGCCCGCATGGCTGCCGAGAACGCTGTGAGCGACCAGTAGCCCTACCGAATACTATAACAGCAAAACACCATCCCGTTGTTCTCGTTCTTCAAACATAACACGTCGTTGCAGTTCGCCATAGTACTCGTCGCAGAGATGGTGTTGTGGGCGGGAGCTTTCATTGCACCTATACCGATGGCGGAGGGTGACGGCGGCGTGCTTTACGGGTTGTTGTACTCCATGTTGGGCGGTGTGCCGCTGATGGCTACCGTGGTGGCGTTCCTGTTGCTCTTTGGGGAGGGATTCCTGTTCAATCACATACTGTATAGGTGTCGGCTTGTGAGTCATAACACGTTCATGCCGATGCTGATGTATGTAGTGATGATGAGTTGTCAACAATCGTCGCACACGCTCACGCCTATGCTGGTGCTCAACATGGTGATACTTGTCATGCTGATGTGTGTCCTCGTGCGAGATGTGCAGCCGGTGTTGTCGTCGGAGGCCATTTTCTCTTTCACGACCTTGTTTGCCATAGCCACGATGGTAACGCCAAAGGCGGTGGTCTTGCTGCCTATGGTGCTGCTGATTGTAGTGCTCTATAAGTTGTACAATATGCGCGAGCTTGCGCTGTGTCTGCTTGGCTTTCTGGCACCTTATGTTGTGTGGGTGATGTATTATTTCTTGACCGATGGCCTGTCGGAGGCGTTTCTGACGCTGTGGCAACGTGTGGCGGCATTGCGCATAGAGGTGTCAGCGACCTCGATAGTTGACTATGTGCAGGTGGCGATATACGGCATCACATTGCTGTTGGCATTGTTTTTCCGTAAGCAGGTGAGGCGCAGCAACCTCGTGGTGGACAATAATAATAACGCCATACTGTATGCCTTGTTTGTCTGTGGCGGTGGTCTGCTGTTCTATGGCAGTCTCTTTCCTTTCAGTTATCAGCTTTTTGCCATGCCATACGCCTATACCGTGTCGCTCCTGTTCCTTGGAGCTGGCAGACATTGGCTGTGGAAGGTGCTCTTTGCCTTGTGGGCTGTGGTGTCGGTTGTAGGTGCTTATATATATGTATGATATGCTGTTGCAGAGTTATACGCAAGATAGGATAGAATGTGGTTGCGACGAGGCCGGCAGGGGCTGTCTGGCGGGTCCCGTCTATGCTGCCGCTGTCATTCTGCCGCGCGACTATGTCAATGCGGACCTCAACGACTCCAAGCAGCTTAGCGAGCGTCAGCGCGACCAGCTGCGAGTGCAGATAGAGCAAGATGCTGTGGCATGGGCTGTGGCATCGGTGGAGGCCGAGGAGATAGACAGCACTAACATCCTGCGAGCCTCATTCCACGCCATGTGCAAGGCTGTGGGTGCGCTGGCTGTGGCACCTCAGTATCTGCTGATAGATGGCAACCGGTTCTATAATGAGACGGATTTGCCCTACACCTGCGTGGTGAAGGGCGACGGCAAGTATATGAGCATTGCCGCTGCCTCGGTGCTTGCCAAGACCTATCGCGACGAGCGTATGCGCCAGCTCCATGAGGAGTACCCTTGCTATGGCTGGGCAGGCAACAAGGGCTATCCTACCAAAGCGCACTATGAGGCTATAGAACGCTATGGTGTGAGCCCGTGGCATCGTCGTTCGTTCCGGCTCAACCGACAGATGTCGTTTTTGGATAAGATGTGATAAGAGGATTGTCATTGATAGCGAGTAGTATAGTATCAAAGAACGCAAATCGAGAAAAAGATGATAGACTGGATTAGAAAGATATATTATCGTTTTATCTTTGGCCGCCTGCTGAAGAAGGAGCGCGACAAGGCGTTGATGTCCTACGGCGACATCAGGCGCATCTTGATAGTCTTCGTGATGCGAGACGAGTCGTCGTGGCATGCCATGACCGACAGCGTACAGCAGATGGAGCAGGAGGGCAAGATGGTGGAGCTCCTTGCCATAGTGCCAGCCGACTACCACTTAGAGTTCCTCATCACGCGGAAGCATACGCATCTGCTCTATGAGGAGGGTAATTTCTCTTTCTGGCGTCTGCCGCGGCACGATGTGCTTAGCGATTTGTATGCAGAGCATTACGATGTGCTAATAGATGCTGTGGGAGGCAACAATAGAGTGGCACAGTACATTAGCCTCATGAGTCATGCCGCATGGCGCATTGCTTACCATGACCGCTCTGCGCAGCGCGATGAGGCTGTTGACGACTTTGACGAAGAGATTTACGACCTCATAATCAGCGAGAGCCATCCTATCTCATTCAAGGAGTATATGAAAAGTATAGAGCAGTATATGAGGCTTTTGCGCTCATAGTCAGGAAAGATTAAAATAATTCAGATAATAACCAATAAAAATAATATATGCCAACATTAAAGACGTTATTTACAGGTACGGGAGTAGCTTTGGTTACCCCTTTCCGCAAGCAGGAGACTATAGATTTTAGTACTCTTGAAGGATTGATAAACAAACAGATAAGTGGTGGTGTGGATTATATCGTAGCATTGGGGACGACGAGTGAGGCAGCCACCATGACCGACCGCGAGCGTTCGGCAGTGCATGAATTTATTGTGGAGACTGTGGCAGGGCGTGTGCCTATAGTGCTCGGCGTGGGTGGCAACAATACGCATGCCGTCGTGGATGTTATAGAGCAGACCAACTTTGACGGCATCTCAGGCATCCTGAGTGTGGCACCCTACTACAATAAGCCTAACCAGCGCGGCCTCTTCCAGCATTTCAAGCAGGTGTCGGAGGCGTCGCCTGTGCCAGTCATCGTCTATAATGTGCCTGGGCGTACGGGAGTGAATATCGCGGCAGAGACAACGTTGCAGATAGCCACGGAGTGTCCTAACGTGATGGCTATAAAGGAGGCAAGTGGCAACATGGCGCAGGCTATGGAGATAATACGCAATAAGCCGGAGGGCTTCAAGGTGCTGTCGGGCGATGACGCCCTGACGCTTCCGCTCATCGCCGTCGGTGCACAGGGTGTGATTTCGGTTGCTGCCAATGCACTGCCGAAGGATATGAGCACTATGGTACGTCTGGCTATGAAGGGCGAGATGAAGAAGGCCGCCGCCTTGCATTACAAGATGCTGCCGCTGATGAACGCCATGTTTGACGAGGGCAACCCCACAGGTGTCAAGGCTCTGTTGGAGATAGAAGGCTGGATATCGAACAATTTGCGTCTGCCGTTGGTCAAGGCGAGCAAGCAACTATACAACAAGATTGGCAACCTATACTCCGAGTATAACAAATAGAGGCTGCTATGGGAGTGACGGGAGGCGAGAGTTTGGAGCATGTGCGCCGCGTGATGGCTGGCGACCGCTACGCCGTAGAGGCGACAGGCATAGAGCTGCTTTCGGCAGGTCGTGACGAGGTGCGTTGCCGACTCCTTGTCGATGACCGCCACCGCAATGTGCGTGGCGTGGTGATGGGTGGAGCATTATTCACTATGGCTGATTATGGTGCTGCGGTGCTTGCCAACTACGACGGCATCGTCGCCGACAGTCATATAGCATGGGTTACCGTATCGTCGGAGATACATTTCCTTACGGCAGCCAACGATGGCGAGCTGCAAAGTCAGAGCATCTTTGTGCGACGAGGGCGCAGAATGGTAGTCATGCAGACAGACATCACCGACAGCCGCCAGCGTCATGTGGCGCGTATCATCACTACTTCAACTCTTGTTGAGCCATAGACGTTTGCTGCGGTGAAAAACAGATTATTTAATTCCAAATATATCCCAAACTGAAAAAAATGACACGAGAAGACATACGACAAGTTGTTGCTACCGAGTTTACGCTGTTTGAGCAGGCCTATCACCGCCTCACCGATTCGCCCGTGCAGCTTATTCGCGAAGTGAACGATTATGTTGACCGCCGTTCTGGCAAGCGTATGCGTCCCTTGCTGCTGCTTCTGTCGGCAGGAGGGCGCGACAGCGAGCGTTCCGCTATGCTTGCCGCTGCTATGGAGATATTGCACAGTGCATCGCTGATGCACGACGATGTGGTGGATATGTCGTTGGAGCGTCGTGGACAGGATAGCGTCAACGGCCATTGGGGTAATCAGATTGCCGTGCTCTGTGGCGACTATTACCTCTCCTGTGTTATGAGGGTGATGAACGAGTTGGACGACAAACGAGCCACGCATATCGTCAACGAGACGGTAAAGACCATGTGCGAGGGTGAGTTGCTGCAGCAGCAGTATCTCATGGAGCATCGGTTTGACAGCAGTCGCTATATGGACATCATCTATCGCAAGACGGGAGCGCTGATGACTGCCTGTTGCGAGTTGGGCGATGCGTCGTTGCGGCAGTATGGTGTCTGTTTCGGCACCGCCTTTCAGGTGCGCGACGACCTGATGGATTATGGCACTGACGACACCGCCATGCTGCCTGCCAAGGATGTTCTTGAAAGTGAGTTGCAGAGACTTGTGAATGAGGCTGTTGGGTGTCTGAATGAGCAACCGGCAACGAAATATACGGAGGCCTTGCGTCACCTTGCGCTCAACCTGCTTGACACTTCCTGCTGACAGTTTGCTAAGTAGCAGATGAATAAGCGCATATTATCTCTCGCACTGCCTAATATTGTGACCAACATCACTGTGCCGCTGCTCGGCATAGTGGATATGGCTGTGGTGGGGCATCTGAGTGTGGCGCATATTGGGGCTATCACCATAGGTGCCAGCATCTTTAACCTCATCTACTGGAACTGTGGTTTCCTACGCATGGGCACCAGCGGCTTCACTGCGCAGGCCTTTGGTGCTGGCGATAGGGAGGAGCAGTGCCGCCTGCTGGTTCGTGCGTTGTCGGTGGCGTGGATGATAGCCTTGCTACTCATAGTGTTGCAATATCCAGTCAGTCTGCTTGCCTGTGCCATTTTCGATGGTGGCGACGAGGTTATGCAGATGGCAATGACCTATTTCTTCATACGCATCTGGGCGGCACCTGCCACGCTGGGTAACTACGCCGTAAAAGGGTGGTTCATAGGCATGCAGAACTCGCGCCTGCCTATGTGGATAGCCATCATGCTTAATATAGTGAATATAGTATGCAGCCTGCTTTTTGTGTTAGTGCTGCGGTGGAACATTGCCGGTGTGGCGTGGGGCACGGTGATAGCGCAGTATTGCGGACTCTTTGTAGGGTTGTGGTTTATCTATCGCCGCTATGGCGACCTGTTCAGGTCATACGGCAGGGTGGGCGAGACCCGTCATGCCTCCTTTTCAATGCTCCTTCGAGATGCACTCCATCTTGATGCAATGAAGGTGTTTTTCAAAGTCAATGCCGATATCTTTCTCCGCACGGTGTGCCTGTCGTTGGTCTTCACTTTCATCACAGCCGCCAGCGGACGCATCAGCGATAGCGTGCTGGCCATAGACGCTTTGCTTTTGCAATTCTTTACGTTGTTTTCCTATATCATGGATGGCTTTGCCTACGCTGGCGAGTCGCTCGTAGGGCGATATATTGGTGCTCGCGATGGTGGCAAGCTGCGTTCTGCCGTTCGGCTGCTGTTGGTGTGGGGTATGGCGTTGACGCTCTTTTTCACGCTTCTCTATGCGCTCTTCAATGAGCCGTTCCTACACATCTTTGCCAGCGACGAGACCCTCATTGCCGCCACACGTCAGTATCTTTTCTGGGTGCTGATAATTCCCGTCTGTGGCTTTGCGGCGTTCTTGTTCGATGGCATATTCATAGGCGCTACGGCGAGCCGCGTGATGCGCGACAGCATGTTTGTAGCCACCTTTTCATTCTTCGCCGTGTTCTATGGGGGACGGTGGCTGCTGGGCTATGTCGCCAAGGATGTGGCGTTGACAGAGTTTGAGCAGAATAATATACTGTGGGCTGCCTTTATGGTCTTTCTCTTGCTGCGAGGCGTATTGCAATGGCTGGCGCTGCGGCGTGCCGTCTATGGGCAGGTGCCTGCGGTGTGCTAATCTTTGTGGCGCAGAGTGATTACCGTCACCTCGGCAGGGCACCAGAGGCGGAACGGTGCGGTGCATCCTATGCCGGCGTTGACATAAAGCATGCGTCCTTCCTCGTCATAGCGTCCGTCGCACTCGTGGAACATAAGATTGGCGAGCGACCATCCGAAGAGGCGCACCTGTGCGGCATGGGTATGGCCGGAAAGCGTAATCTGCACAGATGATTTGGGCAACACCTCGGCGCGCCAGTGGCTTGGGTCGTGAGTCAGCAGGATGGTGAAGAGGTTGTCGAGGCCTGTGGTGGCTTTTCGTAAGTCGCCTTTCTGGATGGTGGCGAAGCCTTGTCCGCCGCCATGGATGTTATCGACACCGGCAATGGCAATGCTGTCGCTGCCACGGCGAATGACCTTGTTAGTGTTGCGCAGCACTTGCCATCCGAGCTCGCGCTCTTCGATGTCGGTCAGCAGGCGGGCGGCTTTCTCGCGGTCGCTGTTGGACGAGAGCGAGTAGATGTAGAAGTCGTGGTTGCCCAGTACGCTCAATACGCCCTCACGTGCTTTGATATTGCGCAGCGTATTGGTGTGGCGGCGCACCTCGTCGATGCTGAGAGTTGACATATCGCCCGTGAAGCAGATGAGGTCGGCATCCTGCTGGTTGATGCTGTCCACTATGCGTTGCAGGGCTTCGGGATGCTCGTCGAAGGTGCCGGCGTGTATGTCGGAGATGTGCACAAGGCGATAGCCATCAAAAGCCTGAGGCACCTCGTCGCTGCGGTATTCCACATGGTTGACCTCCATGCGGTAGCGTCCCCATAAGTAGCCGTAGGCCAGCAGGCTCCACAGCAGCAGTGCCAACCCCGCGGCTGTCCATCCGAAAGGTGCGTAACTGACGGAGAAAGAGAAACATTTGCCTGTCAGCCAAGCGATGAGAAAAACGATATGAGGTATAAGGGCAATAACGACCCCTAAAATGAATGAAACAACAATCATAGAGCGATACATGTGTGGATTGTGATAGTGGGGAATGAAAGGAATTAAAATACAAAATATATAACGTTAAAAAAGATAATCAAGTGTGTAGGATTGATTATGTGGGTTGAAGAAGCATTGACGGTTATATGAGAATGATGCTGGCAAAAGTTGGAAAATTTGTAAAGAGAGATAGGTGAAAGACGAATTGCTCATAAATATTCTTTTATACAATTTTTTGATACCTAACAATAAATCAAAAATCGTACCTTTGCAGTTTCAAAACAGAAAAGAATAGAACTAATACACAAATAACAATGAAACAACTTATTGAATGTGTGCCCAATATCAGCGAAGGGCGTGATATGAATATAATCAATCAGGTTGCTGCCGAGGTGGAGACCGTGGAAGGAGTGAAACTGCTTGACGTGGACCCTGGTGCCACGACGAACCGCACGGTTATAACTTTTGTCGGAGAGCCGGAGCCTGTCTGCGAGGCAGCTTTCCGCTTGGTGCGCAAGGCGGCGGAGCTTATTGATATGCGTCGTCAGCATGGCGACCATCCGCGTCAGGGAGCTACCGATGTGTGTCCCCTCATTCCCGTGAGCAACATCACGATGGACGAGGTGGTGGAGTATGCTCATCGTCTTGGCGAGCGTTTCGGACGCGAGCTGAATATACCTGTCTATTGCTATGAGAGCGCAGCCTTCCGTCCGGAGCGTCGCAACCTTGCATACTGCCGTACCGGAGAGTATGAGTCGCTGCCGTCGCGTCTCGGCACGGAGCAGTGGTGTCCGGACTACGGTCCCAACGAGTGGAACGAGCATGTGGCGCAGACGGGTGCCACACAGGTGGGAGCACGCGACTTCCTCGTGGCCATCAATTATAACCTCAACACTACCTCCACGCGTAGGGCCAATGCTATCGCTTTCGATGTGCGCGAGAAGGGGCGCCCGCAGCGCGAGGGCGGTAAGGTGACTGGCAAGCCTATGAAGGATGCCAACGGCGAGGTGATAATGATTCCCGGCACGTTGAAAGGTACGAAAGCTATTGGCTGGTATATAGCAGAATATGGCATCGCACAGGTGTCGATGAATATTACTGACATCAATGTGTCGCCGGTGCACAAGTGCTTTGACGAGGTGTGTGCCAAGGCGGCGGCGCGTGGCATACGCGTTACGGGTTGCGAGATTGTGGGACTGGTGCCTAAGCGTGTGCTGATAGAGGCTGGCGACTACTATCTGGCTAAGCAGCAGCGCAGCCTCGGCATCAGCGAGGAGGAGAAGATAAAGATTGCTGTCAAGTCGATGGGGCTCGACGACCTCAAGCCCTTCAATGCGCGCGAGAAGGTTATAGAGTATCTCATAGAGGACAAGAGCAAGCAGCGTCTGGTTGATATGACCTGCGAGGGCTTTGCCAACGAGACAGCTTCGGAGAGTGCAGCCCCCGGCGGTGGCTCGGTGAGTGCCTATCTCGGTGCGTTGGGAGCATCGCTGGCAACGATGGTGGCAAACCTGTCGTCGCACAAGGCTGGTTGGGACGAGCAGTGGGAGACTTTCTCGAATTGGGCTGTCAAGGGGCAGGCTCTGAAAGATAGTCTCATAGCCCTCGTAGATGAAGATACCAATGCTTTCAACAAGATTATGGATGCCTTCGCCCTGCCTAAAAAGAACGACGAGGAGAAGGCTGTCCGTTCGCAGGCCATACAGGAGGCTACGAAATATGCCACGGAGGTGCCTTTCCGCACTATGCAGAAGAGTTTTGAGGCTTTCGAGATTTGCCGTGCCATGATTGAGACGGGCAACCCCAACAGCGTCACCGATGCCGGCGTAGGAGCTCTCTGCGCTCGTAGCGCCGTGATGGGTGCCCACCTGAATGTGAAGATTAACGCGTCGTCGCTCAAGGACGAGGCTTTCAAGGCAGACATACTTGGACGCGCAGAGAAGATTGAGGCAGAGGCTATAAAGATAGAGTCCGAACTGCTGAAGATGGTGAACGAGAAGATAGGCCTTTAATGGTTAAGTATTGACATCATGTGTTTCGTAAGCACTCCCCTACGGGGGTGCTTAATATAAACTGTTGATATTTACCCTTCTGACGGGGCAGTAGAGTTTGATGTTAATTGTCTTTGCTTGAAAAAAAAACTGACGTTTTTTTTATAGAAGTTTCTAAAAATAATGTTTGAAATAATTGAAGTATTATGAAAAAGATTCTTCCACTTCTTTTTGTAGCTTTTGTAATGCTGACGGTGGCATCGTGTGGGAAGGACAATGACACTGCCGCCGAGCAGGGCAACTCTACTGCTCTTGTGCATAAGGCTTTCATCGTTGAGCAGCCCAAAGAGGCTAAGGGTGCATTGGATACTGTCATTACTTATGCCATCAGTTTCCTTGATGCGAACAGTGTGCTGGTGGAGCGTGTCTTTGCCGAACTGGTAGATGGCGTGAGCGAGGTGCAGGGTATCCTCGCTTCGGTGGCCGACTATCGTTTCGATGGCACCACGGGCAGTTTCTCTGCTGTGATGGGCGGCGAGAGTCATCAGTTTGCATTCTCAATGACGGATGAGAGGACGCTCACGCTGACGGTGGATGGCTACAGACTGGATGTGCGTCCGACGGATTTCGTGGCGGGGCAAACGGCAGGCAATGTGTTGTCGTCAACGTCATGGAAGATAGACCAGCAGGCAGTGGAGATGGCTGCTGAACGCTATGGCAATCAGGTTGCAGGACTGGAGTTTACTCTTAGCTTTGCCGAAGATGGTGCTACGGGTAGCATCTATCTCAACCATCCGATGATGTCTCTGCTTGGTGATATAGACCACAACATCCCCATGGAATATGATTATGCTCAGTCAACGGTTGTCGCTCTGCCATACGGCAGGATTGTGCTTGACAGCACGTCGCAACTGGGGGGTGCATTGGCCAGCGTACATGCCGATATGGAGGCTCATTATGTGGTAATCAATGCCCAAACGATGGTGCTTCACCTTAATGTAGGTAATGCGGCACCATTGCTGCAGGTGCCTACGAGTGATGTCTATTTGCCGTTGCGCTGCGTCGCACTGAATATGGACTATTATTGTAAATAATGGACGATGACAAAGACTGTCGAAGAACTGAGAGAAGCACTTGTCCAAGAGCGTAAACGTCTTGAGGACTATCAGGACCTGCAGTCTGACCAGGGCGAGGATGATGCTTATATAGCGCGAGGCAACGGCTTTTGCGATGCCAAATATAGCGATGACTTCCTCGAAGGACAGATAGAGAGCTTCCGCGAGCGAATAGTGCATCTGGAGCAGTCGATAGCATTGATGGAAAAGAATGTGTAGGAGGTGACTGGTTGTCGGTGAGCTAAGTTGTAGTGGCTTGTCGCCGTTTGTGTAGAGTGTTTTTGACTATCGGTAACTTCTATACATTAGGTTTATATGCAGGCTCTACGAGATTGAGAGGTTTGAAAAATCAAATAGTTTCTAATGATGTGTAACTCCTGCGGAGTTATTTATAGAAATCCCTTATTGTTAAAAAAAAAGCAATCGGGTGTCTAAAGAGACACCCGATTGCTTTTTTTTAGTGAAAAATGTCTGATGGATTATTCGAAGCTCTTGATGGCTTTCTTGATGATTTCCATGGCTTCGCGCAGTTGCTCTTCGGTGATGACCAGAGGGGGAGCGAAGCGGATGATGTGCTGGTGAGTAGGTTTGGCCAGCACGCCGAGATCGCGCATCTTGAGGCACACATCCCAAGCCTCTTTGCCGTTGTGAGGCTTGATGATGATGGCGTTGAGCAGACCTTTGCCGCGCACCTTCTCAATCATGGGGCTCTTGAAGTTAGTCATCTCCTCGCGGAAGATTTTGCCGAGGCGCTCGGCATTCTCCATGAGGTGTTCATCTTTGATGACCTGCAGGGCGGCGATGCTGACCTTGGCAGCGATGGGGTTTCCGCCGAAGGTGGAGCCGTGCTCGCCGGGCTTGATGTTGAGCATGATGTCGTCGTCGGCTAACACAGCACTGACGGGCATCACGCCGCCACCGAGAGCCTTGCCGAGGATGAGTATGTCGGGACGCACGTTCTCATGGTCCACAGCCAGCATCTTGCCGGTACGAGCGATACCGCTCTGCACCTCATCGGCCATGAAGAGGACGTTATACTTCTTGCAGATGTCGTAGCATTTCTTCAGGTAGCCATCATCGGGGACATATACGCCAGCCTCGCCCTGAATGGGTTCTACGAGGAATCCGGCGACCTTGTCGCCCTCTTTGGCGAGGACTTTCTCTAGAGCATCGGCATCGTTGTAGGGGATGCGGACAAAGCCGGGAGTCATAGGGCCGTAGTTGGCGTAGCTCTCGGGGTCGTTGCTCATGGTGATGATGGTGATGGTGCGGCCGTGGAAGTTGCCTTCGCAGCAGACGATTTTTACTTCATCGTTGGGGATGCCTTTCTTCACCACGCCCCAGCGGCGAGCCAGTTTGAGAGCTGTCTCGTCGGCTTCGGCACCGGTGTTCATGGGCAGCACTTTGTCGTAGCCAAAATATTCGGTAACATATTTCTCCCACTCACCGAGGCAGTTGTTGTAGAAAGCGCGGCTGGAGAGAGTCAGCTCATGAGCCTGGTCGCACATCGCTTTGACAATCTTAGGATGGCAGTGGCCTTGGTTGACAGCGCTATATGCCGACAGGAAGTCGAAATATTTTTTGCCTTCGCAGTCCCATACGAATGCGCCTTCGCCCTTTGCCAGCACTACAGGTAGCGGATGATAGTTGTGGGCACCGTAGCGGGCTTCCATCTCCATGAATTGTTCGGATTTTGTCATAATTTGAATGGTTTTTAGTGTAAAATAAGTTAAAAGATTTTGCAAATGTACGAAAATGTTTTTGCTTTGGCAAATGTTTTTTTTCGGATGATTTGATAGAATCTATATCTTCTATTTCTTTCCTCAAAAAAAAATCAGAAGTAGAGGTCTCGTTCGCCATTGCCAATCTTGTCGAGGGTGTCGCATACGCGTTTGCGTGTTGCTTCGCGTTCGAAGGATGCGGCCATGTCATGCAGCAGGCGCATGCCTTTCTCGCGTGTCTCGGGTGAGGCATAGTCTTCCAAATATTCGCGGAAGGTGAACATGGCGTTTGGTTTGCAGAACTCTTTGATTAGTCCTGGCTTGGCGAGGTCCATAAAGTCGGCTCCGACGCGTCCTTTGCGGTAGCATCCGGTGCAGAATGAAGGCAGATAGCCTTTGTCGATGATGGAGCTGATGACCTCGTCAAGCGAGCGATGGTCGCCGAGTGTGAACTGAGCGCCTGTGGAGGTGTCTTCGTAGCCGCCCGGGTTGGTCTCGCTGGCTGCCGAAATCTGGCTGACGCCATATTTGATGAGTTCGTCGCGCATGGCGGGGCTTTCGCGCGTGGAGATGATGATGCCGGTGTATGGCATGGCGATGCGTATGATGGCGATGATTTTCATGAAGTCCTTGTCTGCCACAGGGTGCGGGATGTTCTCTGGCAGACTGAAGGGGGTGCCTTCGGCGGGTTCTATGCGGGGGAACGAGACGGTGTGGGGGCCGCAGCCGTAGTCCTCTTCGAGATGGCGTGCATGCTCCATGAGAGCGAGGATTTCGAAGCGATAATCGACAAGGCCAAAGAGGACGCCGAGGCCGACGTCGTTGATGCCGCCCTCTTGAGCGCGGTCCATGACGGTGAGGCGGTAGAGGTAGTCGGCTTTAGGTGTTCCGGCAGGATGGAACTCCTTGTAGGCTATGGGGTCGTAGGTCTCTTGGAAGCAGACGTAGGTGCCTATCTGTTCGGCTTTGAGGCGAGCGAAGTCTTCGACCTCCATAGGTGCGAGTTCGACATTGATGCGGCGGATGCGGCTGTTTTTCTCGTCGCGTGCGGCATAGGTGCGGCGAATGGCCTCCACCATATAGGAGGTGTCGTTGCGTCGGCTCTCGCCGCATATCAGGAGAGCGCGTTTGTGCCCCATACGCAGTAGGGCGCGTGTCTCCTCCTCTATCTCGTCCATCGTCAGCACTTTGCGTTTCAGAGTGAGGTTGTCTTTGCGGAAGCCGCAGTAAACGCAGTTGTTGACGCAGGCATTGCCAGTATAGATAGGAGCAAAGAAAACGAGGCGTTTGCCGTAAATCTCTTCCTTGCAGTAGTGTGCGGTGTCGAGAATCTTCTTGATGCCCTTCTCGTCCTCCACGCAGAGCAGACGAGCCACATCGTTGAGGTCCAGTCCCTTCAGTTGGCGAGCTTTGTTGAGGATGTCGTTGAGTTGCTCGTCGGAGGGAGCGTTGTTGTCTAAAAGGCCGTAGAGTTTGTCGCGGTCGATGAAGTTGTGATGACGCATGAGTATAATTTTTTTTTTAGAAAGTAGAGGTGTGTATTTGTTTTTGTGAGCTTTTAATGAACAAAGAAAAGTTTATTTCTTGGGTGTTGTTGTGTGCGTTTTTAATGTATGATGAGTTTTTTGCCATGAGTGGCAAAGATGCTGATATATTGTTGTTTTGTCTTTCGTCATTGGGAATGTATTTGCATGTTGGCACGTCATTTGTTAGGCGACGGGCGCATCAAAAAAGTTAGACATTTGTCAATGCAAAAATACATTTTATTTGGTTGTGAAAAAAAGAAATCGTATATTTGCACTTGTATTCGGTCGGAAGACCGATTAAATAACAATTAATAACTAATTAAAACATCAAAAAAATGAAAAAAGCACTTTTATTTTTTGCTGTGGTAGCATTTGCTTTCACTGCTAATGCACAATTCTTTGTAGGTGGTAACCTCGGTCTGCACCGTGATGCTACGGGTGCTACTTATGATGGTAAAACGTATGGTGCCAAAGATGTCAATTTTGACTTCACATTCGCACCTAAAGTTGGCTATCAGATTAATGACGCATTCCAAGTTGGAGCCAAGTTCCTGTGGAATCGTACAGAAGCATTAGAGTATGTTGCATTGAAGTCAGATGACTATAAAGTTGACTACAAAGACAATAACTATGTCAATATGTTCGGCTTTGGTATCTTTGCTCGCTACAACGTATATAATGCCGGTTCTTTAACGGTATTCTGTGAGGCCGACTTGTCTATGTTGTTCGGTACTTATAAGAATTCAGTAACTTTTGTTGATGGTACTGGTTCCGATTTAACCGTTGATGGCAACAAGGCTACCGATTTTAGAGTTGGAATTACTCCAGGTTTGAACTATGCTTTCAACGAGCACTTCTCGATGGACCTCTATCTTGACCTCCTTGGAATTTCGTATAATAAATACTCAGTTAAATCGGCTACGGATGATAAATATGTTGTAAATAACCGTGAATTCAACCTCCTCAGCGAACAAAATGGTATTCTCTCCATTGGTTTCAACTACAAGTTCTAATTTTATAGGACTTATTTAGAATTAAAGATATGCGAAGGGTACTGCAATTTGCGGTACCCTTTGTTGTATGATGTGTATTGTTGTAGGTATATAAGAATTGAGTAATTACCAAGTTTTCAAGAGTTTCGTTTTGATTATTTACTGTTTTGCTTTTTGTAGGAAACCATTGACGGGATACTTGTAAAAGTCCTTTGCAAAAGTTTTGTTGTTGATTTTTTTGATGCATGAAGAAAAAAATGTATTTTTGCTGATAGATATACTATTGTTAAGGACCGACAAAGAGTCATCGTATTGTTCTTGACTATTCTAAAAACGAAATAATAATTAACTATGAAAAAAGTTTTTTTACTGATTGCAGCATGTGTATTTGCATGTGTTGCTAATGCACAGATTATTATTGGAGCTGAAATTGGAATGAACTGGAAAAGCAATTCGTCGCGCGATGGAGGTATCTACAGTGCTGGAGGCACGGTGTTCTCCGACGTATGGGTGACGCCGTCGATAGGATATGTGATAAACGATAAGTTCATGCTTGGCGTTTATGGAGATTGGGAACGGACAGACAACATCGACAAGACGGCGTTGTCCAAAGACCTTGAGAAGATGGCGTATAAGGAGGATAACTTTTTGAATCTTATTGGTGCAGGAGTCTATGCTCGCTATACAGCATTCAAGGTCAGCAGGATGTCTTTATTCGTTGAAGGCACCTTTGATGCGCTGTTCGGGAAAGACAGATACAAAAAAACTTTTGACGCCCAGAGTGGTGATGATGTTTCCTCTGGAGGTTTGAAACATGGCATTTTCACTGTTTCGGTAACTCCCGGTGTCAACTATGCGTTCAACGAGCATCTTTCGGCAGATGTATTTGTTGATATATTTGCTATTACTTATTCATGCCATCAGACAAAGGACAGCTCAAAGACAGACAAGATAGATTATAGTCGTAGGTTTGATTTTCTTTCTACTGATGATGGCGTTATCTCGCTCGGCTTTAATTACAAGTTCTAAGATATTATTGTTGGGAGTTTTCTTCCATGTTAGAAGTGTGTTTAGATTTGAGTTTTTTTTGTTTCTTAATGGAACGTGTTTGCCGTATTACTTTCCTGAGGTGACATGACATCGGTATAGCAGTCCGAACAACCATAGGGAAATTTTATTGCCATGTCCGATGTCAATATTGTCGCTAACGACAAAAGCGTCTTCGATGCCTTTTATTTGAGAGAATCCTTTGCTTCGACCTCCTACCTCAAAAAGCCATCTTCCATCAGCCACAATGTCGCCATGTTCTGGCATGGACAGTGTGTGACCAACACCGAGTTGCGAGGCGAGAAATGTTTGTTTTTTTTACAAAGAATGCCATTTTATTACTTTGAAAAGTAAAAAATGTGGTAAAATCTTACTTTGGAAAGTAAAAAATGGGTAGGTGACAACATCTCTCTTCACACTGAATGAGGACGTTAGAGAAACTAATCTTTTATAACTTCTATCACGCCTTTGTGTTCTATAGTGTTTTGCGGGTTGCTGCCTTGGAAGAGGAAATAGTAGGTTCCGGCTGGCATATTGGCAGGGTTCCAACCGTCGTCGGAGGTCTTAAGGTTGACGGATTTGTGCACTAATGCACCCCAGCGGTTGTAGATGCGTAGCTCGTTGTGGGGCCAGCAGTTGTTGTCGAGGCCCACGATGCTGAAAATGTCGTTGTGGCCGTCGCCGTTGGGTGTTACGAGATTGGGGAAGAGCAGAGTCTTATCGCAATAGTCGATAAGGTAGAGTACGGTGAGATTGAGGTGTATGATGCTGTCGCAGTGACCAATTTTGGTGTGCATCATCATCTTTTCATCGACAGCGGGGTACATATATGTGCTGCCGTCGGGAGCGATGTAGGGCAGGTTCTCCTCTTTGACGGTATCATAGATATTAAATTCGTGAGTTGGTAGCACCGTGAGGAAAAGGATGGTGATGCTGTCGCACTGGTCGCGATTAGTGAGGCGTTGGATGTAGGTGTCGGAGATGTTCAGTTGGCGACCATTGAATGAGTAGTAATAGTTGTCGCAGATGGTGTCGATGATAGTGTCTCTGTCGCTATGATAGATGGAGAGCACGAGCGTCACGATGCTGTCGCATCCGTTGCGGTCTGGCACGGTGTCGATGTATTTCTCGCTGCGGGTGTAGGTCTGTCCGTCAATGGGCCATACATAGCTGTCGCATCCACGGAACGTCTCGGTGTGGAATGTGCGATGATTGACTTTGAGGAGCAGCACGCTGATGCTGTCGCATCCGACAGCATTGACGTTGCGGCGTGTCACTGTTGTATCTTGCTGATATTCGGTGTTGTCGTAGGACCATGTATAGTGGTCGCATACGGTGTCGCGAGTGATAGAGACTGGCGAGGAGTTGCGTATGGTAAGATGTAGCACCACGATGCTGTCGCATCCAAAGGAGGTGGCGAGGATGGCGGTGTCTGTGGTAGAGATGGTATGCGTGCGACTGGTTTGCTGCCAAGTGTAGGTGTCGCAGGTGTCGGCAGCGATGTGGGAGGTGTCGCTATAGTGCATGGAGAGGCGCAGAGCGATGGTGCTGTCGCAGGCGCGGCTGGTCACGACGGTGTCGAGATAGATGCCGCTGCTGTCGAGCTGGCGGTCGTTAGCGGCCTGCCATGTGTAGGTGTCGCAGCTCACGGCATCGGCGGTGTCTATGCCTACATGGACGGTGACGGTACGCGTGTCGCTGCAAAGGATTTTGTTGAACGATATATCGTCGATGCCGAAGTCGTTGCCGATGCCGAGGATGTTATGGTTGAGGATGCGTATGTTGGCTTTAGAAGTATCGCCGCTGTTCCAGAGGAAGAAATGTTGCATCCATACACCGTCGGCGGATGCACTGTCTGTCATATATACTTCAGGTCCAGCCTCAGCACCATTTATGTAAACTTGGAGCTCGGCGTGGTTTTGTGTGGACAGAGATGTCGTCCACATGGAGAAGATGTATGTGCTGTTGGGTTCGACGGATATGCGTTGTCCCCATGTCGTCCCATTGGCAGTCAGCATGCCGTCGGCAAGGAAGAAGCGTCCGGCGGTGTCGTTAGGTGTGGTGTGGTCTCGTCCGCCCAGACCCAAGTTGCCGGCAGCATCATAGACTAACTCGTATTCGCCGTATTGGTGGTCGTGGTTGATGAAGCTGAGGTCGGTGAAGAAGCCCGTGTTGCCAAGAGAGAAGTCGCCATTGAAGATGCGGTTGCGGCCAAGGCGGAAGGAGGTGACGGTGTAGGTCTGCGTGGCCTCTGGGCGTGCCGATACGGAGGAGACGCTGTCCAACACCAAGCTGTCGCTAAGTGATGCGGCAGGAGACCACATATATAGGTCGCCACCGGTGGCGTGGAGCGTTGCCATGCCACAGGTGAAGATGGAGGTGTCGGGGCTGAGTGATAGCGATGGCGAGGGGGCTATGTAGAGGTCGAGGGTTTGCAGGCTGTCGCATCCTGCGGCGTTGGTAGTGTGATGCTGATAGATGCCGGAGGAGGTGTGCATGCTGTGGTCTATGAACCATAGATAGATGTCGCAGGCTTCGGCGGAGTCTGTCGGTGCGATGCTGCTGTAGCGCATGGTGAGGTGCAATGTCAGCGTGCTGTCGCATCCGGCATCGTTGGCGAGGTGTGCCGTGGCATAGGCAGAGGTGCGGTAGGTGTGGCGTGTGGCATCCCAGAAGAAGCTGTCGCAAGAGGTGTAGTTGAGCGTAGTGTCGGAGCTGTGGCGTATGGATAGGTTGATGGCGGGCACGCTGTCGCATCCGTCGCGGTCGGTGACGGTGTCGATGTAGATGCCGGAATGTAGTATTACGGTGTCGTGGTCGGTGTGCCATGTGTAAGAGTCGCAGCTGGTTACGGCTATGGTGTCGCCATCAGGGACAAAGGGTCGCAGAGCGAGTCGCAAGCTGTTGTTGACGGTGTCACATTCGGTCTGCTGACCGCCGTTTTGCGCTATGCCCCATCCGCCATCGTTGGCACTGACGGTGATGCTGTCGGTGTGCAGCTGGCAAAGGACGCGACGAGCAATGAACAGTCGCATGGTGTTGCACTGTCCGGGTTCTAAGGTGCGAGAGGCTGTGTTGGTGACGAGAGCATTGTCGCGATACTCGCCTCCATAAACCGTCACGCGATGAGGGGCGAAGAACGGCGTCTCGCCTTGGTTGCAGTATTTGACGCTGACAGAGATGCCTGAGTTGTTGTAGTTGATGGCTGTGGAGTCTTCGGACACGAAGACATCAGGTGCCGTCATGAAGATGTCGCCGTTACGATTGAGTGTGGGTGTCTGTCGGAGGAAGCTGTTGAAAGGCTCGGTGCCGTTGGGGAAGCGAGTGGCGATGTTGAACTGATGGGAGGGGACGGTGAGGTCTTCGTTGATATTTACGGAGTTGTAGTTAAACTGGTTCCACACCGTGCGCGCCGAGCCCCAAGCGCCTGCTTGCCGGCTGCCATAGACGCGCAGGTCGCCGCTGTAGGGGACGCGCTGATTGTTGAAGAGCGTGTCGTTGGCGGTGACGATGATTTCGGCATGGCCGTCGCCGTTGACGTCAGCCACGATGGGATATTCCGACACGGTGCCGCTATGGCAAGTGATTGGCGTGGTGATGTCGGCGAGCGTGACACCATCGACGATGCCGAGCTGTGTCTCGGTGCGATAGATAATCTCGTTGCGGCCGTCCTGATTGAAGTCGAACACGGCAAAACCGCCCGTCTCGCCCAGTGCCGAGGCGTTGTGCATGAGGCGTATCTTGTTGGGCTGGGAGGCGTCGAAGGTGAAGGTGCGCATGGCATCGGGGTGGTTGAAGATGATTTCGGGAGTGCCGTTGCCGTCGAGGTCGCCACAGAAGGGGATGGAAGGAGTCTGCCCTGAGTTGGCATTATAGGGATAGTAGGGGTATCCGCCGGTCATGACGACGTTATAGTACCCGATGATGGTAGAGGTCTGTCCGTTCCATACATAGAGGTCTGTCCGGTTGTCGGCGCGGAAGCCGAGCACGCAGACATCTTCGTCGCCGTCGCCATCGAAGTCGGCAATGAATGTCTGCCCGTCCCATCCTTGAATGTTGCTATTTGCTTCGGTCTGGCGAAGTATGCTCCATGTGTTGCCTGCCGTTCCGGAGGTGTTGTTGATGACCGGTTTGTAGATAGTGTTGCCGGCGCACAGTTCGAGATGGCCGTCGCGGTCTATATCGGTCAAAGCTTGCATGTAGTATTTGTAGGGAGCACCAACGTTGGGATAGGTGATGCTGCCGGTATAGCGGTTGACGATGGGCGTGTTGGCGGGAGTCCAGTTGGAGTTTGGTGCGCCGTAGCCCATGCCTGTGCTTTGCAGTGTGCCTTGCAGCAGTAGCGTGCCCGTTTGAGCATCGAAGATATAGGGGCCGCAAACAATTTCTGGTCTGCCGTCGGCGTTGATGTCGGCAGCCATGATGATGTAGCGGCGGTCTATCTGGATGTTGCTGCGCCATAGAGTGCCGGTGCCTCGAATGTCGTAACAGTAGAGGTAGTGGTCTTCGGCAAGGAGATAAAGTTCAGCTATGCCGTTGGCGTCGGCATCGATGATGGTCATCAGCTGTCCGGAGAAGCGGTAGGTCTCGGTGGGGATATGGTATTTCTGTGTTCCGTTGCGCCCGTCGATGACAATCAGGTCGTCGCCATAGCGAGAGGCTATGGGAGTGCCGCAGACGACAATGTCGGGGATGCCGTCGCCATCGACATCGCCCACAAAGGGCGTGGTGCCGCTGTTGGCTCCCGGCACGCGGTAGAGTTCCTGCATGTCGAAGGCTGATGCAGGCGGTTGCACGTAGCATTGCGGGTCTTGGACAACATCGGGTGTGTCGATGGGGCAGTCGTGGATGGTGAGGTCGAGAGTGCGCAGGCTGTCGCATCCAGAATGGTTGGTGAGGGTGTCGTAGTAGATGCCGGAGGCGGTGAAGGTGCTGTCGTGTCCGTTGATGCGCCATTCGTAGTAGTGGCAGATGCCCACAGTTTCTACTGCGGCGTGGCTCGAATGGCGAATGGTGAGATTAAGAGTGTAGTTGCTGTCGCATCCGTAGGTGTTCTGATGGCGAACAACGTCGGAGGTAGAGGTTGTGTAGAGACTGTCGTTGACGAGCCATAGAAGGCTGTCGCACAGGTTGGTATCGGTGGTGAAGGAGTGCGATGGATGTATGGTGATATCGAGAGCTACGCTGCTGTCGCATCCGCTGGCGGTGGTGGCATGGCTTGCATAGCGTCCGCTTGTTGTTATCACGGTGTCGCTGTTGAGATGCCATGTATAGCTGTCGCAGGCCGTTGTTGTGGTAGTGTCGGTAGCTACGTGTACTGTTATGTCTGCCGTGCAGCCGCATTGAGGCTGCTGGAGCGTGTCGAGGCTGTAGCCATGCACGGTATATGTGGTAGTGGCGGTGGGTGTGGCAGTTATGGTGCTTGTGCTGCCGATGTTGCTGCTGTCGCTCAGCGTATTGCTTGGTGTCCAGCGATAGAAGTCGGCACCAGAGGCACGCAGTGTTGCTGGCGAGCATGAGATGATGGTGGTGTCGGCGCTTACAGACAGGATGGGTGTAGTATAGAGTGCGAGGTGCAGCAGGTTGATGACGTCGCAACCATCGCTGTTGACGATAGTGTCGCTATATGTGCCGCCGACGGTGTATGTAGTGCCGTTGTAAGGCCATACAAAGACATCGCATACTGTGGTGTCGGTTGTCGTGACGCTGCCATAAGCAATAGTTAGGTCAAGGGTGATAATGCTGTCGCAGCCTTGAGAGGTTTGTAGCGTTAGATATGGAGTGTTTGTGGTTGTATTGTAGATGTTGCCGTCTATCCATGTGATGCTGTCGCATGCTGTATGTACGTCGGTGGTGGTCTTGCTGCGGTTGATGATGAGGCTCAGCGTGACGAGGCTGTCGCATCCGCTTGCGTTGACATAGAGGCTGTCGAACGTTGTGGTGTTGGTGAAAGAGGAATCTATTGCACCATAGTAGTATTGGTCGCAGGCGGTGTCATTGATGACGTTAGTGGGGCTGGTGTGGCCTAATACGAGATAAAGCCCTGCCACGCTGTCGGTGCCGCCTCGTCCTACGGTGTCAAAGTAATATACGCCGTTGGCAAAGTAGGTGGTGCCATGCCAGCGCAGGCTGTCGCAGGCGTTGATAGTTTCGTAGGTGGTGTCGCTGCATTGCATATCGAAAGGGATGGTCCATGTGTTGTTGAGCGTATCACATTCGCCTTGTTGTCCGCCGTGCTGTGCGATGCCACTGCCGGCATCATTGACAGCAACGACGATTTGGCTGATGGCGCGGCTGCAGAGGTCTATGCGGCTGAAGTGGTGCGTCTCGCTAGTCGATGCGCCAATGGCGAGGGGGGTGCTGACGGATATGGATTGCATCACGGTGCCGCGGTAGTTGTCCTGATAGAAAGTAATCTTGTAGGGGGCAGTGATGGGCAGGTCGCCCGCATTGGAGTAGCTTACTGTCACGGCGTAGTCGTCATTGGTAAGTGTTGCTGTGGCGTTGCTAACGGCAATATCGGCTACGGGGTTGAAGGGGCGTCCGTGTTCGTCTATGGTGGTGGCTTGTTGTAGGAAGTTGTTGAAAGGACGATGGATTACTGTCGCATCGTCAGGGTCGGTGTAGGAGGTAGCGTTGTTGAAGAGGTAGCGCGGCAGCGTAAGGTCGCGGTTGACATTGGTGACGTTGTAGAGGTATTGGTTCCATACGGGGCGAGCAGGCGGCCAC
This sequence comes from Bacteroidales bacterium, assembly GCA_017451385.1. Classification (GTDB taxonomy): domain Bacteria; phylum Bacteroidota; class Bacteroidia; order Bacteroidales; family P3; genus Colimorpha. The sequence goes on from JAFSPS010000047.1 coordinate 96,723, forward strand.
TGAGCTCCTGCGGAGCGGAAGATGTTGAGTTTGCCATTCATGGTGGCGTTGCCGCTGGGGTTGCCCACGGAGATTATCTCGGCATGGCCGTCGCTATCGACATCGGCGATGACGGGATACTGCATGATAGTCACCTCGGCATAGGGAAGAGTGCTTTTGGTGTTGCCGGAGCCATCGACAATCTTCATGGTGCGTTCGTCGCAGATGAGAAGTTCCATCTCGCCGTCTTGGTCGAAGTCGAAGCAGGTAACGCCGTTGCTGTAGCTATCCTCTGTAACGCCGATGTCCCATACGAAATTGAATCTCCTATTGACGTAATCGTATTTGTAGGTAGATATTCCGTTGCGAGCGGCGCTCTGTATGACAATCTCGAGGTTAGGGTCGCTGTCGATGTTAGCTATCAGCGGTAGGCTTTTTCCCACGGAAGACGTCGTGAAAGCGGTAGCGTTGCTGACAGAGTTGTTGGCGACATCCCAGACGTAGAATGATACTGTTCCGCTGTTCGGGTAGTTGTGGTTTGCTTCGTAGCGGTTGGAAATGAAGATATCCAGATGTCCGTCGAGGTTGAAGTCTGCCACTTGAGCATGCCCGTCGCTCTCGCTGACGCCGGCAGGCAGTGATGGAGCGGTGAGCCAAAGTTGCAGGGCAGAGATGCGTCCGGCGGTCAGTACGGGTTTGTAGATTTCGTTGCCGAGGATGACCTCCATCACATCGTCGGAGGCATCAATGTTTGCCACGCAAGCCATGCTGATTTTTTGGCGTAGTGGTGCGGTGCTGTTGCCTTGATGTGCGAAGCTGGCACCGAGATTGCTGCCGCCCGTTGCCGTGGCGAGGTGGTTGCCTGTGGCGACATCGAAGACTTTGTTGCGAGCTATGACTTCTGCGTGGCCGTCGTTGTCGAGGTCGGCAAAGGCTACGGTGGTGTATTTGTCGTTGCCAGCGGAGAACATCTGGTTGCTTGTCCAGACGAGAGGCGTGGCAGCAGTGAAGTCGTAGGCACGCAAGTATCCGTCGTCGTGTGCAACGACAATCAGACCTTTGCCGCCTTCGCGCACGAGTCCGTAGGGGGTGGCGGCAAAGGCAGAGACATAGGCAGTTAGCGCTATTTGCGCTTTCAGCCGATGCGTGGTGCCATCGAATACGAGGAGTTCGCGGACGCGGTTGGGGGTTGAGGTGTTCTGCCCTGTCACGCCGAAGCATACAATCTCGGGTTTGCCATCGCCGTCGAGGTCGCCCACGAGGGGTGTGACGAGGTTGGAGACGATAAGACCATCGCTCGACCACTGGCTTTGTATTGTCCAGAGGGACCCTAATGGTTGGGCGGAGCAGTTGACGGGCTCTATGTTGTCGGGTTGGTCGGGCGTATGAGTTACGGAGATGTGCAGATAGGCAGTGCTGTCGCATCCGGCACGGTTGGTGCCATGCCATTCGTAGTCGCCCGGAGCGGTATATGTCTGCCCGTTGCGCCAAGTGTAGGGAAGGGTGTGGACGGTCTCGTCAGATGTGGTAGGTCCTGCTACAGTCCAATGGTAGTAGGCTATCTCGCTTGTGCAACCAAAAGTATTGTCGTAAGTTTCTGTTGTGGTGAACGTAAAACCGGGTGCACCGTTGCTCACCTCGGTGGGGATAGGGATGAGGCGCGGACCCCGCACCAGCACGTTGTCTATGCCACAGCCTACGGCGCTGAGGTCTTTATGTCCAAAAGTGAATATGTTGTAGCCTGCTTGCAGGGCATTGAGGCTGCGTTCGAGGCGAGTCCATCTATCAGTGTCTCGTCGCTCTTGATACAGGTAGGCAATAGGTCCAGAACCGTTAAAATAAAGAGCACCAGATGAATTGAGGTAGAAGTTGCGAGCCACAGGCGTTGATGTGGCGTTGTAATACAGAATGCCAAACTCGTCGTAGTAAACGTTATAGCCATAGTACCAGTCTTCCTGTGTAAATGCTTCGTTGTAGTAATAGAGTGTAATTTTTGTCTGTGCAGGTATGTCAATCTTAATCTGAGGTGTTGCGAGATAAGCTATATATCCGTTTACCCAGTTGCAACGGCTATAAGGGTCAACGCTTTCGGCAAAAGCAGAGCGTCCTTGATAGGCTGTTTGCGATTGCGTGCCGTTGCTTCTGTCCCATAGATAAATTCTATTTTTAGCCTCGAAATTGTTAATGCAGTTGTTAGTCTTGTTAGTGTACCAGCAGGAGCCTATGCCACTCTCGAAATTTTCAAAAAAAAGTGTATCGCCTGTGCCGTCAACGCCCATGTAGGTGTAGTTGCCGGAAGTGCCTTGACACACGGTGATATAGCGATGTCTTACTTGTTGTGAATGTGCATTATGAGAGCTGAAAAAGATGCAGAGTAATATAAGTAAAAGATATTTATATCGTAGTGCATTGCGCATAGGATAACTGTTTTCTTGTTTAACTTGCAAATATCACTAAATTTCTTGTATTATACAAATTTATGTTATTTTTCGCACCTCAGAAGAGGCACATTCAGTCATCTTCGATTACTAAGAATGTTTTTTTTTTGACTCTTTGGTACATGAATAATAATTGTTATATTTGTTATGGTTTATTTGATGGCAATCAGGCTATGTTTGATGAGAATTAATGATTAAAAACCATTGAATTAAAACTAAAACGTTATGAAGAAAATCTTTTTCACGTTAGTAATTCTTGCAACCATGAGCTGCGTATTCAGTAATGCGAATGCACAAGAAGAGAGTTCGCAGTCTCATCGTAATCATTTATATGCACGAGCAGGTTTTGTCATACCTGTTGGCAATTTCGCCGATGTCGAACATGGAGCTGCTGCTAATGGTTTTTCTGTTGGCTTACACTATAGGCATCAATTTGAAAAGAAAAGGTGGAGCGGCATTCTTTCAGTAGATTTTTTTAGAAATGGGCAGAATGACAAAGTGCTGAAAATACTTCAAAAACAGGGGGTATATGGTTTTGAAGATGTCTATATGTATAATCTACCAATCATGTTTGGCGTTAGTTATGATTATCCCTTGTCGGAGAATTATAGTGTTTTCGCTGAAGGAGCGATAGGCTTAAATATCTTTTGGATTAGCGATGCTACTATTCACAAGGGCATTCAGTCTTTTACCATGGATTATGGAGTTGCTTTTTCGTCCCCGCTGCGTTTGATGGTGGGTTGCCGTCTCTATAGATATATCAATGTGTCGGCAGGATATTATTATTTCGGGTCACCAACAATTTATGTGGAAACCAGCATCCCTGATTATAACGGCGGATTTGAGAAATGCCCCGATATGGGAGCCTTTGTCTTTCAGGTAGGAGTTGGACTTTAATAACATTTTTTCCTGAGTTATTAAGCCTTTTGTTCTCATGAACACACACGTCGTGTGTGGTGGTTTATGCCTTTCTTACCTGATAGGCAAGAGAGTTATTTAACCACTTCTATCACACCTTGTCGGTGTATGTTCTGCTGAGGATTGCTGCCGATGAAAATGTAGAAGTAGGTGCCGGCAGGCATATTGTCGGGTTTCCAGCAGTCGTTGCCGTCGGTCATGTCTGTGGCGTGAAACACAATGGCGCCCCAGCGGTTGAGGATGCGGAAGTCGTTATGCGGCCAGCATCCGCGTTCGAGGCCGACGATGGAGTAGGTGTCGTTCACTCCGTCGCCATTGGGTGTTACGAGGTTGGGGAAAGCAAGAGTGCCGTCGCAGTCTATCATCTTGTAGCGCACAAAGAGATTGAGATGTATCAGGCTGTCGCATTGGTGAGAAGAAGACAGAGAATATAAGTTGTCGCGGAAGGCATAGTAGATAAGGCTGCCGTCGGGTGCGTGATAGGGGATGCTGTCTTCGGCAACGGTGTCAAAGATTTGTAGTTCGTAGGCGGGGAAGACGGTGAGGTGTAGTGAGAGGACGCTGTCGCAGTCGTTCTGTTTGCGCAAGGTGGTGCTGTAGTTGCCGCTGACGGAGTAGTCGCGGTTGGCAAAGTTGTAGGGGTGGTTGCTGCAGGTGGTGTCGGTGAAGTGTAGCGTGTCGCTGTAATGGATGGTGAGGCGAAGAATGGTAATGCTGTCGCATCCGTAGATGCTGGTGGCGTTGATGGTGTCGATGATGGATTGATTATAGGTTGTCGCCGTCGGAGGGAAGAAGAAGCTGTCGCAGGTGGTGGAGGCAACGATGTTGAGAGAGGAGCGGTGAATGATAAGATTCAGCACTTTGTTGCTGTCGCATCCTACTTGGTTGGTACGATGCACGATGGTGTCGGTGGTGCGTTTGTAGAGGTGGTTGTCGAATGGCCAGCGGTACTCGTTGCAGGTTTCGGCGTGAGTGGTGTCGGTGGGGGAGGAGTAGCGCAGGGTGAGGCGTAGTATGCGCAGGCTGTCGCAGTCATGCTGTGTGCGCAGACGCAGGGTGTCGATGGTGGATGCAGTATAGATGTTATTGTTGCAGTGCCAAAGGAAGCGGTCGCAGCTGTCGATGGTTTCGGTTAGGTGTATGCTTTTGTTGATGGTGAGCCTGAGGCGCACGATGCTGTCGCATCCGTTGTCGGTAGTTATGGTGTCGGTGAAAATGCCAGAGGTGGTATATGTCCTTGCGCTGTTGGTGGTCGCCCATGTATAGTTGTCGCAGGCTGTGTGTTGAGCGGTATCTACGATGACGTAAACGCGGATATTGTTTGTGCTGCTGCAGAGGCGGTTGCCGTTGTTGTCGAGACGATAGCCTGTTACGACGAACATCTCGTCATGCGTCAGCTGTGCTCTGATGGTCATCACGTTGCCGTAGGCGAGAGTGTCTCTGATGGGAGCACGCGGATACCACGAATAGTCGTCGGCTCCGGAGGCGGAGAGGAGTGCATAGCTGCAAGAATAGATGGTGGTGTCCGAGCTGAGTGTCAGAGAGGGTGTGGTGACTATGGAAAGGCTGAGGATGCGCACGCTGTCGCAACCGGCATGGTTGAGAGAGGTGTCGAGATAGATTCCGTTTGAGGAATAGGTCTGCCAGTTGGCAGGCCAGATGTAGCTGTTGCAGTTTACGGTGTGTTGTGTGTCTGCCACGGAACTACGGCGTAGCGTTAGATTTAGCGACACGTTGCTGTCGCATCCGGCGAGGTTGGTGAGGGTATGGGAGTAAAGTCCGTCGTCGGTATAGGTGATGGCGGTGGCATCCCAATAGAAACTGTCGCAGGGCTGTTGTTGTATTGTTGGTGCTGTGGTGCTGTGGCGGATGGATAGGTTAAGGATGTTTATGCTGTCGCATCTGTCAATGTTCATGTTGGTGTCGGAGTATATGCCAGACTGCGAGAAGGTGCGAGGGGAGGATATGTGCCAAGTATAGGTGTCGCAACTGTCAACCACCAGCGTGTCGGGCTGTGATGAATAGCGTATGGTGAGTTGCAGTGTGATGGTGCTGTCGCATCCGTGGGTTGTGGTGTCGTGAGCATTGAATGAGCCGGAGCGGGTATAGTAAATGTTGGTTGTTTCCCATAGGTAGTTGTCGCAGGTGTCAATGGATACTGTTGTCTGTTGGCTGCTATCTATGGTGAGCCGTAGTGTCAATGTGCTGTCGCACCCTTGACTGTTACCGCCCGTTTGCGTATGGTTGTATTCGCCAGAAGCGGTGTAGCGTTGGCCGCTGAGAGGCCATGTGTATTCGTCGCAGTAGCGTAGGCTGATGGTGCCGGCGTTGGTGCTATGTCGCACTGTGAGGTTAAGAGTGATGATGCTGTCGCAGAGGTGTGTTGTGGCGATAGTGTCGGAGTAGATGCCGGAGCTTGTGAGGAGCGTGTCGGTGGAGGCGTGCCATAGCAGGCTGTCGCAGGGAGCGAGATACTGTGTGTCGGCAATGGCGGAGAAATGCAGTGTCAGGTTTAATGTCAGGAGGCTGTCGCATCCGTGTATGGTGTTGTGGTGTGATGAGTATTGTCCTGAGGCGGAGTAGGTGTTGTTGTCGGCATTCCAGAGGTAGCTGTCGCAGGTGTCTATGGTGAATTGTTGCGAGGTGCTGCTGTCGATGACGAGGATAAGCGTCTGAGTGCTGTCGCATCCTTGGCTGTTGGCTGCTGTGTTGGTATGGCTGAATGTGCCAGAGACGGTAAGACGTTGTCCGTTGAACGGCCATGTGTATTCGTCGCAGTGGCGTTCGTTGATGCTGTCGGCATGGGTGCTGTGGCGGACGGTGAGGATGAGCGTGGTGATGCTGTCGCAGTGGTGCGCCGTGGAGAGAGTGTCGTGGTAGTTGCCACTGGTGCTAAGCGTAGCGCCGAGCCATAGCAGGCTGTCGCAGATGGAGATGGCGGTGTCAAGTCGTGCAGTGTTGTGGAGTGTGAGGTGTAGCGTTGTGGTGCTATCGCATCCTTGCGGCGTCGTGGTCTGCGACGAGTAGTTGCCGGAGGTGGTATAGTCAATGCCCGTGGAGGTCCATAGGTAGTGGTCGCAGGTGTCTTTGTTTATGGAGACATTGATGCTGCTGCTGATGGATAGTATGATTGTTGCTGTGCTGTCGCACCCTTGTCTGTTGCCGCCAGTGATGGTGTGCGTGTAGGTGCCACTGGAGGTGTAGCGCTGGCCGTTAAAGGACCAAGTGTAGTCGTTGCAGCTGCCAACCTCAATGGGTGTCGCGGTGGTGTTTTGATTGATTGTTAACGATAGATGTATGCTGCTGTCGCATCCGGCACGATTGGTGATGATTGTGTCAAATTCGGTAGAGGCGGAGAATGTGCGGGACCGCGAGCCAATCTGCCTCGTGTAGTTGTTGCACTGATTAATGCTTTCGGATACAGGAGTAGAAGAGTGGTTTATGGTGAGTTGCAGTACTGTGGTGCTATCGTTGCCGTATTGGTTGCAGGCAGTGCATGTAACACTGTCAAGCGTAGAAACGGTATAGGTTTGACCGTTGACAGGCCATGTGTAGCTGTTGCAGGCGTTAATTGTTTGTACGACGCGGGTGTCGCGTTGCATGATGAGGTGCAGTCGTGCCGTGCTGTCGCATCCGTGTCTGTTTTTGAGACGTCCGTTGTTGTTATAGCTGTAGGTGCCGGGCGTTGCATATGTTTGTCCTGTGCCATTAGTCCAGCGGTAGGGAGTGAGTGAGTTGACGGTTGTGTCGGAGCTGGAGCTGTCATAGACAATCCATGTCGTCAGGCGTTGCACATCGCAACGTCCGGGTACTGTCCACGGCATGCGCACAGTGATGCGGTCGCCCGAAACGCTATGTTCCAGTTCGGAGGGTACGGTGCGAATGGTGTTGGCAGACACTTTGAAATCGTCCACACCGGTCATATATCCGTTGCCGGCGCTTTTGAAACGGAAGTAGTAGGTGCCGGGTCCGGGGAGGTTGGATAGCGAGAAAGCCGTTTCAGCCCAGTAGGGATAGGTGTCGGGGTCCACATCGCCACCACCGGAGGACCATATCTCGGTCCACGGACCTGAGGGAGAGGTGCTGTATTCAAGAGACAGGTTGTTGTAGCCCTGCTCGCCGTTGCTGTAGTTGAATGCTATGGCCACGTAAGCAAATGATACATAAACAAGCATAGGGTTGTAGGGGATATATATGGCTGGCGAGCGTAGCGTGGAAGAATAGGTACGCGGACTGTTGTTGCCCCACCAAGTGAGGTGCATGGCAGAGCGGCCGCTGCCGCCATAGGCGTTGCGATAGGCTCCAGAGTTGTATTGTGTGCCGTTGAGGTCATATTGGTACATGGCCCAGCGTGTGGTGCGGCTTGAGCCGTTGCCAATGGTGTTGCTCTCGTCCACAATCCATGTGCCAACATCGTAACTGTTGGTGAATCCTTCGAGCAGTATGACCTCGTCGGATGAGCCAATCTGTCCATGGTCGCCGACACACATAGAGTCAATGTCCTCGTATTCAGGTACGGTGTTGCAGCAAGAGATGGTTACGAGGGTGTCAAGCACGGCGCACTGGCTAACGACATAGACGCGGTGTGTGCCGGGGCCTGCGGAGAGCACGTTGGATGCCTGCGGGCTGTTGGGCGATGTGAAGGCATAGGCATAGGAGGCTCCGGCGTTGGGACGCGGGTTGATGGTGATGCTTCCAGCATCGGCACCGCATGGCTGTTGTATGGATATATTATCTATATCTATGTGGTTCTCGTTGTCGTAGGGGTCGCGATAGTTGTTGAAGAGGCTGCGTACCTCGCTGTCTGAGAGTGCGCGGTTGTATATGGCTATGTCGTCGAGAGAGCCATTGAAGGTGAAATAGGGCGACGGGTCGTCCTGTTGTCCGATATACAAGTCGAAGTTGTTGGACATGTAGAGAGACGGGGCGGCTGTGGTAAGCTCGGTGTAGAGCACACCGTTGAAATAGACGCGGCTGCGGTTGCCGTCAACGACCTGCACGACGTGAATCCATTGTCCGTAGGTGTAGCAGTTCATGGAGGCCTGAGCACCGACATTAAGGTGGTTGCCGTTACGGTCTGATATTTTGAGGTCGCACAGCTGTTGGCGCGATGAGGAGAGCGAGGTGTACACACAGAGGCCGCCGTAGTTGGAATAGCCGTAGCTGAGGCCGCTTTTAGCAATGACGGTGAAGATGGCGTCAGAGCCTACGTTTTGCTCGTAGCCAGACCATCCGTTGTTGTTCCAGATGGTGCCTGCGGAGGATGTTTGCATCATCCAGAACGAGATGCTGACGGTGTTGTATAAGTTGAGTGAGTTGTCTTGATTGACGCGAATGTAGTTGTTGGAGCCGCGTCAGCCGAAATAGTAGGCGCTGTTGGGGGAGCCGAATCGGTCGGAGGTGAGGGAGGCGCCCCGCACATATCCGTGGTTGTAGTTGCCGGAGAGGTCGTTGGCGTTGCCGTTGAAGCCATAGTAGGCTACCAGTCCGTTGGTCGGCACATTGGGTGGTACAGACTGACCGCAAATCATGCCAATCGGGAGCAATAACGATAATATAAATATGTATTTAAGCAACGTGCGTGGCATGATGGTTTTTTGTTTGTCTGTATGTGGCGCGGAGAGTGTTTTTATTGCTGTTGTCCGCTTTATTTTTTGTTGTAGAAAAGGCCGAATACCGCTGAGCCGGAGCCTGTCATGGAGGCATAGAGCGCCCCGCGTTCGTAGAGGGCTTTTTTTGTGGCTGCTATGGCAGGGTGTAAGGATGCTATGTGTGCCTCGAAGTCGTTGACAATCAGGTTGCGCCAGCGTGTTACGGGTTGCAGTATGGCATGGCGCAGGTCTGGCGTAGAGCTCGGATTATCCCATCGGTCGCGCGGCGTGATGCCGCTATAGGCTTCGCGTGTGGAAACACAGTCGTCGGGCTTCACAATCTCTATTGTCATGTTCATGCTGTCAAGGTCTATCACTACGGGTTCCATGCGGTCTCCTATGCCTGATACATACATGGGGCGGTTAAGGATGAAGAATGGGCAGTCTGCCCCCAGTCTGGCGGCACGCAGGCACAGCTCGTCGTCAGTGAGTCCGAGAGAGAAAAGTTGGTTGAGCATCTTGAGAGTGAAGGCGGCATCTGCGGAGCCACCGCCCAGACCGGCGCCGAAGGGTATTTTTTTGTTCAGCGTCATGGACACAGCACCTACACGGCTGCCAAATTCGTCGCGTAGCAGGCGGTAGGCTTTGGCGCAGAGATTGTCAGCTGGTTCATTATCCAAAGCCAATCCTTGCTGCTGGAAAAGACATTCGCCGGCAGGGAGGTCGGGGAGCGGATTTATCACTAATTCGTCGCGTAACGACATGACGGGGATGAAAATGCTCTCAATGTCGTGATAGCCGTCGTCACGCCTATGCACGATGTGCAAACCGAGGTTTATCTTGCAGTTAGGATAGGTGGTCATACTGTTTGTTGTTGGTTGAGGATGGCGATGCTTCTTGTTTCTCGTAGGCTTGGATTATTTTGGTGACGAGACGATGACGAACAACATCTGTATGGTCCAACTGAATGATATCAATGCCTTTGATGCCGTTAAGGATTTGAGTGGCTTGCACGAGGCCGCTCTGCTGGTGGCGCGGCAGGTCAATCTGTGTGACATCGCCTGTTACAACGAATTTGGCGTTGCGCCCCATGCGAGTAAGAAACATCTTCAGTTGTGACGGCGTAGCGTTCTGCGCCTCGTCGAGGATGACGAAGGCGTTGTCCAGCGTTCGACCGCGCATGAATGCCAGTGGAGCTATCTCTATGGTGTTGTCCTCCCAGTAGGAAAGCAGTTTCTGCTGCGGTATCATGTCGCGGAGAGCATCGTAAAGCGGTTGTAGGTAGGGGTCGAGTTTGTCGCGCAGGTCGCCTGGCAGGAATCCGAGGTTCTCGCCAGCCTCTACGGCAGGACGCGTCAGCACTATACGTCGTACCTCTTTGTTTTTCAGTGCGCGCACAGCCATAGCTACGGCAGTATAGGTCTTTCCTGTGCCAGCAGGACCAATGGCGAAGACGACGTCGTTGTCGCGTATGGCATCGACGAGCCGTTGCTGGTTGTGTGTGCGCACTTTGACGAGCAGGCCGTTGCGACCGTGAACCAGTATTTCGTCGCTCATCTCGGCTTCTGGGGTGCTGCCGCCGTTCTCCATAATCTGCATCACGGCGTTCTCCGTCAGTTTGCCAAATTTTTCGTAATAAGTCATCATGGCCTGCAGTTTGCCCCCGAAATGCTCAATATCCTCTTCGTTGCCAATGGCTTTAAGCATTTCCCCCCGTGCCACGAGTTTCAGTTTGGGGAAGAGCAACTTCACGAAGTCGAGCATACGGTCGTTGGTACCCCAAAAGTTGGCGTAGTCAATCTCGGAAAGCGAAAAAAGTTTTTCAGGCATAGCTCAGTCTGCAAAAAGGCATTAAGGCTTGTTAGATGATGCTGTTACTTCATTTTTATCACAGCGGCGGCGCCGAGTATGGCTACCTCGTTGGCACGCAGTTCTGACATGCGTACTTTGCAGGTGCCTTTGTAGTTGTAGAGCAGATGTTTTTCAAACTCGCGGCGCAGGGGTGCCAGCAGAGGCTCGCCCACCAATGTAGGGCCGCCCATGAGGAAGATTGCCGAGGGTGAGGAGAAAGCTACGGCGTTGGCCATAGCCATGCCGAGATAGTGTGCTGTGATTTCGAAGGCCTTGATAGCCAGAGGGTCGCCGGCGTTGGCGGCATCGCCGAGGTCTTTGCATGAAAGGTCTGTCAAGGCACGGTTATGGTCAATCCATCCCGGGGTTGTCGGCTCGTTGTCGTCACGGTGTAGAGCGTCGTGTGAGGCGCGTAGCTCGGCATAGGTCTGCAGTATTCCGCGCGACGAAGCGTAGGCTTCGGTGCATCCGCGCAGTCCGCAGCTGCACTGGCGTCCGTCAGGAACCAAGATGGCGTGACCCAGCTCGCCGGCGGCTCCTGTGGAGCCCAGCAGCAAGCGGCCGTCAATCACAATGCCGCTGCCTACGCCGGTGCCGAGGGTGAACATGATAAAGTTCTTCATACCTTTGGCTCCGCCATAGATGTATTCGCCATAGGCGGCGGCGTTGGCATCGTTGCTCAGAGCCACGGGCACATCGACATAGCGCTTGATTTCGTCGCCGAAGTTAAGTAGCCCTTTCATGCTGAGGTTCATGGCGTTTTCGACGCATCTCGTGTAATAGTTGGCGTTGGGTGCGCCGATGCCAATGCCTTCGACGTTGCTGAAGTCTGCCGATACGGTGGCGAGCAGCTGTTTCAATTCATCCATCATGTCGTGGATGTATTGTTGGAAGTTGTTGTATTTGCTGGTGCTGAAACGGCGACGGGCAACGATTTTGCCCTCTTCGCTCACGAGGCCCATGTCAGTGTTGGTGCCTCCAACGTCAATGCCTATTGCGTACATGTTGTATAATATTTGGTGTTATTGATTGCTTTGTGTTTTTGAAGGGCGTGCCAGATAGATGATGTTGGCAACGTCACGTTGCCCCATGTGGTCGAATTTGTTGTTGTCTGAAGGGTGGTTTACTACTCCGTCGGTGTTGTTGAATTCGTCGCCATCCACATAAAGTGTTGAAGAGCCGCCACCGTCGAGGTTCATGGCTTGGTAGCATCCGAGCCATTGCATGGCGAGAGCAAGCTGATGGAGCGACAGACCGGCAGCGTTTTTTGGGAAACGGCCGTCAGCGACAAGCAGTATTACAGAGCCATCGTGGCGAATGCCTATAGCAGTACGGTTGTGGCGATGGGTGACAAAGGTGCGGTCGTTGCGCTGCGGCACCATCTTGCCATCCCAGAGCAACATGGGGCCGGCGGTCATGATGTTGGCGTGAGGCAGATGGCGTTCGTAGAAGCGTGCGCTGTCGGGGACGATAAAACCTATGGTGTCGGCATCAAGAACGAGCGTGGCATACTGGAAGTATTTGCGTTGTGTGGTGTCGCCAGAGAGTGGCGTAGTGTTGATGCCAAGTTCGTTGTTGTCGATGCGAAGGTAGCAGACGGGAAAGGTGTTGACGGAGTCCATGTCGAAAAAGGTGCCGTTGATGGCGAGAGAGGCATTGAGGCGTTTGGCCTGTTCGGACACAGTGGTGAGTACCGTATCGGCAGAGAGATGTAGCCTATATATTTCGCTGGAAGGGATGATGACGACAAAGAAGGCTTGTGGCTCGCCAAAGAGGTAGTCGAACTCGTGGTAGCCGATGCTGACGCCCTCTTTGCTCACTATATGCCAGTCGGCGCCGGTGATGGTGGCGGAGTCTATGGCATGATTGTCGCGCTGCGAATAGGCGGAGAATGAGCATATCAAGAGCAGGAACAGGAGCTTCAGCAGGGCGATGCTATTGTTGTTAGACTTGTTCATCGTGACGGGGTTGTTTTATTTGATAGAAGAGAAGGCATGAGCGACTTCTGCAGCATAGGTGGGAGACACAGGAATGTGGGATAGCTCTGTGCGTTGCATCTCGGCAAAGGTGGTAGAGCCGTCTTTGCGTAGTATTTTTATCTTTCGAGGGTTGATGTAGTAGGAGCGGTGGCAGCGGATGAGCCCATGCTTCTCGCAGGTGGCTTCAACGCCTTTCATGCTGTTGCGCAACGAGTAGCGTTGCAGTTTCCCGTTGTCGTCATAGACTATGTTGACGTAGTTGCCTGCCGACTCAACGGAATAGACTGCGTTGAGGTCAACCATGAGTTTTGCGTTGTTCTTCTCGTCGTAGAACTGTACAACCTCCTCTACGTGAGTGGCTGTCTCTTTAAGTTTTGCAATGGTTTGGCGGGCTTCGTTCAGCTGTTCGTTGCGTTCTTGTAGTTTTATGCAAATCCAGAAGGTGAGGTAGGGGTATATGGCTACCGATAGTCCAATAAGCAGTACCGGCAGTAGGATTTCGAAAAAGCCGCGGTGGGTGTAGAGGCAGAAGAAGAGGTCGCAGAAGAGACAGCTGGCGAGCCATTCCAGCACTTGCCATGCTATAAACTCGCGCTCATGAAGATTGGAGCCACGACAGAACAGAAATATGGTACGCGACACAATGGTAACAGTCATAACGATGGCGGCGAGAATGGGGATGATGAGTCCGTTATGGTCGTTCCAAGAAGAGGTGTCATAGCCGTAGGAAGGAGCATAGAGTACAGCAAAGAGGATGGCAAAGACTGTGAGTAATACAATGAAGTATATGTGAGTCTTAATGGTGTAGAATTGTTGTGGTATCTTTCTCATCGTATGTTTTTACTCAATCGTTAGTGGAAGAGGTGTTGCGACGGAAAATGTCGCCCCAGTTGTTAAATTCGCGTGTTAGCTTGAGTCCCATGCCTTGACGATAGGGCAGTTCGGCTCGAGTGAAATCGTTGGTGTTGGTGCGGTTGAAGGCGAAGAGGTGTAGGCGAGGGTTGATTTTATAGCCTACCAGTACGTCGCCAACGATATTGGTCTTGGCATCGTTAGTCTTCAGCGTGCGTGTCTCGCCGCCATAGCCGAGAGTGGATTCGACATATAGACGGTTCCACTCCTTGCGCAGGTCGATGTCTAACTGTTCGGTGGTTAGCTCCGTCTCCCCTTGATAGCCTATATTGATATCTATAGCACCATTGATGGCGTTGTTGAGCATGCCGCTGATGGTAGAGGTCATAAGGTTGACGCCACCTGCCGAAGCGTTGTCCATAGCACCAGACGACGAGCTGTTGTTGATAAAACGGCCGGTAAGCAGCAGCGAGAGGGACTGGCTGAACATCTCACGTTCGTTGTCGCGGTCTATATATGCCCATATCTCGTCGCCCACGCTCTTGTCGGATTGTGGCAGACGCAGGTCGAATTTTATATTTGGCTCGTTCAGAGTGCCGGTCAGAAGTATGACATTCTCTATTTTGATGGAGCGTGCAGAACCTTCTATGGCATCACCCATCAGCGAGGCAAGGTTGGCATGAGTAGAGCAGGCGGCGCTGATGTTGAAACGGGTGTTGTTGATGTCTCCGGGCACACGTATCTCGCTGCCTTCGTCAAGGACGAAGAGAAAGTGTTTAAGGGACATTAGGTCAACGTCGAGAACGCCGTTGGCGAGTTCATAGTTGCCGTTAATGATGGGCTGGTTGCCGTTGTTCATGGTGAGGAGGAACTTGCCGGTGCCGTTAGCAGTCAGTTTTGGTGCTACCTGTTGAAAACGCATGGGCAGGATAAGCGTCAGGTCGGGCGTAATGTCGAGTTCTAAGTTGAGAGACAACGCGGAATTGGTGGCACGACGTTCGGTTTTCTTGGTCTGTACATTAGCAAATTCGGTCGGTACAATAAACTCAACATAATTGCTCTCGGATACTTCGCGGCGGTCGTCGATGGGTACCCTGATAGAGCTGTTGCGTTGTGTCACAGCTTTGGTTGACAAGTTGATATTGCTTGTGTTGCCAGAGAGTGTGCCGTCCAGCGAGGCATAGAGTGTGCCTGAGATGGTGTCATTGTTTTGCTGGCGGTTGAAAAGCATGAAGTTAGGGGTAGAGAAATTGATATCGAGGTTTGCTTCATGCAATGCTTCGTAGTTTATAGTGCCGTTGATGTTGAGGATGTTGCTGCTTGGGTCGTACATTTCGAATTGATGAAGCGTGACGGACTTGTCTTTCAGGAAGAGGGTATCGCTAAACCTGTAGTCCACGCCGGTGATTTCGATGCCCAGCAGTCCGTTTTCGACGATGGCGGAGCCTTGCAGCGAGGGAGCGGTAAAGGGTCCTTTGACATACAGCTCGCCGTGCAGCATACCGTCAAATTTGGAGGCGAAAGAGCTCAACAGTGGTGCTGCCATTTTGAGCGGGAAATGGTCAAAGTTGCAGACGGCATCGACGCTTGGCGTTCCGTTGATGTCGATTGTGCCGTCAATAGACAGCGGGGAAAACGATTCGCCGTTATAAAGAGTCTGTGTGGTCAATCCAATAGTCATCAGCCCCGATTCGGTGTTGCCGTCGGATGTAAGGTTCAGATGCCCCAGATTGTATTGGTTGACCTTGCAGTCGTTCACATCCATCTTTGCCTTGATGTATGGTGTCTCGTTAAGTCCGGTGATGGTTACGTCGGCAGTGATGCGCCCGTCGATGTCAAAGCCACTGCCATGCAGCCACTGGTTAGAAATCCATTTAAGGCTGATGTCTCTCAGGTTGGCGATGACGACGTCGTCTTTGTCGTCCTCTTTGTCAATATCGACATTGATGGTGAAAAACTGCAAAGGCTCGCCGTTGTTATAGGCTTCGGCTTCGTTAGAATGGTCTTTCGCCATGAGGTAAGGTATTTTCAGTACGCCGCGACGAAGGGTGATGGTTTCCCTCTCGAGCGACCAGCGTTTCTGCGCCACGTCGAAGCCTCCTTCAGTCAGGAGTATGGAGTTGCCGTCCTCGTTGCTCAGTAGTACGAGGTTGAGCAAAGCGTTCTTCATGTTTCCTGTGTTGCCGCTCTGCATGTTTATGTGCGTCTCGTAGCTTGCAAGGTCTATAGCCAATGCTACTTCCTCTAATAGCGATGGATTGCCGATGCACAGACGCTCGGAGCCCCCCTCGAGGCGGTAGCTGTCGCCGTAGGCGTTGCCTATCAGTACCACGTCTTTCATGCCGAAACCGCCGATGGCGATGGAGTCTGAGCGAAGCACAAGGCGAAGGTCCATGGACTGGTTGTAGGTGGCGTTGAGTGTTGTGCCACGAGCTATAGAGATGCTGCTGCCCAGCTGTTGCAGTTGGTCGTAGCCACCATGCCAAGTCAGGTCAATGGCTAAGGAGGCGTCGGTGATGGTGTCGGTCAGCGTTTTGCCGAGCCACGGGTTGTAGTAGGTCGGCAGGTATTTGTCGCAGAACTGGTGAGCAATCAGCCCGAAGTCGGTGTAGTTGAAATATCCGCTTACAGTTCCATTCACCCAGTCGCTTGTCAGGTGTAGTTCGCGTTGTTGCCGCAGCTCGTCAATGCTAAGGAATATATTGTTGAGGCGTATAGTCTTGTCGCCGAAAGTGATTTTAGTGTTGTTGAGGGAGGCGTTGCCCGTCATCTCTTGCAGGGAGCTGCCCACGGCGTTGACCCGCAGGTGTGTGGCGAAAGCCAATGAGCTGTCGCTTTCAAGAAGATGCAGGCGTGCTGCGTCGCAGTTCTCGACAGAAGCATTGACGGTTATGCGGTTGCCGGAGGTGTCTGCCATAATGCCGCCGCTGAGATTTACAGCAAGCAGAGGGTCGTCGATGGCTATGTCGAAATCAATCCTGTCGTGCGACAGGTTGCTTTTGATGGTTGAGCTGTTTATTGGGACACCATGCAACACGGTGTTGTATAGCTCTCCGTCCATAGTACCCGAGAGGTCGCTGTAGGAGGTGCCGTGGCATTTGATGCTGCTGCGTAGCCCCGAAGTGCTGACCCACTCGTTGGGTAATACAGATGAAATCTTTATCTCTGGCGTTGACAAGTTGCAGCTTGCATAATACTCGTTGTGTCTGTTGTCGTAGCGCACCTCAAGGTCGGACTCCAAGCGGCAGATGTCTGTGGCAATAGCTATTTTGGCATCGCAGTGCTGCTGGCTTCCGTCGAGAGTTATCTGCGAGTGTATGTTGCCGATAGCCGAGAGCATCTGTGGCAGGTGGAAATCAACCTTTTCAGGCAGGGCAATCTGCGTGAGAGAGGCGTAGGAGGTCACGAGGTCGTTGACGGAAATGCGCATGACGGTGTTTGCTATGTCTGGCAGTCCTGTGATGGAGCCTTGCACGCCGAGCGAGAGGCGGTCGATGATGTCAACACCGATGCTGTCAACAACGAGTGCTGCCACGAGGCCTTCGGCTCTGCCGCATATTCTTACGCTGTCGCGTACTCCCCACAATAGCGGCACCCAGTGTCCTACGTCTTTCATTCCCACAACGCATCCCTCCTTGAGTATCAGATTGTGATGGACATCGTTGCAGTAGTCGCTGAGGCCGTCCCACGTGTCATAGGTCATTGATGCGTCGAACTTCAGTGTTGTGTTGTCTGTTGTCAGCTCGAGATTGTCTGCCGTGATGCCATAGGGCGACACGGCGGCGTCGCACGTAAGATTTCTGAGGTTGAAGCCCGACCGCTCGCGCGCGGCGAAGCGTTCGATGTGGCAATGTATGTCGTCGGCATCAACGCGTATGTCGTTGATTTTTGCGTTAATGTTGTAGTAGTGTTGGTGCTGGTAGTTGACACTGTGTTCGAGAATAGGTGTCTGGGAACCGGAGTTGAGGTCCATGCGATATTCTACGTTGTCGAGTATCAGCTGTTTGGCTCGCACAATGAAGTGTGTTGTCTCATGGGGCGTTGTGTCTGGTTCGCTGTTTGAGGCGAAGTAGTCGATAATGTATTTCAGGTTGATTTGAGCCGAATCGTCGGTCTTGAGGTGGAAATAGGTGTTGCGCAACTTCACGCTGTTTAGCCGTAACCCTTCATCGTCGATGGGCATGCCGGTGTAGTGTACCGATAGCTGCTGACAAAGGAATATGGTGTCGTCGTCGGGGTCAACGAGTTTGATGCCGTAGAGGTCCACAGAACCGAAAGGATTGACGCGTATGGCAGAGATGTCCACGGTGCCGCCCCATT
Organism: Bacteroidales bacterium; assembly: GCA_017451385.1. Lineage (GTDB taxonomy): Bacteria > Bacteroidota > Bacteroidia > Bacteroidales > P3 > Colimorpha. The sequence goes on from JAFSPS010000047.1 coordinate 114,651, forward strand.
CTTTGGTGAAATAGCTGCTCGCAATGCTTCCAATGGCTGTTTGCCCTATCCAGCTGCAAAGAATCGCCACTAATAGATAAGCGACAAGCAAAATGCTGCCGAGAACGATGGCTATTATTTTGAGCGTCTTTTTCAACTGGTTACGATGGTGTGATGTGGCGTATTATGTCGATTTTGAGATTTTTGGTAGAACATGCAAAAATACAAGTATTTATAATAATAAGCAAAAAAAGTTATATATACGATTAGTCTGAAAATTTGTGTATTTTTGCATCGTATTTTATTGTCTATTTTCTAACGCTAAAGAATACTAATGTCTCTCATACTCGCCATTGAGTCGTCCTGTGACGACACATCCGCTGCCGTTCTCCGCGACGATGTATTGCTGTCAAATGTCATAGCATCGCAGAAAGTTCATGAGCAATATGGTGGCGTGGTTCCAGAATTGGCATCGCGTGCCCACCAGCAGAATATAGTCCCCGTTGTTGATACAGCCCTTGCCAAAGCTGGCGTGGAGCGTGGCATGATAGATGCTGTCGCGTTCACGCGGGGGCCCGGATTGTTGGGGTCGTTGCTTGTGGGTGTCTCTTTTGCAAAAGGTTTTGCTCAGGCGTTGGGCAAGCCGCTCATAGAGGTCAATCACCTGCAGGCGCATGTGTTGTCGCATTTTATTCGAGAGGACGAGAACACTCAGGTGCCGCAGTTCCCGCTGGTGTGCCTGCTCGTCTCTGGAGGGCATACGCAGATATTGTTGCTTCGCAGCCATTTCGAGATGGAGCTTTTGGGGCAGACGATAGATGATGCCGCCGGCGAAGCTATAGACAAGGCTGCCAAAATTATGGACCTCGGCTATCCTGGCGGCCCCATCATAGACCGCTTGGCGCGAGAAGGCAATGCCGATGCGTTCCATTTCGCTACGCCTAATATCAAGGGCTACGACTATAGCTTCAGCGGACTGAAGACGTCGTTCCTCTATTTCTTGCGTGACCAGCTTGTCGCCGACCCTGCGTTTATAGAGACTCACAAGGCCGACTTGTGTGCCAGCATACAGAAGTGTATCGTCGATTTTCTGATAAAGAAGCTTGAGCGAGCTGTTGTCGCTTGTGGAGCGCGTAATGTGGCAATAGCAGGAGGTGTCTCTGCCAATAGTTTGTTGCGCTCGCGGATTCAGGAGTTGGGCGTGCGACGCAAGTGGACAACATTCATTCCCAAGATGCAGTATTGCACAGATAATGCCGCTATGGTCGGTATTGCGGGCTATTACAAATTCTTAAAAAAAGAATTTGCTGATATCTCCTTGCCGCCCTACGCCCGATAGGGTAGTGCGGTGTAATGCAGAAAGGTTGTTTTTTTGAAGAATGTAGTATAGTTTGTAGCTTGGTAGTATGCGTAGTAAGAGAGATATAAATGTTTGCCATCTCAGAACGGTGTCTTTCTGCATGCTGCTTTTGTTTTCGTGTCGCTGTTGGCATTTGAAGGCGCAGGATATTCATTTCTCGCTTCTTGACCACAATCCTGTGCTATACAACCCTGGCTATGCTGGTTTTTTCGAAGGTCGGGGGCGGTTCGGCCTTGCCTATCGCACGCAGTGGGGTACGGTCAGTAAACCCTATACGACTTTTGCCGCTACGGCGGAGTTGTCGTTATATCGCAATCGGTTTCACCACAGTGGCTTCAATGTAGGCCTGTATTTCTTCCGCGACCAGGCAGGCTCTTTGCATTATGGCAATACTGCTGCCAATGGAATATTGTCATATTACATATCGCCTTCAGGCAGCGACGACCATTATGTGTCTGTTGCACTGGAATTTGGTTTTGGCCAGACGGGTTTCAACGCTACCGATGCCGACATGTATGATGCTACGGAGACATTTGAGCGAGACAAGAACAACTATCTAAATCTCGGTGTCGGCGTGGCGTGGTTTTATCAGCCGAGCGAGCTATTTACCTATCGCTTTGCCCTTTCGGCACGCAATATCAACCGTCCGGAAGTCAGGTATCTTGACTATGGCGACAGCCGTATCCCCATCCGTTGGAACATCTATGGGCGCATGGATTGGCGATGCTTCGAGTCGGTGGCTCTGGCACCTGTCGTGGCAGTGCAGTATCAGCATCCAAGCATGGAGATATACTATGGGCTGAATGCCAAATGGTATGTCCGTGAAGACCGCGACCTGCTGGCTTTCGGAGGAGGACTTATGATGCGTCATGCTGATGCTATAATTGTTTCAGTATTGGCAGAATACAATGCTTTCTCCTTAGCGCTATCCTATGATGCCAATATCTCTAAACTTGCATCAGCGTCGCGCTCTTTTGGTGCATTGGAGGTCGGCTTAGTGTACCGTATTCTGCCTGCGCGCCGCCGCATAGGTCGTATAAGTTGTCCGGTGATGTAGGCGTTAAGAGGATTTTTATATTTTTGTAGGATGTAGAATTATTGAATGGCTGGCATAAGGGATTGAATTATAATGGTTATTGTGTTTCGTATGCTATGATGCGTGGTTTGTATTGTTTTGTTAAGGTGTGACGCGTTCGTGCAGGTGTTGAGTTGTTAGCGAATTGAGGTTCGAGTGATGAAATATACTTATTGTTTGTTGATTGCAGAAGTGTAATATAATTATACCATCAAAAATGAAGCGTATAATTTTGATTTTGTTATCGGTTGTAGTGGTGTCGTCTGTTTTTGCCCAGTCGCCATTGCGTGTGGTGCATCTTGGTACAGATGTGAACACTACGGGCAACGAGACAGCCCCCTTGTTGTTGCCCGACGGTGAGTTGCTGTTCTCGCGTATGCCGTATGAGACAAACGAGGGTGGTCGTTTTCGGCTTGATGAGGCCCTTATGTATCTCATGTCTGCGAGGGTGGCAGATGATGGCTCGGTAGGCGTGGCAGAGCGCGTTAAGGCGGGAAGTCTCACCAGTTCGCGTCAGCATGTGGGGAACACGGCATACGATGCCCGCAACGAGACGCTCTATTTCACGCGTTGCGTTGACAATGACGATGGCAGCAATACGTGCGTCTTGTACTCGGCAGAGCGTAATGGCAGCAAATGGCGCAGAGCCAAAGAATTGGGCTATCCAGTGAATGTCGAAGGATATACCACTACGCATCCGGCGGTGGCATATACGCCAGAGGGCAAGGTGATACTTTATTTTGCCTCCAACCGCCCCGGCGGTATCGGACGGATGGATATATGGTACACCATCATCGAAGGCGGCAAGCCCGCGATGCCTGTCAATCTTGGCGAGCCCGTCAATAGCAGTTCCAACGAGTACAGTCCGTTCTACGACAACCGCCGGCAGGTGCTCTATTTCTCGTCAGACCGTCAGGGTGGTGTCGGTGGCTACGATGTCTATGCTTCGCATGGCAGCCGCAACGGCTTCACACGTCCTGTGGCTCTGCCGCAGCCTATCAATTCGCCGCACAACGATATGTTCTATGTGGTGGCTGACGAGGCAGCCACCTACGGCTACCTCTCGTCCAACCGCAAGGGGGCAATCTTCGCCACGGATAGCTTTTGCTGTAATGATATCTTTTTGTGGACCATACGTCCTGAGAATGTGGCGATGGCGGAGCCAGAGCCTGACGAGATGCAGGCACCTCCAGATAGCATACCGCTGGTGGAGCAGCCGCCATCGGCGGAGCCTGATAGGCCCTATCCTGTCAACCCCGTTCCTAATGGAGGTGAAGGTGTTGTAGAGCCTTCGCCCAATAATCCAATAGTGCTCTATTTTGATAACGATATGCCCAATCCGGGGTCGCTCGACACGGTGACGAAGGAGTCGTATGACAGCCTCATTGGACGTTATCTCCAGCGTTTGCCCGTCTATAAGAACGCATGGTCCGAAGGGCGCGACAGCGTGATGTACCTGTCGGTGGAGCGCGAACTTGATGCGTTCTTCGCCAACGAGGTGGAGGGCAACTACATGCGTCTTGAGTCGTTCATGTGGCGTATGGCAGAGCATCTGTGGAGCGGACGGAAGGTCACGCTAACCATACGCGGCTTTGCCAGTCCTGTGTCGTCGAGTGCTTACAACGCCAACCTCTCACAGCGTCGCATAGTCAGTTTCATCAATTATCTTAATGGATGGAATCAGGGCAACCTGCGGCGAAGCATCAAGAGTGGTCTGCTGCAGATAAAAGAGGTGCCTTTTGGCAGCAGTACGGCGTCGCGGACGGTGAGCAGCAATATAGACGACCCGTTGGGTTCGGTATATAGCATTGGTGCGGCGCGCGAACGGCGTGTTGAGATTATCGACTTCATGGCTGAGTGAGTTGTGAATAGTGAGTTGTGAATAGTGAGTAGTGAGTTGTGAATTGTGAGTAGTGAGTAGTGAGTTGTGGGTAGTGAGTTGTGAATGGTGAATGGTGAATGGTGAATGGTGAATAGTGAATGGTGAGTAGTGAGTTGTGAGTTGTGAGTAGTGAATTGTGAGTAGTGAGTAGTGAATAGTGAATTGTGAATAGTGAATAGTGAATTGTGAATGGTGAATAGTGAGTTGTGAATTGTGAGTTGTGAATTGTGAGTAGTGAGTTGTGAATAGTGATTAGTGAGTTGTGAATAGAGAATTATGAGTAGTGAGTTGTGAGTTGTGAATGGTGAGTTGTGAATGGTGAATGGTGAGTTGTGAATAGTAATTAGAATTTTTTGTCCTAATGTCGTAATTTATTGACTTGCGGATAATCTTTTTTTGTACCTTTGCAAATTCGTTAATGACTACTATGGCATATAATAATCATTTGCTACCTTCTCTGCGTGATATGAATGGGGGGGGTAATTTATTGTTATTTAATTAGTTATATAAGCCTGTCATCGCTGTTCTCCGCAGCTGTGACAGGTTTTTTTGTCGTTATGATGTATGCGAGTGCAACTAAGAAATGCGACTCAAATCAAAAACAATAAGTAACTCTACATTGAATAAATGTATCACATGAAACTATATAGATGAGGAACACAGTACTACAATATTCACTGATTTTACTATTCTTCTTTTGCTGGATAAGCGCAGAGGCGCAGACAGGCGTGGTCAGCGGCGGCGGCAGTTCGGCGGTCGGTCTTTACGGCAGCGAGGAGAGCACCATAGGGCAGCCCTTCTGCGACTATGGCGTCACGCCCGACAGCTACATCGGCGAAGGCGTGCAGCAGCCCTATGACGCAAGCGTCCTTCCGCCAGAGTCCTGCGACACCCTATATTCCTATAGCGAGATAACGACGTGCGACAGCATCACGTGGCGCGGCCTCTTCATCGACCGCAGCGGCACCTACAGGCGTCGCCTCGTCGCCTCTACGGGGTGCGACAGCATCCTCGTCCTCGTGCTCACCGTCAGCCGCAGCAGTCACACCTACGACAGTGCGCAGGCCTCCACGTCCTACGTCTGGCAGGGTGCCACCTACCTGCAGTCTGGCACCTACCAGCATCCGCTGCGTAACGCCAATGCCGCGGGGTGCGACAGCATCATGCACCTCCATCTCGCCCTGCTCACCGATGCGCCGCTGCCGCGCATACGCTGCTACGATCGTCGCCTGCTCGTTGTGGACCACTACCCCGGCGGTGAGGGCAGCGAGCGTGCCGACTACCGTGCCTACCGCTGGTACCGCAACGGGCAGCCGCTACCCTTCGCCACCGCCGACTACTACGTGGACTTCCATGAGGGCGAGCACCGCTATCTTACGGGATGTTTCTATGTGGAGGTGATGGCTGACGAGGGATACTGGGTGCGCAGCAACACCATCTGTCTCGATGCCGCCAAGGGCGCTGGCGAGGATGTCGTCTTCGCCGTCTATCCCACCCCCTCGCAGCAAGGGATGCCGCTCACGGCGGAACTCTATGGCGCGGGCGATGGCTGCCGGATAGAGATATACGATTTGCTGGGGCGACGTCTCTTCGACCTTGCTATAGCCGACGGCGTGCATGCCCTGCCGCTGAGCCTCACTGCCGGCACCTATAGCGTCGTCCTCCGTCAGAAAGAAGGCAGCGGCATAACGAAGAAAATCATTGTGCGATGAACAGCCAGCCTACCTCGTTGTACTGCCATGCCTGCAGGCGGATAAAGAGTTCAAGCCGTCCAGCCCCTGCTGCCATGCCTGCTGGGCTGATGCTCCTGCTGCTGTTCCTCGCCATCGCCACCACCGTTTACGCGCAGTATAGTCGCACGGAGTTGCAGCAGCGACACTATATGCGACAGCAGCGCTCCTCCAACGTGAGCCTCGCCCTCGGCGGCGGCGTGGGCGAGCTGGTCGCCGACGGGCGTCTGCTCGACCCCTCCTATCCGGGTGCCACGTTCCTCGTCGATGCCGCATACACCTACCTCTGGGACCGCCTGTCGGGCATACGTGTGGGGCTGGGCGTCACCTACCTCCACAGCCGTCTCGCCATAGAGGGGGCAGAGACCTCCTCGACGGGGCAGATTGAGCTGTTCGATGCCGACGGCACCTATACCCGCTCTACGCATTTCACCGCCGCTACCACTGCGGTCAGCGAGGGCTACGATGCCGTCTATGTCACACTGCCGCTGCACCTCGTGCTACAACGTAACCATTTCTTCTCCGCCCTCGGCGTGAAGCTCATGGTGCCGCTGCATGTCGGCGCATCCTATAGCCACGGCGCGACGCACATCGGCGTGGGTCGCGAGGTGGACGGTACCGGCACCACTCTCGCACGCCCTGTGGAGATGCTCACCCTTGAGGCGCAGGAGGGTTCCTACACGCTGCCTGCCACGCGGTTCGTCAGTGCCGCCGTCTCCGTGGAAGCCGGCTATCGCTATGCCGTGGATGCCAAGAAGATGCTCACCGTGGCACTCTATGCTGATGTGGCGCTCATCCGCTCGCATCATGGAGGCGACGGCCTCGCCGCCTTAGACGGCGACGGCTACCACATATCTCATGTGCTTGAGAGCGGAATGGTCTCCACGTTGCGCTACTGCGCCGTAGGTGTAAAAGTCACATACGGCTTCTCCTTCGGCAGCCGCATACGCACAGGCAACCCCTTCCGCGTCAGCCGCAGCCACCGCCCTCGCTACGTGATGTAGAAAAAAAACAGAAAATAAAGAAATACAACGAGAAAAACAATATCATCAGATTCATCCAGCAATGAAACGAAACCTACTCCTCTTTTTGCTCCTCATCCTCTCTGCCGCCGCCATGGCGCAGGTGCCGCAGGCCATGACCTACCAGTCCGTGCTGCGCGGCGCCGACGGCACGCTCCTCGCCAGCCGCACCGTCAGTGTGCGCATGAGCATCATGCAGGGGTCGCCCGCGGGCACCGCCGTCTATGTGGAGACCCACCGCACCGCCACCAACGCCAACGGCCTCTACACCCTCCGCATCGGCGAAGGCACTGCCGTGCAAGGCACCTTCTCCGCCATCGACTGGGCTGCTGGTCCCTACTTCGCCGTCAGCGAGACCGACCCCGACGGCGGCACCGACTACCGCATCACTACCACGCAACAGCTGCTCTCGGTACCCTACGCACTCTATGCCCAGTATGCCGCCAGCAGCCCCAACGGCGGCGGCACGGGCAGCCCGTCAGCTGACACCGTAGTAATCAACAATGTCACAAGAGACACATTATATATCTTCGACACAGTCTTTTCTGCCTCCGACACCATCTATCAGATAACCGCTCAACGAGATACGGTGTATTCGTTTGATACCATATTCTCCGCCTCCGACACTATCTATCAGATAACCAGCCAAAGGGATACGGTGTATCAGATAACATCAAACACAGATACAATCTACTCGATAACAAGCAATAATGATACAATATATCAGATTGATACGATATACAGTATTGTCAATAATCGAGACACCATCCATAGCTTTGATACCATCTATCATCAAACAACAAATACAGACACCGTCTATCAGGTAACCAGCCAAAGGGATACGGTGTATCAGATAACATCAAACACAGATACAATCTACTCGATAACAAGCAATAATGATACAATATATCAGATTGATACGATATACAGTATTGTCAATAATCGAGACACCATCCATAGCTTCGACACA
>JAFSPS010000048.1 GCA_017451385.1 Bacteroidales bacterium
AGCAATGGAAAACCAGTTTGCAGGTATGACGGATATTCCTTTTACTTACGAAGAGTTTGAAGAAGTCCGTTCAAAACTCATTAATGATGTCAAGTTGTTGATGACCGAAGCAGATAAGAAGTTCCTTATCAGTTTCGAATCTGGACAACCAGAATGGGAAGGATATGAGTTTGAATATTTCAAGGATTACCCATCAGTACAATGGAAGTTGCTTAATTTGAAGAAGCTTGCCAAGCAAAATCCGCAGAAGTTGCGAGAGGAGGTGGAGTATTTAAAAGGTGCTTTTTAGTGTATTATGTAGTAGATAATAATAAAATTATGAAACGAGGAATTGAAAACATTGATTTGGGAGACCCGGTTCCTATTAAGATTCCATATGGTGAAAGAAAACATGTTACCTTTCTTCTTTGTTCAGGTTTTTCTGTACCTTGTGGAATGCCAACAGGAAAGCAATTGAATGATTTTGTGCTCAATATTAATAATGAGTCTATTACTTTTGATTTTGCAGGAAAACTTGCAATTTCATATGATGGCCAAAAATACCAAACTGGAAGTCCATATGAGAGTTGCTTGATGTTCTGTTCTGAAGCAATGAAGGAGTATAGAAAAAATCATGAGTTTGATTATGAACAGTTCTTTGATTTTATAAGTAGTGAAGGAATATTTGATTCCTTATATGAGAAACTCGCAAAACCATTTCTTTATGCGTTCTCAGACTACCATCAGTTGGTTTTTAATATGAAAACCATTTATATTCAGGTGATAGATCATGAACTGAGGAAAGGAAGAAAAACAGAAATACTTGAACGTGAGATTGCTACTGACAAATTTGGAAGATACGAGAACTTTGTGAAGTATCTTGATAAGCTTTCTATTGACCATGTCGTTGACATCTTCTCTTTGAATCACGATTTGCTTATTGAAAATTTACCAAGAACAAATTGGTTACAACATGAAGGCATATCAGATGGTTTTCATAGCTATAGGTCGCCCTATTATGGAGAACTGGAGTGTAATGGCCATAAATATGATTGTAGACTTGAAGAATATAAGGCCTATTACAATACGGCAATTAGGTTATATAAATTACATGGTAGTTTGGATTACCTTATGTTTAAAAGGTGTGATAGTAATGGCTGTTTCTGGAATGACAAAATGATTAAGATACCATATGGAATAGGTGTCGATAAAACGAAGAAACAGAACAAGAAACGTTTGGGCTATATAATGGATTGGATTGAGTATAATCATGATTTCCTTTCAGGAACAAAGTCCAAAATTCACCATTATAATGATAGTTTCTACAAGAAACTGTTCCAACGATTTAGGCATAATCTTAATAAGGCAGAATGCTTAATTGTTATAGGTTATGGTGGACGTGATGCAGGTATTAATAAATATATTCTTGAGTACTTTGATTACCACAATAAGCCTTCATATATCGTGGATCCCTTTTATAGTAGTAACGAAGAACTGAAGCAGTTCGGGGTAATGATTGGAGCTAAACCTATTGAAAAGTCCATAGAGGATTTTCAAGAGATAATGTGGTAAAGATGACATAATTGCTTATGACGGATACATGTCTTGATATAATAACACAGTTAACTGTTGAATTACATAAAGATGACACCTCAAAAGAAAAGTTGGGGACTGGTGTTCTTTATATCAATAGGAAATTGTCTGGAGTGGTATATGTTTTGACGGCCAAACATTGCCTTTTGGGGTTGGGGGAAAAAGGTAGGGTGTCGTTAAGAATTTATAATCCCGATACTAGCACATACGAATACTTTACACCTGTTAAGCAAAGCATTTTGTATCATCCAGTAGATGATGCTGGCATAGTCGTTTTTAATCAACGAGAGCTTACATCGGTTGTATCAAACCTTCCATCAGTGTTTGTTGTTGATAGGAATGTGGGGGGTGATGAAGTTGTAACCAAGGGGTTCCCTATGGCTACTTTTGATCAGACCAACGAGAACGGTGAGTCTTCTTTGGCAATGATCAGAATGAATTACCTCCAAGAAGATACAACTAAGAATGTATTCCAGCTTTCTACAAATGATGACTATAGTGAAGATACAATTGTAGGAATGTCAGGTTCCGGTATTTTTATCGAAGCTTGTGAGGAATTGTATATTAATGGTATTCTCATTAGGTATACTGACGAGGAGCGTGGAAAGGTAATAAGTGCTCAGAGGTTGACTTCCTACAATGAACTGTTGGAAAAGGAGTATAAAAAGAAAATGCCACTGGCTTTCCTTGGGCATCATGGTTTGGGACATAAGACATTTAAAAACAATGTTGATAATTCCGTCGCTAACTTGGGTCCTAGGTATTGTCAGAAAGTTAATGTGAAGACTGGAACGGCCAAGTATTTTGATTGCGTAGCCAAAACACCTGCATATTTTGAAAGATTGAAAAGGAATATAGATGGATGGTTGACAGAAAAGAGCTACAGAGCCAGAAAGGATTCCTGCAGAATAGGTGAATTGGAGGCTTATTTGAAAGCGATTAGGAACGATTTCACTTCCGCTTTGAAAGAACTGGATACAAGCGTAAAAGCGATTATAGAGTTCACTGATTTGATCAAAAGAATAGATGACCTCCAAAATAAGTTGGAGAATGTCCGCTATCAGTTGTATTCTGATTACTCAACAACCAAGAATGACGAAAAGTATAAAAGGGAACTTGATGCGGATGAATCGAGACTTTTGGAAATATCCAGTGATTTATACTCATTTACATCAGACTATAAAGATTTGAAGATAGGCCTTGCGAATAACCCCTATTTGGTTATCAAAGGCGAAGCAGGATGCGGAAAATCTCACTTATTAGGAGATGTGGCAAGTAACAGAATAGCTGACGGTTTGCCGACCGTGCTATTATTAGGCACAGACTTCGCGGGAGGGACATATGAGACCATCATTACGTCGAAGGTCGGATTTACAGGTACATTCCAGGAATTCCTCTCCAGTTTCAATCAGATTGGAATCCAAGTAGGATCTCGGGCACTTCTGATGATTGATGCACTGAATGAAGGACCTCAGGCCGTATTATGGAAAGACAGACTCTCTGGGCTTATCAAGTCCCTTAAAGACTATCCTGCGATAGGTTTAGTGGTATCAGTGCGTGATACATACTTTAATGATGTTATTCCCGATGGCATAGAAGATGATTTGAAAGCTACTATTATTGAACACAAGGGCTTTAAGGGCTTGGAATATGAGGCGGTAAGACAGTTCTGTTTAGCGTATGAATTGAACTTACCCAACGTCCCCATCCTGACACCAGAGTTTTGTAACCCTTTATTTCTGAAGATAATTTGCGATACACTTGAAGCTTCTGGAGAGAAAGTTTTTCCTAAAGGATTCAATGGCGTTTCTGTGCTGTTTAATAAGTATTTCAATAATCTTGATAAGAAGTTCGCAGAAAAAAGAATTGAATATAAATACAGAGATGTCGTAAGTGCGGCGGTTAAGCTACTTGCATTCCCCATATTTGAGGCCGAATACAATCTCCTGAAGATGCAGGACGCTGATAAGATAATTCAGCGACATTTCCCAGGCTGTCTCTATTTACTGGCAGACCTCATAGATAACAACGTTTTGCTCAAAACGAAATCACAATATAGTGACGAAAAAGAGGACTGTGTGGTTTTCACTTATCAGAGGATCAGTGACTTTATCATTGCTCGGGAAATCGTAAAGAAGTACCCAGACTGGGAATCGTTTGTGGGAAATCTCAAAGGCGATAAATCTCTTAAGGAAATTGTTATAGAGTCTCATTGGATGTACAAGGGAGTTCTTGAAGCTTTTGCTGTCCTTATTCCAGAGATGTTTAGCCACGAAATAACAGACCTAAGTAAATTCATTCCAAAAGACAAATATAGAAGAAACTATGATCTGTGTCTTGAATTTCTGTCGGAAGCGCTGATTAACAGTTTAAACTGGCGGTCTATCGAATCCATCAATAAGGACTATATTAGGAAGTTCCTGAACTCTAAAAACAACCGAGTTAATACTGAAGTATGGTGGTATAAGTTGGTTGAACTATCTGCGATTCCCAATCATCCTTTTAATGCTGATTATTTCCATGCCATAATGATGCGTGGGACTATGTCGCAACGGGATGGGACGTTTCAATTCTTTTTCAACGGTTGTGCGGGATATGATGATGACAGATGTGCCAATCCTCTGCGGCGATTGATAGACTGGGCATGGTCTGACGGAGTGTCTGAAAAGGCTGATCCCGAATCGGCCAGATTAGCAGCCATTATGCTTTGTTGGTTGTTGTCATCAACATATATCAAACATAGGGATGAGGCTACAAAAGCTCTTGTTAACCTTCTTTCTGAACAGGTGGATGTGTTGATTGGTACGCTACGCCTGTTTGAGGACGTGGATGATATGTATGTCTATGAGCGGTTGTATGCCGTGGCTTATGGTGTCGCATTGCGGACTTCGTCACGCAATGGGTTGACGAAACTTGCAAAATATGTTTATGAGACCATATTCAAGCATAATAACCCACCAAAAGATGTTTTGCTGCGAGACCATGCAAGAAATATCGTGGAATATGCCAAATACAAAGTGGGATTGACAGCTGTTGATATGAAAAAGGTTCGTCCTCCGTATACTAGCAAACTCCCCATATGGCCTACCGATGATGAGGTTATATACCTCCACGTTGATTATAATGAACCAGACTTCAAGGAAAGAAAAGGTCCGGAGCAAAACCAGATTTGGGAATCAGTAAAAGGAGGGCTGGCGGATTTTTGGAATAAGCTGGCAGGGCCAAAAATAGAAGATTTCTATCCAATCTCCATTGCAGAAGAAAAAGAATTTGATAAAGCGTTACGTATGTTTAAGGGATCTATGAAGGAGTTGGCCAGCTACGTATGTGAAGGGAAAGCTGTTTTAGCCTTAAATAGGCAAAAAGGGTCGAGGGATATTAGCGAAAACGATAAGATATTTGAAACCATTTGTAATGGGATTGAACAGTTAATATCGGAAGAACAGAAAAGGGCTTTGTATGACATCATGATTCCTTTCAAGATGAAGGAATTGCCTTTACAGAACCATTATCATGTGCGCTTTCCAACTGACGGAGTGAGGAACTGGTTAGTCAAGAGAGCATACGATTTAGGCTTTGATGCGAATTTGCATGGCAATTACGATCGTTTTGCTAAAGACTGGACATTCCGGAATTCGGATAATAGGATAGACCGTATAGGAAAGAAATATCAGTGGATAGCCTTCCATGAGATTATGGGAATTTTGGCTGACAATTACAAATATATGGATGATGATGCAAACGAGGGCGCTGGGGGATATGAACTGTTTCATGGAACTTGGCAGTCTTTTTTGAGAAATATCAATCCTTCAATGATTGCAAGGGTTAATAACGTTGATAGTGATGATCCAGATGATAGCATGGACTCAGAAGAACAGGAATGGTATAAGGACGAAGAGTTTGATAACTGGAAGTTTTCTGGTACAAACGAATCTTGGGCATCCATGGTTAGAGATTTGCCAGATCCTGTTTCCTTAATCCAAAAGTTGGATGATGCCGGGATAGAATGGTTGACACTGAATAATTCCAGAAGTTGGGATGAACCCAAAGACATTGGTAAGGAAAAATATGATCATAATCTCTTAAAGCATGATGTGTTTTTGGCCGCAGATGCCATTCTCGTAAAGCAACAAGACAAAGAAAGGGCTATACAGTCTTTGGATGACAGAATTTTATGGGATGGTATTGAAATACCTACCGATGACTGGCAGTATCTGGTGAACAGGGAAAAATATTGGTCTCCAGCATATAAGGACGTTTACAGAGATCGGCAGGGTTGGTCAAACTCAATAGAAGGGCTTGATGTATCTTATATTTATTCTTGTGAGAAAGCTTGCGGTTATATAGAAGGTGATTGTTCTGGAACTATCAGAAATTATAGCATTCCGTGCAGGCTTATATTTGAGGGCATAGGAATGGAGTATGATTCACATGACGGTCAATATCTGGATAAAGATGGCAACCTTGTGGCGTTTACATATGGGTATGACCAGATTCTGGTTAAGAAAGAGCCACTTTTAAGGTTCCTGGAGCAAAGTGGGCTGGTCATTCTGTGGATTGTGCGAGGTGAAAAGCGGGTTTATATAAGTGGAGGAATGGGATGTCAGTGTGTATATGCACCGTGTGGCGTATATTATTTGGATGAAAACAATGTCCCAGAAGGTGTCCTTAAAACATATAAGAGTGTGTGATATGAGACTGTTAAGCTACAGGGCAAAGTGTGGAGATGCGTTTCATCTACAGTATGAAGGTGAAAGTGGTAAGCGTCGTAACATATTCCTTGATATGGGACACACCAAGACCTATACCCAAGTTTTGAAAGGTGTCATTTCCAATATAGTCGGGGCTTCTGAACAGATAGATGCCCTGTTCTTATCTCATATTCATGATGATCACATTGGCGGAGCAAGCAGGTTTATCAACGATATTCAAAAGGATAGTGCCTTAGGGAATGTTGTTATACGATGGATATATAATGCGCCAAGAAAGTATGATGTTGAAGAAACCGATGATAAGAAGGCTGGCGTGTTGTGTGGGATAGTCTCAGGAGATAAAGTCTATGAGCATATTCTCTCTCATCGTCCAACAGATTTGGGAGATGTCTTAGAAGGGATGTCTTTCAATATCGATGGAATGATAGTAACAATCCTTTCTCCTAATGAGAGCAAACTAAACCTGCTTAGGAGGAAATATTCAAATAATCGTCCACTGTGTAAGTCCGAAACAGATGAGGTTAGTATTGAAGCTGGTAATGTGAAAGATGATTATGCGACTCTGCTGAATGAGTTTAAGACAGATTGTTTTCAAGAAGACTTAAGTATTGAGAACGCTAGCAGCATAGCCGCGTTGTTTGAGTTTGAGGACAAAAGAGTCTTGTGGCTTTCCGACTCAGTGCCATCAGTTATAATACACTCATTGAATAAACTTGGATACAGTGAAACGAATAAACTGTATTGTGATGCTGTTTTGCTTTCGCATCATGGAAGTGCGGCAAATAATAGCTTAGCTCTGTTTAAGATGATACAATGTAGTAAGTATATTATTAGTGCTGATGGCATTAACCGCCATTGCCTTCCAAATAAAGAAACTATAGCAAGAATTGTTTCTGCCTCTTCTATTTTGCCAATAACGCTGTTTTTTAATTATAATGATGGTCGATTGGTAAGAATGTTTAAACAAGATGAACCAGAGTATGTGAAATCTGTTATTGACATACATTATTTGCGTGATATGGAAGGAATCGTTTTTTGAAGGCTATTTGATCGCCTACATTAAGCTTGCTAATAGAAAACGAAATGTTCTTGTATTTCCATTTTGTCGTATCACTTCAGAAGCAAGAATTATAGGGGTCTTATTAATCCCCTTTGAAAAAGGGATGGAAAAAGAATTTACGAATCATCTCCGATGAAATCTTTTTGTCCCTCGAAGAAAATGTGTAATCTCGGGGGACAGCTGGGGGACCAATTTGGCGAAAAACGGCAAATATGGACGTTAAAAAACAAAAATCTGCAAATATGGGCATTATTCATAGTGCTTGAAATAAAGCAAATTATGAGCAATATTTGCAGATGGTATGTTTTTCTTTGCAAAAAATCTACTTTCCGATGCAGAAGTGGGAGAAGATGGTGGAGAGGATTTCGGGGGAGGAGACTTCTCCGGTGATGGTGCCGAGGTGGTAGATGGCTTCGCGGAGGTCTATCACTATCAGGTCGGCAGGTAGTTTACTCTTTAGGCCATGCTCTATGCGTGGCAGGATTGTCGTTATGTGGTGTAAGGCTTCGAGGTGGCGCGGGTTGCTCACTATGGGTGTGTCGTCGGCGAGGTTGCCAATGGTGCTGCTGTATAGCTTTTTTTTCAGTATGCCGATTCCTTCACCACGACGGGCAGAGATGGACACGGTGTCCGTAATGTTTTTGATGGCGAGTGGTGTGGGGGTGTAGAGGTCTGTCTTGTTTTGTACGACGATGATGGTTTTGTCTTGTATGGCATCGCCCAGAGCGTTGATGTTTTTTTCTATGGTGTCGGCCTCGGTTCCGGCTTCGACGATATAGAGTACTATCTGTGCCCTTCTGGCGGCGGCGAGACTCCGTTCGATGCCGGCGTTCTCTATGATGTCGGTGCTGCTACGCAGACCTGCGGTGTCTATGAATCGGAAGGCTATGCCATCGATGGTGACGATGTCTTCTATGGTGTCGCGCGTGGTGCCGGGGATGTCGCTCACTATGGCTCGGTCATCGCCCACAAGAGCGTTGAGGATTGTTGATTTCCCTACGTTGGGAGCACCTACGATGGCCACGGCAACGCCATTGCGGATAGCATTACCCTGACGGAAACTCTCTTGCAGCTGCCAACATTCGTCCATGAGTCCACGCACGATGGTGAGCAACTGCTGTCGGTCGGCGAATTCTACGTCCTCTTCGCTGAAGTCCAGCTCAAGCTCTAAGAGTGATGCTAACTCTACGAACTGTTGTCGCAATTCTTTTAGTCGCTGTGCATAGGAGCCTCTCAGCTGGCTGACGGCTAACCGATGAGCACCGCGGTTGGTTGACTCAATGAGGTCGTTTACTGCTTCGGCTTGTGCGAGGTTGAGACGTCCGTTGATGAAGGCGCGCTGGGTGTATTCGCCGGGTTCTGCCATGCGGGCACCGCTATTGAGAAGGATGTCTAAAATGGTCTGCTGTATGTATTGCGAGCCGTGGCAAGCTATCTCTACGGTGTCTTCGCCTGTGTAGCTATGTGGTGCGGGGTAGTAGGTCATCACCACATCGTCTATTATCTCGTCGCCGTTGCGGAATAGGGAGTAGGTGGCGTGGCGTGGCGTGAGTGCGGTGCGATTGCTGTGGCGTAATGCTATGGCTGTGGCGTTATCGCCAGAGAGACGTAATACGGCAATTCCGCCAATACCTGATGGAGTGGCAATGGCAGCTATCGTGTCGCTATAGTGAGACATTTTATTCGGTATTTGGCTTTGCAGTTGGCTATTCGTTGTCTTTCGTTGGCTCGCTATAGGCGTCGCCATATATCTCGTGCATCTGCTCATGGGTCAGTCCGGCATCGACTTTTACCTTATACATATTGGGATAGGTCATGAACTGAAGCAGCACTGTTATGATTACGAACATGAGCAGCGCATTGTTGTGGCAGAGCAGGATGATAACGGAAAGGATGACGTTGGTGGCGAAGGTTGTGGAATAGAGCGAGCGCACCATTGCCGCATAGTTGGTTATTCGTTCGTTGATGTCATCGATGGTTCGTATTTGTCTTGGTTTTTTCCGTACCGTCATCAATGCCATGGCAATGACTAAGACGGCAAGAGCCACGCCACCGTAGAATAGATAGTTCGCTGCATTGTTGCTAATGTAGAAGCGGTAGGGGCTTGCATAGTAGAATATTATCACTATGAGTGCTGCTCCAATGGAGCCGAATAGCCCTATGGAGGCGCTGCGTGTCATTTTTTTTATTGTTTCTTGCATTGTTTCTATAATGACAGTTGAGGTGTTCTGAAATGCAGGTGTTTTGCGATTGGACTGTATGTCCGTTCGTTGTTTTGGATGTTTGAAAATTATTGTATTTTATTCAAATGCTGTTTGAACGGTGTTTAATTGTTCAGTACCTTTCTGAGGAAGCGTGCGGTATAAGACTCTTTGCATTGAGCCACAGTCTCCGGTGTTCCTGCGCATACCACGTTGCCACCTTCTTTTCCTCCTTCGGGACCCATGTCTATCACCCAGTCCGCCACTTTTATGATGTCGTGGTGATGTTCGATAACGATGATGCTATGTCCTTTCTGTATCAGGCTGTTGAACGCAGTGATAAGTTTCTGGATATCGTGGAAGTGCAGACCAGTGGATGGTTCGTCGAATACAAAGAGGCGGGGTCGTGCTCCTTCGCCGCGCACGAGGTATGAGGCCAGCTTGATGCGCTGTGCTTCGCCGCCGCTGAGGGTGCTTGATGGCTGTCCCATTTTCAGATAGCCGAGACCTACGTCAATCAATGGCTGTAGCCGCTCTACAATGGAACGCGTCTCTTTGTCGTTGCCGAAGAAGGCAATAGCCTCCTCAATGCTCATCTCCAGTATCTGGCTAATGTTTTTGCCTTTATAGAGAACTTCGAGTGTATCTTCTTTGAAGCGAGTGCCATGACATTCTTCGCAGACGAGGTGAACATCAGCCATGAACTGCATGCTGATGGTGACATAGCCTTCGCCCTCGCAGTTCTCACAGCGTCCGCCTTCGGTGTTGAAGGAGAAATATCCCGCCTTATAACCCCGTGCGCGTGCCAGAGGCTGTGAGGCGTATAGTTGGCGTATCTCATCGTAGGCCTTCATGTAAGTGGCTGGATTGCTGCGCGTGCTTTTTCCTATGGGGTTTTGGTCCACCATCTCTATGCCAGCGATGCGGCTGAGGTCGCCGTCGATGCCTGTGCAGTTGCCTATATATTCGGGGTTGCCGTCAAAGCGTTTTTGCAGCACGTCATACAGCACTTGCTTTATGAGAGATGTCTTGCCCGAGCCGCTCACGCCGGTTACTACTGTCAGTATGCCGAGAGGGATGGCCACGTCAATGTGCTTCAGGTTGTTGCAGAAGGCACCGTGGATGTTAATCCTGTCGCGCCAAAGGCGTCGTTCCTTAGGCACGATAATTTTGCGTCGGCCCTGCAGGTAGTCAAGCGTGTAGGATGTTTTATCTGGGTTGAGAGGTGTGGCATTATCGGTCAGTCGCCCGCGGAACACCACTTCGCCGCCATGTACGCCAGCGTCGGGGCCAATGTCTATCACATAATCGGCAGCGCGTATGATGTCCTCGTCATGCTCCACGACGATGACGGTGTTGCCGAGGTCGCGCAGCTGTTGGAGGACATGAATTAGTCTCTCGGTGTCGCGCGAGTGGAGTCCGATAGACGGTTCGTCGAGGATATACATGGAGCCCACCAGCGAGCTGCCGAGTGAGGTGGCCAAGTTGATGCGCTGCGACTCGCCACCGCTGAGGCTGTTCGACGTACGGCTGAGAGAGAGGTAGCCAAGCCCCACATCAAGCAGGTAGGCAACGCGGTTGCGAAGTTCGGTGCGCAGACGTTCTGTCGCCTTCATCTCCCATTCGTTGAGGTGGTTGTCGTTGCTTGCATCTTCTATTCCTTTAAGCCATTGAGCGAAGTCGCTCACGGGCATGGCAACAACTTCGGATATGCTGCTTCCGCAAACCTTCACGTAGTCGGCATCTTTGCGCAAGCGGCTGCCGTGACAGTCGGGGCATGTGGTTTTCCCTCGGAAACGAGCCAGCATTACGCGGTATTGTATTTTGTATGCCTGTCCCTCAATCCATTTGAAGAAACCGTTGATGCCTTCCCACGAGCCTTTCCCTTCCCACAGTATGCGTTTCTGCTGTTGGGTCAGCTCGCAGTAGGGGGTGTGGATTGGGAAGTCGAGATGCGAGGCTTGACGAATGAAGTGCATTTTCCACTCCTGCATTTTGTCGCCACGCCAGCAGATTACGGCATCATCGTAGATGGAGAGCGATTTGTTTGGCACTACGAGGTTCTCGTCAATGCCAATCACGTTGCCGTATCCTTGGCAGGTAGGGCATGCGCCGTAAGGGTTGTTGAAACTGAAGAAGTTGGGGTTGGGCTTTTCAAATGTTATGCCGTCGGCCTCAAAGCGGTTGCTGAAAGCCTGTTCCACCTTGTTGTCGCCCATCTGGCTGTGCACCATGCAGTTGCCTCGTCCTTCGAAGAATGCTGTCTGTACGGATTCTGCCATGCGTGCCGTCTGGTCGTCGTCGCCGTGTTGCACCACAATGCGGTCCACCAGCAGGAATATTTCACCATAGTGGTTGGCACTGTTGCTCTTGTAGCGGTATTCGGCATTGTCGGCCTGCGGTATGAAGTCGTCTATCAGCACCACGCTACCTTTCACCATGAGACGTACGAACCCCTCCTGCTGCAGCATCTCGATTTGAGCTTTCAGGCTGCGCTCTGCCGTTATTTCGAGCGGGGAGAGAATCATGATGCGAGTGCCGTCATCGTATGAGTAAATGTGGTCCACCACATCGCTTACCGTATGGCGTTGAACCTCGACACCGCTTATTGGGGAGAATGTACGGCCTATGCGGGCGTACATCAACTTGAGGTATTCGTATATCTCTGTCGAGGTGCCAACGGTGGAGCGAGGGTTGCTGGTGTTCACCTTCTGCTCTATAGCTATGGCTGGCGAGATGCCGTGGATGTAGTCCACCTCGGGCTTGCTCATGCGTCCCATAAATTGACGCGCGTAGCTGCTGAGGCTTTCCACATAGCGGCGTTGTCCTTCGGCATAGAGCGTGTCGAAAGCCAGCGACGATTTGCCGCTGCCGCTAAGACCGGTGATGACAACAAGTTTGTTGCGAGGTATCTCTACGTCAATGTTTTTTAGGTTGTTGACGCGAGCCCCTTTTATTACGATGGCATCTTCACTCATTTTAGTTCTAATACGAAATGGTTTTATTAACGAATACGAAAGAAACGAAAGAAGCGAATTATAAAAGAGTCTATTTTATGTTTGCATCTCCATTGAGAACTCTTTTATATTCCATTTGTTTTTTATTTCCAAAATTGATAAGCAGACCTAGCTTGAATCTGCATGCTTTAAGATAATTATATACTTGAGAATAATTTGTATTATCTAATTCAAGTAGAGCCTTTAGCTCGACAATTATCTTATCGTAGCATACAAAATCTGCATAATATTTTTTCTTTAGGAGAAAACCATCGTAGTATATGTTGAGTTCTTGCTCTCGTTTGTATGGAATATTACGTTTGGTAAACTCAATTTCAAGAGCCTCTTGATATACTGCTTCAGCAAAACCTGTTCCTAATACTTTGTATACTTGCAAAGCAGCACCTATTATTTCGTAGCTTTCTTGTTGAAAGAATATCATGTTTTTGAATCCTTCTACATTTTCTTTCGTTTCTTTCGTTTCTTTCGTATTCTATTATACTCCAATAAACTATTCGGAGAGTTTGTCGTTGGAGCCCAGCACGTTCATGATTTTATGTATATACATACGTTTCATGCTTTCGCGAGCGGGTTTCAGGTACTGACGGGGGTCGAAATGGTCTGGGTGCTCTGCGAGATGTTTGCGGATGGCGGCAGTCATGGCGAGACGGCTGTCGCTGTCGATGTTAATCTTGCATACGGCGCTCTTGGCGGCTTTGCGCAGTTGCTCCTCGGGGATGCCTACGGCGGCTTTCAGATTGCCACCATTGGCGTTGATGGTATCTACTTCATCCTGAGGGACCGAGCTGGAGCCATGAAGCACGATGGGGAAGCCTGGCAACTTCTTCTCAATAGCAGCAAGCACGTCGAAAGCCAGTGGCGGTGGTACGAGACGACCTGTCTGAGGGTCAACGGTGCACTGCTCAGGGGTGAACTTGTATGCGCCGTGGCTCGTTCCAATAGAGATGGCGAGGCTGTCCACGCCAGTCTTTGTTACGAAGTCTATGACCTCTTCGGGTTTGGTGTAGTGGCTTTCTGCGGCGGACACTTCGTCCTCTACGCCTGCCAGCACGCCCAGCTCGCCTTCTACGGTTACATCAAATTGGTGTGCGTACTCGACAACTTTACGCGTTACAGCCACGTTCTCATCATAGGGCAGTGCCGAG
Organism: Bacteroidales bacterium; assembly: GCA_017451385.1. Taxonomy (GTDB): domain Bacteria; phylum Bacteroidota; class Bacteroidia; order Bacteroidales; family P3; genus Colimorpha. The sequence continues at coordinate 13,708 of JAFSPS010000048.1, forward strand.
CCGTCAATCATCACGCTGCTGAATCCCATGTCGATGCAACTCTTGCAGGTCTCGAAGCTGTCGCCGTGGTCGAGGTGGAGAACTATTTCGGGATGCTTGCAGCCCAACTCCTTAGCGTACTCTACGGCACCTTCTGCCATGTAGCGCAGGAGGGTCTGGTTGGCATAGTCGCGAGCGCCCTTCGACACTTGCAGTATCACGGGCGATTTAGTCTCCACAGATGCTTGGATGATGGCCTGCATCTGTTCCATGTTGTTGAAGTTGAAAGCGGGTATTGCATAGCCCCCGTTCACGGCTTTGGCAAACATCTTGCGCGTGTTCACCAATCCTATTTTTTTGTAATCTACCATGATATTTTAGGTTTAAAGGTTTTTTGTTGATTATGTGTGCTATTTATATCATCTTTAAGAAGTTGACTTCTTTTTCTGTCAGTTCGCGGTAGCGTCCGCGTGGTAGGTCTTTCTTCGTCAGTCCGGCGAAGACAACACGGTCCAGTTTGTGTATCTCGTAACCCAGATGTTCGAAGATGCGTCGCACTATGCGATTCTTCCCCGAATGAAGAGCCACGCCGACGATTCGCTTGTCATTATAACCTTCCACATATTCCACTTCGTCAACCTTTATCATGCCGTCCTCAAGCTCAATGCCTTCAAGCATCTTCTGCATATCCTCATGCGTTACGGGCTTGTTGACTTCTACATGATATATCTTATATACGCCCGTAGAGGGATGTGTCAGTCGGCGTGCCATCTCTCCGTCGTTGGTGAAGAGCAGGAGGCCTGTTGTGTTGCGGTCCAGACGGCCCACGGGATATATGCGTTCGCGACAGGCGCTATCAATAAGCATCATGACGGTCTGCCGTTCTTGCGGGTCATCTACTGTGGTGATGAATCCTTTGGGCTTGTTGAGCAGGAAATAGCGTTTGCGTTCGCTATGCAGCGTTTCGCCACCGTATGCAACCTCGTCGGTCGGGCTTACTTTGAACCCCATTTCTGTAACCACTTTGCCATTTACCGTCACACTTCCAGCAGCTATCAGTTCGTCGGCTTCGCGGCGGCTGCAGATACCGGCATTGGCTATGTACTTGTTAAGGCGTATCAGTCCGTCATCTTTTCGTGTGCGCGTAGGTGTCGGTCTGTCTTCACTGAAGACCAATGTGAGACCTGATTTTTTTGAATTTTCGTCTTGTTGCGTTGTTCTGTCCTCGCTTCTTCTGTCTTTTTTGTAGCGGTCGTTGCGGAAGCGGCTGTCGTGGCTGTCGCCATGCTGTTCACGGCCGTTGCGAAAACGGCGTTCACGGCTGTCGCTATGCTGTTCGTGGTCGTTGTGAAAACGGCGTTCGCGGCTGTCGCTGTGTTGTTCTCGGTCGTTGCGGAAACGGCGTTCGCGGCTGTCGCTGTGTTGTTCACGGTCGTTGCGGAAACGGCGTTCGCGGCTGTCGCTGTGTTGTTCGCGGTCGTTGTGGAAACGGCGTTCGCGGCTGTCGCTGTGTTGTTCACGGTCGTTGCGGAAACGGCGTTCGCGGCTGTCACCGTTCTGTTCGCGGTCGTTGCGGAAACGGCGTTCGCGGCTGTCGCTGTTCTTTTTACGGTCGTTGCGGAAACGGCGTTCGTTATTTGGTGTACGATTGTTTTTTTCGTTGCGTTCCATTATTTTATATGGATTGTGTTGTTTTATTTTTTTTTTTATCTACGCCAGACATAAGGGCTTGACAGCTCAGCGTCAAGGACTTGATTCACCTCGTAGATGGCGTCAGCCATCATAAGGAATATGTCGAGGTTGCGTTCTTTGAGCCATTGTTGTGCTTTTTCGTCGTGTCGGCTTGCCATGGCGAGCATCAGGTTTACTGGATGGCTTCCCTTTGCCAGCCAATCATAGGCTTGCTGCATGCCGTCTATGGCATTGACAATAATGCCAAGAGGTTCAAAGTGGTTGGAGAAGAGCCATTTGAGAGCCTCTTTGTCACCCCGAATGGCATTGCTGAATGCTGCCAATTCGGGGTAACCGTTCTCAATGAGCCATTTGAAGAAGTCTTTGCGACCTTCGATGCTTTTGAGTAAGATGAGCAGTATTTTTATGTCGTATTTCTCCATGTCCTTGTGCGTGAAATGGTGACGAGAACTTCACTGCCGTCCACCCTTTTCACTGGTGCTGTCTTATTGTCTTATTGTCTTATTGTTGCGCCGAGCTGTTTCTCCAGTTGTTTCTGCAGTTTCTCCATCGTTGATTCTATCTGCTTGTCTGTCAGCGTGTGGTCGGCATCTTGCAGAATGAAGGAGACGGCATACGATTTTTTCCCTTCGAGGATGCCTTTGCCCTCATACACATCAAATAGGCCAACGTGTTTCAGAATCTTTTTCTCTGTAGCGTATGCTACTTGCTCTATCTCGGCGAATGTGACTTGTTTGTCTATCACCAGTGCAAGGTCTCGTCTAACTTCGGGATATTTGGCTATCTCGTTGTATAGCACCTCGTTTGTGGGATAGTTCTTCAAGATAAGGTCCCAATCTATTTCTGCATATTGTACAGCCTGTTTGCAGTCCATGCGTTTCAGAGTCTCACGGCTGAGGGTGCCCATGCGCACTAATGTCTTTTTGCTGTCGCGGTATTGCAGGGCGATGCCTTCGGCAAAATATTTCTCTTCGGCAGGCACTATTTGCAGTCGTCCCATATTGACGCGCATACGACGCAGGATATTCATCACATGGCTTTTGAGGTAGTAGAAGTCCGTCTCCTCGCTTTTTGTTTTCCAGCTTTCGCTGGTCTGTTTTCCTGTCATGAATATTGCCAGACGCTGTTTTTCTGCGTATTTCTTGGTGACATCGGTCTGCTCTTCGTTGTAGTCAGGGTTAAGCTGATAGATTCTGCCAAACTCATAAATTTTTTGGTCGAGGATGCGATAGTTGATGTTGCGCACTATGACTTCCATGCCGCAGTAGAGCAAGGTCTGACGCATCACGTTGAGCTCTTTGCTCAGCGGGTTGATAATCTGTACGCTGCGCTGAGCATCAAAGTCGGCGTTGTTCTCAAAATATTCGCTTTTGGTGAGCGAGTTGTTCATGATTTCGTTGAAGCCATTGTATGTAAGATAGTCGCTGACAGCGTTCTGCAGTTTGCGTGGATTAGGCTTCTGTCCGTAGGAGAGGCAGCTGTTTAGTCGTTCGTCGAAGGTGATGTTGTTGTAGCCGTATATTCTCATTATTTCCTCCACAACATCACATTCACGATAAACGTCAACCTTGCATGTGGGGATACGCAGTGTCATTCCTTCTTCGTTCTCGGCTTCTATTTTTATGTCGAGCGAAGTCAGTGCCGTGCGTATAGCCTCAATGGGTATCTCTTTGCCTATCAGGTTAAATACTCGTTGGAAGTTAATCTCCACTTTAGCACGCTCGATGGGGGTGGGGTAGATGTCGATAAGGTCGGAGGCAATCGTGGCACCAGCCAGTTCTTGCATAAGTCCTACTGCACGACGAATAGCCCACACGGTGATGTTGGGGTCGCATCCGCGCTCGTAGCGATAGCTGGCATCGGTCTTGAGACCGTGGCGTGTGCTGGTCTTGCGAATACTTACAGGATTGAAGTAGGCACTCTCCAAGAATACTGTGGTGGTCTGTTCCGTCACGCCGCTCTTCTCGCCGCCAAAGACGCCTGCGATGCACATGCCTTCGTTCTCGTCGCATATCATTAGGTCGCGGCGGTCGAGTTTGCGTTCAATGCCGTCAAGCGTTACGAATGGAGTATCTTGCGGCAGGCAACGCACTACTACTTTCTTCCCACCAATCTTGTCGGCATCAAAGGCGTGCATGGGCTGTCCAACCTCCATAAGGACGAAGTTAGTGATATCAACTACGTTGTTTATGGGACGTATTCCCACGGTGCGCAGTTTGTTCTGTAACCATTCTGGCGACTCTTTGACTTTGACGTTGGTGAGAGTGATGCCAGAGTAGCGAGGACAGAGGGTGGGCTCTTCAACGCATACGGTGATAGGAGCAGCGTTGACTGTTGGCAATTCGGCAACAGTGGGCCATGCTATCTTCTTGTCAAGATGTTGGCGCGTGTTGAGTGCTGCCACTACATCGCGTGCCACGCCGATATGGCTTGTCGCATCGCTTCGGTTGGCGGTGATAGCCACTTCCAGCACATAGTCCTCTTCCACATGGAAGTACTCTTTGGCAGGCATGCCAACTGGGGCATCGTCTGGCAGTACCATGATGCCGTCATGAGAGGTGCCGAGTTGCAACTCGTCTGCGGCACATAACATTCCTTCGCTCACGGCTCCACGCAGTTTGCCTTTCTTAATCTCGTAAAACTCATCGTCGGAAGTGTAAATCTTGGTGCCAATCTGAGCGCAGACTACTTTCTGTCCGGCAGCCACGTTGGGGGCTCCGCATACTATGTCGAGCGGTCGCTCACCGCCCACATCTACAGTAGTTATATGTAGGTGGTCGCTGTTGGGGTGTGGCTCGCAAGTCAGCACCTTAGCTATCACTACATGTTCGAGGCCACCTTTTATGGTCTCAACCTTCTCTACGCCCTCCACTTCGAGGCCGCTGAAGGTTAATAAGTCGTCTAATTCGTTGGGGGTGAGTTCTGTGTCCACATACTCACGCAGCCATTTGTATGATATTTGCATATAAGTAGAGAATTGTTATTAGCGAATATTAAATTGTATTTAAGGTCAATATCATAAGAGTGATGATGTTTTGGTAATCAATTATGATAAGACTATGACTATTGTGCTTAAATTATTTTTGTTTGAGTTCGTAAAGTTTATATTGTTGTGTTGGTAGCTCAATCTCGTGGTATATGGTGTCGAGGCCCGTGCCTTGCAGCATCTCTTGTTCTGGAACCAATAGATGCCTAAGCTGGTGCTGCTGGTCATTGGCATCGAGTGATACACGGTAGTCGCGATAATAGTAGCCGTGGAGTGATGGGGCGTCATACATGGTGGGAGGCAAAGCAACACGTTCGCCGTTGTTCAGTCTGGTGCTAATAATCTTGGCGTCATTTTGCAGTGTTGCATCGCGGTCGGGTTTCCCATAGTTGATGGACTGAAAACCACAAGCGGCACCGATAAGGAACGTTGAGACGCAAAAGATGACGATATGTCCTCTACGTGTTGAACCACGTCGCATAAGTGTCGTGATGGAAGGGTTGACTGTGGCCGCTATGACGGTAGCGAAGAAGGGATAGACGGTAAGGATGTAGAAACTGCGTTGCTTTAGGCTTATCATGATGGGGATTACGCCGAAGAGTGTCAGCAGAAACAGTGTGTTGATGAGCTTCTTGTCGCATAGTTGGTAGGATAGTCCTTTGCCCTTATAACTTGCTATCCAACGGTTGAGCAGCAACAATGCAAAGATTATCCATACAAGTGATGTGCGTTCTACAAAAGCCTGCAAGATGTAGCTACGGTTCTCGACGAGGGCATACTGTATGCCATTTACCACTTGTCCATTATAATAGGTAGTCAGGTAGTCTCTTGCATCATCGTTAAAAACAAGTATGAGAGCTATAGGCACTATCATGCCGAGAGCTATGTAGGCAGAGTCTGCTATGGCGCGCAACAGACGGTTGTACCAGCGTGTCTGATATTCAGCTCCGTAGCCTGAGGAGGCTAAGAGAAGTGGGAATACGAGCGGATACAGCCCTGTGAACCCTTTGACAAAGAAGGCCGCAGACAGCAATATGCCGGCGACGAAGAGGTCGATGACGTGGCTGGACAAAAGGCGTGCGTTGTAAGCACGCAGCGTCATTAGCACGGACCCCAGCACCAGCGGTGCCATTGATACTTCGAGCAGATTGCTGTAGCTGGTGCGTGCTACGCCTATGGTGAGCACCCAAAGCAGCAAGGGCAACCATGCGTTGCGCAGAGAGCCGCTGACATATTGCCAAAGCCGCACAATGAGCAGCCCTGTTATGGAGAACATCAGAAGCGAGTAGAGGCGGCAGACCCATAGGCCATTGCCTAACAGTCGGTGGAAAAGGCTCAGCAGGAAAATGGCGAGAGTAGGGTGTTCGTGGAAGTCGTTGAGATAGGTCTCTGTGCATACGGGATGCCATAGGGAGCCGATGCCGTCGGCCATATTTTGAGCTATACAGTCGTAGATGAGACCGTCAGCGAACATGCCAGTGGCAAGCAATCCTTTGCCGGCGAGGAAAAGGAAAAGCGTGAGGGTCAGCGTGTAGAACGGCCATGCGTTCAATGGTATTCTTTTCTTGCTGTGTTCCACGATTATATGCTTTTGTTGTTTACCTTTTGGTTGAATTGTTCATGCTTCAACTAATGTGGTGTTTCCCACGACGAGAATATGCCGCCCTGCTTTACATTCGTTTATTGCAACTGTTTGGCATGAGGTCTCCTCCTCACACTTTGAAACTGTCCTTCAGAGTGCAGCTGCGATTGAAAACGAGGTGGTCGCTGCTGCTGTCGGGGTCGGTGCAGAAGTAGCCCATGCGTTCAAACTGGTAGCGTACAGGAGCTTTTACGCCGTTTTCTATTATGCTCGTGGTGGCGTCAGCCAATGCTGGTTCTAATTTGCAACCCTTTAATACCTGTAGCGAGTTGGGGTTGAGGTTGTCGAGGAATGTTTTGCCTTCTGGAGCTTCGTCGGGTGTTTCGTTGGCGAATAGGCGGTCGAATAGACGCACTTCGGCATCTATGGCATGTTGTGCGCTGACCCAGTGTATAGTGCCTTTCACCTTGCGTCCGTCGGGAGCGTCGCCGCCGCGTGTGGCAGGGTCGTATGTGCAATGGATGCAGGTGATGTTGCCCTCGCTATCTTTTTCAACGCTCTGAGCTTTGACGAAGTAGGCGTAGCGAAGGCGCACCTCTTGTCCTATCGTCATGCGGAAATATTTTTTAGGAGCGTCTTCCATGAAGTCTTCGCGCTCAATGTAAAGCTCGCGCGAGAAAGGCACTTCGCGTGTGCCGTCGTTGGCGTTCTCGGGATTGTTGATAGCCGTAAGCATCTCGCTCTGGCCTTCGGGATAGTTGTCGATAACCACACGCACAGGGTTGAGAACTGCCATGCGGCGTTGAGCCACTTTGTTCAGGTGTTCGCGCAGGCTGAATTCGAGTAGCGAGTAGTCTATCACGTTGTCGCGTTTAGCTACGCCGATGCGTTCGCAGAAGTTGCGAATACTCTCTGGCGTATAGCCGCGGCGGCGGAATCCACAGATGGTTGGCATACGCGGGTCGTCCCATCCGCTGACATAGCCCTCTTTGACCAGTTGCAGCAGCTTGCGCTTGCTCATGACGGTGTAGTTGATGTTGAGGCGAGCAAACTCGTGCTGGTGGCTGGGGTAGATGTCCAACTGCTGGATGAACCAGTCGTAGAGCGGACGGTGTATGTCGAACTCCAACGTGCAGATGCTGTGTGTGATATGCTCTATGGAGTCGCTCTGGCCGTGCGCATAGTCATACATGGGGTATATGCACCAGCGGTTGCCTGTGCGGTGATGGGGCGTGTGCAGTATGCGGTACATGATGGGGTCGCGCATTTGCATGTTGGGGTGTGCCATGTCTATCTTGGCACGCAAGACGCGGCTACCGTCTTCAAATTCGCCATTCTTCATACGCTCGAAGAGGTCGAGGTTCTCTGCCACGGAGCGATTGCGCCAGGGACTTGGCTTGCCGGGTTCTGTCACTGTGCCTCGGTTGGCGCGAATCTCGTCGAGGGACTGGTCATCAACGTATGCCAGCCCGCGCTCTATCAGTTGGCAAGCCCATTTGTAGAGTTGCTCGAAATAGTCAGACGCATAGTGCAGTTCTGCCCAGTCGAAGCCCAACCAATGTATGTCGTCTTGTATTGCATCCACATATTCGGTGTCCTCTTTTACGGGGTTGGTGTCGTCAAAACGCAGGTTGGTTTTTCCGCCGTATTTTTTTGCAAGGCCGAAATTGAGGCATATTGATTTGGCGTGTCCAATGTGAAGATATCCATTAGGCTCTGGCGGAAAGCGCGTCTGCACAGCAGCGCAACGACCGCTGGCGAGGTCGTTTTCGATTATCTCTTCCAAGAAGTTCAACTGTCTGTCTGTAGTAGTGTTTTTTGAGTCAACCGTCTGGCTTTCCATAGTTTGTGTATATTTTTATTATTATTTCTTTTTGTTTTAACTTACAAAAATAGCATTTTTTCTCCAATCTCATTTTGTTTTTGTATGCAAGTGCTGGCTCTGTTACAAAAAGAGTTTTTCATATTGGATAAATTTCATCATATCCGTAATCCATATAGTGTGTTTTTCGTACTTTTGCACGACTTTTTTTACTACAACAACGCCTATGCAGAATACATTAGAGCAGAAGATTGGTTTTGACCGTCTCAGGGACATGGTCGAAGAGCAGTGTAGCAACAGACTCTCGAAACGTATGTGCGATGAGATGACGTTCACCGATGATTATTCCGACTTGATGCATCTTCTTAGACAGACGTCGGAGATGCGTCGTATCGTAATGTTTGCCACCTCGTTCCCTTCGCAGGATTTTTTTGACTTGTCAGAGGCTCTTGCCCCTTTACGGATTGACAATACTGCTATCCAGCAGCAAGACCTCTTCGCTATGCGCTGTTCTCTTCATACGTTGTTCGCCTGTCTTGATTTTCTACTGCCTGCAGAGGGGGAGGAGGCTGAATACCCCGAACTTGCCCTCTTGGCAAATCAAGTAGTTATTGACAGACAGCTGCTTCGGAATATCTGCAAGATTGTTGATGAGCGTGGCGAGATATATGACGACGCTTCGCCCGAACTGTTCGACGTGCGACAGCAGATGCAGAGAAAGCGTGCCAATGTGGATATCTATCTCAAGAGGGCTCTCTCTCGTGCTAAGCAAGAGGGCTGGGCTCCCGAAAATGCCGAACCGACCATCCGCAACGGACGCATGGTTATCCCCATGCTCGATACGCATCGTCGCAAGATGAAAGGTCTCATCCACGATGAGTCGGCTACGCGCCAGACGGCATATCTTGAACCTGCCGAGGTGGTGGAGCTCAACAACGACTTGCGCGAACTCGAATTTGCTGAGCATCGTGAGATATTGCGTATCCTCATGCGTTTCTCCGACAGCCTTCGTCCTCAGCTCCCGCAGCTGATGGATGCCTATTGGTTTTTGGCCCGTATTGATTTCATCCGTGCCAAAGCACGCGTGGCCCTAACCTTGAACGCCGATATGCCAATCGTTGTTGAGAATTCAAAGATAGAATGGTTTGATGCTCGCCATCCGTTGCTCTATCTGCAACGCCTTGCCGATGGCGGTCGCCAACAGTCTGTGGTACCTTTCGACATGCGTCTTGACACTGCGCAACGTATTCTGATTATCTCTGGCCCTAATGCTGGTGGCAAGTCTGTCTGTCTCAAGGCGGTAGGGCTTATACAATACATGTTGCAGTGTGGCATGCTGGTGCCTTGTCGAGCCACCTCTGAGTTCGGATTGTTCCATCATCTGTCTATTGATATAGGCGACCAGCAGTCTATCGACGACGACCTCAGCACCTATACGTCGCATTTGCGCAATATGCGTCAGCTGTTGAAGGAGGCTGATTCCTCCACGCTGTTCCTGCTTGACGAGTTGGGCGGTGGCACCGAACCGCGGTCGGGATGTGCCATAGCCGAAGCTATCCTTGACGAGCTCGACAGCCGTGGCTCTTTCGGCGTGGTGACGACTCATTTTGCCGACCTTAAACTGTTGGCTGACAGCCATCCTGCTATCGTCAATGCTGCAATGCTGTTCGACACCGACCTCATGCGACCGCTTTATCGGCTGTCAATAGGGCAGCCGGGTTCGTCCTTCGCTTTTGAGATTGCTGCCAGCGTAGGTATTCCGCAGGCTATATTGAACAAGGCTACGCAGAAAGTGGGACACACCATGCTGAATTTTGAGCACCAGCTGCAGCAACTTGAGTTTGACAAGCAGCGCGTTGCAGAGCAGCAGGCGCGCCTTGAGGCATCCGATGCGTTTCTTGCCGAAGTGATATCCAAATATCAGGCACTTAGTGACGACCTCCAGCTTCGCCGTCATGACATAATCAGCGAGGCACGCCAAGAGGCGCGTCATATCCTATCTGAAGCAAACCGCTCTGTGGAACAGACTATCAGCGAGATAAAAAATGCTCAAGCAGAAAAGGAACGTACCGCAGAAGCCCGACGCAGGATGGCTGTTTTAGACCAGCAGATTAGTGAAAAACAGCAGAAGGACGAAGCCTCAATGAGCGAAGTACGCCAACGTTCTGTTACTCGTCCTCGGCGTAAGGGAGAGAAGGTGTTGCCTGTTCGCAACGATGAGCCGGCTGTTCCTATAGCTGTCGGTACGATAGTCCGTATTGATGGTCAAGATACGTTTGGCGAGGTCGTTTCCATCAAAGGCAATAAGGCCGTTGTGGAGAGTAATAGCTTGCGCCTTACTATTGCCCTCGACCGTCTTACGGGTACCGCGCGTCAGCATCTACCTGTAGATAATTCTGCTCAACGCAATAGCCGTTACCAGTCTATTTTTAATGACATCAACGAGAAACGAAAACATTTTAATCCGACACTTGATTTGCGTGGGCAGCGTGTTGAAGAGGCTATGACGGAGTTGCAACGTTTCTTCGATGATGCGCTGCTGCTTGGTGAGAAGCAGCTACGCATCCTTCATGGTAAGGGTTATGGCATTCTAAAACAGGCGATACGGGAGTGGCTACAGTCCAATAGAGATGTCGCATCGTTTGCATCGGAACGCGTCGAACTCGGCGGCGACGGCATTACGGTCGTAAACCTAAAATGATTTTTGTAATAGTGTGTAAAAATTGTATTTTTGCAAAATAATTCACTTAAATGATAGTCAATCTAAAAAGTATTTATTGAAGCATTAAAAACTAAAACTATTGTTATGAATGCAATTAAATTACTCTTGGTGGCATTTCTAACTATTGGCACCATTGCCGTTACGGGATGCACCGAAAAAGACAACGAGAAACCCGCACAGACTGAGAACAATGAGAACGGTGGCGAGAACGGCGGTGAAAATGGAGGAGAGAATGGCGGTGAAAACGGAGGAGAAAATGGTGGAGAGAACGGGGGTGAGACTGGCGAGGAGAACAGCACCGTTGATATTCCTGAACCAGGTTCTGTTGAAGCTTTCGAGGGCGCTTTGAACGGTTTGTTCTCTGTCTCGGCAACCTCGCAGGTGCGTTTCTCGCAGGGCAACTTGCAGTGGAGCGCCGCTGGCACACACGAGTGTGCTGATGGTTCGACGCAGAATGGCACTTGGCGTTTTGCCGAGCATCAGTGGGACACCGTCGGGCGTGTATCCAACAATAAGATAGCATCCAACTATGAGGGTTGGATAGACCTATTCTGCTATGCCACATCTGGTTGGAGCGGTAGCGGCGCATCCGAGTATATGCCGTACAGCATCTACTGGAACCGCGAATACTATCTTTACACCCAAGACCTCACGGGCGAATACGCCTACGCCGACTGGGGCGTTTACAATGCTATCTCCAACGGCGGCAACCTTCCCAACCGCTGGCGCACATTGTCCAAAGACGAGTGGAATTATCTTTTAGGGGAGCGTCATTGCAGCACTGTGGGCGGTGTGGCAGATGCTCGTTATTGTAGCGCGCTCGTTTGTGGCATGGCGGGAGTAATTCTTTTCCCCGACTACTATCAACATCCTGCTACGGTTGCCACACCTAAATATTTCAATACCACCTACATCCAAGGCATGGACGATGGCATCACCATTAATGCGGTCAACGAAGAATTGCCCGATGGTGCCCGATACGATGGCGATGCATGGGCAGCCATGGAAGCCGCCGGCGCAGTGTTCCTTCCTTATGGTGGCTGCCGTTTGCACGACGAGAACAACCGTACCGGCGGAGTAGGATATAGCGGTTGGTATTGGACATCGTCTCACTTCGAGGTTTTAGAGCAGGGTGCCGCATATAGTGTTTGGCTCTCTGGCTCTCAAATCCAAGTCATTCATGCCGGCATGGAGATTACAAGCCGTGGCTGCAGTGTCCGCCTCGTGCTGAAATAATGTACGACATCATCGCATTAATAGCGAATAAATAAAAAGAAAACCTCATCAGTGATGAGGTTTTCTTTTTGCAAATAATTGAAAGAGAATGACGGAACGAAGTTAATGATGGCGGATTGTCATCCTTCTTTGCAATTGTCGCTTTCTCGTTCTAATCTAATGTCCCATAGTGTTTTCCCATTATAACTAAAATACTGGGGACCTTGGTATGCTCCCGACGTGTTTCTTTTTTCATCAGGCAAATATGTGGCAGTAAAATTTGACAGACTCCATAATCTGCCTTCGTATTCTATTTTGTTCTCGCCAGCAATACGGACTTCGATATTTAGAGGGTCAAAAAACACTTTGTCCCCAATTTTTAAGTCAATCATTGAGAATGCAAAATGTTTACGCCTTTCTATTTTCGGTTTTTGCGGAATCGGGAGTTCTTTTTTGGGATATATTTGATAGGCAATGCCATCTTCGTATTTTTCAATGACGGCATCATCAAATGCTGGTGCTAAATCCAACAGAATGTCAAGGGCTTGCTCTGGACTAACGTTAAAAAACTCGCGGTTTTGACGTATTCTTAAATCGGTTAGTCTGTCGATTTGTTTGTGTATTATTTTTTCTATTTTATCGTATTTGCATGTCTGCATTGTCGCAAAAATGTCAAATGGCAAAGGAACGGCAGTGTTGTCTAATTCCTTGCTTCTAACATTAACGGGGCGACTGCTTTTGCCTATTTTTACCCAGTCCTCCCTGAAACTTTTGTTGGTAAGGATATAAACGTACCCTTTTCGGTCTGCTCCATTGTCTTGTTTTTTTTACATCTCATTCATGATGCTTTGTGCCAATTCGTTGGCGCGTTGTTCTGTGGCTGCCTCGCTGTAGATTCGGATGATGGGCTCTGTGTTGGATTTGCGCAGGTGCACCCATCCGTCGGCGAAGTCGAGTTTCACGCCGTCGATAGTTGTCACCTTGCAGCCTTCTGCGTTGGCGTATTTGGCGGCAATTTTTGCCAGCAAGGCGTCAACGTCAATGTCCGGCGTGAGGTCTTTGCGGTTCTTTGTGATGACGTAGTTGGGATAGGTCTTGCGCAGCTCGGAGACTTTCATGCCTTTTTTTGCCAGAAGGGTGAGGAAGAGAGCTACGCCAACGAGTGCATCGCGGCCAGCGTGTAGTTCGGGATAGATGACGCCGCCGTTGCCTTCGCCGCCGATGACGGCGTTGGTCTCGCGCATCATTGTCGTTACGTTTACCTCGCCCACTGCCGCGGCGGCATAACTGCAACCGTCGTAGCGTGCCGTGATGTCACGCAAAGCACGCGATGATGAGAGATTGCTCACGGTGTTGCCCGGAGTGTGGCTCAGCACATAGTCTGCCACTGCCACTAACGTATATTCCTCACCGAACATCTCGCCGTTTTCGCAGACCAGTGCCAGTCGGTCCACGTCGGGGTCAACAACAATGCCGAGGTCGCAGTGGTTGGCAGGCACTGCTGCTGCTATCTCCGTGAGGTTCTGCGGTATGGGTTCGGGGTTGTGGGCGAAATGGCCTGTGGGGGCGCAGTTCAGCTCTACGACGTTCTCTACACCGAGGGCGCGCAGCAGGCGTGGTATGGCGATGCCGCCAGTGGAGTTGACGGCATCTACTGCCACCGTAAAGCCTGCTTTGCGGATTGCGTCAGCATCGACCAGCGGTAGCGACAGCACGCGTGCAATGTGCTTGTCGATGGCTTCGTCATCGTAGGTTACTGTTCCGAGGTCATCGACTTCAGCAAACTCTATCTCGTTGCTCTCTGCCAGCCGCAGCACTTCCTGTCCTTCGGCGGCGTCTATAAATTCGCCTCGTGCGTTGAGCAGCTTGAGGGCGTTCCAGTGTTTGGGATTGTGTGAGGCGGTGATGATTATGCCGCCGTCGGCATGGCTGTCGATGACGCTCATCTCGGTGGTGGGAGTCGTTGATAGGCCTGTCTCTATGACATTGATGCCCATGCCTATAAGCGTACCCACGACGAGACGATCCACCATTTCGCCCGACACTCGTGCATCACGTCCTACAACCATTTTAAGGCGGTGTTCAGGATTGTTGCGTTTCAAGAATGTGGCAAAAGCTGCGGAGAATTTAACCACATCGAGGGGGCTAAGTCCCTCGGACGGACGTCCTCCAATGGTGCCACGGATACCAGAGATAGATTTTATTAGTGACATAGTTCGCTTATATGTGTTTTTATTTGAAATTGCAAAGGTATGAAATATAATCAATATCACAAAACGTTTTATTATTTTGTTTTTATTATAAAAAAAAACGACATTTGCAATATCTATATCTTGCGTGTAGTATATCTGCACGCAACGTAAAAGTATGTAATACAGCTGAAAAAACAAACTATATCACATGAGAACTACTACTAAATGTTGTCTCTTTATTTTATTGTTTTTTAGTACAATAGTTTCATTGGCTCACGCTCAGTTTGTTACCGAACGGTGGGAGACTATTCATGTGGGGCAGACAGGAGTGTTGCGCACCTACAATGATACCCTTTTCTTCGAGGATTTCGAGGGCGAAGATTTTGACTGCTGGGAATCGATAGCCGGAAGTGGACTGTATGGTTTTTCGGTTACAGATGAACTGACCTTGCGTAATGGCGCGCATGCAGCATATCCCTATCAGGGCAATTATGCCGCATACGAGATGGACCCGTCGGCAGGTGGATTGAATTTCAGCCAGATGATTTCGCCCAATATACATGTCGCTGATGCTAACAATACTGTGATTTCGTTCTATGTTCATTTGCAGGCAACTACTTTTACAAATTATATTGGAAACACTCCGGTATCTGTTACCACATACTATGACGAGGCAGGTTTGGCCATAGCGTTGGACCAAAGCGGAACGTTCTATCAACCGTTGCTATGGAATGTGAATTGTGAAGGATGCGAAGCAGATGATGAGATGGTGAACATAAACAATTGGACCCGCATCGAATCAAATATTGGCGAAATTGGTTTTGCTTCGGGCAATTACAATTTTGATTTTCTTCATGTCAATGAGGGTGGTGCCGGCATGGGCGTTGACAATATTCTAATCTATGGTCCAAGACAGGACACTATTCCTGCCGAGGTGAGTGCGTTGTCAGCAGGCACCTATACGAGGACCGAGACAGTTATCCGCAAGGGATGTGTGCCCGTGACGGTCACTGTTCATTGGACCATTGTAGGTGACGGCGAGCCCGACACGCCCACGCCAGGACCGGGGACTGTGAGTAATGCAAATATGCCGGACAATGTGATGGATATAGACTGCTCGTTCTATCCCGATGGAGCTGCATGGACTATAGTCAACGAGTGGTCGAGCGATAGGTCTGTCAAGCCCGTCTCCAACCTTGTGGCGCCGCTGGTTGGCGACCTTGATGGCGACGGTACGCCGGAGATTGTCTGTTTCGGTGCTACCGACCAATCAACCACGCTGCCATATAGGGTCAAAGAACTTTTGGTCTTTGATGGTGCGACGCATGCTATAAAGAAAGTTATTTTTCTGCCATCCTATGCGTCATCCTTCACTGCCTCGCCCTACGGACTGGTGCGAGAGGGCGGCAAAGGGCTGATAGTGGTAGCACACGACGACTGCTATCTGCGTGCCTATGATATCACGGCTCCCGATGCTCTCGTATGGAAAAGTGATGAGAAGTATTGTAATAGCGGTGACCAATATACTACGGTGGCTTTTGGCGACCTCGACAACGACGGACATGCCGAAGTGGTGGTACGCAACAAGGTGTTTGATGTCGCCACGGGGCGTCTGCTTGCCACTGCCACAGGTGGTAGCAATACCGGCAGCTCCTATGCCCACACGGGCAACAGCTCTTCGTCGTTCCGCAAGAAGATTGCCATGGCCTGCCTTGCCAATATAGACCCGTCGGATGACCTTGTGGAGGTAATCCTCGGCAACGAAATCTATAAGCCCGTACTTACCGCAGGTCGTATCAGTGGTCTCTCATTGTGGAAGACAGGTCCCTCGCTCCCCACGGGCGTAAGGGAGGGCGACGGTCATGCACAGGTGGCAGACTTCAACCTTGACGGTCATTTGGATGTGTTTATATCCGACCGCTATTGTTCCAGTAGTACTAATATGTCGAATGGCACGGTGACGTTTTATGTGTGGGATGTGCACAATAACAGCGTCAGCAATGCTGTCGCCTTGACTACCTCCACCCCCGGCAAGAGCATACCGCTGATTGCCAACATAGACCACGACGACAATCTTGAAATTGTCATTCAATGTAAGTCCACCAATACGTCGCTGCAAGGTATGCTTGCCTACAAATATGATTACACTACGAGTTCATTCAATCATATTTGGACTCAGGGTGTCAACGAGGATAGCTACAGCAATGGCGTAACCTGCTTCGACTTCGACCAAGATGGCGATATGGAGCTCCTTGTCTGCGACCAAGTGAAGATGCAGATTGTCGATGGCAACGGCACGGTGAAGAGTACTCTATCCTATTTTGAGACAACCATCATGCAGTATCCTATCATTGCCGACGTGGACAATGATGGTCATGCCGAGATAGTGTCTGTCGGTTATAGCAGTGCCTCCACCTTCAATGGCAGTCTCAACATCTTCCGCTCTGCCGATGCGCCGTGGCCTCCAGCACGTCCTGTGTGGAACCAGTATCTCTACAATGTCACCAATGTGAACAAAGACCTCACGGTGCCACGGTATCTGTTCAACAACGCTCAGACCTTTACCGACAATTTGGATGGTGCTGTGCGCCGTCCGTTCAACAACTTCTTGCAGCAGGCCACCACCATAGACCTCAACGGACGCCCCTTCTATGGAGTGGCCGATGTGGCCGATGTGTCAGCTACTGCCAGCGAAGGTGTATCGATTCACATATATGTGAGCTTCATGAATAATGGAGCGCAAAGCCTTACAGCTCCTTACAGTGTGACGTATTATAAGGAGACATACGGCGGCGAGATACTGTCGACATTTCAGATGGAGGACCGCGACGTGGCTGTCGGTGCTACGGAGTATGTGAACAGCTGGTTCTTGAAAGACTATTTCTGTGGACTCAATCTTAATAACATTGTCGTAGCAGTCAACGATGCTGGCACGGGTGTCGCACAGCTCGGCGGGCAACAAGAGGAATGTCACACCGACAACAATACGTATGTACTCAATGTTGCTAATATGTGCGAGAATGTGCCTGTCATTGAGACCACATACGTTGACCAGACAGCATGCGACAGATATGAATGGTATGGCACGAGCTATACGACAAGCAGCACATACTATCATACTGTTGATGATACTCATGTGGAGGCACTTCGTCTTACCATCAACCCCAGCAGTACTCCCGTCACGGTTACCGAGCGAGCGTGCGACAGATATGACTGGACGGTAGGAGAACGTACTATCTCTTTCACATCGACAACGTCATACGACACTGTTTTGCAAAATAGTAAAGGCTGTGATAGCCTGATGACGCTCAATGTAACTGTCAATCATAGTTCAGTAGCGGACCCAGTGTCTGTCACCTATTGTACGCCGTATGTTTGGCCGTTCAATGGTGCGACATACGCCAGCAGTGGTTCACATACACAGACCATCAGCGGTGGCAATGCGTTTGGATGCGACACTACAGCCACGCTCAACATCACTATTAGCAGTAATATTAGTGTTACGATGGATGTTACGGCGTGCGACAGTTATGTTTGGAATAACAATAATACAACCTACAGTAGTAGTGGTGTCTATACTGGCGGTACTGTGCCGAGTGTTGACGGTTGCGATAGTACCACCACTCTCAATTTGACGATAAATCATAGTAGCACGCCATACGATACTAACGTTGTCGCTTGCGATGTTTTTGAATGGTTCGTAGGCAACACTGATAAGGCATTTTCCGAGAGTGCTTTGTCGGATACGATTATCCGAAATACGGTTGGGTGCGATAGCACTGTAACTCTTCACCTCACCATAAACCATTCCACCGTTGCCGACCCTGTGGAGGTTCAAGCGTGTGGTGAGTACACATGGGCAGCCAATGGCGAGACCTACAGCGCGAGCGTGACTGAAAACTATACGGGCAGGAACGCAGCGGGGTGCGACAGCCTGATGACGTTGCAGCTGACGGTGAACAATGCCGTAGCGGTAGATGTCAACGCTACGGCGTGCGACAGCTATACGTGGGATGCTAACAATGTGACATATACCGTTGGTGGCGACTATAGCGTGAGCGGCACTACAGCAGCAGGGTGCGACAGCACAACTACTCTGCACCTGACCATACGCAACAGCAGCACGCCAACGACAATTACTGAGCATGCCTGCGAGCAGTATGTGTGGACAGTAGGCGGCAGCACCAAGACGTTTGTTGCCAGCGCGTCGTTCGATACTCTTCTCGTCAACCGCGAAGGATGTGACAGCCTCGTGACGCTCAATCTCACAATGGATTACAACACCGTTGCCGACCCTGTGGAGGTGCAGGCGTGTGGTGAGTACACATGGGTAGCCAATGGTGAGACCTACAGCGCGAGCGTGATTGAAAGCTATACGGGCAGGAACGCAGCGGGGTGCGACAGCCTGATGACGTTGCAGCTGACGGTGAACAACGCCGTAGCGGTAGATGTCAACGCTACGGCGTGTGACAGCTATACGTGGGATGCAAACAATGTGACATATACCGTTGGTGGCGACTATAGCGTGAGCGGCACTACAGCTGCAGGGTGCGACAGCACAACTACTCTGCACCTGACCATACGCAACAGCAGCACACCAACGACAATTACTGAGCATGCCTGCGAGCAGTATGTGTGGGCGGTAGGCGGCAGCACTAAGACGTTTGTTGCCAGCGCGTCGTTTGATACTCTCCTCGTCAACCGCGAAGGATGTGACAGCCTCGTGACGCTCAATCTCACAATGGATTACAACACCGTTGCCGACGCTGTGGAGGTGCAGGCGTGTGGTGAGTACACATGGGCAGCCAATGGTGAGACCTACAGCGCGAGCGTGACTGAAAACTATACGGGCAGGAACGCAGCGGGGTGCGACAGCCTGATGACGCTGCTGCTGACAATAAACAACTCCATTGTGGTAGATGTCAACGCTACGGCGTGCGACAGCTATACGTGGGATGCTAACAATGTGACATATACCGTTGGTGGCGACTATAGCGTGAGCGGCACCACAGCAGCAGGATGCGACAGCACAACTACGCTGCACCTGACCATACGCAACAGCAGCACGCCAACGACAATTACTGAGCATGCCTGCGAGCAGTATGTGTGGACAGTAGGCGGCAGCACCAAGACGTTTGTTGCCAGCGCGTCGTTTGATACTCTCCTCGTTAATCGCGAAGGATGCGACAGCCTCGTGACGCTCAATCTCACAGTGGATTACAACACCGTTGCTGACCCTGTGGAGGTGCAGACGTGTGGTGAGTACACATGGGCAGCCAATGGCGAGACCTACAGCGCGAGCGTGACTGAAAGCTATACGGGCAGGAATGCGGCAGGGTGCGACAGCCTGATGACGTTGCAGCTGACGGTGAACAACGCCGTAGCGGTAGATGTCAACGCTACGGCGTGCGACAGCTATACGTGGGATGCTAACAATGTGACATATACCGTTGGTGGCGACTATAGCGTGAGCGGCACCACAGCAGCAGGGTGCGACAGCACAACTACGTTGCACCTCGTTGTGAATAATAGCGTCGCCACACCTATTGTTGCTTCTGCTTGCGACAGCTTTACATGGACCGACATTGCTGGCAATGCCGTTGTGTTCGATTCCTCTACATTACGCGATGTGTCTTATCGTACTGTTCACGACTGCGACAGCACCATACATCTGGATATTACTATCAGGTATAGCACCACGGCGGCTCCCGTGAATGTTAGCTATTGCGAGCCATACACTTGGTCGTTCAACAACGTGACCTATGCAGCTACAAGTAACGTTACAGAGACTATCGCTGGAGGCAACAGTGTGGGCTGCGACACTACGGCTACGCTGGATTTAACCATCAGCAGTGACATCTCGATAACCGTCAACCAGTTTGCTTGTGATGAGTTTCGATGGGACAATAACGGGCAGACCTATAGTGTGTCAGGTATCTATACTGGACTGACGCTACCCAGTGTCAGTGGTTGTGATAGTACTACCATCCTCAACCTCACTGTAAAATATAATAGTTCGCCAGTGCTTGTGGCTCCTGATGTGTGCGACAGTTACGATTGGACACTTGGTGGCAACACGCGCACGTTTACGGAAAGTGTTCGTATTGATACGGTGATAGGCAATGCGGCAGGATGCGACAGTTTGGTTACGCTTAACCTTACAGTCCGTCATTCGACCTCGGCAGACGAGGCAGTCTCATCGTGTGGCGACTATGTATGGTCTATTGATGGACAGACCTATTCGGAGAGCGGTATTCATAATGCAACGGTACCTAACGCTGTGGGTTGCGACAGCGTTGTCACCCTATCGCTTATTGTTAATGACAACTCGGAGACGACCTATGACACGGTGTTGACCTGTGTGCCATACACATGGCGTATCACCTCACAACGCTATGATGTCTCAGGCATCTACAGCGACACCCTCAGCAACAGCGTCGGTTGCGATAGTGTGAAAGTCCTTGTGCTTACCGTAGCCGAGACGCCAATGCTTAGTCTCTCGCCAGATACTGTAATAAACATGTGTGGGCGTGCTACGGTGGTTGCATTGGGTGGCGATAGCTACAATGTCATGCCCTCGGCCTCCGTCAAGGGCATGAGCACAGTGGGGGATAGCACTCTGATAGTCCTCACGCCAAATAGTAATACTTCCTATACCGTCACGGCTTATTCCGCAGTACGCCCTTATGGTACTACTGATGATGCCCTCATACAGTACCTCTGTCCTGTTGTTAATATGGTGCACGTAGGCGTTACGATAGATACCTCTGACATCATCGTGTGCGATGCCTACACATGGCCTGACAACAACCTCACCTACACGCAGAGCGGATACTACTCGTGCAACACAACGACTGCCGAAGGATGCGATAGTCTGCGCGTGCTGCATATTGAGGTTGGCAACAGCTATGTGGATACTGTCTTCCAGCAGGCATGCAAACGCTACTACTGGAATGTTGACCATGTGATGTATAATGTTTCGGGCATGTATAACTATAGCGTGCAGCATGAGACGGGATGTGATACGACGCACTATCTGCGTCTTATCGTCGATGACTGCAGCGACATTGCCATACCCGACAATATTAACGACCCAAGTTGTATCGCTCCTCCGGAAGCCACAACTCTCAATATGCGAGAACTATTCTCGTGCGACGGTGTCAATGGTCTTACAACTCCGCTCGTGGGCGATGTGGATGGCGACGGCAAGGCGGAAATCCTCGCCTGTGCTGCCGACACTGCCGCCAGTACGGGCAGCAGCATCCTCGTCTTCGACGGACAGGATGGCACGTTGAAGTACACTCTCAATGTGCAGCGTTACAGCACGGCAGGACAACTTATGTCGCTTGCCGACATCAATGGCGATGGCACCGCCGAGTTCTTCCTCCTTGCCGATGATGGCTACGCCTACTGTTACAATGCTACCACGGGTGCTCAGCTGTGGCGCAGCTCTGTTCGCATAGATGCTCGCTATCTGCCTATGATTGCTGACCTCAATGCCGACAATCATCCTGAGCTGGTCTGTGGCCCCTATATTTTCAATGCCGCCAATGGCCTTATTCTGCTTCATGGCACACAAGAGGCTTCGGGACGCGGCTATGGTGCGCCACATACCGAGGTGGGCGAGGGCCGCTCCTACTATATGCAGGCTTTGGCTGATATCGACCGCGACGGTGAGCAGGAAATCTGTGCTGGCAACACTATCTATAAACCTATCCTCGCCAATCCCAATGGCGAAGAGGGCAATACGTGGCAGGTGCTGCGCACCGCAGACACACACGATGACATCGTGGGCTATGACGGACAAACATTCATAGCCGATTTCGACCACGATGGCGATATGGATATCTGTGTTGTCGGCTTCCGCGAGACTAATAAGGCAGACCTCTATGTGTGGGATGGGCAGACCAGCCTCCTTGTGGGCTACTACAATGTGTCAATGTCCAACTCCTACGGTGGCAACATGACGCCATCCATTCCTTTCTGTGGCGACCTTGATGGTGATGGTACGCCAGAAATCCTTTTCAACCATCCCGATGGCATGCGAGCGTTCTCCTACAGCGCAACGGCACCCAACCACATAAGCCTGATGCACTTCGCTTCGCAGTTTGGCGAGACGGCGGGTTTCACTGTTTTCGACTTCAACCGTGACGGCACCAGTGAAATCGTCTATCGTGGCACCGAACAGCTCTCCATCCTTGACGGTGCCTCACTGACCAGCTTGAGCACTCCCGTAACATCCTATAGCGGCACGCTGACGGAATATCCTGTCGTAGCTGATGTCAATGGCGACGGCCATGCCGAAATCATCGTGGCTCATACCAACCTCTCGTGGGACAATGGCGACCCGCGTGGCAAGATAACCGTCTATGGCAGTATGGATAACAACTGGAATTCGGCTCGCTCTGTGTGGAATCAGTGGGTGTATAACTCCGTATGTATCAATGAAGACCTCACCGTTCCGCGTCATCAGTATGATATTGCATCGGTCTATTCCAATGGTACCGAGCCGTTCAACGGCTTCCTGCGCCAGATGCCGCTTCTCGACCAGAATGGCGACATATATGTATCCATACCTGACATCGATGCCTCGGCAGGTCGTATTAGCATAAACTACAGCAATGCAGGGGCAGTAGTCAATGTCCGCTACTGCAACAACGGCGAGGCTATCCTCGAAGCACCCTACGGCGTATGCCTCTACGAGGATGCTTATCGTGGTCGCGTCATAGGTACCTATACCGTCAGTAGCAGTCTTGCTGTAGGTAGCTGCGAGACGCAGGCGTTCAATATACCCATGATGCAGTTATGCCACATCAACTGCGACAGCATTGCTGCTGCTATCAACGATAGCGGTATGGGGATTGCTCAGCATGGTGGGCAGCAGACGGAGTGCGATACTACCAACAATGTCGTCAAGGTGCGCTTCACGCCTGTCAAGCCGAAGAGCGATACGTTGCGCATCGCCAGTTGCGACCGCTATCGTTGGCCTGTCACCGGCGACACCTACACCATTGGGCTTACTGTTGCCGACACAATGCAGAATAGCATAGGTTGCGACAGCATCAACGTCTTGAAACTGACAATCTACAAGGCCTATCATGATACCATAGACACTGCGGCGTGTGATATGTTCATCTGGCGCGCGAACAACGTGCGCTTTATGCAGAGTGCTGAATACACACAGGCGGGCACTACGACTCACGGATGCGACAGCATCAAGCACTTGCGAGTGTCCATCTACCACGGCTTTGACACAACCGAGTATGTTGAGGCTTGCAACAGCTATCGCTGGCCTGTGGATAATCGTATGTACACGCGTAGCACTACGCACACTGAAGTGATGTCCACACGCTATGGCTGCGACTCGGTGCATACGCTCGTCGTCAATGTCTATTACACCAGCAGTGACACCACCTACGATACCATCTGCTACGGCTCCTATCGCGTCTTTGGTGGCATGAGCTACAGACAGTCGGGACACTACACCTATGCGGTACCTATGACGCATGCCTGCGACAGCATCCACGAACTTTTCCTCACCGTGAAACCTAAACTCGATGTCAAACTGAAGTGGACTTCGCAATGCGAGTTGCAGCAATATACTCTTGCGGCACTCCGCGTCAGCGATGATAGCAATACCGTCCTGCGGTGGACAGCCTATCCGACAGATATAGAGCTTGCCATGCAGCAGGATAGCGACACCGTCTATGTGCAACCTACTCTCGCTACGGTATATACGGCTACGCTATCCTATCTCGATGACTACGCCTGCCCTGTCTCTGCTACGCTCTCGCTCAAGCCTACCAAGCCCGTCGAGGCAGCCATAGACATCTCTACCACGCGGCTGACGCCGGATATCACTTCCTTCCGTGCCACCGCCAAGGGTAGCGGCTATGAATATCATTCGTGGTTCATTGACCACAACTATTATTCCGAGATGAACTCCATAGAGTACAATTTTGACCCATTGGCAGGAGTCGATAGTGTCGTCGTGAGCCTTATTGTAAGCAGCGGCAACTGCATTGACCGCGACAGCGTGGTGCTCCACTATTCTACCGCTAACCTTAATGTCCCCAATGTCATAATCCCTACCGACCCCAACAACTGCACCTTCCATGTCAAAGGTCATGGCGTGATGGAGTATGAGATACACATCTATAATCGTCAGGGTCTGCTGGTGTTTCATAGTAATGATATCAACGAACCGTGGGATGCCAAACTAAAGGACGGCACACTGGCGCATCAAGGCACATACGTCTATAACATTCGCTACCGCCTCGCCACAGCTCCCGACGAGCTGAAGCGCACCACAGGCACCGTGACTGTCATTAGGTAGGGCTCTATAAATCAATCATCACAAGAAGATTGGTTGATGTGACATATAGAAAAGGAAGTCTTTGAGGCTTCGCTTTTCTTATGTTATTCGCTTTATTGAGTATTATACTGCACTTTTTTGCTATCATGCGGTTATATGGTTGTAAATTTACCGCAAAAAAAAAACTGAGAATTGCAGTTATAATTATCGCTCAAATTTTCCCTTAGATGTTTTTTTTTTCTGATTTGGTATGCAAGCAGGGATTATAGTATCGTCGTTGCTTTCCACTCACATAGAGGCGATTACATGTATGTTTTATCTTTAAAAAAAACACAGATTTATCGAAAAAAAAATAGTGGACCAACAATCAAAGCAAATTGCTCTTACATCTATGTAAGTAGATTATAAAAAAGAGGGAAGATGCCAGCAAGACACCTTCCCTCTTTTGGTAATGTGAAATTTCGTTGTATTAGTGTAGGAAAGCGAGGAGGATACCTGCAGCTACTGCGCTGCCTACTACGCCAGCCACGTTGGGCCCCATAGCGTGTTGCAGGAGGTAGTTGGTCTTGTCGTATTCCAATCCTACATTGTTTGATACGCGTGCTGCGTCGGGCACGGCACTCACGCCAGCATTGCCGATGAGTGGGTTAATCTTGTTGCCGGGTTTGAGAAAGAGGTTGAACAGCTTGACGAAGAGCACGCCGGCAAAGGTTGCCACGACAAAGGAGAAGGCACCGAGCATGAAGATAAGCACCGAGTTGCCGGTAAGGAACGTGGTGGCTTGCGTGGAGGCTCCCACGGTGATGCCGATAAGCAACGTGCAGACGTTGACGACGGCGTTAGAGGCCACCTCGCTCAGTCGCTTTGTTACGCCACTCTCTTTCAGTAGGTTGCCGAAGAAGAGCATGCCCAGCAGCGGAAGACCCGAAGGTACTATGAAGGCACAGAAGATGAGGCCGAGGATGGGGAAAATAATCTTCTCTAATTTCGATACGCGGCGTGGCGGTTTCATGCGGATAGTGCGCTCTTTCTCTGTCGTCAGCAGTCGCATGATGGGTGGTTGAATAACGGGCACGAGCGCCATGTAACTATATGCCGATACGGCAATGGCACCCATCAGTTCCGGTGCCAGCTGCGACGAGAGGAAGATGGCTGTAGGGCCGTCGGCGCCGCCGATGATGCCTATAGCGCCAGCCTCGTTGGGGGCAAAGCCGAGGGCGAGTGCACCTATGTAGGCGGCAAATATGCCCACCTGTGCCGCAGCACCAATGAGGAATAACTTAGGATTAGAGAGTAGGGCAGAGAAGTCGGTCATGGCTCCGATGCCGAGGAAAATGAGGGGTGGGTACCATCCGTTCTGCACGCCGTGGTAGAGGATGTGCAGCACAGAGCCATCCTCGTAGATGCCTATTTTCAGCCCCGGATAGAAGGGTATGTTGCCCACGAGCATGCCGAATCCGATGGGGACGAGCAACAGGGGTTCAAACTCTTTCTTGATACCGAGGAAGATGAATAATAGGCCGATGAAAATCATTATTATATGGCCCCATGTGACGTTGGCAAAACCCGTATATTGCCAGAATTGCACCAGCTGGGTTGACATGAAGTCCATGAAGCCGCCTGTGGCTAATGTTAACATTGTTGAGATGTTTTAATTAGTTTTTTAGTGATTTAGGTTGCTGGCCGTTCTGATGGCGGCCGCCGATGAGGAAGTGCTATTCTATGACCACCAGCACGTCGCCTTCGAGCACGCTGTCGCCTTTGCGCACGCGCACCTCTTTGACGGTGCCGGCAGCGTCGGATTCAATGTGGTTCTCCATCTTCATGGCTTCGAGCAGTACTACATTCTGCCCCTCTTTGACGGTGTCGCCCACGTTGACGAACACGTCGAGAATGGTGCCTGGCAGGGGAGCGGTGACGCTGTTGCCACTCACTTTGCCTTTAGAGCCCGACGCTGCGGCAGGAGTAGTGTTTTTCTCTGTATTGCTGGATGATGGTGTTGCAGGGTTGAAACGCTGTACTACGCCAGCCGCTGCCGTAACGTGTGGTGCCGGTTTCTCGCTGATGACTGACGAGGTGTGGCGGCGCAACTCGCGGTCCACCGTGACGTTATAGTCGGTGCCATTGACGGCTACGCGCATCTCTTTGCCTTCGGCCTCTTTAATATCGACCGAATATTCTTTACCATTTATCTTGAACTTGAAAGTTTTCATTATCTGCTTTTTCTGTTAAAATATTGATTCATGTTGTAGAACTTGGCATTCCAAGGTGTCCAAGCGCGCTCCACCTTCTGGATGGTCAGCACGTTGTCCTCCTCGTCGTGCATGTCCTCTTGATACTGATATATGGCTGCCGCAATAGCCACATACACCTCCTCCTCTGTGCCGAAGACGGCGTGGATGAGGCGTTTGGCTTGCGGGTCTTCCTCTTTGCGTTGTTCCACTTTCTGCACTATGGAGCCGAAGCCTTTGAGCACGAGGGCTATGCATACGAGAGCAAGAAAAACTACCATCACAGCCACAATGGTAAGCCCTACGCCGTAGGGGTCCGATGCCTTGATGCTCTCTGCCTGCTTGGGCACATGGTAGTGGAACGGGGTGCGTGGTGCTGCCGACAGGTTGTCGAGTCCGCCACAGATGTCGATAATGTTGATGTCATATCCTGTAGGGTTGTATCCCACCACGATGAGTTCGTCTTTGTCGGGCAGGATGCCGAAAGCATCGTTATGGCAGGCGAAGCCGGCAGCATCCACCAGTATGAGTTTCTGGTCTATTGCAGCCTTGGGGTCATCGTTTACTTTGAGTATTCCGAGGTACGAGCTGTCACGTGCTGTGGCGAGAAATACGATGCGGTCGCCCACGGTCTGTATGCTGACAGGGCGCAGGATGTTTTGGGGGTCGTGACGACCCTTGTAGGTGTCGGTCTTATAGTGTCCTACACGCTGTATGCCGTCTTCGCGACTGAACATGGTGAGGTCTATGCCGTTGTCTATGCTGTCGATAACTACGAAGCCATTGTCGGTATAGCATATCTTGTTGGCAGACAGGGATGTCGGCATGAGCGGTGGCAGCGGTGCTCCATCGGCAGGTGCTTCCATCTGTGCGTTGGCTACGCCGACATGAAGCACAAGGGCTGCTGCCACGATGATTATTTCTTTTAGTACTTGCTTCATAATCTCAAGCTAATGAGTATTTTTTATAACAACAATCAGTTTTTCCGTGCAACGCTTGGTCGTTATTATTTGTCGCCTTTGCACTCTTTCTTGCAGTCGGTAGCCTCTTTCTTGCAGCACTCTTTCTGCTCTTTGCAGCATTCCTGCTGTTCCTTGCAGCACTGAGGTTCTTCGCCGCAGGCTTCTTTCTTGGCCTTACATTCGGCTACTGCTTTGCAGCGTGCGCAGGTGGTGTCGTCGCACATGGCACATTCCTTCTTGCATACGCAGTCCTCCATGGTGCAGGTACATTCGGGCAGTTCGCATTTTGCTTTGCACTCGGTCTGCTCGGTGCAGGTGGTGTCGTTGGGCTCCTCGGTGGTGTTGCCGTTATTGTTGCATGAGGTCATGCCAAATATGAAAGCGGCGGATATGATGAATGAAAAGATTGCTTTTTTCATGGTGATGTTTTTTTTTGTTTGATTATTTTTTTTTGAGCATCCTCCGATGCAGGAATGAGCATGGAGGATTGTTGTTATAGTGGTATGTTGCAATGTTTTTTGATAGGCAGAGAATCCTTTTTGGTTGCCAAGGCCTGTAGTGCGCGGATAATGCGGAAACGGGTGTTGCGTGGCTCTATTACGTCGT
The DNA here is from genome assembly GCA_017451385.1 of Bacteroidales bacterium. Classification (GTDB taxonomy): domain Bacteria; phylum Bacteroidota; class Bacteroidia; order Bacteroidales; family P3; genus Colimorpha. Next base: position 42,012 of record JAFSPS010000048.1, read on the forward strand.
CAATATAGCCAAAGCGTGCGGCGTAATAGGGGTTGGAAAACTGATTGTTGTATTCTTTTTCTTTTTCGGCGATGAATTGAGCACGCTCTTCGGGCTTGTCTGCCAGCTCTTTGAGCTGACGGCCGTAAAGCACCTCTATGGCGCCGCTGGCACCCATGACGGCAATTTCTGCATTGGGCCATGCGTAGTTGATGTCGCTACGCATATATTTGCTGCTCATCACAATGTGTGCGCCGCCGTAGGCTTTGCGCAGCGTTACAGCCACTTTTGGCACCGTAGCCTCGCCGTAGGCGAAGAGCAGTTTGGCACCATGAGCTATCACGCCGTTGTATTCTTGTCCTGTGCCGGGCAGGAAGCCGGGGACGTCGATGAGGGTGACGAGAGGAATGTTGAAGGCATCACAGAAGCGTACGAAGCGTGCTGCCTTACGCGATGCGTTGCTGTCCAGCACTCCAGCCATCGACTTGGGCTGGTTGGCAACAATGCCGACACTCATGCCGCCCATGTGGGCAAAGCCGACGACAATGTTGGTGGCAAAGCGTGCATGCACCTCAAAGAACTTGCCGTCGTCAACGATGGTGTTGATGATATCCTTTACATCGTAGGGCGCGTTAGGATTTTCGGGGATGATGCTGTTGAGGCTATCCTCTATTCTATCTACGGGGTCGGAGGTGGCCACATAAGGAGGTTCCTCAAAGTTGTTGGATGGCAGATAGCCCATGAGTTCGCGTATCATGGCTATGGTCTCCTCTTCCGTCTCGCCGACGAAATGGGATACGCCGCTCTTGGTGGCATGCACCTGTGCACCGCCCAGTTTCTCTGTGGTGACATCCTCGCCCGTGACGGTTTTCACCACCTTGGGACCTGTGAGGAACATGTAGCTGTTCTCCTTGGACATGAAGATGAAGTCGGTCAATGCGGGGCTATATACAGAACCGCCGGCGCAGGGACCGAAGATGGCACTAATCTGTGGTATCACGCCTGATGCAAGGATGTTGCGTTCAAAAATTTCGCCGAAGCCTGCCAGCGAGCTTACGCCCTCCTGTATGCGGGCACCGCCGGAGTCGTTCATGCCTATCACTGGTGCTCCCACCTTCATGGCTTGGTCCATCACTTTGCATATCTTCTGTGCCATGGTCTCGCTCATGGAGCCGCCGGCTACGGTGAAGTCCTGAGCAAAGACATAGACCTGACGGCCGTTGATGGTGCCGTAGCCGGTGACAACGCCATCGCCGAGGTAGGTCTGTTTCTGCATATCGAAATTGGTGCAGCGGTGTGTGAGGAACATGTCAAATTCCTCGAACGAGCCGGGGTCAAGCAGCAGGGTTATGCGTTCACGAGCCGTGAGCTTGCCTTTCTCGTGCTGTGCGTCGATGCGTTTCTGTCCGCCGCCGAGTTTTGCTTCGCCACGTTTGTCAAGTAGCTCTTTGATTTTTTCTTCGAATGCCATATTGTATTCTTTTATTGTTGCTTTATAAATAGGATGTATTTTTCTTCTATGTGTGTCAGTCTGCGGGACTCTACAGATTTCTAATATCTGTAAACATACCTGTGTATGTATATGTTGTGGTATTTTCCCACATCCGATTCGGCTTTATGCTCCATAGTCTGTGGCAGCCCGTCCTGCATCGTGTAGTTGTATTCGCGATGGTCGTTTTTTTCGCTGCCGTAGTTGTCTGTATATTTGTAGTCCTCTGTCAGTGCTATATGGTGAGAGAGGTTGAGGTGCGTAAGGCTTCTGTCGGTCATGCGGTAGGGGTTGGCGGCAGAGCCGTAGGTGTATGTTTTGACGGATTTGGTGCCGTCGCTTACATAGTCCATCTGCATGAGGTCGCCGTTTTCAAACGTAAGATTGTAGGTCGTTGAGCCTATCAGGGTACCGTTGCTATAGCTGCCGACGATGGCCTGCGTTATCTCGTCGTCCTTGTAGAGGAAGTCGCAGTCCCATGTACGCTCGTTGTTGTCGTAGCGTATGATGCTGTCTATATGCTCTGCGTCGTATATGTATAGCGTCTTTTGCGATGGGTCGCGGCTGTCGTTCATCAGGGTGCCACGTTCAGTGGGGGCATATTCTATCGTATGTTTCAGCGTGCCGCCTTCGTAGGTCTCTATCTTGCTTACGCGGTCGTTGTCCCACGTCCAGTGTTCGGTGGTTATCGTCAGCACGGTGTCGGCCTCAATGAGGGTCGTCTGCGTGGCATCGGTATATTTATGTGTTATATCATAATAGTAATGTTCTACCTCGCGCAGGCGGGGCAGAACATTTTCGTCGCTCTTCTCGTTCTTACATCCTATGAGAAAGGATGTTAGCGTCAATATCGTTATCAGGATACAATATGTTGTTTTTTTCATACGATAGGTTGGGGTGAACTCTTCTTTTGCTGGTTTTGCATGTTTTTCCCTTCCACGGTTGTTGTGGCGTGAGGGACTATCATAAGTCTTTCTTTTGGTATCAGTTTGCCGGTGATGCGGCAGATGCCGTAGGTCTTGTTCTCTATGCGGATGAGAGCGGCTTCGAGGTCTTTGATGAAACGCATCTGGCGTGCTGCCAGTTTCGAGTTCTCCTCTTTTGCCAGCACCTCTTGTCCGTCGTCGATAGTCATTATGGTGTGCGAGGTGTCGCGTACGTCGTTCTCGTTGCCTGCCACAGCCTGCGTCAGCTGTTCAAGATTATGTTTGGCTTCTTCTATTTTTTTTAGTATCAGTTCTTTGAATTCTTGCAACTCTTCTGCCGAATAACATGTTTTTTCTTTTGTGTTGTTTGTCTCTTCCATATATTGTTGATTATTTGGGGGTGATTATTCGTTTCTGTTTCTTTCCTTTTCAATATCAAAATAGTATGGCTTCAGTGTTGGCAGTTTGTATAGTTATATATGTGTGCAAAGGTAGAAAAGTTAATTTGTTTTTGCAAATTTTAACATAATATTCTTTTTTTATTCGTTCAGGTAAAGCTCTATCAGTCCAGCGGGAGCGTTGATATATAGTGTCTTGTTGTCGCGGTCGAGATGGTCGATGACGGGGTCGATGACGGGGACGAGGATTTCTGTCTCTCCTTTGAAAATTTGGAATAGTGGCTGCGCCGGATATTCTATGATTGTCCGAATGTCGCCTATGTAGCCGTGTTCGCCGTCAATAACCTTGTAGCCTATAACTTCGTGAAAATAAAATTGATTGCCAGTGAGTTCGGGCAGTAGCGACAACGGCAGGTAGAGGTCGCACCCAACGAGGGCGAGGGCCTGCTCGGCTGTGAGCTCTTCAAATTCTACGGTGGCTTTGTTGCCGTTGATGTTGATTACTTTGAAGAAGTAGGGCACCAGTTGTCCCTTCACCTCCACGAATGCACTGTCCATATCGGCATAGTCCTGTGGCTCGTCAACATCGAGAAAGAATATCACCTGCCCTTTGAACCCAAACGGTTTGGTGATTTTCCCCAGCCTGTAGCACTCTTCTTTTGTCATGCGTTTTCTCTCTTTTTCAGCTTTTTATGGTTTTGTCTATTCGGCTTTTTGCATGTGGCAAATTTACGAAAATGTTTTTATTATGATAATTATTGCTTGTCTGCTTGTCCGGACATTGTGGTGTGACTTTTTGTCGTATCGCGTTTTCGTCCTGCTGTCATAATGTCATGATGTTTGGCATGGTATAGTGTTTGATTGACTGAATGGTAAATGATGATTTGCAAAAGGCTTTCATCATTGATGATTGATGATTTTTGAAAAATAAAACATAAAAAATATGAACCTTAACAATTTTACAGTGAAAGCGCAGGAGTGCGTACAGAAGGCACAGGAGATGGCGATGGGCAATCAGCATCAGGCTATTGACACGGGGCACCTCCTGCGAGGCATCCTCTCGGAGGATGAGAACGTTACTCCTTTCCTCCTGAAGAAGATGGAGGTGAATGTCGCGCGTCTTACGCAGCAGGTTGATGCTCTCGTGGCATCTTACCCCAAGGTGAGCGGCGGCAGTCAGTATCTAAGTCGTGAGGCTAACGACGCCCTCGTCAAGGCCTCGCAGCAGGCCAGTGGCATGGGCGACGAGTTCGTCTCAGTCGAACATCTGTTGCTGGCGTTGGTGGATGGCCGCGACCGCGTGGCGCAGCTGCTCAAAGATGCAGGCGTCAGCACTAAGGGGCTTAAAGCCGCTATGGCCGACCTGCGCAAAGGCAGCAAGGTGAGCAGCCAGACGGCAGAGGACACCTACAACGCTCTCGGCAAGTATGCGCGCAACCTCAACCAGTTGGCGCAGAGTGGCAAGCTGGACCCTGTCATCGGACGTGACGAGGAGATTCGCCGTGTGTTGCAAATCCTCAGCCGCCGCACCAAGAACAACCCTATCCTGATTGGCGAACCCGGCGTGGGCAAGACAGCCATCGCCGAGGGACTGGCGCACCGCATCGTCAGTGGCGATGTGCCGGAGAATTTGAAGAACAAGACCATCTTCTCACTCGACATGGGCGCCTTGATTGCTGGTGCCAAGTATAAGGGCGAGTTCGAGGAGCGACTGAAGAGCGTCATCCGTGAAGTCAATGAGTCTGACGGCGAGATAATTCTTTTCATCGACGAGATACATACTCTCGTGGGTGCCGGCGGTGGCGAAGGGGCTATGGATGCCGCCAACATCCTGAAGCCTGCCCTTGCACGAGGCGAGTTGCGTGCCATCGGTGCCACGACGCTTGCCGAATATCAGAAGTACTTTGAGAAAGACAAGGCTCTTGAGCGCCGTTTCCAGAGCGTGCTGATTGACGAGCCTTCGGTGCCTGACACCATCTCAATCCTGCGTGGGTTGAAGGAACGCTACGAGGTGCATCACAAGGTGCGTATCAAAGACGAGGCCATCATTGCCGCCGCCGAGCTCAGCAACCGCTATATCAGCGACCGTTTCCTACCCGACAAGGCCATAGACCTCATTGATGAGGCGGCGGCGCGTCTGCGTATGGAGATAGACTCGGTGCCAGAGGAACTCGACGAGCTGGAACGCCGCATCCGCCAGCTCGAGATAGAGCGCGAGGCCATAAGCCGTGAGATTAAGTCGCAGCAAAGCACGCAGGACGGCGTGGCATCGCCTGAGGAGGAGAAGCTCTACCACATCAACAAGGAGCTGTCAGACCTTGGCGAGCAGCGCAACCAGATGAAGGCGCGCTGGCAGAACGAGAAGTCGGTGGTGGAGAGCATACAGCAGGAGGTGAAGAACATAGAGAACTACAAGTTCGAAGCCGAGCAGGCGGAGCGTGCCGGCGACTATGGTAAGGTGGCAGAGTTGCGCTACGGGCGCATCAAGGAGGCAGAGTCTCATGTGGTGGCACTGAAAAAGCAGCTGCAGGACATGCAGGCCGACAACGCCATGATAAACGAGGAGGTGGACTCCGAGCAGATTGCCGAGGTGGTGAGCCGCTGGACGGGCATCCCCGTGACGCGGATGATGCAGAGCGAACGCGAGCGTCTGCTCCATCTGGAGGACGAGCTGCACAAGCGCGTCGTCGGACAGGATGAAGCCATAGAGACCATTGCTAATGCTATCCGCCGCAGCCGTACGGGGCTCAGCGATGGCCGCCGCCCTATAGGCAGTTTCATCTTCCTCGGCACTACGGGTGTCGGCAAGACGGAGCTCGCCAAGGCCCTTGCCGAGGTGCTATTTGACGATGAGAACATGATGGTGCGTATCGACATGAGCGAGTATCAGGAACGCCACAGCGTCAGCCGTCTGATAGGAGCACCTCCGGGATATGTGGGCTATGACGAGAGCGGCCAGCTTACCGAGGCCGTGCGTCGCAAGCCCTACAGCATCGTCCTCTTCGACGAGATAGAGAAAGCGCATCCCGATGTCTTCAACATCTTGTTGCAGGTGCTCGAAGATGGTCGTCTGACGGACAACAAGGGTCGTACCGCCGACTTCAAGAACACCATCATCATCATGACCTCAAACCTCGGCAGCGACATCATCAGCCAGCGTTTCGCCTCTGCGGCAGGCAACGAGGTGAGCGACTATGAGGTGCAGGAGGCTAAGAAAGATGTCATGGAGATGCTGCGACAGCGCATACGTCCTGAGTTCCTCAACCGTATTGATGAGATTATCATGTTCCGTCCGCTCACGCAGGCACAGATTAAAGATGTGGTGCGCATACAGCTGCGGGCTGTCTCCAAGATGCTGGAGAAAAACGAGATACTCATCTCTGCCACCGACGAGGCTGTCAATCTCCTTGCCACGCTGGGCTACGATGTCGCTATGGGAGCGCGACCAGTAAAGCGTGTCATTCAGCGTCAGATTCTCAACGAGCTCTCGCGCCAGCTGCTCGAAGAGAAGGTTAATACCGGCAGCAGCATAGTGATAGATGTGATAGACAACCAATTCGTTTTCTACAACAAATAATCCGCTCGCCGTGACATACTGCGGAAGCCGGAGGGAAATTGTTCCCTCCGGCTTTTTTTTGTGGATTGTTAAAAGACGAACAGTATTTTTTTTCTTTTCATTTGGCAATGATATGTAAAAAGTTATTTGTTAATCGTGGTAATTCGGATTGGCGTATGGCTTGACAGTTCTTTTGTGTTTGTAAAAAAAAAGTACTTTTGTTGAAAGTATGAAAAAAATATGATTATTAATAATGTATTGATAGTTAGTGTGTTATGAGAGGAGGGGGCAAACCGTAGTCGCGCCTCGTCAATTGCCTTTGTTTCAAAAAGTAGTCTATATCCGATATTCTCGGCTATAGGCTTTTTTTTATCCGTAAATGAATGATAGCAAACCCGTCTAAATACAACTATTAGCCTCTGTTGCCAAGTCTTGCAATGCCTTGATGTTTAATGGCAAATCCGTATAACATAACCTCGCACTGCTGAATTCTGCCGCATGCTAACAGCCCTACTGCAGAATCTTCCACAATCTGTCCTCTATGGCTCTACCTCTCCATCAAAAAGCCAGTCGGTGAAGAACACTTCCAACGGGAGTCCTCTCTTGCTCATCCACTCTGTCAGCCATGCCGAGGTGTATAATTTGAGTGGCTGTAGGCTGTTGAACCCTTTCATCATTATGTTTTTTAACTTAATCGTCTTCACTTTCTTTCTTTTTGTTATTTTTGCATATTGATACAAAACGGAGTATTTTATAAATAACTTATAGTCAGTATGCTTTACAATATCTATTTGGTACTTTATTTTGTCGGCATAATCGTCGGTTTGTTCTTCATCTTTCGCAAAGCGGGCGAGGCACCGTGGAAGGCTCTTATCCCAATCTATAATATAGTTGTATGGATAAAGATATGTGGCAAGGACTGGAAGTGGTATCTCTATTTTCTCGTGCCTGCAATCAATATCTTCACTTTCTTACTCTTGGTTGTGGAGACTGCCAAGGCGTTTCGTCGTTATGGTTTCTGGGAGCAGCTGCTTGCCATCCTCATGCCGTGGGCATATCTCTCTTTCCTCGGGTTGTCGCCGAAGATGACATACAGCAACCCCAAGGAGATAGAACCTCACAAGGTGAGCGTGGCGCGCGACTGGCTTGACACTATCGTTTTTGCTGTCGTTGCCGCCGTCATCATCCGTGGCAATGTTGCGGAGCTTTACAATATCCCGTCGTCGTCGATGGAGAAGACCCTGCTGGTGGGTGACTACACGCTGGTGAGCAAGTACTCGTATGGTCCGCGAGTGACGATGACACCCTTGGCGGTGCCGCTGGTACACAACGTGCTGCCGGGAACGGGCGGACAGGTGGAGTCCTACCTGAAGTGGATACAGCTGCCATACCACCGCTATCCTGGGCTCGGCAAGGTGGAGCGTTACGATGCCGTGGTGTTCAACTATCCTGATGGCGACACCATGTGCTCTGCTCAGTTCAGCAACCGTAGCTACTATGACCTCGTGCGGCACTATGGTCGCGAGGCGGTGTGGAACGACCGCGTATATGACCCCTACTATGGACGCATCCCTATCGGAAAAATACGCGTGCGTCCGCTTGACAAGCGTGAGAATTTCATCAAACGCTGTGTGGGTCTGCCCGGCGAAGACTTGCAAATCATAGACCAGCAGCTGTACATCAATGGAAACAGGGTGGACGACCCTGCCCACTTGCAGTTCACATATATTGTGCAGCTTAATAGTAAGGTGGCAGACCCGCGCCATTTCTTTGATGCTCTGGGCGTAAGCAATGAGGACTTTGACAACGCCAGCTATACGGCCAGCGAATATGCAACGATAGTGTTGCAGTATGAGACACACAAGAATGCCGCCGTACGGGCGGGCATTACGGATTCGTTGTATCAGAAGGCACGCGCCTACCGCAACCGCTACGAGCTGCCCATGACGCGCGAGATGGCGGCACGCTGTGCTGCGATGGAGGGCGTCGATACGGTATATCCTCAGATTTACGCTGCCGACGATATGTCTCGCGACCTATTCCCACACGATGGTGCTCATCGCTGGAGCATAGACAATTATGGCCCCATACACATACCTGCCGCCGGCGAAGTGTTGCACCTTGATAGCTCCAACATATCTATCTATCAGCGTCTGATAAGCTCGTATGAGCATAATGAGGTGGAGGTGCGCGATGGAAAAATCTACATCAATGGCGAAGAGACGACACAATACACCGTCAAGCAAGACTACTTCTGGATGATGGGCGACAACCGCCATAACAGTGCCGACAGCCGCTACTGGGGCTTTGTGCCAGAAGACCATGTGCTGGGCAAATTCCTCGCTGTGCTCTACTCGATAGATAAAGACCACGGCGGCATCCGCTGGAACAGATGCTTCAAAGCTATCAAGTCGCTGTAGTGGTAGGAGTGTAAAGGACTTCAGTGATGGCAAAACCTAAGTCATACTATTACTGCCGAGAGTGTGGATACCAGTCCAGCTCGTGGCTTGGCAAATGCCCCGAATGTGGGCAGTGGAACACCTTTGAGCAAGAGGTGGTACATAACGACAAGCCGGCGCGCTACACTCAAGGACGTGCTGCCGAGATACCCGTCTCGCAGCCCAAACTGATACAGCAGGTTGCTTATAGCGAGACGCGCCGCATCTCCACAGGATGCAACGAGTTTGACCGTGTGCTGGGTGGCGGCATCGTGCCGGGGAGCCTCATCCTGATAGGTGGCGAGCCGGGCATCGGCAAGAGCACGCTACTGCTGCAGATGGCGCTGTCTATAGCTGGCTGCAAGGTCTTGTATGTCAGCGGCGAAGAAAGCGAACAGCAAATAAAGATGCGCGCCGACCGCATTGAACACAACAGTCAGCAATGCTATGTGGTGAGTGAGACAAGCACGCAGCGCATCTTTGAGCATATCAATGCCGTCAAACCCGACATACTCGTGGTGGACTCTATACAGACTATCAGCACCGAGGTGATAGATTCGTCGGCAGGCAGTATCTCACAGATACGCGAATGTACTACGGAGTTCCAGCACTACGCTAAGACTACCGGCGTTCCGGTGCTTCTCATCGGACACATCACGAAGGATGGCACCCTCGCAGGTCCTAAGGTCATGGAGCATATAGTGGATGCCGTGCTGCAATTTGAGGGCGACCGCAACTACGGCTACCGTCTGCTGCGTGCATTGAAAAACCGTTTCGGCTCCACCTCCGAGCTGGGCATCTTCGAGATGGTGGCCAGCGGACTGCGCGAGGTGCCCAATCCGTCGGAGTTCCTTCTCGGGCAGCGCGATGAGTTGTTGAGCGGTGCAGCCGTTGCCGCCACCCTCGAAGGGGCGCGCCCGATGTTTATCGAGGTGCAATCGCTCGTATCGTCGGCAGTCTATGGCACGCCGCAACGCAACGCAAACGGCTTCGACATGAGGCGACTATCAATGCTCTTGGCGGTCTTGGAGAAACGCTGCGGATTCAAACTCGGAGCCAAAGATGTATTCTTGAACATCGCCGGCGGCATCCGCGTCAGCGACCCCGCCATCGACCTCGCCGTGGCATGTGCCATCCTCTCTAGCAATGTGGACATACCCATCCCTGCCGGCGTATGCATGGCGGCGGAGCTGGGACTGTCGGGCGAGGTGCGTCCCGTAAGCCGCGTGGAACAGCGCATTGCGGAAGCGGCACGACTGGGCTTCGACAAAATGTTTGTCTCCAAATACAACAGCCGTACGCTGGACCGCTCGCGCTTCGCCATAGAGATTGTTGAGATAAGCGTTATAGAACAGGCATTCCGCGCACTGTTCACTTGATGAAAGATATTATTAAACAATTCTTTTTTTTCATCTCTATTCGTTGTTTCTCAATTAAGAAACCTTTATTGCGTATCAGTTTTTAGAAATAAAGTTAAAATATTTCTAAAATCTTAAAATTAACATAATATTTTGTGGGAATTGTTGTTTATTAAAGTAGGAGAGAAAAATTAACATAACGACTTTATACAAAACAACAATACAATGCAAGCAGAAATAAAGACAGCAAAAGGAACGATGATTGCTGACCTCTACGACAAGGAGGTGCCTGGGACTGTTGCCAACTTTGTGACTTTGGCACAGAAAGGTTTTTATAATGGACTACGTTTTCATCGTGTCATCCCCAATTTCGTAATTCAGGGCGGATGCCCGTATAGCCGCACCATAGGCGACCCTCGTGTCGGTACGGGTGGACCCGGCTATCACATTAAGTGTGAGACGAATGGCGATAAGCAGTATCACGACCGCGGCGTGCTCTCTATGGCACACGCGGGCAAGGATACGGGGGGCTCGCAGTTCTTCATTTGTCACAACCGTGAAAACACGCAGCACCTTGATGGTGTACACACCTGTTTTGGACGCGTCGTTGAGGGACTTGATGTGATTGACAAGATTAGAGCTAACGACGAGATAATAAGCATAACCATAAAATAGCTATCATTATGAATCTGGGTATTAAACTGTTGGTCGCAGAAGACGACCCCAATATGGGCATGATACTGAAGGCCTATCTGACCCAGAAAGGCTATACGGTACTGCTTGCCACTGATGGTGCTGCCGCCATCAGCACCTATAATAGTGACGACGTAGATGCCTGCATCCTTGATGTTATGATGCCCGTTAAGGACGGCTTCGCAGTGGCACAGGAGATACGGCGTGTGGATAAGCGTGTGCCTATCATTTTCCTCACTGCAAAGACCCTTGAAGAGGACGTTCTCAAGGGGTTTGAGGTCGGAGCGGACGACTATATCACCAAGCCTTTCAGCATGGAGGAGCTGCTGGCACGCCTCAATGCCACGATACGTCGTTCGTTCGATGATGGCAAACCTGACAAAAATATCTTCCACATGGGCAAGTTCGTCTTCGACTATGGTCATCGCACTCTTGCTTATGAGGATAAAGAGCCGCGTCTGCTCACCTCACGCGAGGCAGACCTGCTACGCCTCTTTGCTCTCAACTTCAATCAGGTGGTGGAGCGTAGCAGTGCGTTGCAGAAGATTTGGAAGGATGACAGTTTCTTTGCTGCTCGCAGTATGGATGTCTATATCACCAAGCTGCGTCGCTATCTGAAGGACGACCCTTCGATACAGATAGTTAACATACATAGCGTGGGTTTCAAACTCACGCAAGTTCACGAATAGCTTAGTTATTCTTATGACTATAACATTCCTCGGCACAGGTACGTCGATGGGCGTACCTGTTGTTGCATGCCCTTGCGAGGTCTGCCATTCTGCCGACAGCCATGACCATAGGCTACGCACATCGGCAGTGATAACCACAGACGACGGGAAGAATTTCCTCATGGATATAGGACCCGATTTCCGTATGCAGATGCTTTCCAATGGTTTTAGCCACATTGATGCCATCCTCGTCACGCACGCCCATCGAGACCATGTGGCGGGACTTGATGATGTGCGTCCTCTCAACTATATGCAAAACGGGGCTATGCAGATGTATGCCAACGCTACCGCTATCAGTATCCTTCGACACGACTACCGTTATATTTTCGAGCCGCATCCCTATCCGGGGTTGCCTGAGGTGGACCTGTACGAGGTAGATGGCTCGCAGCCCTTCGTGGCGGCAGGGCATGAGATTGTCCCAATACGTGCTATGCACAAGGATATGCCGGTCCTGGGCTTTCGGATTGGCGACATAGTCTATATTACTGACGCCAACCATATAGAGCCTGAAGAGTTGGTTAAAGCCAGCGGATGTTCATTACTTGTTATCAATGCCTTGCGAAAAGAACATCATTTCTCGCATTTCTGTCTTAGTGAGGCGTTGGCGGTGGTGGAGAAGATTGCGCCAAGCGTGGCATATATCACTCATATCAGTCACGAGATGGGATTCTATGCCAACGTGGAGCAGGAATTGCCATCCAATGTTCATCTGGCATACGATGGGCTTAAAGTAACTGTTTAGATTTACAATGCTCTCTGTCTGCATACCTGTATATAACCATGATGTGCGACGGCTTGTCGAAGAGTTGTTGCAGATGTCGGCTTCTATCGACGATGCTGTGGAGATAGTCTGCATAGACGATTGTTCTGACGCCAGCTTCCATGTGCTCAACAGCGAGCTGTCTGACCGCATAACCTATGTGCGACTCGAAGCCAATGTGGGACGCTCACGCATCCGCAACCTTTTCACTCAATATGCCAAAGGCGAGGTGATGCTGTTTCTTGATTGCGATGTACGCTTCCCTGACACCGACTTTCTGAAACGCTATTTGGATGCCTACCACCGTTGCGGGATGAAAGAGGTAGTCATTTATGGTGGCAAATGCTATCAGCCAACGAACGAGAAATGTCAGCAGCTGAAGTATAATTATGCGATAAAAAACGAATGCCGAAGCATTGCGGAGCGTCAGAAGGACCCCTATCGTTCCTTCATTACCACCTGTTTTATGATTTCGCGCAGTGTGTTTGACAAGGTCTCCTTTGATGAGCGTATTGTGAGCTATGGGCATGAGGACACGCTTTTCGGATTCTGCCTTCTCAAGAAAGGAATACCCATACTGCATATTGACAACAACGTTTTGATTGTTATTGATGAGGATGATACGCGTTTCTTGAAAAAAAGCGAAGAGGCGGTGCACACGTTGGCATATATCTATACTGCACTCATGCAGCGCGATAAGGAGTTTGCTGCCGATGTGCGTTTGCTCTCTTTCTATGAGCGTCTCAACCGATATGGATTGTCGCCGATTCTTGTTTGTGTATTCTCCATAGTCCGCAAGCCGTTGCGCTTTCTTCTGCTGCATGGCGTTACTAACAGCAAAGTGTTTAATTTCTACAAACTGGGTGTTTTGCTTATGTCGTTCTAAATAATTATATTTGCATATTACTTTATAGTATGGCGAGATTGTTAAGGCGATATGAGTCAGTTGTTTATGGGAACTATCGTTTAGCGTATGTTACCTATGGCGTTTTTATCGGTGTCATCATGGCATTGGTAATTCTTTTTCATCGTATTCTTTTCGCTGCAAATCCTCCCTTGTCGCCTGAGAACTATGTCGTGGATATTGTTTTAGCGGTGGCTCTCTTTGTCGCTTCCTATCGCTATCGTTCCACGCTCCCCGGAGGTCAGGTGATGCTCAAAGAGCTCTTGTTGCTCGGCATAGGCATGGGCGCTGTCGCCTCGGTGGTGTATGGTCTGCTGCTGTGGATAATATGTGGAGCGTTGTTTCCCGACCTTGTGGAGACATTTATTAGTCATCGGTTGTCGCTCATGCCACCAGTTTCGGAGAGTGCTGATGCCGCATTGGCAGTGGAGAATACAAAGGGCTACACCGCTGGCGATTGGGCTTTTATCGGTGGTTTCCGACTCTTCGTCATGTCAATACTTGTAACTTTCTTTACTTCGATAATACTACGCACACAGAAATCGCTACTACGCTCGACGTGACAATAGGCACAGCGGGTGTCATTCATAAAAATGAAGTCAAAAACAAAACAATATATTATCTCGATAAAAATATGGATATTACAATAGTTGTTCCGTTGTTTAACGAAGAGGAGTCGTTACCGCACCTTGCAGAGTGGATAGACCGTGTGATGGAAGAACATCATTTCGACTATGAGGTTATCATGGTAGATGATGGCAGCAAGGATAATTCATGGAATGTCATAGAGGATTTGCATTCTAAAAACGCCCGCTATAAGGGCATCAAGTTCCGTCGTAACTATGGTAAGTCGGCAGCCCTCAATGTGGGGTTTTCTCATGCGCAAGGCGATGTCGTCATCACAATGGATGCCGACCTGCAAGACAATCCTGATGAGGTCCCAGAACTCTACCACATGGTGAAAGATGAGGGTTACGACCTCGTAAGCGGCTGGAAGAAAGTGCGCTACGATTCTAAATTGGCAAAAAATATCCCGTCAAAATTCTTCAACTGGACCACGCGCCGTATGAGTGGCATACACCTTCACGACTTCAACTGCGGACTAAAAGCCTATCGTCATGATGTGGTCAAGAGTATCGAGGTGTATGGCGAGATGCACCGCTATATTCCGGTAATAGCTAAGTGGGCGGGTTTTGGCAAGATTGGCGAGAAGGTAGTGCAGCATCGCAAACGTGAGTTTGGTGTAACCAAGTTTGGCATGAATCGTTTTATCAACGGCTATCTCGACTTGATGAGCATCATGTTCATGTCGCGTTTTGGCAAGCAACCAATGCACTTTTTCGGCCTTTGGGGCTCTATATGCTTTGTGCTTGGTTTTGGCATACTGCTGACACTTATCGTGCTACGCCTGTGCCATGTGCTGTCGCTCTCCACGAGCCTGTGGTTCTACCTCTCCATGTTCTTCTCTTTGATGGGCATGATGCTGTTTCTCGCTGGCTTCCTCGGCGAGCTTATCTGCCGTAATTCCTCAACGCGTAACGAATACCTCATCGAGAAAAAAGAACTCTAATTTTTCATCGTCTGTCACATTCATTTAAGGGATAACACACATGTCGCGATACAGAAACAAATACAGCAGCTCTACCTACCTCTGCTCATGGCGTCGCCGCCAGCGCATCTTCCGTTGGAGCATCGTGGGCGTGGTGGCGCTGGTCGTTGTGTCGGTGGCGTTATTCTCTTTTTCTGATGTGAGCCAGATGATAGGTCACTTGACGGAGTCATCGTCGCATAATGACAACGGAGTGTCCTATCGTGATGTCCAATTCAATCGTATTCATCGCTCCGCCATCCGTTATACGGATTTTTCTTATGACTACGGACGACTGTTCTGCGATATCAACGATACGCAGATGCAGGATGCTCAACGTCTTGGTACCGGTGTGACGAGCGACAGCATGTATCATGCGGGCATTAGCCGTCTGGTGCCTATAAGAAGCAATGATTTGTATGCCGTGGACTATATGTCCTATTCAAAACCGGCACTCGTGCCAGAGGCTGTGGTGCTGCTGCAGTATATAGGTGAGCGTTTTGATGAGATAGTCCGCGAGCGGCGTAGTAGCAACCACTATCGTCCCATTGTGACGAGTGCGTTCCGCACCGCTAACGATGTGGCACGTCTGCGCCGTGTCAATGGAAATGCGTCGGATAATTCATGCCACTGTTTCGGCACCACGTTCGACATCACCTACAGCCGCTTTATGAATGACAACGGGCTATGGGATGAGGCAGAAGGCTGGATGGTGGAATCCCTTGCTCGTGCGCTCTACGAGTTACGCTACGAAGGCCTATGTCATGTGCGTTATGAGCGTCGTCAGTCATGCTTCCATATCACCGTGCGCGATGTGGAGTATTCGGGTGGCGAGCGCGACACTATGCAGACCTTTTCCATGCCGTATGCACTATATGCCGCCTACAATGGTGCTGACGCCGAGGTGGTGGCGCAGGCTGCTACGGTAGAGGCTGAGGTAATGATGAATGACAACGTATTCAAACAAAAAGAGATAAGACATAATTACTCTTATAGTCAATATATTGAAATAAACTGAAATAGCTATGAGTCTTCAATGTGGTATAGTGGGTCTGCCCAATGTCGGCAAATCGACACTCTTCAACTGCTTAAGCAATGCCAAGGCACAGGCTGCCAATTTCCCTTTCTGCACTATAGAACCTAATGTGGGCGTTATCACTGTGCCCGACGAACGCCTCAACAAGCTTGTTGAGATGGAGCATCCTGCTAGCGTGGTGCCTGCCACTGTGGAGATTGTCGATATAGCAGGCCTCGTCAAAGGTGCCTCAAAGGGCGAAGGACTGGGAAATAAATTTCTTGGCGACATACGCACCACCGATGCTATCATCCATGTGTTGCGCTGCTTCGACGACGACAACATCACCCATGTGGATGGTGCTGTAGACCCCGTACGCGACAAGCAGACTATAGACATCGAATTGCAGTTCAAAGACCTTGAGACTATTGAGAACCGTTATGACAAAGAGGCGAAAAAGGCCAAAGCCGGAGGCGATGCAAAGGCAAAAAAGCTCTTAGAGGTCATGGACCTATATAAGGAAGCTCTCCTTGCTGGGCGTAGCGCACGCACCGTGCAACTCGAAGAAAGCCAGATGGAGGCAGCACGCGACCTGATGCTCCTCACAGCCAAACCAATACTATATGTATGCAATGTCGATGAGGCATCCGTGGTCAGCGGTAACGACTATGTGGAGCGTGTGCGTGAGGCCGTCAAGGATGAGAAGGCAGAAGTGCTCGTGATAGGTGCAGCCATAGAGGCCGACATCGCCGAACTGGAGACCTATGAAGAGAAACAGATGTTCCTTGAAGACCTTGGGCTGAAAGAGTCTGGCGTCAGTCGCCTTATAAAGGCTGCCTACAAGTTGCTTAATCTTCAAACCTTCCTTACGGCGGGACCCAAAGAGTGTCGCGCATGGACATTCCGCAAGGGCATGAAAGCACCTCAGACAGCAGGTATTATACATAGCGATTTCGAGCGTGGTTTCATCCGTGCCGAAGTCATTAAGTTTGACGACTATGTGGCATACGGCAGCGAAGCCAAATGCCGTGAGGCCGGCAAGATTTCGGTTGAGGGCAAAGACTATGTGGTGCAGGATGGTGATATAATGCATTTCCGTTTTAATGTCTAAGCGCATTGCCATATATGTTCACTTTTTAGCGGCCGTTGTGCTGCTGGCGTCGTGCTCTACAAAGAGTGCGAAATGGGCTAATGTGGCTTATCATAACACTACGGCACACTATAATATATGGTGGAACGGCAACGAAAGCCTTAAGGAGGCTGTAGAGCTATTGGAGAAAGATGCTGCCGATGATTATACGCAAATGCTACCCGTAGCTAAGCTCGGCACCAAAGAGGAGGTCATGAAGGTCTATCCGCAGTTGGACCGTGCCATAGAGAAAGGTGTCAAAGGTGTAAAGAAACATAGCATCTTCCTCAAGGGCAAGGAGCACGTTTCGTATATTGCTAAGTGCTATCTCCTTACAGCGTATGGCTCGTTCTACAAGAAAGATTATGTCACAGCCATCAACACCAGCCGGATGATGATATCGCAGTATAGCGGTAGCGAGGCGGCTGACGAGGCAGGTATAATCCTTGGACGCAGTCTCGCCGCTACCATGCAGTATGACGAGGCAGAATCTACTCTCGACCAGCTGATGACAGAACTCGGTAAAGGTAACTTTAGCAAAGGACTGAAGGAGAAACTATACCTTGCTATGGCTGAAGCAACGCTGCCCCAAGGAAAATATAAAAAAGGGGTGCAGCACCTTAAACTTGCACTTGAAGAAAACCCGTCGCGAACCACTAAGGCACGCATAAATTTCATTCTTGGTCAGGTCTATCAAAAGCTTGATAAACGTTCTGTTGCGACAAAATATTATAATCAGTGCTTGAGTTATGGACCAGATTATGTGATGGAGTTCAATGCGCGTATCAACGTTGCTTCGTGTGCTGACCTAAAGCACTCTGATGTGGCACGGCTGGAACGAGACCTCGACAAGATGCTTCGTGACAAGAAGAACGAAGAATACCATGACCAGATATATTACGCCAAAGGCGAGATGTATATGGGGGTGCGTCGTTTTAAGGATGCCGTGGAGAGCTTTGCCCGTTCCGTGGCGGTCTCGACCACTAATAAGGCGCAAAAGACAAAGTCGGCACTGCGTACCGCCGAGGTCTATTACGAGCGTTTCGAGAACTACGATGCGGCTCAATTATATTATGACACGGCAATGGCGCTGATGAAGCCTGACTATCCGGGCTATGCCGACATCAAGGTGCGCTACGACATGCTTACCGCTCTCACTTCCAATACGCGTCTCATAGCTCTCAACGACAGCCTTATCCGTGTGGCTGAGATGACACCAGAGCAGCGCAAGAAACATATACAATCAATTATAGATAAGAAGAAAAAGGAAGAAGAAGAGATGCGTCAGCGTGAGGAGCTGGCACAGATTGCGTCAGATATCAAGGCGCAGCAAAACACACTGACGGGCGATTGGTATTTCTATAACAGCAATACGGTGCAGAAAGGCAAAGAGACCTTTCAGCAACGATGGGGCACGCGTCCGTTGGAGGACTATTGGACACTGTCGAAAAAGAGTGCTCTCTCATCTGGCTCGCTCATTGCCGGGGTCGATGCTGCTCCTGCCGACGAAGAATCCGACGATGCTGGCGGCGACAGCCTTGCTGTTGCCGGCAAGGGACCCCTTGATGCTGCTGACCCTAACAAGGTGGCTTTTTATGAGAAAGACTTGCCTTTCGAGCAGACGGCACGAGACTCGCTAAACCTTGTTACCGCTGAGGCACTGCTTAATGCCGGATACCTGTATTATGATGCTATAGGAAACTATGAGCGTGCGCTCGAATGTTATCTGCGTCTCGCCTCGGAGTATCCCACCTATGAGCATATCGTTCAGGCATTTTATATGCTTTACCGCATCTACGACCGTCAGGGCAACTCGCCGAGTGCCAACTATTATAGAGATATGGTGCTTATGGGCTTCCCCGACAGCGATTTCGCCAACCTGATACGCGACGAGAATTTCTATCGTGAGATTGCCAGTCGAGAGCGTAGGCTTCATGGCGACTATGACGACCTATACACATCGTTCCGTCGCAAGCGATATAAGGAGGTGATAAACAAGTCGAAAACTATTGCTGAGGAATAT
The DNA here is from genome assembly GCA_017451385.1 of Bacteroidales bacterium. Classification (GTDB taxonomy): domain Bacteria; phylum Bacteroidota; class Bacteroidia; order Bacteroidales; family P3; genus Colimorpha. The sequence goes on from JAFSPS010000048.1 coordinate 60,996, forward strand.
CCCAATGATGCTATGTTGCCCAAGTTCCGCTACTGGGAGGCTATGGCGTACAGCCATCTGAATGACAACAAACAAGCTGTCAGCGTTTTTCAGTCTATCCTTGCCAGTGTTGCACCAACGGACAGCATTGTGCCACTTGTCAAACAGCAGCTGGCACAGTTGGAGGGTGGCGGCGATGTCGCAAACCCTATCGCAAAATCTAATGATGTGGCACAGGAGCAAATCACTGATGGTGACGAGGAACGAGCCAAAAAGAAAGAGCCTCAGCGCACCACGCCGCAGGAACCCGAGGAGGTGCCTCTCTCGTCGGAAGCTCAGATGTTTCGCTTCCGCGAGAATATGCAGCATTATGTTATCATCATAGTCAATGAGAAGAAGATACGCGTCACAGACCTGCAATACAAGGTGTCCGATTTCAATTCTACGAACTATTCCAATGCTGGCTATAGAGTCAATCCAATGATGTTTACCGATACGACGCAGCTGCTTACAGTCTATCGTTTCAACAATGCTAACGAGGCAATGGATTATGTCATGCACCTGTCGCTTGACGACAGTCCGCTACGACAATATAACGAGGCAGACTATCATGTTTTCCCTATCTCTACACAGAATTATACAACATTCTATAGCCGCAAAAATATTGCTGCCTACAAAGAGTTTTTAGACAGATACTATAAAAAGAAATAGTCCTCAACGAGGTTTTACATATAAAACAATATATTATTATGGCAAGAATAGAACTTGAGACCGCTCCCATCAACACCATTACGGCTGGTTCGGTAATAAACGGAACGGTAAATGCTAATGGCGACTTCCGCCTCGATGGTAGGTTGGAAGGCGATATTACCCTGAGTGGTAAGCTTGTGGTGGGCGAGAATGGCGTGGTCAATGGCAATGTGATATGTCAGAATGCTAATATTATAGGTGCTGTCAATGGCAATATCACTGCCAAGGAGATGCTTACGTTGCATGCTACCGCCAAGGTGCGTGGCGATATTGTCATCAATCGTATTGCTATCGAGCCAGGTGCCGTTTTCTCGGGTTGCTGTAGAGTGTTTGACGAGGTAAAGAAAGCAGAGGCGGGTGAGAAACGTGAGGAGATCAAGAAATAACTCTGATGATAGATACGCTCTTTCAGCAATGGGCTGGCGAACCCTGTCAGCTTAAAACCCTTATGCCTGCCAGCGGCTCCAATCGCCGCTACTTCCGTATGGTTGGCGCTACGCATCGTTGTGTTGCTACTGTGAATGATGATGTTCGAGAGAATGAAGCTTTTGTTGCCCTTGCACGCCATTTCAAACAGCATGGCTTGCCTGTGCCAGAGGTCTATCTCTTCGCTCAAGACCATAAGTGCTATTTGCAACAGGACCTTGGCGATACCACGCTATACGGCTATGCCTACGACCGTAAGCGTGCTGGACATGGATTTGACGACACTATGATGTCGCTATATAAACGCGTGCTTGCGCATCTCTTACAGTTTCAGACGGCAGGAGAGAGTCTCGATTATTCGGTATGCTATCCGCGTGCCGCTTTCGACAGGCAGTCGATGCAGTGGGACCTAAACTATTTCAAGTACTTCTTTCTAAAGCTGGCACATGTGCCATTTGACGAGCAGCTGCTTGAAGATGACTTCCAGCGACTGATGGACTACTTGCTTGACGATGACTACTCGTTCTTCCTGTATCGCGATTTTCAAGGGCGCAACATTATGCTTGACGAGCATCAGAATATGTCGTTCATTGACTTTCAAGGAGGCCGTCGAGGACCCTTGCAGTATGATGTTGCCAGCTTGCTATACAGCTCCAAGAGTGATTTGCCCGACGTAGTGCGTGCTGAATTGCTACAATATTATATAGATATTGCTTTACCTGTCATCGTTGCGCATGGTGGCACGGCAGATACATTCCGTCAGCGCTACTATGCCTTTGCGCTTCTGCGCATTATGCAGGCTATGGGCGCTTACGGGTATAGGGGCTATTTTGAACGGAAAGACTATTTTCTCAAAAGCATCCCTTTGGCTGGTAACAATGTGAGGAGAATAATTGATGGGCATCCACTTGGCGTGGAGTTGCCCCATCTGATGAAGGTTTTGCGTGATTTGTGTGACTCCACACTGGTGCTTGGCGTAGAACCCGACAGCGTACCGTCGGGACGGCTGAAGGTGAGGGTCTGCAGTTTCTCTTACCACAATGGAATACCCTCTGACGAGAGTGGCAACGGAGGCGGACATGTCTTCGACTGCCGCGCCTTGCCTAATCCTGGCCGTTATCCGGAATATCGCACAATGACGGGAATGGATGCTCCTGTAGTAGAGTTTATGCGTCAACACCATGAGGTGGATGATTTCTTGGATAGTGTTCAAAAGATAGTATTCCAATCCGTTGAGCAATATATGAGCCGTCATTTCTCCAACCTTATGGTGAGTTTTGGATGTACGGGAGGACAACATCGCTCGGTCTATTGTGCCGAGCGTATGGCAGAACGACTGCGAAAGGCTTTTGACTGTGATATAGTGCTGCAACATGTTCAACAGCAGGTATGCCGTGAGTTCTGAAAATCAGTATTAAACGACAATATTAAATCTTGGCAGAGATATATTTTTGAGTTTATGACAACAAAAAGCAAATAAAATCATAACTTTTTTGTACCTTTGCAGTCTCGTTTCTAATGAAAAGAAGAATAAAAAAATACAAACAATGAGCAAGAAAAGCATTATTGAAATTTGTTTAGCCATTGTCATTATTGGACTTGGCTATTGGCTGTATGCCAGTCTAATGGAGCCTGTTAAATTCGACAACGAATATAGCAAGCGTCGTGATGCCTGTGCTGAAAAGCTGAAGGCCATTCGCATTCTCGAAGAGTCGTACAAATTGACCTATGGTAAATATTGCGGCAACTTCGACACCCTCGCGAATCGCCTCGTCAATGAGGACAGTCTGCGTGTCGTCAGTAAGGTTATCAACTATGAGAATATCCCTGCAGATGTAGATGTCAATGAGATTCCTGAGCTTGAGGCTATCAAGAAGGGCTACATCTCGCGCAAGGAGATATATGTCAATCCTATCAAGAAACTTCTTGAAGATGGCAAGTTCGCTTATATTGATGCTGATGCTACTCTCAAGAACAGCGAAAACATCGAAATCACAGAGCAGATGAAGCAGCGTCTCACCGATTTGCGTTATGTGCCTTATCCTAAGGACACGGTCTATGAGTTTCAACTGCAGGCCGGCCAGATTGAGAAGAGCGGTTTCATGGTGCCAGTGTTCGAATGCAAGGTTGATTTGGAAGACCTCCTAAAGGATATGGACCACCAGCTTGTCATCAACAAAATCTCCGAGCTTGAGCGTATCAGCCGCTATCCGGGATGGAAGATTGGCGACATGACGCAGTCCATCACTGATGGTAATTTTGAATAAAAATTACATACATACCGTAGAATGATTGAAGGCCTCGTGCCTGTGTAAAATATGTAGAAAGCATGTCATACAACATCACCTCATTGATTGTTACTCCCAAAGAGGTGCCGTCATACTACAAAAGATTATCCATTTGTGTGAAACCAAATGGATTTTCTTTTTCTCGAATGACGACACAAGGAGTCATCCTCACCTTTTGTGAGGTAGAGATGAATATGAATCGCAGTATATCCGAGCTATCTGACGATTTGAAGGGCTTTTTTGTTGAACAGCATATCTCGCCTTTTGATTTCGAAGAGATGCGTCTTGTCGTTGTGTCGGACCATGTGGTATGGATCCCTCAACATTTATTTGCTGAAGGGCATGAACGCGAATATTTAGAGTCTGCCTGTTCTTTGGAGACAGGTATGGTTCCATTATCGTTCTACCATGAGGCTGTGGGCGCGTATAGTGTTTTTGATGCAAGCAGTAATGTTGTTACTTCGTTCCGTATCGTCATGCCCGGTATTGATGTGTGCTGTCAGCATGCGGCACTCCTTTCGCCCACGCTCTTGCAGGCGTCGCAGCATAATCCTCTCATCCTGCTCCATCAGCGTAGTGGCCGTTGCGACTTCGAGGTATGTAACGAAGGCAAACTGATAATGAGCAACACTTATTCTGTTCGTAGTGATGAAGAGCGGCTCTATCGTGCCTTGCAGCTTATGAAAACTTTTGAACTTGAGAATGATAATTTCGTTTTGTTAATCTCAGGCGAGGTGGACCGTGATGCCTATACTTCGTTGCAGGGATTTTTCCCTCGCATAATGCTCTACAATGGTTCGCCGCTGCGTTTTATCAACCCTGACTTTCGTCAGCTGCACTGCTATCGTCATATTTTGTCACTCTCATGAGAATCATAGCAGGAACACTTAAAGGTCGTCGTCTTAATCCGCCAGACAATCTGCCTGTACGCCCTACTACAGACATGGCGCGTGAGAGCCTTTTCAATATTCTCAACAATTATGTTGATTATGAGGAGTGTGCCGTCATGGACCTTTTCGCGGGCACCGGAGCCGTATCTTTCGAGTTTATTTCTCGTGGTGTACGCGAACTGACGGCAATAGAGATAAATAATCAGTGTACTGATTTTATCAAGGCTACGGCGCAGCGTCTTAATGTGTCTAATATTCATGTGGTACGTGCTGACGTGTTCGACCTTTTGAAACGTGCCTATAAGAAATTTGATATCGTTTTTGCCGACCCACCTTATTCGCATGAAGGACTCTCAACGTTGCCAGATCTTGTTTTTGAGAAACAAGTACTTACAGAGGATGGTATTTTCATTTTAGAGCATCCGCGTGAATACTCTTTTGAGGAGCATCCCCATTTTTGGCAACATCGAGCCTATGGCAAAGTGAATTTCACATTCTTTGCTAACAAGTTGGATGAAGAGTAGGTGAAATGATAGTGCTTCTATTCATATAACGTGTTATCCACATATTTTTTTTAGAGGTTACGTTATAGATAAAGTCTATAATTGAGGTTGCATATTAAACCAGTAATGAATCAAGTGCCGTTTATCCAATAAAAAATGTATCTTTATCCATTTGTTTATTCTTTTTTTGTTTGGGAACTGTAAAGATAAACCAAAGGGCTGGCATCGCAAAATGTCAGCCCTGTTTTTATAATCCTTTTTTTTCTTACTCAAAAAGTTTTAGGTCTAATAGTCATTTTGCAGGCTGTGACACGTCAATAACCCAAGCAGGGCAAGCGGTTTGAGCGATTCAAAAGGGAATAGCAAAAGTTGGCTTGTGAAAAAGCTCTAATAGTCATTTTGCAGGCCGAGACGTGTCTG
>JAFSPS010000049.1 GCA_017451385.1 Bacteroidales bacterium
AAATCGTTGACGAGAGACATACGCCTAACGCTCTGACCAAACGAACATTTCATAACTATCTGAAAGAACTCCGCAATAGGTTTGGCATCAAGATAGATTGCGATAAACATCTGCAACATGAGGCAAGGACTAAAAACATATCGGACGACAATAAGCGGTATCGTTACCGGATAGTGGAGGAACGGCAAGACGACGACACACCATGGACAACGCTTTTCCTTATGGCTTTCGAGACAGCAGCAGCAATAAAAGAATTGCAAAAAAATGAGGAGGATAAGAAGTATATCTGTTTTGACTGCCAACCGACGGGAACAGAGAAATTGAATTTCATATTGGATGCCATCCGTAATCATTTGTGTGTCGATTTCAAGTATCTCGTTCCCGATTCGACGAATCCGTATCCTGAACATCACTTCGAAGTGCACGGATTGGTAATGAAAGATTACGTTTGGTACGTTATGGGATATACCAGAGAAAAAGTAAAGCGCATAATGCCCCTACATTCATTATTAGACTTAGAAATATCAATGACAATTGATTATGATGAACACAAGGGAAAATACATCAAAAAGAACGTTGAATATCAACCATATACCAATTTTTCGGCAGAGCGGTTTTGGGAAGAAAACAAACATATAGTCAATAACGGACTGAGTCTCACAAAAAACACTTACCTTTGCAACTTGTAATAATTCAAATACGCCGTCCCATAAGTGCGAAAAACATATAACCCCACCGACTTGCAATGCTGTTCAACTCGCTGTCATTCCTTGTTTTCTTCCCTATCGTCTGCACGGTCTATTTCATTTTGCCCTCAACCAAGTACCGCAATCTCTTTCTGCTTGGTGCCAGTTATTTTTTCTACATGAACTGAGAGCCCGCCTACGCGCTGCTCATCCTCACCTCTACCGTCATCACCTACGGCTGCGGCATACTGGTCGAAAGGAACAGCACACACACCAAGAAGAAAGCCTTTCTCACCATCAGCCTTATTTTGAACCTTGCCATACTCTTCCTTTTCAAATACTATAACTTTCTGGGTGCCAGCATCACCGCAGCCCCTCCACGCCTGCGGCATAGCATGGCAGGTGCCGGGGCTCGACATACTGCTGCCCGTAGGCATCTCGTTCTACACATTTCAAGCCATCGGCTATACCATTGATGTCTATCGCGGCACGCTGCGCGCCGAACGCAATTTCTTTACCTACGCCCTCTTCGTGTCGTTCTTCCCACAACTCGTGGCGGGTCCTATCGAGAGGGCCAAAAACCTGCTGCCACAGTTCCGCGACGAACACCACGCCGTGGACTACGACCGCATAATGGCGGGACTGCGGATGATGCTGTGGGGCTATTTCTTGAAACTCTGCGTGGCAGACCGCTGCGGCATCGACGTGGATATGGTGTTCAACAATGTGGAGCACTATAACGGCACATCGTTCATCATCACCGCCGTGCTGTTCACGTTTCAAATCTATGGCGACTTCGCCGGCTACTCTCTCTTTGCCATCGGTGCCGCCAAGGTCATGGGGTTCCGCCTGATGGAGAACTTCCACCGTCCCTATTTCTCCACCACGGTCGGCGAGTTCTGGAAACGGTGGCACATATCGCTCAGCACATGGTTCATGGACTACCTCTACATTCCGCTGGGCGGCAACCGCGTAGGGCGTGCACGCCACTATTTCAACCTCTTCGTCACCTTCCTTGTCAGCGGCATCTGGCACGGCGCCAACTGGACTTTCGTGGCATAGGGCGCGCTGCACGGCATTGTCCTCTGCATAGAAAAAGCCATAGGCATCAGCAAACGCCAGTTCAGCGGATTCAGCAAACTGCTGCACTGGGCTGTCACCTTCGTCATCGTCTGCTTTGCGTGGATTCTCTTCCGCGCCAACAGCCTTGCCGACGCCGTGACCATCATCGGCGGCATCTTCACCAATATCGGTCGGCCCAAACTCGACCTTGCCAACGTGATGGCCGACGGCATGGCGCTCTCTCTGTTGTTCATCGTAGAGTTTTTGCAGGAATACGGCAAAGGGCGTCGCCTCCTGCATCCATCGTCATGGGTCGTACGTCACTTGCAGATGGCTGCCCTGATAGCCTTTATCCTGCTGTTCGGCGTATTGGGCAGCGACCAGTTTATCTATTTCCAGTTCTGATTTTGCACGCGATTATTTTTGTTGGACTACGAAAGAAATTATCCTTGCCGCAGTATGAAAAGACTCCTTATAAGCATCGTTTTTATCCTTGTCGCGCTCTTCGCCATCGACCGTCTGGGGGGCGTTGTCATGCGTCATGTGTCGCAAAACACGCAGGACATCTTCGGCCCCAAGATGAAACACCTCGCCATCGATGCCGACGAGGACATCATCCTCATGGGCACCTCACGCTGCAATATGCACTATGTGCCGTCCATCATCAGCGACAGCCTGCAAATGACCGTTTACAACGGCGGCATTGATGCCACAAAGGACATCTTTTCGCACTATATCATGCTTGGTCACCTCCTGTCGCACCACACGCCGAAAATCATTGTCCTCGACACCCGCAACGAAGACTTGCTCGGCGTCTCCGATTTCAGCACCATAGGTTTCTTCGCCCCCTATTTCGGCCGCAATGAGGGCAGCGACTCGGTGATGCGCGAAGCTGGGAAATATTGGGCATACAAGGTCTCGCACCTCTACCGCTACAACGCCAAAGCACCATCAAACCTGCTTGGCCTCGCCGTCAATAGTTACGGCAGCAACGACAACGGTTATATACCCCTCGCCCGCCCCGACAGCCACCCTCAGGCACTAATCCACAAAGACGTCACAAACCTGTCCCCCGACAGCCTCAAACACGAATACTACCAACGTTTTGTACGCCACTGCCGCGAGAAAGGCATAACCCTCATACTCTCCATATCGCCCTGCTACAGCATCATAGACCCCTCCTATTATGCCGCCCTATACGACTTTGCCGAACATAACCAGATTCCTCTGCTCGACTATCATTCTGCCGAGATGTTCATCGACTGCCCTCACTGCTTCAAGGACGACCACCACCTATGGGACAGCAGCGCACGCATCTTCTCTGCCCACTTCGCCCACGACATAAAGCAGTTGATAACCGACAGCACCGCCAATTAGACTATCGGCAAAAAAGATTGATAAAAACAGACACCCGTTCGATTGCTGCTCGCCCCACCGTTCAAACGGTATTCAATCACCGCTCTACACTATTTCACTGGCGTTGCGACCTATACGGAAACGGAGAAGAATGTGAAGAGCACCCGAGGCAGTGAAGAAATAGAGCACCGTCTGAACCCACAGCATGATATACTCAAACTTCACTTGGTCGAGTGTAGCACCCATCGAGTTGATGCGGATGAAACCATTGATTCCGAACGTTGACGGGAAGATATAAGAGAAGAACAGCCAGAACTTGGGCATATTGCTCTGCGGCCATATAGCGCCAGAGATAAAGATGAGGATGACGCTGAAGAAGATAAATACCACAATACCGCTATCACGATGGCGGACAAAACTGCATACCGTCATGCAGAAGAATATGGCGGCAAGCAGGAACGGTATGATGAAAAGGATTACATGTATTGGGTTGCCAATGTGTGGCAGGTTGAAAAGGCGCGTCAGGACTATAAGATTGATGATAGACATAGGGAAATAGATGAGGAAATAGGCCAACGCGCGCCCCACAGACACGCGGAAAAGCAGTCCTTGCTGACGCAGATGCGTAGGGATAGACTTGCGCACAAGACGCTCCTGTCGTGAAGTGCCATAGAGTACGCACATTCCGAGGAAGAGAGTCTGTTGCAACACCAGCACAAACAACGCTGGCACAAGGAAGCTGGTAAAGCCCCCATTGGGAACATATAGCTTCACATCATCTATTCGTATAGGTTGCACCATCTGGCTGGCACTCTCACCCGTCATGCCGGCACGTCCATAACGGTCTGACTCTATGTACTGCATCTCGTCAAGCAGCACGGCACTGGCACTCGACAGCACACTGCGATAGTAAAGGAAACTACTCATATCGCAGAACAGGCAGGCTCGTGCCGTCTCCATATTTGCCACCTTGGTGCCATAGTCCTTGGGGAAATAGACTATACCGTTTATGAGGCGCTGCTGCATCAGCGTGCGCGCCTCCTCTATGTTGCAACACTCAAACTCTACCACCACCTCTGGCGTGGCGTCAAGCTTATGAGCAAAACGATGGCTCTCGACACTCTGCGAGTCATCCACAACGGCTATAGGCAGCTCACGCACACACTCATTCTTATATACAAAAGCAAATATGAGCGGATAGAGTAAAGTGCCTACTATGAACAGTATAACGACACCCCCGTCGTGGAACACGCGGCTGAGTTCCATCACCATCACATCCCATACATCTCGCAGTTGTTCGTATATCTTACTCATAGCAGTGATTGTTCTATTGTTGTAGATGTTTGCGATAGCGGCATGTCAGCCTCTTCTTTTTCTGACGATGCGTCTTCTATGAGCTTGCGCCACACTCCTTCGTAGCTGAATCTACGGTTAATTAGGAAGATGCCGAGATAACTTGCCACTAAGAATAACAGCAAGACTGTTATGTGGAAAATTATTTGCTGTGGCGTGCCATCGAAAAGGGCTATGTTGACGTATGAGAGGTAGTAGTGACGCAACGGGAAGATATAGCCAAACAGTTGCATCCCTCCGGGCATGCTACTGGCAGGATAGGAGAAACCCGACATGGTAAACGATAGAGTACCGTATATAGCACCAATGGTGATGGACATGTGCATATCCGGCAGCAATCCCACCAACAGGACAGCCATAGACTGCAACGACAAGATGAAAAGGACAAAAGCTATGGATAGCACAAAGAAACTGCCGTACAACGTATAATGACAGAAACCGAAGAGCACGAGATTGCCCGTGATGCCGATAATAGAGAACCACACGGTATATGGCAGCAACTTGCCCCATATAGATGCCATAAGGTCACCCTCGCAAAGGCGCAGGCGCTCGTAGGGGTTCTTTATCCAATAATGCAACATCATAATGGTTATCATCAGCACCATGAGACCAATAATACCTGGCAGTATGGTGGTGAGGATGTACGGTTGATAGTTGACTGTTGGATTAGCAATGGGATGCGTGTCAAGTTCTACGGGCTGTATCAGTCCCGCTATAGTCTTTTCGCTATAGCCTTTCTTGCGCAGCACTTCGCGTTGCACAGCACCGCAGGCCAGCTTGGTCATCGTGGCAAGATTCTTATAGCTGAACGAGCCTCCCAGAAGGTAGGCATTGTTGGAATAGATGGTTATAGTGGGACGCCGGAACTGGAGAACCTCGTTGTATGTACCTTTGGGAATCTCAAGGAAAGCAAAGATGCGCATACGCTGCATGGCATCACGAGCCTGAAGGTGATTGTCATACACTGCCACCACCTCCACACCCTGCGTGGCAGAGAGTTCATGACAAAGACGGCGCGAGAGGAAGCTGCCATCTTGGTCAACAACAGCTATGGGCAGTTTCTGCGGCTGCCCTTCATCCATGAGCGTCAGGAAGAACACATAGCTGAATATGACACCTATCGAGAGCAAGAGGATATAGCGCGGATGATAGACCACCTGACGCACCTCGCGCTGCACGGACAGCAAGTATCGCTGGAACCAGTTATGCTTCTCTCTTGCCATGCTTTGATTGCTATTCCCCTTTAGGTTGATTGAGTATGGCCGTCATACCCTGACGGAGTCCGCTGATGGCCTCTGTAGGCACCACCTTAATGTCAAAACTCTTCACGTCATACTGCCCATTGACCTTTGTGGCACGCCATGTGGCATAGCTTGCCATGGCACGCATATAGGTGACTGTGCCTTTATATGTCTGTTCGCCAAGAGCTGGTATGTTTATCTCCACCTCGTTGCCCACGGCAAGGTCATTGAGCATGTCTTCGCGCACGCTGAAACTGAACCACACGTCACTCATATCAACGATGCTGAGCACGGGTCCGCCGGTGCCGATGAGGTCGCTACGCTTGGCATAGACCTCCACCACCTCGCCATTGGCAGGAGCCACAAGTACCCTTGCATTCTGGTAGCTGGTCACCTCGGCTATGGCGCCATTAGCTTGGCTGACAAGTGCGGCTGCGGCGGCTTTGTCCTCTGCCTGAGCACCCTCGAGAGCTAAGTCATACTGCGTCTTGGCAGCGTTGGCTGTTGCCACGGCAGCCTTGTACTGTGCTTCCACCTCGTCGTGTTTCTGTGCTGTGACGACTTTTTTCTCATAGAGCTGATGCACACGCTCATAGGACTTCTTGGCCACATCGACTCCCACAAGGGCTTTCTGCCACATCTCGTAGGCAGCATCTATCTGCTGCTTGCGCGCGCCATTCTGCGCCTTGTTGCTTTGCGCCGTGGCAGCGGCACGCGCAGCCTTAGCTTGCTCCATCTTGGCATCGACCTCCGGACTGCTGATGTATGCCAACGTGTCGCCGGCAGCAACATGCTGTCCTTCCTTGACGAAAATTGCCTCTATGCGCCCTGGCACCTTGTTGGAGACGCGGTATTCTGTGGCAGAGACCTCGCCCATGATTGTCTCGGGCTCCGGACGCAGCACCACCTGACCGATGATGACCAACGTGGCTACAATGACTATCACCACAGCGAGACCGACATAGGTGCTACGCTTGTTTCTACTTTCTATACTCTGCAACTCTTCCATATATTAGTGAATTGTGAATAATGATTCGTTTTTTGATTTGGAAAATATGATTGCTCGGTTACAGCCCCATGGCCTGACGCAGGAGGCGATAGGCTAAGCGAATCTCGATGTCTGCGTCAAGCACATCGCCTTTGGCCGACAGCCATGCGGTCTGCGCCGCCAGCAAGTCGCTACTATTGAGCACTCCCGCCTCGAAAGACTCGGTAGCAAGGCGCAAGTTCTCCTCGGCATTCACAAGGTTGCTCTCCGCCTGCACATACTTCTTGTTGGCAACATCAAGCTCGTAGTTTATCTTGTTGACTTGCAACTCTATCTTTTCTCGTGCCTCGGCAATCTGCATGCGCACCTCGTTGCGTTTATGTTTGGCTACGCGGACGGCATAGAAAGCATCGGGATGGCATATCGGAATGTTGGCGACAATGCCAACGGTAAACATACCGTCGGTCTTGTTGCTCACGCCATTGAAGAAACTGGGGTTGCTAATCAGGTATGACCCTGTTGCCGCTATATTAGGCAGGAACGCCGACGAGGCCAGCCTAACAGATGACGAGGCCATCTGCTCAGCGATATTCAGCATCTTCAGTTCCGAACGCTGCCCCCACACCTCCTGCATATTGATACTGTCGTAGGCCGTGTATCTCACCAGCGAGGAGTCTTCGGCAACCACATAGTCGCCATCCAAATCGAGACCGCATAGTTGGAAGAGCAGCATCTTGGAGAGTGCCAACCCGTTGGATGCCTTCGTCTGGCTCATGCGTGCCTCGTTGAGTTTGACGCGCACCTTCATCTGGTCTGCACGTGTAGCAACCTCTGCCTCCACCATAGCATCAACATCAGCGCTCAAATCTTCAAGCAACTTGACATATTGCTCGGCGAGCTGCACCTTGTGCTCCAACGACACCACACGCCAGTAGGCCTCGTCTATGCTGACAAGCAACGCCTCTTGTTGCACATCGTAGGTGAGGCCCGACAACTCGGCATTGAGCTGCGCTATGCGATAGGCCTCGCGAATCTTGCCACCGAGATAGATTGGTTGAGTGACGGTTACAGCCCCGACAAACACATTGCGAGTGTCTATCTCAAAGTCATTTACAAACTGCTGTCCCATCTCGTTCATGCCGGCAGCCATCTTTGTCGAGGCTTGCGCCATAGCATTGTCCCACACCCATTTGCCAGCACGCGTAGAAAGGCTCTTGCCAACAAGTGCTGTAGCTTGGTCGCCCAGCGTGCTCAGACGAGTCTTTTGGTCGTCGCTCAATATCTCAACGTTACGCGAACTCCAATGATAGAGTCCATTGGCCGAAACCCGCGGGAAAAACTCCGTTAATGCCAGTTTTCGCATATCCTCAGCAGACTGACGCTTCTCGTCAAGAATTTTTATCTGACTGTTGGACTCCAACGCCAAACGGTGACAGTCGTCGAGGGTTAGCACCTGCTGCGCCATGGCTAAAGGACCTACCACAGACAGTATAAAACAACCTATAACAGAAATATATCGACACATAGCTATTCTATTCTTTAAAAAACAGCTTGCAAAGATACTGAAAAGCACTAAATAGAAAATTTAACATTTCTAAAAAAGAACATTGCAACGAGCGGAAAAAGGATGCAATAAATTCAATGAATGTAAGTTATTTTTTTGAACGAAGAGAGTAGCACACAGCATACAATGAGACTTTTACTGCCAATATTGATATTGTTATGCCCTTTTGCCTGCCTTGCACAGTCTGAAACGATGGGGCTGACTGTCACTGCCGACACCCTCTGTGCTCTGCTCTCTTGGGATGACGAACCAACTGGACAAGCAGACCACTACATCGTCTATCGCCTCATGCCCAACGAGATGCATTTCGACTCCATAGACACAACACACGCCACCACCATGCGCCACTGCATTGGACGGCAGACCTGTGGCGACACCGTGCTATTCCGCATCGTGGCACTCTCAGCTACCGACTCCGTCATCGCTATATCAGCAACAGCTGGCGACGCTTTCGACGACCCAAGCCCAACAACGGCATGCCGTCCCAACTGCGTGACCGTGGATAGCGCCGGACAGCACATTTTGCTCTCGTGGCACCCCTCGCCCGATGCCGACATCATGGGCTACTACATCTGCTCCGGCAACCCCTGCATGGAATACGACACCGTGTGGGGCAGGCTCGACACCTCCTACATTTGCCTTGACCACGACGCACGCCAGCAGCACTCCTACCGCGTGCTTGCCTTCGACAGCTGCTACCGCGCAAGTCCTCTGACACCCTACCTCAACAATCTCGTACTCAACGCCTCTACGACACCATGCGGCCACTCGGCAACGCTCTCGTGGTGCCACTACAACAACATGCCGTCGGGCCTACGAGGCTACGCCATACAGGTATGCTACGCCGACACCGTAGCAATCTCCGACACCGTCGGCGACACCACACTCAACTACACGTTTGATGCTCCTAACAGCATCAACGGCTTCTCCGCCACCGTTACCGCACTGTCTACAGACAGCAACATCACGGCAGCGTCAAACCGCATCGTCATCTCTTTTGACATCATTGACACCGCACTCTTCCTCTCCATCACACACTGCCAATACGACATCCTTGAAGGCGCCATAGTAGTAGAAGGACTTGTCGACAGTTCCTACCAGACCGACTACTACACCCTCTACCGCAGCACCTCTCACGGCAACGCCGTCCCCATAGCACGCCTCACGGCGGACAGCATAGGACGCGTCAGCTTTGCCGACTACGACATCAACCTGCTGCAATCCTCCCGCTACACATACATCATAGGCAGCCACGACCGATGCGGACTACGCGAAAAAAAGTCTGACAGCGTGACTGCCGATATTCCGCCTGCCAACACCCGTGGTGCCATCTTTCCCAACATCATTACCCCAAAAGCCGACAATAACCAAACGTTATGCCCGTCACTTCGCCTCGTGGACCGCGACGTGTACGACCTATATATTTACAACCGCATGGGACTGCTCGTATTCCACACTTCCAATCCTAAAGAATGTTGGGACGCCACACGCAACGGCACACCACTGCCCCAAGGCACATACACCTACATCCTCCACATAGGATATATCGATACCACAGTAGAAACAATACAAGGCACCATAACCATTGTTTATTGAATACCACTAAACCCACACATCAACAATTCCTATCATCATATCATACCAACATCATATCACCCCATATCCCCATGAACATCGGAATCTATACACGACGCAAGGATGACAGCACTATGAGGTCTGTACGACAACTATCGGCTATCATGAGGCAACACGGCATCACCCCCATTGACATCGAGGGACGCATCCCTGACGGCAAATTGGACTTTCTGGTCTCCGTGGGCGGCGACGGCACCCTGCTCAGCGTGCTGCCTATCGTAAGCGATACGGGAATTCCCATAGTGGGTATCAACTTCGGACATCTCGGCTTCCTCACCACCGCCGGACGAGACGACATGGAAACCCTTGTCGCCAATCTTGCCGAAGGACACTATACCATAGAGCAACGTACGCTGCTCGACATCACCTATGGCAACCGACACACCATAGCACTCAACGAGGTCGTTCTGCATCGCGCCATTACCGCTGAGATGGCACGTACGGGCGTATATGTTGGCGACGAGCAGGTAGGCACCTATGCTGGCAACGGCGTCATTGTAGCCACTCCCACCGGCAGCACTGCCTACTCCCTCAGCTGCGGCGGCCCCATCCTCACGCCAGACTGCGGATGCTTCGTCATCACTCCAATAGCTGCACACACACTCACCCTGCGCCCTCTCATTGTGCCAGACAACACCACCATACGCCTCACAACAGACCCCGAACACCAACAGATGCACCTCAGCATCGACTCGCGCCAAGAGACTATTGCCGGCGGCGAACAGATTGCCATACACCGCGCCGACTTCGCCATTAACCTCGTCCGCCTCAAAGAACAAACCTTCTTGACGGCCATTCGCCAAAAACTTAACTGGGGCAGATAGGAGGATATTGTGAATCGTGAGTCGTGAATTGTAAATTGTAAATTGTAAATTGTGAGTCGTGAATTGTGAATTGTGAATAGTAACGTGTGATTTGTAAATCGTGAACCATGAAACGTCATTTGTTCATAATAGCCATTGTCCTACTGTTCTGCGCCACCGGATGCCGCAAAGACCGCACCTGCGGTGTTCCTTATGGCGATGGCGCCATCATCGACCTCTCTATGCCTGAGATGACACCTCTCGGCACCGTGGGCGGCAACCTCACCATCAATCGCGGCCACAAGGGCATTTTCGTCATCCGCACTTCTTTCTATGGCGATTTCCTCGCCTTCGAATGTGCCTGCCCTTTCGACAACGATATAGCAGTAGAACCTACCGAAGGATTCACCGGACTGCTGCAATGCCCCAAATGCAAGAGCATTTTCAACGCCAACAGCAGCGGAGAACCGTTAGAGGGTTCGCAGACCCCTTGCAGCCTCTACCAATACTCCACCCTGATGGACAACGATGGCTACCACCTACATATCTACTGACGAAAAAAAACGCCACACATACTGCCACCGCTCCGCAATTCGAGCATTTACAATGAAACATTAGATACTATTATCTTTTTTCTGTATTTTTGCAAACCATAAAGCATAGAGAATAAAACGTAGCGCAATGAATATACAACAATATTTTGAACCAATAAGCAAAGATACCCACAGCTATATCAGCGAAGACGGTGTAACCACCATTGGTCAAGCCATCAAGGCCTACACGGAGGTTGACGGCTTCCCCGACCTCGCCGACTCATCCCTCGCCATCATGGGCGTGGGCGAGGACCGCGGCGCCGTAGGCAACAAGGGGTGCGCCACAGCAATGAACAGCATACGTCAGTATCTTTATGCACTCGCCTCGCCTATAAAAGAACTTAAACTTTACGACCTCGGCAATATTACCATCGGCGAGACACCCAACGACACCTACTACGCCGTAATCGATGTTATGCGCCAGCTTCTGGAACACGGCATAACGACTATTGTCATCGGCGGCGGACAAGACCTCACCTACGCCATATATAAAGCCTACGAGATGGTGGGGCAAGTCATCAATATCACCGCCATCGACCCTCGGTTCGACATCAGCAACACCTCGGCAATAACCTCGCGCTCCTACCTTAACCACATAGTGATGCAACAGCCCAACTACCTGTTCAACTTCACCACCCTCGGCTATCAGACCTACCTCGTAGGCAACGACCATATTCGCCTCATCGACGAACTCAATTTCGACGCCTATCGCCTCGGCATCTTGCAGGAGGACATGAGCCGTGCCGAACCGCTCCTTCGCAATGCCGACGTAGTAAGCATCGACATCAGCGCTGTGCGCCAGAACGACGCCCCAGCCAACGCGCACCCCTCGCCACATGGTTTCTACGGCGAGCAACTATGCCGCATGGCACGCTTCGCAGGCATGAGCGACAAGGTCTCAACTCTCGGCATCTTCGAACTCAACCCACTCTACGACCGCGACGGACAGACAGCTCACATGACAGCCCACGCCCTTTGGTATTTCATCGAAGGATTCTTCGGCCGCAAAGAGGAAAACCCTTATTACAATCAAAACAACTTCCTGCAATTCATAGTCCAACTGGAAAAAAGCGGTCTCGAGCTCACCTTCTACAAGAGCCGCACCAGCGACCGCTGGTGGGTGGAGGTGCCTTGCGACAACGAAGAGCGTCGCCAGCGCTACCAACGCCACCTGCTCATACCATGCTCATACGACGACTACCAAAGCGCCATGCAGAACGAAATACCCGAACTATGGTACCGCTACTATCAGCGCATGCAGTGGTAACCATTCCTCTCGCTATCCTATGACTAACATCACCTTTCCGCCACATACCACATGGACATCATTGAGGTTATAGGTGCTTTACTCGGCATAATATATGTAGCATTGCAGTATAAGGCCAACCTATGGATGTGGGTATCCAGCCTGCTGATGTCGCTGCTCTACATATACATAAACTACGCCAACGGACTCTATGCCAACTTCGTACTACAAATCATCTTCGCCGCGATGGCTGTAGTAGGATTACTCCATTGGATGGGGTTCAAAAAAAAAGCCACACAACGACGTTTGAGGCTACGGGCTTGGATGCACCATAATTGGAGGGGGCGCAAAAAAGATGCACCACAACGACCCATAACATCCATGCCGCGCCGCACTGTCGTGCCGATAATAGCAGCCACGCTACTCCTCGCCCTCGCCACCTACGCCGTGCTGTGCCACACCGGCGAGAGCAGTATGCCCATCTTCGACAGCATCACGGTGTCCATAAACCTTAGCGGCACCTATATGCTCATCCGCAAATACTATCAAGAATGGATTTGCTGGATGATTGTGGACCCCCTCATGGCCGTCATGTATGCTATGCTCGGCCTGTGGCCCTCTGCCCTACTCTATGCAGTTTTCTCCATAGTGGTGGTATTCGGCTACTTCAACTGGCGACGCCTCGCACAACAAAACAACAACCACGACAACAAAACACGATGAACGACACCAACGCGCCGCAACGCGCAGTCATACTCGCCGATGGCGACTTCCCCTCTCACCCCATACCCTGCGCCGCATTAGCCGATGCGCAGATTCTCGTATGCTGTGACGATGCCGTCCGCCATCTCCTCAACGACGACCATCATCCAGACAAAAAAACACGCATCCAAGTCGTCGGCGACCTTGACAGCATGCCGCCACAACTGCGCAACAACCTGCCATACCCTGTGCATCACGAAAGCGAGCAAGACTTCAACGACCTCACCAAAGCCATGCGATGGCTACTCGCAAACACCTACGAGCCACTACATATCACCATACTCGGTGCCACGGGTCTGCGCGAAGACCACACCCTCGGCAACATCAGCCTGCTAATGGACTACTACGACATGCTTCTTCAGCAACGCCCAGACTCCTCGGTCATCATGGTCAGCGACTACGGCACCTTCACCCCCGCCCGCGGCGAGCGCACATTCTCCGCCTTTCCCCGTCAGCAAGTATCCATCTTCTCCCTCTCGCCCGACATCCCCGTAACGCTCCACGGCCTACTCTACCCCCTGCATCAGCAGCGCATCACCCGCTGGTGGCAAGCCACGCTCAACAGCGCCCTCGCCGACACCTTCACCGTAAAAGGCGGCGACCTCATAGTCTATCAAACCCACAAGGCAAAAGATACTGAAATCATATCTGATAACATCACTTCTCGTTAAGATGCCTCAACATTACCCCACCAAATCTTATAATCCTGCAAAACAAATTTTCCATCGAACAGGACTGCAAAAATTACCCCAGTTAACCATCATTCTATAAATCATTAAGAAGACGATTTGTGCTGTCGATAAATCTATCGGTATCGCTGAGCAGCTGCTGCGTCTGCAAGCGAAGAGTAATACGCATGCGGACAAATGTCATTTCATCGGCTGTGGCACCGATAGCATCTGACACCTTCTTCAAGCAACGCTCGCTGTTGTCGAGTTTCACTCCGCAGCTATCAATAGCTCGGTCCAGCTGCTTCTGCCGTTCTGTCAAATCATTCCATGACATAATTCAAAAGTATTGATTTATAATTGTATTAATTCTCATGTAACACTATTCTTCAGAAGCCATTTTCATAAAGATTGGAATCTGATACACCACAGCAATGATTATGAAAATCAAAAGCATCGAAACCCAGTTTGATGCAAAAAGCTCTATAAGCCCTTGCATCTGAATATTCAAATCGTTGGTGGCTTCACCAGCAAAAGATATAATCTCCGACCTGTATATCCAAAGTTCTAAAGGAACTGAAACCCAAAAGGCAAGGAGTATAGCCACAATAATATGTCCCAGATTGTTTTTTACCTCTTCCTTTGTAATAGCAATTCTCCCATCAACATTAAGACTGATATATGAGAATCGACTTTCGCTAAAGACGATTGTCCCCCAAACAAGTCCAAAAATGATTGACGCAGCAATCGAATCATACACAATCTGCATTACATAATATCCCGAAAGGACTGCCAATATTGTAGCTATTGTTACAGCCACGTTTGTAATCGTATTATTCATTTGTTTTGTCATTGGTAAGACCTCCTTTTGTATTATCGTTTTCTAATAAAAAAATACGTCCACAAAAGCTGTATTCCCCTCGTCAATTCGCCTATAATCAAAATAGGGGAAGTCAACAAAAGCAACAACAACCAATCACTCCCACTCAAAGCCGACACTCCGAACATATCGCCAAAAACATTAACTATGAGTACTTGTCCGACAACGATGGCAAACACAATCAAGATGAATCCAGTACTGTAGTATTTTGCAATATTATATGGTTTTCTTATTACTCCATATAAATCCAGCAAAAGGCTTCTTTCTGTTTTGAAATATCTGGCGTTAAATAAGTTCCAAAACTGTAGCAGGACGAAGAAAGTAAAAAATATCCCAAGTTCGTAGCTACTTAAATGTTGTTTGGTTTTTGTGAAATCAAAGAAATTTATGAGATAAACATCCCATACATCTCTGCTCAATAAATCTCCAACATTATGAATATCACAATGCCACAAGAGTTGCCACAGCCCGAAAAGAAATAATGATAGAAATCCCCCCACTCCGAGAATACTCTGAGTCATCTTCCTATCAATTATATGACTATTGGCTTTACGTGGAGGCGCGTTCATCACTCTGCTATCTGGAGGCAGTGACGACAAGGCCATAGCCGCAAAGGTATCCATTATAAGGTTTACCCAAAGCATCTGTGTGACATTCAAGGGTGAATCCAACCCCATAAAGGCACCTATCAATACAATCAGACAGGCGCACACATTTATCGTCATTTGGAAGAGTATGAATCTCTTGATATTTAGATACAATGACCGGCCCCATAGGATAGCTTTATTGATAGTGGCAAAGGAGTTGTCAATAATGGTGATATCGCTCGCCTCCTTCGCCCGTGATGTACCGTCACCCATTGAAAGTCCAACTTGTGCCCTCTTCAATGCCGGAGCATCATTGGTTCCGTCTCCAGTAACCGCAACCACTTGTCCTTCCTCTTGCAGCAGAGTCACGAGTCGTGCCTTATCGGCAGGCTTCGCCCTCGACAATACCCTGAGCGAAGGCAAGACGCACTCCTTTATTTCTTGGTCAGATAGAGACTCGAATTCAATACCCGAATATAGTCCTTCCTGTGATTGTTCAGAAATGATTCCCGTATCTTCAGCAACCTTCTTGGCAGTAAGTGCCACATCACCTGTAACCATAATGACATTTACACCAGCCTTTTGACAGACTTCGACTGCTTCACGCACATCACTCCGCACAGGGTCTGCCATTCCAACAAAACCCAAGAAAGTCAATGGAGTGTCCAAGCCATCAACAATCACTTGCTCGGCAAATGCCAATGTCCTTCTTCCCAAACGTTGCAGTTCTGAAAGTCTCTCCACAACCTCTTCCTTCGACCTGCCAGACATCACCTCGTCACACATTGCAAGCACAACCTCTGGAGCCCCCTTAACAAATTTGTACTTTTCTCCAGATAAATTGTCTATAGCATATGTAGTCATCTGCTTGGTATCCGACGAGAATGTCTCTTGATGAACAATAGTCATCACTTCCCGAAAGTCTTGATAGTCTATTCCCTTCACCTCATGCAACCAATGCAACAACGAGCATTCTGTCGGGTTGCCAACACTTCGCATCTCACCATTAGGTAGTATGGAAAGTTCTGCTGTTGAATTGACTGCTATTCCACGTGCTATATGCTCAATATCATCGTACAGCACTTCTGAATCTTCCATCACTCGGAGCTTGTTCTCCGTCAATGTTCCGGTTTTATCAGTACATATTACAGTCGCAGCCCCCATTGTTTCACATGCATGCAACTTCCTAACCAAGCTATTCTCCTTAAGCATCTTTTTCATACTGAGAGCCAGACTGATGGTAACGCTCATCGGAAGTCCTTCTGGCACAGCCACAACAATCAGCGTCACTGCAATCATAATGGAATTCAGTGTGAATGAGAGTATTTCAATAATGTCAGCATCATTTGTCTGATTGCCGTCGAAGGCGAAGAAATAAATCAATCGCCCTACCACAATCAGGGCGGCAATAAGATAACTTGCCCGTGTAATCCATTTCCCCAAATTGTCAAGCTGTTCATTCAAAGGTGTTTTTATCGTCGTTTTTTCCTGAATTATTTTTGCTCCCTTACCCTCTTCTGTATCCATTCCTACAGCAGTAACTTGGTACAAACATTGTCCCTCCAAGACGATGCTACCCCTCAACAGAAAATCTCGTGGATATGCCGACTCTTCCTCGGAATCATATTCTTTTGATTTGTTGGCATACATCTCTCCCGTAAATGCCGACTCATCAACACGCAGTGTCTCGGACTTTACTATCTTTCCATCTGCAGGAACCTCGTCGCCACTTTCCAAACGAACAATATCTCCTACCACGACATCACTCTTCTTAATCTGTAACAGCTGAGGACGAACCTCTTTTCTTACATTTCCACCAATCCACCGCAGCACTTTTACCTTCCGTTCATCTTTCTTCCTATTGAGAATCTTAAATTCCTTTTCTGCCCTTACTTCAAATATAAAGCCTACCCCTGTGGCAAGTAGCAGTGCCACCAAAATGCCAAGCGGCTCCACCATTGTCGACCAACTCTTGCCAGTTCCGATTATTTCATATAATGATATTCCCACCGAGAGCATGAATACTACCAGCAGAACCACAATGACTGGGTCCTTAAATTTCTCAATAAAGCCTATCCACAGAGGTTTTTCCTTTGGTGGAGGGATGATGTTTTTTCCCACACCTTCTTTCACTCTATCCGAGCTGTCTTCTAAACAAAGCTTTCTATAGTCGTCAATCATTTCTATTGCTCCTTTCTTTTGCAAGGATACATTTATTTTAGCGGACTTCGACAGAACTACAACGTTGTAAACAAAAAAACCACATCCAAAGGATTGAATGTAGTTTATTTATGCACCTTATATATGCAACCCTTTTAAAGCATAGATTACATATCTTAAATACTGGGGAGCATGTTTCTTTATGCCATCCAAAGCATCTTGTCCCCAATCCTTAATTATTTCTACCGCAGGTGTTGCAGCTTCACCGATGATATCAAATATATCGTCCATATAAGAACAATTATTTTATTAAGCAAATGGGTATATTTATTTTGCAGTTTTGTGTAATAAAAATTATTGATAGTATAATCGTTGTATTGTTTTATTATGCATAACAATATTGAACAGTCACTTAACTCTGAAAGAGTATTTATAACTATCCTATATCTTCATCGCTATCTTTTGGTGCATTCTTAATGAATTCCCCAACAATAATGTCTCCTATTGTCGTTACCGTATTGATTGCTGTTTTTTTCAAACCTTTTGCAATCATCTCGCCATCGCTAGTAGCGACACCAACGATGGTTTTTATAATTCCCATTCCAAGTCCAAATGCTCCCATATTTTTTATTTTATTAATATTTTGTTATTTGTAATTCCTCATTGGAGAAAGAACATCACGGACTCATGTCTGAGACATTTTTTACCACACGTATAGTATTTCCGCTTAAGAAATACCGCCCCCACTAATAATGTCCATACAGTGTCCGTGATTATAGTATATTAAAAAATTGATGTAACAAAATCCACTAAACATCCAATCTTGTCAGAGACATCTTCTACTACATTTGATGTTATATCATCCAAGTCATGGATGTCCAAAACTCCATTACCATCACCATATGTTTGGTCAATTAGTTTGGGAACACGAACGATTTCTGCTGGTGATACAGGTTCATTCGACAACGCTCTCTTTGCGAGATTTCGTAAATAAATTGCAGGCAAGTCAATCATATTTTTATTGTTTTAGTTTTTACTCTGACAGTGGAATGCTTCGTTGCAACCTTTTCTGTCTTTGTTTCGAAGGCAAAAATAAATCAATTCAATAATTTTTTTAATCAATAAAAACGTTGTACCCGAATAGAATGCATTTACGCCTCCATTCGGGTACAACGTTGTTATAAAATCGTAACTTATTGTTTTCCTTTAAATTTTACATTTTTGCGAGAAGCTGATACTCTATAAAATGATTGTTTTCCTTCTTTATAATTATCCGGAATGAAGAGTCCAATATTTGCAACACACTGATTTACTGATATCTTCTTCTTAATAAGACAAACTTGCGTCTTATCTTTATATTCTACTTTCTTATCACGACCTCCCACGCGTTCATAGATATTATTGTACGCCTCCAATAGGTTTCTTTTTTGTTGTTTGTCTTCTTCTGTTTCAAATACCTCTCTCCAGTCAAGCCCATCACCATCAAATGATTCGGTCACAATCATATAGTATAGTGCCGTTTCTTGTGGAGTCAGTTTTATCGATATCGGTTCGTCACATCCGTCAACAGGCTCAAAAAACACCCTCGGGAGACTTCCTGTAAGGTTGAAGCAAAGCACATATTCTTTTTGTTCTTTGCCATATGCAATCAGATCAAACAGTGAACGATGGAAGCCTAAATATGTAAACTTATGGCTTTCTGGCAGACTATTTACTGCGATAGGGCAGTTTATCATACCATGGTATGAATCAATCAAAAAACGCATCTCTTTCATCACATTGCCAATCAAACCTATCCGCAAAAAATTAGCATAATACGTTCGTTCCGAATCCCCTTTTTCGTATTCCCCAATAAGCGCAGATTCCCCTATTTTGATTAAAAGAGAAGGACCGCAATCAGAAAGCTGGATACCGATTTTATTGTACAACAAATTACTACAAAATATTGAAGTTGTCATATTCTGCAAGTCTAAGCAAATAGAGTCAACCTTTTCTTGGGATATGGCAGGCAGCATATATAGAACCACCTTTTTCAGATACTCGGGATTCATCTTTTTATAATCGTTCACAACAAAAGGTATGTGAACAAACTTAAAACCTGCCATGGCAAAGTCATTGCTGATAGTGCGATAGTTCGACTCTATAGCCTTTGCTATTTTTGTGTCATCTTCATTTTCAATGTATATTGCAGTCATATTATCAATTCCAACATCTTTTGCCGGAACAGAATAGACACATGCATCGTTCTCCAAAGCCTGCTCCAAAGCAAATATCAATATTGCCTCAGATGGCACGCAAGTGCCGTCGGACAAAGCCAAATCCTTAAGAATGGCAATTACCTCCTTTCTTTGTTCCTGATTCAATTCTTTGAGCGAAACCACGGCCTCTGCAAAATCCATCTTCTTTGCCTCAACAAGCATGTTCTTGCTGATTCTCAACCCATCTTTAGATATGATATCTTCAAAAAAACTCATCTCACGTTCCTCGACAATGAAATCTGACTCTATCAAATCCGATACAATGCGAGCGACGGCGACCTTCTGTGTCTGGTCAAGTATCAACTTATTCATTATTATTTCTCATCCATTATTATACTAATTATCTGATTCAACTCGGTCTTCGACCTAACAAAATGAATATACGCTCTATATTCGTCCAGATTTTTGAGTGTGTGTGCTATAAATTCATCAGTATATTCCTGAACCATTCTATCTCGGTTTTCTTTTGTATTAACGACCTTTAATGGATTCTCTTCCGAATTAAATTTATAGTCAACAACATATTTGAATGCGACAACAGTGTTGGCTTGGTCTATATATACAGGACAGATTTCATTCTTGAAATTGGCTCGCACCAACGTGACGCCACCCCGATGTGCTTTTACAGCGATTTCTTCTTTAGTAAAGTCTGCAAATGTAGGCTGCCCTGCCACCACTCCGTTCAGTTCAGTTGTATGTTCCACGATGTTCAGTTGTTCGTACGAGTATGGCATATATATGATGATATGCGCCATCTCGCCATCTTTTTCTTTAAGTGCATCTAATGTGGGCCGTAGGAAGTTGTTGACATACCCAACAACCAGCGAATATGGAAAGGTCTTCCGTTCAAAGATTGTCAGCGCTTCCGCCGTAGTGGCTCGTTGCGACTCCTTTTCTGCCAGTTGCCTTGATGAAATCCACCCGTAAATTGTTGTAATAAGAGCAAGAGCAAAGAATGACATCGCAATCATGATTTTTCGGGTTGCTTTCCTTCTCTTGTATGCTTCATAGCGGTTGTAGAGCTTATAGAAGTCAACATGTAGCAAATATTCGAGCAAATGATAGAAGCAGTACTTCCGTCCCACATGGCCTTCTTTGTCCCTTTTAGTTATGTATATCGGACAGTTCCTCACTTTCACAATTTCGTCAACAACCTCCGTCATCGGAACAATGTTGTCAATAAATAACGGGATAACACGGCTCGTGTCGTTGTCGTGCGTCTGCAAGAAATACGAAATTCCTTTCTTTACCGTCTCAGACTGGGCTGAATTGGACGAACAAATCACAATAAGATATCTGGCGTCTCGTACTTTCTCTTTCAGTTCATCCCAGAAATTCTCCTTCCTGGTATGCAAATCTGCCAAGTCCTGAAATATCGGACGGACATATCTTGGATCCTCAGGGCGGTTTTCTGGCAGAACCAGTTCTTTGGAATAGACATATTTCTCCAGCCGCTGGCGGATATCTGTTGCCACAGCGACATCCTTGCGCGAATATGAAATAAAGGCAAATGGTTTTCGCGTATCCATATTTTTAGTAATTATATTGTTTTGTTTCGTGCTACGATGAAGTCCAACGTCTCCGTAAGACACATCGACTTAGCTATCGGCATAGCCAACCATAAACCGATGGTACCGATAAGCAATGACAATACCACTCGGCACCGAGAAGCTTAATTGGTGCCAACTCGTGAAATTGCATGATAGACCTATCCTTCCCTATTCCCATCAAGTTTCTTTATCACTTTCTGATAATCCTCTTCGCTGACAACAATACGAAAGCCTATATCATCTGCCTTGTAGCCTTCTTTCAACCAATAGCTACCGCCAGCGCGTTTGCATTCATCATTAGAAAAACGCCAGCTCCCACCATGCAATCTGCGAGTTATATCACCATTGTCACAATCATACTTTTCACCTATCCATTCCCATACATTGCCAAATAAATCATATATCAGAGTTCCATCATCTGGCAAATCATTATAGTTCGGTTCCTCGCGCGTTGACTTTGCCAATTCGTTACTCCAGATAATCTGAGAGCGGACAAATAACGATTTTTGATCATTCGAAAGAATATCAAAGTCTGTCGTCCTTATGTTTTGTTCGTTCTGTTCTACCGCCAGTTTCCACTCATCGTTTGTTGGTAGTCTAAATCCGATTCCATGATACTTTTCGTTTAGCTTCGTGACAAAATCTAAAACCTCCTGAAAAGTAATATTTTCTATTGGATAATAATCCCCCTGATGTTTGGCATGTATTATGCGCTCTTTAAATGGTATATCTGTGAACATTACCGCTTTCCATTGTCGTTGTGTTACCGGCGTAGGTAATATTCTGAAAGATGGATTGTCCTCGACCCGAACCATCTTTCTTATCATCAAACTAATTTCTTTGTCATCATCGCGACGCATTTCTCCCTTTGCATCAAAATTGTTTTCGCGTATGCTTTGGGGATAGTCGCATCTTAGTACCAATCGGAAACCGAGGTCTTTCGAAGTGAAATTAGGAAGCCAATAACTACTATCATCCTTCCAACCACTCTCTTTGAATCCTTTACTCATGCCACAGAAAACACGGCTACTTGCATATTCCGTCCCATTCGACTTTGTCCACTGCCAGACTGTACCACATAAATCCTTTATAACGCTTTCGTACTCTTTTGCCTTGTTCCATTCCTCTTGTGTCGGTATATCGAACGGCAATCCTGTTTCCTTTCTAATCACCTTAAGAAATCGTTGGACATCGTTCCACGACACACTGGTGATATAATCCTCTTTGTGGCTGGAGAGCATATCACTGGGATGCGTCCCCATTACCATTTCCCATTGCCCTACAGTTACATTATGACAGCTCATCCGTATCTTACCCACACGTTCCATATCTTTAATAATGCTTCTGTACTGTGGCAAACTATTTCCTGTAAATATATCACGCAACAATGCTACATGGCTCCATTTCTTAAGAGAGTATATCATTGTTATTATTTTCCTATCCATATTGCGTTCCGCGGCTTTCTTGTCACGAATTAAAACATCTTCATTGGAACAGATGTCCAAATGGGCTCTTCGCTTGTTTTTATAGTATTCCTTTGAATACCTATATCCAGTCCTTCCATTACTCTTCTCCTTTTCCAACTCGTCTTCATCCAAAGGTCTGTACCCCATTGTCAGTCGTTCTGTAAGCCAGCGTTGATGTTCCGCCATAGCCAAATAAGCCAGCCGTGTATCTTTTGCATTCACAAGAGCATTAAATATCTTTTCGTCATCATACTCATCAATGCCAATTGACCGAAGCTTCAACCCCAAACTATCAACTAAATCAATATTGGAAAGTTTATCCACTATGCCCAATTCGTCCCATAGCCTGTCAGTCCGAAGACGATAGGCCTCTTCCATGGGTTGGGGAGAATCCGGTGTCAAGTCTCTGTCAGCATACGCCATGTTGGCAAATTTCGCCAGCTTGCTATCAAACATACCCACAGTATAACAGCCTTCAATCATACCAAATGGCCTCAATTTCCCATATCTTTTCCACTCTCTCTCCGAAGTAGCGATTTTATCAATCATGTCCATAGTATTCTGCTGATAGACAAGAATCTGAAGAGAACGTTTTAAGACCGTTTCCGGCAGATAGAGTGCTGTGGCAATGGATTGCTGTGGATTATTGAAACACACTGCGATGGTTGTAGTTTTGCATTCATTTTCTGTCAATGTCGCAAGGTATTCCCTAATATCAGGCGAAGCAACATTGCCCTCTATAAACTCCCACTGAATATCCATAAAATTTTCATTTATGGCATCAACGTCCTTTCTCATAAATGAATAACGTCCTTTCTCCAATGGATTTTTCCATAGAGTATCAGCATCGTCATCAGTCAGAACATCTCTTCCGACAACGATTTCCCGATATCTGCAAAGAGAAAATAGGGCATCATAGCGACCTCTCAAAAACTCACCCTCCCTAATTGCGTCATTATCAACAAACGAAATCGTGGTCCTATAACTATTATCTCTATGAAAATTGGGCAAATGGACCAACAATGCTGCCTGCATAGCCAATGCCACACCCATCTGGTTCATTCCAATAACAACCAAGTGGACCGACTGATTCGTATCGTACTGTATATATTTTGTCGAAGCGTCATTGCCTCCTATTGGTCTTCTGCATGTGTCTAACGGCAGGTAATCAATTATTTTTTTATCTGAATTCTTACTGGATGGCACTACGGCGTATGTGTCCACAAACACTTTCTTTGCCCATATTTCGTGTACATTAAATGGCAAGAACTCTATTGTCTCGTTAAGACCTCTATACAGGTGCGTGAATTTGAAGGCCATAAAAGTACTTTGGTATTCAAAGTTGACATGACATCTCAATCGTTTGCTATCATCCTGTGCCCTTTGGTGTTCTTCCATATATTTGGAAATATGCTCAAGGCAAGAGATATTGTACGCATCATGGTCTTGCTCATTCTCGCTACGCATATCCTCACCTAATATATACACCTCTCTGGCTTTTTCCAACTGTAGCGCTTTTACGTCTTCTTCTAACGCACGGTCGCCATAGTAGAATACAACCCGCTTCTCGTCGTCCCGTTCCAGCCTCAGCTCTATTCGTGCCCGTTCTTTTTCTACATCTTTTCGGGTCTGAACAAGGATGTATTCCACTCCTGATTCTCTCAACGAGCCCTTTATTATTGTTGCTGTTTGCTCATTTGAACCTATAATAACCACATAGTTCTTGAAACCATCAGTATAATGTATCCGTCCATCCCTCCACTGTTGCGTTCTCCTTGATATCATACTCACTAACGAAGAAACGACAAGACCAGATAAACACAAGATGCCTGCGAACGCACTAATAAGGGCAACCGATGTTCCTCCAAAGCCACGTGAATGAGGCAGATTACCAGGATCTGCAAATTGGCTGATAACGTTCCATACGAGAGTATGTTTAGTTGCAACATCATCCTCGGAATAAATATCGTGGGAATCACCCACCCATATATTGGCTATTGCACAAATGAATGAGACAACGAGAACAATGGCAACTCCGGAATACAAAGCCATTCCCCACCCAGAACGTGCAAACAGGAAACGATCCCTTTTCACTGGTTCCCATTTGTATATTTTTATTACTATGATGGTGAATGGAATAATCACAAAAAAAATAGTGACGATTATTTTAACGGTAATTGTTATGACATATCCCAGACTTTCCCCCGCCCCAGAAAAAAACTCATTTTGTAAAAGCGAAGGCAACAACGCAGTCACCAATAGAATCAGCACGATTGCCAATACATTAGTACTGGAAAATCGGATTATCTTCCATTTGTCACTCATCTAAGGCTTTTTTTTGTTTAAATCCTATGCTACCAAAATTTCTACGCTCGGTGTTTTCCATTTTTCGACGGATACCGTCATACACCTCCATCGTATCTACTCTCAAAGAAGGATGTGTATTGTGAATTGACGCATGCAGGATGTCTGTCGTTATTTTTGTTCGTGTGTATGCCGCCACAATGGCTGCGTCATTGACTATATAGGCTATGTCGCTGGCGATATAGCCGTCAGTAAGCTTTGCCATATCGTCCAAATCAATACTCTCTTCCATCGGTCGTCCATTCAGATATAGTTCGAACATCTCGCGCCGCGCATCGAAATCTGGAAGTGGCACATATACCATCTTGTCTATACGACCTGTGCGAAGTACCGCTGGATCAATCTTATCCGGACGATTACTAGTGGCGACGATGAAGATTCCTCTTTTAGCACAGTTGTTCATCTGGGTAAGGAACTCATTCACCTCTTCTGCCGAGACATTGTTCCACGAACGGTCCGGAACGAGTGCATCAAATTCATCAAAACACACCACTATAGGTGCATTCTTGGCAGCTTGTTCGAACAACTGGTTTATCTTTTCCTGACTGCCATGCACAAATGAACTGGCCAAATCAGACGACTTAACAAACAGATAGTTGAATCCTGTCTCTTCAGCAAATTTCTCGGCAAAGAAGCTCTTGCCACATCCTGGAGGTCCATACAGTAACATCCCATTAGGTGGTGTTAGTTTGTATTCTTTGGCAATTTCATCATTCTTAATAACGAAGATAACCTGCTTACTCAGTGTTTCTTTCAGGTCGTTCATTCCGGCAATATCTTCAAATCCCCTGCCATTACCTCTCTTGATCTGAAACTCCACATAATTTGGACTTTGCTGCTGTGATGTATCAAATGCCTGCGTAGTATGCGACGAGCGATGACTTTCCCCATCGCGCGGATGGCTGTTAGCATCGAGAATCTGTAGTATTTCTTTTACTGAAGCAGCTCGCTCGGAGCTTTTCAGTGCCAATCCAACTCGAAGCACACTTTTTATATTGTCACCAACAGATAGTGCCTCAATATTGAGTTTGTTACTTTTGCGGTACTGTTTCAAAGCCAAGAACCGCTCCTTGTAATCTCCCTCAACGGGGACATCCGTCTTCCATGGGGCCTCTCCCGTAAGCATTGCATATAGGATGGCGCATGCAGAAAAGATGTCACCCTGCTCGTCAAAGATTCCGACCATAGTTTCGTCAGCATGATAAAGAGGGTCTATATCAGCGGTATCGAACCACACTGACCCTCCGCAACGCTCGGAGAGGTGTCCAAGATCTATTAGTTCAGGCTCCCCACCAGTAGAATTAGACAACAGGATGTTGGTAGGATCAATATCGTTATGACACAATATCGGGGGCTGAGAGTGAAGATATTGCACGGCATTCAGTATGCCACGAAATATCCTAATGGCCTCCTCTTCAGGAATCCTTCCCTCTCTCTGGATACGTTGCGACAACAATTCACCATCAAAGTAGTTAGTGACGTAGTACTGGCAGTCGCTTTCTTCGCGTTCAATCGTGCCCGAAGCGATATAACTTACTATGCCCTTATGGTTGATTTTTTGGCAATACTCTATCTCTCTTATGATTCTCGTTTGTTGGTTTATCAGCTTTGTCGGTATGCGCTTTAGAACGAATAATTTGAGGAAGTAAGGTGTTGCATTACCATCTTCTACCCTGTAGGTCTCGGTGTACAGGTTGGACTTTATCAAGCTCTGTACTTTATACGAGCCAATCATCTCTGATTCTTGAAGTATTGCCATCTTTCTTATGTTTCAAGGCGGGAGAGGACTTGGCCTCTCCCGCCTATAGGTTATTTGTTTTATTTTATTTGAAAATCTCACGTGCTATTTGCTCAACGCCTGCGTTGAGTATATTCAAGCAACGTTCCATAAAGTCATCCACTTCGGGCGACGAATCCACGAACATCTCAATTGAGAGCCATAGGCTGTCTTCCACAAGGTAGGC
>JAFSPS010000050.1 GCA_017451385.1 Bacteroidales bacterium
ACTCGAATATGACGGAAAAAGTTATCGAACCACCCGGATGAACAAACTGCTTGAGATGATCTATCAGCAAACCAATGAATTGCGAAAGCCTAAAAAAGAAAAAACTGAGCGAAAACTTGTTTCGTTCAGTTCTGTGCCCGGGACAGGACTTGAACCTGCACTCCTTGCGAAATACGCACCTGAAACGTACGCGTCTACCAATTCCGCCACCCGGGCTCTCTTATCAAAAGAAAGCATCTTTGCGATGCTTTTTCCTTTGGTGCCCAGGACAAGACTTGAACTTGCACGCCGTTATCGGCACTACCCCCTCAAAGTAGCGTGTATACCAATTTCACCACCTGGGCTCTCTTCCTTGCGAAAGCGTTTGCAAAAGTACTACTTTTTTGCAAACTGACAAAAAATATTTTTCTTTTTTTTCTTATTACTTCACATATACAATGTGTTATGCAGTGATTTTTTTTCTATGCCAATTGCAGGCGAGGCTTTGTCTGCCATGGTTTAACTTCATTGGACCTGTCTGGATGTTGCATTATGATGGAGGTGGGTTATGGCGTTGTGCTGTCTGCTGATGTGGCGACGGGAGAAAAATCTGCGATGATTCAAAAAAAAACTGTATTTTAGCACTTTGTTTCGTATCGTGGTGTAGAATTGCGATGCGGTATAATTGTATGAAATATATTGATATAGATAATTGTACGCTAAAAATATGAATACATTCCGAAGAGGTTTCTTGTTGCTCCTTGCAGCGTTGTTTCTTGCCGTTGGTGCCAATGCGCAGAAAAGCAGTCTGGCGGAAAAGGCAGACAAACTTTTTGCTCAGAAGCAGTATCTTTCTGCTCTTGACCAGTATGAGGAGGCTTACCGCAAGGTGGGCTCTAACAAGGTGGAGAAAAACCGCATATACTATCAGATGGCCGAATGTCACCGACTGGCAAACAATTATATCGAGGCTGCCAGCCACTATCGTCGTCTGATTGGCAGCAAGTATTACACCACAGAGCCTAAGGTGTACTATTACCTCGCCGAGATGTATCGCTATGAGGGCAAGTTCGAGCAGGCCGAAGAGATGTACAAAGAGTACATTAAGTTGGTGCCCGAAGACCAGTTTGCTAAGACGCGCAGCGAGTCGCTGGTCTTTGTCCGCCAGATGATTAACAATCGCACACGTCATAAGATTAAGCGTGTCGAGGGGTGGAATTCGGAGTTTAACGATTGGGCGCCGCGTTTTGTGGGTGATGATACGTCGCGGATTATCTTCACCTCGTCACGTTTCTGGAGTGAGGATGATGCTGTTGATGCTTGGACGGGGCAGGCGTTCTCTGATTTCTATCAGGTGTATATGGACCGCCGTGGCGAATGGACAGCGGCGCCAGAGCTGTTTGAGGATAAGGGTCGTATAAATACTGCTGTCAACGAGGGCGAGCCGTGCTTCTCTCCCGATGGGCGCACTATCTATTTCACTCGTTGCGACGCGCGAACCAACCTCACGCAGGGCTGCTTCATCTATACCTCTACCTATGGCGAGGTGCAGGAGGTGCAGGAAGAAGGGGATGCCACTGCCACAAAGGCTAAGAAGAGTTCTAAGAACAAGAAAAAGAAGAAGAAAAAGAAAGGAGAAGTCGTGGCAGAGGAATGGAGTGAGCCTATGCGCGTGTATCTTGGCGACACCTCGTACAACTATCTTTATCCTGCCATCAGTTCTGACGGTCTGACGCTGTATTTCTCGTCGGATATGCCCGGTGGACAAGGCGACTACGACATATGGGTAGCCACGCGTAAAGCGACAACCGAGGAGTTCGGACAGCCACGCAATATGGGAAAGTCCATCAATACGGGTGGTCGCGAGGTGTTCCCAGTGTTGCGCAACGACTCAATGATGTATTTCTCGTCCAATGGCCTGCCCGGCATTGGCGGCATGGACCTCTTCAGCACCGAGGTGCATGGCAGCCACGCTGGCGAGCCGCAGAACCTCGGAGTGCCTATCAACTCGAGCTATGACGAGATGAGTATCCTCTACTATCCTTCGGATGAGCATAGTGCTGTGGAGGAGCGCGGATTCTTCTCGTCCAACCGTCCTTTTGACGACCCTCACAACAAAAATACAGAGACCAAGGGCAAGCGCACGGAGAACATCAACGACGACCTGTTCTATTTCACCCTCGACCCGCTGTTGTACAGCATTGAGGGCATTGTGCGTGACGAGAAGTCTATGCAACTCGTCAAGGGTGCCAAGGTGAAGCTTGTAGGCTCCGATGGCTCGGAGAACGACACCTACACTGACCGTGCTGGTTTCTATCGTTTCGGCAACGACGTGGTGCGCCGCAATGTGGTATATAAACTCATCGTCTCCAAGGTTGATTATTTCACTACCGAAGGGTCGGAGAGCACGCGCGGATATAATGTTGATAAGGATATAGTACATGATTTCCGCATAGAGCCGGTGCCTCACCAGCCCGTAGTGCTGCCCGAGATACGTTATGACCTCTCCAAGTGGGACCTCAAGGAGGAATTTATGGATTCGCTCATGGACCTCTATCTCATCATGGAGAACAACCCCGGTGTTGTGGTGGAGATACGTGCGCATACTGACTGCCGTCCCTTCCTTGGCCTCACCAACGACACACTCTCGCAGCGTCGTGCGCAGTCGGTGGTGGACTACCTCGTGTCGCGCGGTATAGAGCGTGAGCGTTTGGTTGCCAAAGGCTATGGCGAGCGCGAGCCTCGCATCCTTGACCATGACGCCATAGTACGTGTTGGTGGCAACGTCTATACTTTCTCCGCTGGCACGGTGATGGCGTGCGACTATATCTCGCACCTGCCCGAAGGCGACTATCAGGAGGCGGCCCACCTGCTCAACCGCCGCATAGAGTTCCGTGTGTTGCGGACCGACTATGTGTCGCGCCGTCTCGTGGATGCCATGCCTTCCGAGACGCCTACCGCCAAGCAGACGGAGGACGGCAAGGTGATAGACCTTGTTAACCATCCTATTGAGGAGATAGAACAAGCCCCCGAGATTGTGCATACTGAGGCCATAGTGCCTGTGACGATGATTAACTCGTCCGAGGGCGAAGTGGAGTGCATAGCCAATGGTGCCAGCAGCACCATGCTCATCGACGAACGCTATCAGGAGCCCGTCTCCATGTCGTGGGAGGAGGCTATGAACTACCTCTATCAGCGTCGCATCAATAAGGAAGACTTCCCCGACCGCGACAATGCTTTTGACCCCGAGGGCAACATCCTTGACAAGTCCACCGTCATCATCAAGGAGATGAAGATAGGACAGCGTGTGGTGCATAATCTTGAAGTCGTTATCGTGAAGGGTGTCAGTTATAAGTTCATCATAAGTCGCGTAGGTCTCACGCAGTTTGGCGAATACGAGTTCGACAAGCAGCGTGGACGCATCTTCTTCTTCGACTAAACGGCTATAACACAATTAGTGGACGACAATCGCCTTATCACTATTACGGGTCCTACGGCATGTGGCAAGACAGCCCTTGCCGTAGGACTTGCTTTACGTCTTGACGGCGAGGTCATCAGTGCCGACTCGCGGCAGGTGTTTCGCGGTATGGATATAGGCACGGGTAAGGATTTGACGGACTATGATGTGGATGGCGTCCATGTGCCTTACCACCTTATAGACATCCGCGATGCTGGCGAGGAGTATAGCGTCTATCAGTTTCAGACGGATTTCGTCAATGCCTACAATGCTGTTCGTGCTACCGGTCACACTCCTATCCTCTGTGGCGGCACGGGGATGTACATAGAGTCCGTGGTGAAGGGCTACCAGCTCTCGGATGCTCCCATAGACCCTGCGTTCCGTAGGAGCATAGAAGAATGTAGCGATGAGGAGCTCACGGCACGCCTTGCCTCGTACATCCATCTGCACAACCATACCGACACCGAGACGCGCGAGCGCCTTGTCCGCGCCCTCGAGATACAGGAGTTTCAACGACAGCATCCCGATGCCTACCAGCGTATGCCAGCCATGCGTCATCTTGTCGTGGGATTGCTGATGCCACGTGAGGTGGTGGTGAGCCGCATAGAACGCCGCCTGCATGCCCGTTTGCAGCAGGGCATGATAGACGAGGTGCAGCGCCTCATGGAGCAGGGGGTGCCTACCGACCGCCTGCTGCGCTATGGCTTGGAATACAAGAATATCACGCTTTACCTCATGGGACGTTGCTCCTACGACGAGATGGTAACACAACTTTTCACCGATATACGGCGCTTCTCTAAACGCCAGATGACATGGTTCCGCCACATGGAACGCGGTGGCACCACCATACGTTGGGTCGATGGCATGTTGCCGCGCCATGAGCTGATAGAGCAGGTCATGCGGTTGTATGACGGGATGTAGCGTCGTAAAGAGGGATTGGTTATGTGCTTGAATGTCATGTGCGCATGGTTTTATTAAAGAGGCTTCTATAAATTAGGTTTATATACAACCTTTCTCAAGTTGAGAGATTTGAAAATCAAATAGTTTCTATTGGCGTGTAACTCCTACGGAGTCCTAAAAAAAAGTCTTTTTAAAAAGTTATGAGGGGATGTTTCTTATCCTATTTCAAGATATTTTGTATTTTTGCAAGATAATATGTTGTTCAAACGGTGATTGAACAGAGGTAAAATGGTTTTCAAATAACGTTCAAATATGTCGTTCTACAAATATATAAGCTCCTTAGCCGTAGCCCTTACGATGCTGATATTCAGTGTCTGCATTGAGGCGCAGACGGTGCCGAGCAATGTGCCACGGCGCGGCTTGGTGGCCTACTATGGTTTTAACGGTAATGCCGACGACATAAGCGGCAATGCCAATCATGGAGTGCTGGAGAGCGACGACGATGCTACAGTGCCCTCGCTCAGTGCCGACCGCTTTGGCAATGCCAACAGTGCCTATGAGTTTGGCGGTGTTGACAATCGCAACTGGATAAAGGTGCAGCCGAGCCAGACGTTGAGTTTCGAGCGGCAGATGACCATCTCCTTCTGGATGAGCCAGAGTTCGGCACGTGGAGCCGTGATGCGTGGCAGCACAGAGGATATAGTGTCGAGCAACGCCTTTTTCACCGTCATAGCCAAGGGCGGGGCGCGCGAGCTTTCTACCGTCTCGTCGGGTTTCCGCATCCGTAGCTCGTTTACCGACACGTGGAAGCAGAGTATAGATTTCTACAACGCCAATCCCAGTCGCGGCACGCACATAGGCATATCTGCCGACTACAACTGCTACAAGATAGGCGAGTGGATACACTGCGTGATAGTGATAAGTGGTACCTCTCAGCGCATATACTTCAACGGCACGCTCTACGACCAGGGCAATATGACCGACACGCTGACGAGTACTGCTGATTTCGGTGTTGCCAACGAGCTACCGCTCTATTTTGGTCGTCTTGATGGTGGTGCCGCCACCTATTTTCCGTATAGTGGCAAGCTGGACGATATAGCCATCTACAATCGCGCTATCTCGTCAGACGAGGTTGACAGCCTGTTCAATAACTACCGCGATGCGCAGACTGCGGCGTTGGAGATGGATAGCGTGGTGGTGGTCAATCCCTGTGGCAGCGACTTCGGGCGTGTCATCATGTACCCTCATATCGAGACTGGCGTGCGCTATCAGTATGCCCTTGGTCGTCTTGCCAACTTGCAGAGCGAGAATGAGTTGCGTGTGCGTCCTGGCGAGTACCGCTGCTATGTGAAGTCCTCCTGCAGTGTGTGGGACACCGTTGTTAAAATAGTATGTGACTGCGAGCCGCCTACGCGTGTGTTTCATGAGTCCATCTGCCCTGGCGATACGGGCTCTACGGGCGAGGTGTCGGTGCTATATAACTACACCTTTGAGCAGTGGGATGAATGGCAGCACGATGGCTATTGGCGTCTGAGTACGCACGACGACAATGGGTCGTCCTACAATCGGCGCGTGACAAGCTATAGCGGACTCTCGGCCATGTGCCCTACCTATTGGGGCGAGTTCGCTTACTCATCGTCCAATCTTATCTCTCCGCCTGTCACCATCAACAGCGACTTGATACGTTCTGCCGTGAAGTTTGTCTATGTGGCGTTGACCCTCGTAGTGGAAAACCGTTCGGAGTGGCAGACGCTGACGCTCTCCTACAGTACCTCGCCAGAAGGGCCGTGGACGAGCCTGTGGAACTCGTGGGAAGGTGGCGACAGGGACGACAGCGATGTCTATCTGTGGAGCAACGTCACTGTGTCGCTCTCCTCGCTACCTGGCGAAGGCACCTACTATTTCCGTTTCGACAATACGGGCATGGGATATGTTACGGGGGTGGATAATTTCAGGGTGGTAACCGACTCGCGCTGGGCAATCCCCGAGCAGGCCACCAACGGTGCGCCCGGCACCACCGTGCCTGTCAAGGTGCATGAGGACAACAACGGCATGTGCCCCGTAGAGGATTTGACCTACTGGCTAATAAAGACTACCAGCAGGTCCGACACTTCGGTATTCACACACGACAAGTATCTATGGAACGACGAAGTATATAGCCAGACAGGAACCTACACCTACAACGACCATGACAGCCTGAAGAACGTGCTGGGCTGCGACAGCATCGCCTACCTGCACCTGCTTGTTGACCCTAACAACTCGGCAGACATCTATGGCGAAGGTTGCGACAGCATTGTCATTGATGGTCGCTACTACGACCATTCAATCATCGACTCCGTCACCTGCCACCACTGCAACCGCTATGGTGGCGACAGCACTACGCGCTTCCATATCACCGTGCGTCATACCGACGACATCAAGGCGCGCATAGTGGCCAAGCCCGACTACCTCGACTTTAACAATATGCAGGTGCAGTTTATCGATGCCAGCGCCATCGACGGCATACGAACGTGGTATATTGACGGCGACGAGCAGCGGTCGCATGCGCCGCAGGTTAATTATAGGGCCGAGGATGGCAGTGATACTGTGGTGGCAGTGCTTGCGGTTGCCGACGGCCTGTGCCACGACACGGCCATCTATAAGCTCCCTGTGATATATACGGGGCTGTATGTCCCCAGTATCTTCCTTGCACGCAGCCCTAACGGCGACACGCCGCAGGACATCAACGGCATTTTCCGTGTGCGTGGCATCGGCATAGAGGAGTTTGAGATAAGCATCTACAACCGCATGGGGCAGCGTGTTTTCCATTCTTCCGACATTGACGAGGCGTGGGACGGCACCAGCAACGGCTCCCCGTGCCCTCAAGGAGCATATACATATCTTGTTCGTTATAAAGACCTTGAAGTTAGCGACAACTGGCGCAAAAAGTTTGGTACGCTGACACTGATAAGGTAGCATGAGCAATAAAATGATGAAGTATAGTACTAAATAGTAAAGGTTTCGGCCCCAAAGGGAGTCACAATAGTAGAAACATAAAACCAAATCATACAATAAGATGAAAACAATGCGTTTTATCTCGTTAGTTCTTGTCATGGCGGTCGTTGGACTTGCCAGTGCCGAGGCGCAGCGTCCTTCGGGTGGCAGTCGTCCTGGCGGTCACTCGTCATACGGCGGCGGTCACTCGTCATACGGTGGTGGTCACTCGTCATACGGTGGTGGTCGTCCTTCGTCGTCCTCTTATAGTCGTCCGTCAAGCAGTAGTCGTCCATCAGCGCCCAGCTATAGCCGTCCCTCGTCGAGTTCCAGCAGCCATGCTCCTGCCAAGGGTGGTTATGGCAGCAGTCGGCCCAGCGGCACCTATTCTCGTCCTTCGTCATCGGTAGGCCGTCCCTATTCGGGGTCGCGTCCGTCGTCGGTGGGACACAGCAGTGCTGCGGGCAAGGGTAGCCGTCCCTCCTATGGAGGAGCCACAGCCACGCGTCCGTCGTCCTATGCACGCTATGGCGAGCGTGGCGTAGGTCCGCGTCCGGAGGGGGGAGTGCGCCACTACGGTCATGTGGGACGCCCCGGTCCTATGCCGCCGTCGCATCATGCCCATGTGCGCCCAGCCCCCTATTTCCACCACCCTGTTCATGGCGTGATGGTGCACATGCACCCCATCTTCTGGGATCCCGTGCCGTTCCATGCACTCTATTGGCCTGGCTTCTGGCACTACTGCCACGGCTACTGGCACGACTATCATGTGTCGGACATCGTCGTGGTGCGCGAATATGTGCGCGACAACTACAATACGGAGCTCGTAACATACGTGATGAGCGACAGCCTGATGTATGCACTCACTGTGGGCGAGGATGGCGACACCTTCCTGCAGGTCTTTGACAAGGAGGACAACCTCCTTGCGCAGCAGAAAGTCAGCAGCAAGTACTGCATCATGGAGATTGATAAGCAAAATGGCGGCTGTTGGATAATGAAGAAGGAGAGCAAGGACCCTCTGCTTTTCCTCTATAACGATGGCGAACTGCTTATCTATGAGGAAGATTGACGGAGATGGCCATCCATATAGGATTAGTGTAATGTTGTGTGTGCAAATGAGTGGGACGGAGATTGCTTACGCATGGTGAAACGTGGAAAAAGCATCGGAAAAAATAAAAAGATGTGTGTTAAATTTTGAAAGTTGGATTTTTGTAATTGATTGTATTTCGGGGTTATAATGATTGTTAAATGTTAAAAAATAAATTAAATGGTTTTTGATGGCTCCGAAAATTTTGTCAAATCAAAAAAAAGTGTGACTTTTGCATCCGCTTTCGCAAAGGGAATACCCCTTTGAATGAGCCCCAAAGAAAAACTAACAATAAAAAACATACTACAATGTCGAAAGTTTGTGAAATTACAGGAAAGAAAGTGATTGTTGGCAACAATGTGTCGCATTCTCGTATCCACACCAAGCGTACCTTCTCGCCCAATCTGCAGACCAAGAAGTTCTACATCCCCGAAGAGGATATGTGGATTACGCTGAAGGTCTCTGCCAAGGGTATGCGTATCATCAACAAGAAAGGCGTTCTTGCCGCTCTCTCTGATGCTGCTGCACAGGGTCACTTCAAGTTCTAACACGAAAGCTTACAAAGCCCTATAATTTTTTATTATTAACCCTTTAACAAGAAAGAGGTATTTACAATGATCGTAGTCCCTATTAAAGAAGGTGAGAACATCGAAAGAGCTCTCAAAAAACTCAAACGTAAATTCGAGAAAACTGGCGTTGTCAAGGAGCTCCGCGACCGTCAGAAGTTCACCAAGCCTTCCGTAATAGCAAGGGAACGTAAGTTGAAAGCTATCTATGTCCAGCATTTGCGTCAGCAGGAATTGGATAAATAGTCAGTAACACGTATCACTGGAAAGAAAAACAAGTAGAGGTCTCGTTGTAGGCCATCTGCTTGTTTTTTTTGTCTGTTTTTCTGTTCAGAAGGGCTCGAATTCATTGCCTGTTTCCGATGCTTGCTAAAAATGATTTGCGATATAGCGTTAATTATTCTATTTTTGTAAAATAATATGCTTTTTGCATGTCATTGTCAAATATGGCAAGGCGATGGTGTAACATGAACGAAAACAAACAAATATGAAAGACGGTGAATGGATGACGGACGGTGAATGGATTGAGGAACAAGGACGATGTTTACGCCATTATCAAGAAAAAGCGAAATACAATAATTTTTGAATAGTGAGTAAGTGGTCAAAATAAACTACATAAACGGCAGTTGCATGCTTTTGCCCTTTCAGGGCGTGAATACTTGGCAACCTTTCCCCAAGGCGATGTTTTGGGATATATGCTTTGTGGCCTTTCAGGCCGTTTGCTAAAGGTAAGCTATTTTACACGATTACTTACTATCAATATTTTTTATTACACAAAACTGTAAATTTAATTTGCTTACTTAACTTTAAAACAATACAATATGAGAAAAAAACTATTCTTTTTCATTTTAGGTCTTTGTGTGGCAAGTTTTGTCATGGCTCAAGACCCTGCAGAGTATAGCAGTTCCAATTGGAACGAGATGGAATACCTCGATGTCCAGCTCCCTGACTATTATGTATCGCATGACACGATTTATGCTCATAAGGGCGTGTTGACAGAGACTTCTGCCATCGTTCTTCGTGGTGCAGGGGCCTCAGGTAGTGCTGTGGGCTACAAATTGGAAGTGCCTGCCGACACAAAGCTCCGCATTACTATGATTAGTGGTGATTTTGACTCGTATATGTTGCTCCTTGACGAGGA
Organism: Bacteroidales bacterium; assembly: GCA_017451385.1. Taxonomy (GTDB): domain Bacteria; phylum Bacteroidota; class Bacteroidia; order Bacteroidales; family P3; genus Colimorpha. The sequence goes on from JAFSPS010000050.1 coordinate 10,104, forward strand.
CTTTAAGCAGATAGGTTTCAACGATGATATGTATATCGGTTTTAGCGAAACCAACATGAACTATAGCGAGCTTTCGCGTAGCCTTACCGCAGGCACATACTATTTGATTGCTACCTCCTACTCAAGCGAAGAGTATGGTGAATATAAAGTGTCAATTTTTTATATAGAGGGGAAAGATGTTGCAGATTATGCTTATCCCACACTACATTGCGGCAACGACACTAACTATACGATACAATATGTGGAATCTGAGTATTTTTTATCTGGCAGAACCATATACTCCAATGATATAGACATTACCGAAAGCCTTAACGGTGCCAATGTTTTTCCATTCAAGGTTGATGTCCCGGGTGAAGGGTACTTTGCCATTGAAGAAAAAGTAGCTAACGAGGTGCAATATACCCTGCTTTTTATGGATGAAGACTTCAATATTATCAATATAGGAGCAGATGTGATTATTCCGACGGACGAAGCCACAACATTTTATGTTCTTGTCCTTACTCATAATGCAGGCACCCTGAATATATCTCCAGTGTATGTCAGTATTCCCACAATCTATATTGACCCGCAAGAGGGTAGTGATGAGAACGATGGTGAGAGTCCAGAAACAGCTGTGGCCTCCTTTGCTCAAGCCGTACATATGACAGGTGATATCGCTAAATATGTATTTATGAGCGACATCACCATAGACGATTATTATCATTTTACTAAGGTTAGTATAGTACCTTACGAGGGTAGGAATGTAACTGTCTCTTTTACTCCCAATAGTTACATTAATGGCGAGATTATTGTATTCGGTTCGGAGGAAGGCACTTTTGACGTTAAGACCAATGGCAATGATGGCGTGTTAAGAGGTCATAACCTGACGATAAAGTACACCGATATAAAAAATAGCAAAGCCGACGTTTTCTTCTATTCTCTAAATAGTTTGAATATCGCAGGATGCTCGTTTGAAGAGGATACTGTCTCGTCGTTCTTGTATCTCCCTTCAATTGACGATGAAAGTCCTATCACACTGGATATTGCTATCAGTGATTGTTATTTCAACAAATGTCAGGTGAAGGCTATGCCTTTTGCCTTTATAGGTAGTAATTTGAATATGAGCAATTCAATCTTAGAAAACTGCACTATGGGAGAACCTGCCGCAATGCTTTTCTATGACACGCGAGCCACGTTGTTAAATGTCACGTTGCAAAATAACACCTTCCAGCCACAGAATGAAAACTATCTCCCCTTGCAACTTCCCGAGGGTGTGGAAAACTTCCGTAAAGAGCGTTTGGCAGGTATCGTGATTTCTATCAATACAACGGTAGAATGTCAGGGCACAACATCTATTGATACAAACAACTACTGCATGATTGATAATTCATCGTCATTTGTTGTCAATGAGGACCTTGATGCCGATGCCGTAGCGCGCATCATTCCCATTAATGCCAACGTGAATGACAATGCGGTGGTCCCCAATTACAACGAGCATGAGGTAATCCTCACTGGCGACAAGGTCAGCAGCAACTACAATAAGTTCTTTGTTGTGCAGATGAATCCTGATGAGAAGTGGATTATTGATGACAATGGCGAATTGGCGCTTGACACCGAAGAGGCGCCGCTTGCCATATCCTCAGTCGAGGCGCAGGCAGTAAAGGTCTATGCACAAGGAAGACGTATTGTTGTTGAAGGTGCTAATAACAATATTGACATCTATGACACAATGGGGCGCAACGTGAACAGACTGAACGGTATGTTGCCAACAGGTGTTTATGTCGTGCGTGTCGGCATGCAGCAAACAAAGATGGTCTGCATAGTGAAATAAACCACAGGATGGAAAAGAGTGGCTTCTGAGATTGCTACCTTGTAAGGTAATCAGATGTTTCCGGCTGACAAGCAAATCGTTTAGAGGCCATCATAAAGCGAAGGCGTGCATCCACTTGAGAAAGGGGATGCACGCTTTGTTTTGATGCTTCACATGTTGTGGCAATACTATTGTCATTGTACTGGTGAAAAAAAAAGACGCACCATTTGAGTGCGTCTTTTTAGCAATAAGGAGCGTCTTGTTAGAAAACGATGCTCTTAGACATTTTGAATTTGCCAGCTTTCTTTGCAGCAATCTTGATTTTCTTCTTGCTCTGGGGGTTGATGCCAGTACGAGCGGCACGCTCGGTAACAGAGAAAGTGCCAAAGCCGGGGATGGTGACTTTTTCGCCCTTTTTCATGTTCTCAACGGTAGCTTCGATGAAGGCGTCGAGAGCTTTGTGTGCGTCAACTTTGGTCAGACCGGCTTTTTCAGCCATGGCGGAAATGAGTTCGGTTTTGTTCATGGTTTTGTTTTTTTTGATTGTTAATGATTTAATAACAATGCAAATATATGCAAAATAATAAATATAAAGCAAATAATTTTTTATGATTTATTATGAATTTAACATTTGCTCCTCTCTATTATTTTAATTTCCAGCCACTTATATTGTACCCTCGATTGAACTCTTCTGCCGAAATTCTTTTTTTTCCGCTGATTTGCAGGCTTAAAATTGAGATATATCCATCGGATATACCGATTTTTATGCTCTTTTTATCATCGTTTATGATGGCCCCTTTCAGTGCATTGTTGTCGGCAATAAAATCTACCTCGAAAATCTTTGTTGCTATCTCTTCTCCTTTGTCGTTGATGAATGTTGTTGTAGCAGCAGGGTAGGGTGAGAGACCGCGCACGAAGTTGCGTATCTCTATGCCGCTTTTGTGCCACGGTATGGCGCAGTCGGCTTTGAATATTTTGGGTGCGGCTTTCAGGTCGGTCGGGTTGGGTTGCAGCGTGGGCTTCAGGCTTTTGCTGGCTATGCCGTCCAACGTTTCCACCACCAGTGTCTGCCCCATGGCGGCGAGGCGGTCGTGGAGGGTCTCGGCGGTATCGCTGTCGCTGATGGGGCAGCGGCGTTGCAGCAGTAGTGCGCCCTCGTCAATGCGTTCGTTGAGCATGAAGGTGGTTACGCCGCTCTCCCGTTCGCCGTTGATGATAGCCCAGTTGATGGGTGCCGCGCCGCGGTATTGTGGGAGCAGCGAGGCGTGGAGATTGAAGGTGCCTTGTGGCGGCATGGCCCATACCACCTGAGGCAGCATGCGGAAAGCCACAACGACAAATATGTCGGCTTGCCAGGCTCGTAGGGCGTTGAGGAAAGCCTCGTCGCGTAGTTTTTCGGGCTGCAGGAGTGGCAGCGCATGGTCTGTGGCGTATTGTTTCACTGGCGAGGCAATGGTCTTGAGACCGCGTCCGGCTTGTCGGTCGGGCACCGTCACCACGCCCACCACCTGATGTGACGAATGGCATATAGCGTCGAGCGAGGCGACGGCAAAGTCGGGGGTTCCCATGAAAACTACTCTCATACGGTGTTGCGGTATATTTGGTTAGTAGATGTTTTGTTGTGAAGATGTGATAATGTAGGTAGGATTTATGATGTGCATGTAGTCGTGCGTGTAGCAGTTGGGCAGGGTAGCCTATTCGAGGTTGAAAGACCACGGCTCGTCATTGAGTTTGTTGTAGAGGCTGCACATCTTGAGTGCCGTCACGGCGGCTTCTATGCCCTTGTTGCCATGCTGTCCGCCGGCGCGGTCAAGTGCTTGCTGCATGTTGTTGGTGGTCAGCAGGCCGAAGATGACGGGGCTGTCGTGGCGTAGCGACACTTCGGTGATGCCGTGAGCCACGGCTTCGCAGATGAAGTCGAAGTGGCGTGTCTCGCCCTGAATGACGCATCCGAGGCAGATGACGGCATCCAGATGGGGTGCTATGGTGAGCAGATGGTCTGCCATAGAGGTCAGCTCGTAGCTGCCTGGCACATGCACCACGGTGATGTCCTTCTCCTGTGTGCCGAACTGGACGAGGGTGTCGTAGGCTCCTTGCAGCAGGTTGTCGGTTACCGTAGCGTTCCATTCTGCTACGACGATGGCTATATGGAGCCCTTTGCCCGACGGTACTGCGTCGGCGTTATATTCGGAGAGGTTGGTCTTCTTGGTTTCCATTTATTGTCGTTATTTGTTAAGTGTGATATATATATGTTATGATGTTGTTCAGTGAGTACGGCGCAGGTGGCGTGTGGCAATGCCGAGGTCCTTGCGGTAGTTGGCGATGGTGCGACGGGCTATGGGGAAGCCTTGCTTGTTGAGTTGGTCGGCAATTTGTTCGTCAGTCAGCGGGTTGCGAGGGTCCTCGTGTGCCACGAGGTCGTGAATCAAGGCTTTGATTGCTTCTGCCGACACCTCGTCGCCGCTGTCGGTGGTATAGCTGGTGGAGAAGCACTTGTCGAGGCCTATGATGCCGAAATCGGTCTGTACATATTTGGAGTTGACGATGCGCGAGATGGTTGAGGGGTCGTAGCCTGTGCGTTGTGCTATCTCTTTCTGCATCAGCGGTCGTTTGTCTGACGGGTTGCCGCTCATTAGGTAGTCGTGCTGTGCTTCGGCTATGGCGTTCATGACGCGCAGCAGGGTCTGCTGTCGTTGGTGGAGTGTGTCGATGAGCATATCTGCGGAGCTCTTCTGCTTGTTGAGGAACGACATCTCTTCCTTCTGTTGGCGTGATAGGCTTTTCGTTGTGTCGTTGAGCTCGTTCAGGTGGGCGATGTAGTCCTCGTCGAAGTTTATTTCGGGCATGTTGCCGCGAGCGAGGGCTACGAGCAGGCGGTTGCCCTGACGAGAGATGATGAAGTCTGGCGAGACGTAGGCGGTTTCGTCGCTGCCGGCAGGTTTCAGCGTGAGGCGGCGTATGAGAGCAAAGACTTTGTCGCCTTCGTCGTCGTCGAGAGCCATCTGTTGGCGTATGCGTCGTTCGTTGCCGTTCATCAGCAGGTCGTAGTAGCGCGACACGATGGTGGTGGCAGTGGCTACTTCGGACGAGGACTGAGGCATGCGGCGTAGTTGTAGCAACATGCACTCCTGAGCGTCGTGTGCCGCTATGCCGGCAGGGTCAAGGCTCTGTACCACGCGCAACATGGACTCAATGTCGCTCAACGTCGTGGCTATGCCGCGGCTGTAGAGGTCGTTGACGATGATGGCGGGGTCGGTGGTGAAGTAGCCCGAATCGTCCAAGGAGCCAATAATCTCTTCGCAGATGGTCTGTTGGCGTTTGTCGAGGTCAAGGAATCCGAGCTGCTGGCGTAGGTCGTCGATGAGCGATGTGGCATCGGCAATCTGCGGCTCTGGCCGTTCGTCGGCGGAGTGGTCGCTTGGCAGGTAGTCGCGGTAGTCGCGTTCGCCGTCTTCGTCATACTCGTCGGAGAGCAGGCGTTCGCCGCTTTCCTGTACGGGTACGTCTTTGCTGCTGTCGTTCTCCAGCGATGTGGGGTCGAGCAGCGGGTTTTGCGTCACCTCTTCTTTCACCACGTCCTCTATCTGGTCAACGTTCTTGCCCAGCAGCTCTAAGAGGAAGAGTTGCTGCCGTGTCAGTCGTTGCTGTTGTTTCTGCTGCTGTCGTTGTCCTGTGGTGGGCATATTCTTATTTGTTGCCTTTGCGGCGTAGTTTGTTGTATATGTTGAAGAATAGGTTGTTCACGTCGTCCGAGATATTGGCGCGAAGCGTCAGCAGTATGGCTATGACGGCGAGGATGCCGCTCTTGGCAATGGCGTCGATGAGCACATGGGGCATCAGCGGCGTGAGCAGCCACGTCCAGAGCCGTTCAAGGAGTGCGAGGAGCACCATGATGGCTACAATGCTTATCTGACGCTTTGAGAAGATGCTTATCTTGAGCTTGCAATGGACATATACGAGTTGCGAGATATTGTATATTAGTGCAGCACCCAGCGTTGCTGTGGCGGCGCCGCTAACGCCCATGAGTGGTATCAGCAGTGCGTTGAGTGTCAGTGCTGTGATGGTGAGCAGGAGGGTGAAGGGTAGCGAGAGGATATAGCGGTTAGAGTAGTTGAGTACGGGGATGACGATAGAGCAGGTCTGCGAGATGATGTTGCTGAATCCCATGATGAGAACTACGGCGGTGCCTGCCACATAGTTAGCACCATTGGGGATGACGCTGTATAGTGCATTGAGGTTGATGCAGATGAAGAAATAGAGCATGGAACTGACGAGCAGCTGGTGGAGCGACACTTTCTGTGCCAGCTGGTTGACGGTGCCTATGTCGCCCTCCTTCATGCTCTGAGCCACGACGGGGCCCGAAATGGCCAGTAGCGAGCGCGATGGCACGCCTATCACGTTGGCTATGTAGGATGCTATGGTGTAAACTCCTGCCATGGCGAGGCCTCCCTGCGCACCGATGAAGAGCGAGTTGAACAGCTGCACGTTGGACGAAAGAGATACTACCGTGGTGATAAGGGTGTAGCCGAGGATGCGTCGGACCATCTGAGTCGTGATGAAGTGGCGGTCTATGCGGAACGATATTTTGCCCATCGACAGCAGGTAGCAGAAATCGACAGTGGCGGCAATGGCGTATGAAGTGCAGAATAAGAATACGAAGAGGTCTAACGAGATGATGCTATGGCCATAGAGCAGATAGGCTACAAGATTGCACAATCGTATGAGTACTTCGCGCACGAACTTGGGCACGGCGATGCGCATCAGCACGTTGGAGCAGGACTCGAACACCGTGGTGTAGAGTGCGAAGAAGGTGAGCGGCAGCAGGTGATAGACGTATTTTGTGAAGAGTTGCGAATGTTCGGCGTAAAGGGTTACGATGCCATTCTTGCATAGGACGAAGGCAATGGCAAAGAGCAGGAAGCCTACCAGAGGCAGCAGCAGAGCCCATGCGAAGAAACCGTGGTCGCTGCCGTCCTCCTCTTTGAAGTAGGGATAGAAACGGATGATGGAGTTGTTGGCCCCCAGCATGGCGAGCGAGGAGAAGAGCATGGCAGCATCTACGAGGATGCGTGTGAGCCCTATCTCGTCGGCCGAGAGGCAGTCGGTAAGGACAAAAAAGGTAGTAACGAAACCTATCGCTATACCCAGATAGTTAGCGATAGAGCCTTTTATCGTCTGCCGTGCTATTACTCCCATAATCAACGGCAAAGGTACGTTTTTTTTCGCTATCTGCGATGCATCTTGTCCTCCTTTGTTTGTGCGAGTGGTCATGATTGTACGATAAGAGTATGGAACTAATTGTGTGTTATTTTGTTATTACGGACGGTGTGGTGTGAGCCATCGGCTGGTTGAAGATTTGTGCTGGTGGCCGACGAGGTGTTCCTTGCGGACAACGAAATCTGAGAAATGGACAGATGACGAAAAAATATTTTGTCAGTATTCAAAAAGTTTGTATCTTTGCATCCGCAAAAAGACAAAAGGTCGTTTGGCCGAGGGGCTAGGCACAGGTCTGCAAAACCTGCTACTCCGGTTCAAATCCGGAAGCGACCTCAGGAAAGGAAAGAGATGACTCACTGCGAGTTATCTCTTTTTTTATGATGTTCTTCTGTTGGAGCAGTCGTAGTGATGTCATTGTTTTTTTTGTTATTCGCCTGTCAGCCTATCTGCCACGATTTCATATTGTGCATTGTATCTTTTTTGCTTGTTCATCGTTGGGATATTGTCTTACTGCGTGCATAGTTTGCAGTGGATATGGCTCGAAAGAACATTTAGGGTAAGGCTAATGACCAATGCCAAGCTCGCATGAGTATTGGCATGACGAGAAGACGTCTAAATGAAATTGAACATTTTTAGCATCGCTCTTTATTGATTGTTCAATATAATTTTGTAATTTTGCAAACTGATTTTAATCTCTTTGGCGTGTGCATGAGGCGGACAGAGTGTGCTGGCAACGTCAGGTTGAAGGGGAGGCGGATGCCACTTGTGCGCGTTGGGAGGACATAAAACAAAGTAAATATGAAGAAGATACTCTTTGTTGTTCTTTTTGCTGCTATGGCAATGATGGGTCATGGCCAGCAGGTGAGTGCCCGTGCTAAGGCGTTGCGCATCATGGACTACGCACGTCCTGAATACAAGGTGAAGGATGTAAAGATTATAGCCGACACGATGATAGTGTATAGCCTCAGCGACTATGTGGTCTATCCCTTCGGCAAGTGGAACAACCTTGAGGACTATATCACCAACACGGGGTTGAAATGGTATCGTGGTGTGGGCTACGAGCGTTTTATGAATGGCATGGAGGTCTCCGTCAATAGCATCAAGCGCATAGATGATAGTTATATTGATATCTATCGCAGCATATCCACGGGGCTTGTCGAGATGCTTTCTGCCAAGATTACGGACCCGGAGGTGGTGTTCAAAAACGGTCTTCATGTCGGCATGACGATGCAGGATGTCTATCTGACGTATTTTACCAAGTTCCTGAAGTCGTATGTGCTTGATGTCAATGTGCTTAAGATAATATCTGGTGGCGGCGAGGTGGCTCAGATTTACACTTTCCGCGGCAACAAGCTGCGTCACCTGCAGGTGCGCTCCGACTACAAATTCTATTAAGATTGTATTTTGTTCAGATAAATATAAATAGCAGGTGAAGGCGGCCTGCTATTTTCATAGTTGGAGGGTTTGATGTTGAACGGGTGGAAGGTATGCCCTTATGGCAGTTCGAATAATTGTTATGTAATTAGAAAAAACAGAAAGGTATGGACTGGTTGTATAAAAGCAATAATATGCGGAAAGTGGGGCTTTTCTTCGGTTCGTTCAACCCCATACATATAGGGCACATGGTGATAGCCGGAGCTATGCTTTCGCACAGCGATATGGATGAGGTATGGTTTGTCGTATCGCCTCACAACCCGCTGAAGGAGCAGAAAGCACTCCTTGCCGAGCGTCAGCGCCTTGAGATGGTGCGCCTTGCTGTGGGCGACGACCCTCGTATGCGTGCCTGCGATGCTGAGTTTTATCTGCCGCGTCCCTCCTATACGGTGCTGACATTGGCACACCTCGCCGAGCAGTATCGCGACAAAGAGTTCTCCCTCATCATGGGCAGCGACAACCTCGACACCTTCGACCGTTGGCGCAATTACGACTATATCCTTGAACACTATAATATATATGTCTATCCGCGTCCTAACCATACGGGTGGTGCGTTGGCGCAGCATCCGCATGTGACGATGGTCGATGTGCCTATGATGGACATCTCCTCCACATATATACGCAACGAGATACGCCAGCACCACGACGTGCGCTACCTGTTGCCGCACCACGTCTATAACTATCTCACGGAGATGCACTTCTACGAGAAATGATGCCTTAAATTCAACTTAGAAGTGCAACGCGAAAGATATAAAAGTTCTGAGGGAAAATCAAGACTTTTTTCGCTAAGAATCTAATTTATAGCTTGCAATTACATTTGGCTATTCCGTTCAGATGGTCTCAAATGCTATACATTGTTGTGCCATAACAGTATTGCTATGCTGGATTATATATTTTGTTGCTCGAATGAATCCTTCCCTTGTTAATTTCAAATTTTGACTATTCCAAAGATTGATTGCTGGAAAAAAATTGATACGCATTAACAAATCCTTATTAATGGCTCGCTTGGAATCGTAGAAGCAAATTGAATTAATAAAATCTTGAATAGGCTGACTGTTGAGGATTCGTAATGTGAACCATGCTACATCGTAGTCGTCAAATCCAAGCAAGTAACAGGTGTCGTCGCATACGGCGGTTTTACCATTGATATTGGAAACTATAGAGAAACTTGTTTGCTTGTACAGGCCAGAGATAATGACTTTGTATTTTTTGAACGTATAATCCCCGATACCGAACATACAGAACCTTGGTCTATCTTTATATATGGAACTTTTCCGGTTATCTAAATACTCCTTATGTTCAACTAAATATTGGTATGCTTTAGGGTATTTCCACTTCATCAGTCTTGTATCCTCGTTTGTACTATGTTGAGTTATGATTACATATTTACGATTTTGTCTGATGATTTCACCTTTGACATCTGAACTTTTTATAAGAGGATAGACTACATCATCCTCAATATCAACAATCTCACCAAACCCATTAATATACTGGTCATTGTCTTTTGACAACTCCATAACTTTGGAACAATCGTGTTTCACACCAGACCGCCATATAAATGGAGAAGTGCCATCGAAACCTTGTGTCTTAACATATTTGTCCACATCGGCAACGAATTTGTCATTTACCCAACCGTAGCTATATAACATATTCTTTGTATAGAAGTCGAACACCTTACAGTTTCTTTCGTGTCCGCCAAAGAGACGCATTGTCAGGAGTGCTGCAGAAACAGAGACGTTGAATTCTTTTTGTGCATCAATGTTGTATTGCGATATATCAGATAAAGAATTTTTCACTGCCTTTTGCTCGTATACGAGGTTTTTAATGACTGAGTTCTTTAACAGGAATGCAAAATAAACATTCTCTTTAGAGAACATTTCAATGATTTTAATGCAGATATATTCTGCGATATCAAAATTACCTTTTCCTGTAATAGCGTCAAGCCCTTTTACTTTCTTAAAGTTATTTTTAATTGGGAGGTTGTCGCTTCCAATTTCGCCAAGCTTGCTGTTGGTTACCCATGGTGGATTTCCTATGGCAAGTACAGTTCTACCATTAACACATTCTGTTATTTTCCTAAAGTCAAAATCAAAAATATTTTCGTGAAAAAGATGGATATTTATCTTGTCTAATGTTTTCCCGAAGTTATGGAGTTTATCTTTTAGGATTTCTATGTAAGGTTTGTATATTTCGATTCCATAAACGTCCTCAATGGTGTCAAATGTAAGCAAAGCGGCAACAATAAAGTTACCTTGTCCACAAGTTGGCTCAACAATGACTTGCGGAAATATACCTTTTGATTTAATGTGTTCACAAACAGATATGGCGAGTGACATATTTGTCTGCCAATCACCGTATTCGTTCTTCTTTTCGTTAATGATTAACTCATGCATTGTATTCTTCTGCGTCATATTTAACAATAGGGAAAATGCCTTCTATTGTTTTATTCAATGAGACTATTCGTCCATATTGCAATCTCCATTGTAAGGCATTAGAAATGGTTAGATAACCAACGATAGGAGGATGTTTAAGAATGTCTTTTGCCATATTCATTAGTGTTATTTCGTCTGCTGGGATTTTATGGTCATTCAGAAAAGCAAAAATGTCGTCTGCATTACCGTTGTTATCAATTATTTGTCTTAGACCCGATGTTGTTTGATAGTCGGCAGTTCTGCTTTTGTCAATATAGGTGCATGAAACGAATTCAAGCATTCCTTTCTTATGTTTGGTGTCATCTATTTTCTTGTAAACAAAGACTATGAGATTATAACCGAGTCCGTAAATCTTTTGTTTGCTATCTTTAAAAGGACAACTAGATTGCGGCTGTTTGATAGAAGTAACCTTAATGTCTGTGTTGACTGATGGCAAGTCAAGTCCATTAGCAGAACTGCCAACCTCCAATGTATAGTTCTTTGACAAATAGTCTTGAAACAAATGCTCAACAAATGTACCTACGGCTTTCCCATCAGTTACACCAAACAGTTCTTTTCTATACTTGCCATTTTCTTGTTTGCAAAATGCTTTTGCACTTTTTATAAGTTCTTTTTTTATCTAGTTTTTTCATTATTTATTTTAGTGTTTTTGTTATACGGACTTACTTGCACTCCCTCTGAGTTATGTACTATGTGGTATATTATTGTTAGCCACACGCTTAGTTTTTATGCTCGGTTTTTGCAAAGGATTAATAATGATTTTTTATTATTCAATTTGCTTTTTTTCGACTACAAAGGTAAAAAAAAATATTGCAGATTGTCACAAAAAAAAATGAGTGGATATCCGCTATCAACGATTATTCATACAAAAAACGGTATTTGGTGTCGTGGTGATAAAGATGAGGGCATTATAAATTTCTTTTCGTTGTCACTGCTGGATATTGTGTATGCTTGCAATAGATGTTTTTTTTCATCTGGATTGCATCAGTATCATTAGTTTCTTTCCACTTATATGTTGTTCGGAGATATAGTCAGCACCGTTAAAAAACACCTAATGTTATTCTTCGATAGTGTGTCTATTGTATGCCGTTTTTTTTCTTCTTCGATTTCGATAAAAAAGTGTAATTTTGCAGCGTTGTTCTCGACCGCCGAATCCGGGAGCGGGTAAGGCGGAGGGACAGCAGGACATAATAGAAAACGTGTACTAACGTTTTATCCGCGACGTCTGGAAATCTCGCAAATTCCCAATATACAGCGCGATAAAGCATAAGTCCGTTTCCATGGTTTGGTTTATATACCGTGATGAGTACCCGTCAGAGGGGAAAGTTTTTGCGGTGGTTATACCAACAGCGTGGGTTCGGCATTGCATATCTTCTGTATATAGGTTTTGCGAGAGCCTCAGGCGTGGGATAGGCAAAAGTTGTTCCCACGTTTTTTTGTTGTTCTTCTGTTGGAAAAAGAAAAACACTGTATAACCTAAAAAAAACAAACAAAATGAAACAGTACACTTTTTTAATTCTTTCAGCCTTTGCGCTGATGCTTCTGTATGGATGATCCAAAGAGGAGGTGAAGCCGAACGAAACGCCCTCATCGACACCAACGGAACAGCCCACCACACCAACGGAACAGCCCACCACACCAATTTACCCGTCGGCCTATTTTACATATAGTACTGACAATCTTACGGTAACGGTTGTCGGAGGCTCATCCAATGCTAAGTCACAATATGTGGAATGGGGTGATGGTTATGGCACAACTCTTTACAATAGAGTGTCGCATACGTATAGCAACGCCGGCACATATACTATTCGCCTCACCGCCACCAGTTCCACTGGACATCAGGACTATGCTACGGCAAGGGTCACGGTGTCAAAGCCTGTGCCTGCAAAGGTGAAGATAACCAGCCTGCGCATCGACAAGTTTCCTGCTGCTCCGAGTAGCGGTGCATGGGATGTAGGAGGCAAGCCGGATGTATATTTCACCATCATGGATGGCAATGCCACGGTGACATACTATAAGTCAAATTATAAAGAAAATGTGTCAAACAGCAATTGCCCGTTGTATTACAACGGCATAAATTGTACGCTGTATAATATTACTGCGGATTATATAATTAAGTTTTGGGACGCAGAGGATTTCCTCAGTGATGAGCTAATGGCCAGTTGTCTCTGGACACCGTCGGATGGGAGTGGTAGCTACTCGTCGAGCGATAGATGGTATAACAATTCGATAAGCATGGATTTTACCATCTTCATGACGTGGTATTCGGCATCGGGTGAGGCTCTTTATTCGTCGTCGGCACAATTCAAGGATGGTGCTTGGATTACTGACGGGTCGGAGGCTTCGCGGCAGTTGCTACGTTAGTCGTAATCTTTTGGCTCATGCACAAGGCTGCTTCCGAGAAGGTGGCAGCCTTGTGTAGTGTAATGGAGATGCCTACTGTTGAGAGCAGGTGTTGTCGTTCACTCGTTCACGGCGTCTGGGTTGTTGTTGACAAAGTCGGCCCATGATTGTTTTTTGTTTTTACGTCTGGCGGGTTTCAGCGTGGCGCGCAGGTCGCTCAATGGGTTGGAGGTGGCGAGGTGGTGGCAGTAGGCGGCGGCGAGGGCATCGGTGGCGTCAAGATAGTGGGGGTGCAGTTCTATGCCGAGATGGGCTTCGAGCATGGAGCGCACCTGCTCTTTGGAGGCATTGCCGTAGCCGGTGATATACTGCTTGATGGTGGCAGGTTCGTATTCGGTGAAGGGTATGTTGTGCGCCAAGGCGGCGGCGATGGATACGCCTTGCGCTCTGCCGAGTTTGAGCATGGACTGCACGTTCTTGCCAAAGAAAGGGGCTTCGATGGATAGGTGGTCGGGATGGTGGCTGGTGATGATGTCGTTGATGGAGTAGAAGATGGTGCGGATGCGCTCGTTGTAGTCGTCTATCTTCTTCATATATAGCACATCCATTGCTACGACAGAGGGTGTGGGCTCGGTCTGTAGGATGCTGTAGCCCAAGATGAGTGTGCCGGGGTCTATGCCAAGTATCGTCATGTTTGAATATTGTTGTTTGCCAGTGTCTTATATGCTGTATGACTCTTTGTGGTTCACTGCAAAGTTAATAATTTGATGGGATAGAAGGGATTGTTTGCTATTTTTGTATTCCTAATATTCATGCTGTGTATATCGATTTTCATACGCATCGTCCTGTTGGTGTGGGTGTTGTGACGCCCCGCACGTATGGCATACATCCTTGGGATGCCGAGAAGGCTGCTGTCCCTCCTGTGGATGACGCGGTGTGGCGCATGGTGGAGGTGATAGGCGAGTGCGGGCTGGACAGGGTGCGAGGAGCATCTATGGAGAAGCAGATGGCGGTGTTTGAGCAGCAGATAGCTATAGCTGCGAGGCTCGACAAGCCGCTGGTGATACACTGTGTGCGAGCCTACGACCTGCTTTTGTCGTTGCGCAAACGGTGGCCGATGGGACGCTGGGTGGTGCATGGCTTTCAGGGCGGGGTGGCTTTGGTGCAGCAGTTGGCAGAGAGGCAGATAGGTGTGTCTGTGGGTGCGCGGATTCTGCGTCCGGATAGTGGCAAGTTGCGCTCTGCCGTGGTGGCGTTGGGCAGCGGTGGTTTCCTGCTTGAGACTGACGATAGCGGTGTCGCAATAGAGGATATATATGCAACAACTGCCGCTGTACTCGGGGTGAGTCTGCGGCAGTTGCAGGATGATATCGCCGAACGCTATAGCCAGCTATTGGCGCATTAGCGAAGAATAGACATCGTAGTAGCCCTTGGTGATTACTTGTGGGCGGAATTTCTCTAATTGTACTTTGGATTTTTCGAGCAGTTGCTGCCGCAGGTCCTCGTCGGAGGCGAGCCTCGTCATTTGTGCCGATATTTCGTCGATATTCATGGGGTCGGCATAGAGCACTGCGTCGCCGCCAGCTTCGGGCATGGAGGAGCAGTTGGAGGTCAGTACCGGCACATGGCAGCACATGCCCTCGACGATGGGGATGCCGAATCCTTCGAAGGTTGACAGATAGACAGTGCCAAGGCTGCGAGAGTAGAGGTAGGGGAAGTCCTCGAAGTCGGCATCATCAAGCACCGATATGCGGTTGGACAGTCCGCTGCGTTTGATTTCGGAGAACACCTCTTCGGCATATAGTCCGCGAGGACGTCCTACGATGATGAGTTTGATGTCCTCGGGCACACCTTTCATGGCGCGAACAACGGAGAGTTGGTTCTTGCGTTCCTCGATAGTGCCGACACAGATGAAATATTTCTCTGGCAGACGGTATTTCTTTTGCAGACGTTTCATCTCGTAGTCTTCTATGGGGTACCAGAAGATGTCGTCGCATGACTGGTAGATGACGCGAATCTTCTCTTCCGGCACATGCATGATGTCTATCAGGTCGTGCTTAGTCTGTTCGCTGATGGCAATGATAATGTCGGCGGTGGAGCAGGCGTGTATCTGTTTTTTCTGGTAGATGTTGGCATCAACTTTCTTGAAGTATTGAGGGAATCGCCATGCCACGAGGTCGTGCATTGTTACCACTTTCTTAATCTCTTTTGGCAGGCCGTGAGGCAGCTCGTGCGAGAGGCCGTGGTAGATGTCTATATCGTCTTTTTTTATTTGGCTGACTACGCCGTGACTACGCCAGTGCGACTGCAAAAGGCGGTATATGCCGTTTGGCTGACGTGACTCGACGTTGGCAATGCCTTGGAAATAACCGACTAAGTCTTCGTCAATAGTAGGAGTGTAGAGTATGCATTTGCAATCGCGGTGCTCCATAGCAAAGCGACTGATAATCATGCGACTATAGTTGCCCAGTCCAGTATTATTGTTGAATGCTCTTTTTGCATCAAAACCGATAGTCATTTCATCCATAGTACATAATTTTATGTGACGCAAAGATAAAAAAAATATTTGTATCTTTGCCAAATTATTTTTTTGGGCGGTATGTGTTATGCCGATAAACATTGAACAGAAATCTAAAATGCTAATAATGATATGCCAGAAATAGACAACGAATATTTGCATTTTTTTGACGATTACGACTACGAGGGAAAGAAAAAACTCTACGAGCGCGCCACTTCTTTTTTCAGCGACAACAAGCGTGAGCTGTTTGACCGTCTTGTGCTGAATCGTACGCGCCATATTGCCGTCGTGCTTGAAGATGTCTATCAGGCGCACAATGCCAGTGCCGTGCTGCGGTCGTGCGACTGTTTCGGGGTGCAAGATGTGCATGTGGTGGAGAACCGCAATCAGTATTGTCCTAATCCCGATGTGGCTATGGGGTCCAACAAGTGGGTTGACATCTACAAGCGTCATTCTATCTTGGAGACATACGAGGCGCTGCGTGCCAAGGGCTACCGCATTGTGGCCACATTGCCCCATGAACAGGATACCATGATTGGCGAACTCGACATCACGCAGCCTACAGCCCTTGTCTTCGGCACCGAGCTGACGGGTCTCACGCAGGAGGCCATAGAGCATGCCGATGCCTATGTCAAAATACCTATGTATGGTTTTACGGAGAGTTTTAATATTTCGGTGTCGGCGGCATTGAGCCTCTATGCTCTCACCGAGCGTATGCGCCACAGCGACATCCGATGGCAGCTGACAGAGGAGGAGCAGGTGACGCTGAAGCTCTATTGGGCTATGCAGGTGATACACGATGGTCCTGCTGTGATGCGTCAGTTGATGATGCGCGAGGCGTAGCGTCTTTTTGTATTCATTCTTAGTGAATTGTCCTGCTGGTGCTGGAGGTATTTTCCTCTACCTTTTCTGCGGAGGCGTCAGCCTCCGCAGAAAAGGTCCCCTTCTTTGACGGGTATATATGTATTGCCCCTCCTTCTGCATACTCGTTGCTGTCACTTGGTTCTATAAGCCTGCCTTTAATCAAGCGTCCTTCCAGCCCTGTAGCCACGCCGGCGGTAACTACTACATACTTCCATGCCTTCTTGATGTTTTTCAGATAATGAGCTGGAAATCTGATACCTTATATCATCACTATTAAAATCATCCCTTAGGAACAGGGGAATGATATTGCCTGCATCATCGTAGGTTATGGGGTCTCTTAACTTTGCCTGTCGTGGATAGGGGACTATTATTTCAAATTCATTAGACAAGTGGCCTCTTTCTAAATTGTCTGTAAAAACTACATCATGTCCTACTATGCCATCATATCCACTACCGTCAAGCTTATATAACACCCTGTCCCGAGAATCCATCCCTGACCGTAGTACCGCATCTGGTATTTCCACCGGATTCTTCATATCTATAAGATACTCTTTGGTGAGACCGTAACCAAAGCCATCAGCATAATCTTTATCTGATGTGAAGAATGTCCCTCTTTCCCGAGGATCATGTAATGTTGGATACAATTTGTCCGCGTTTCTAAATAATGACATTGTTAATTTCGTGTCGGGGGCTCTTAATCTAAAGTGCAAATCCCTCAGCCTCTGCGCTTCAACCATATCGCCTGCCTTAACAGCGTCATCATATGCGGCTTCTATGGCTTCTAATCCACTGGTTTCATTCACCTTTCCGTGTACCCAAGGTCTCCAGTTTTTAGCGACATCGGCAACGCTTTTTACGCCCTCTGCAACAGTTTTGGTGGAAGTGGCAAGTTCGGGGAGCAGCAGTCCTCCGAGAAGGCCTTCGGCAACAGCGGTGTTTTGTCACATATTTAATATGACAAACGAAGCAATGGAGTAAAAACAACGATGCAGTCCCAGCCTCGCTATGGAGGCTGAGACTGCAACATCGTCTTGTTTGTCAGCAGGTTTGGCTGTTGTCGTTTAGTCGTTGTAGATTTGGTGCAGCTCTACGTCGTAGATTACAGGCGTGTAGGGAGGTATGGATGCGGAGCCTGCTGCGCCGAACGCCATCTGGTTGGGGATGTAGATGCGGTAGATGCTGCCGGCGTTCATGTGCTTCATGCCTTCTATGAGGCCTTTGAACATGGGTTCGCCGAGGACGTGCATGATGGGGTCGCGCTGTCCGTAGGTCTGGTCCAGCATCTCGCCGCTCAGCATGTCGTAGCCTTTATAGTCAAATTTTACGCGGTCGCCCACTTTGGCGTTTCGTCCCTTGCCTTCTTTGAGCACTTCGTAGTAGATGCCCGACTTGTCCTTCACCACTTGCGGCCGCTCTTTGGTGAGTTGCTCGAAATACTGTTGTTCGCGTTCTTCCACGGAGGACTGTGTCTTCTGCTGGTTGGCACGGTTGTTTTTCTGAACTTGAGTGGAGAAGCGGAGGAAAATCTGCTGCGCCATAGAGTCGCTGATAGGAGATTGGAGGCTGTCTATGGTGTTGGCGAAGGCTTGTTTGACAATCTCTTTGTTGATGTCGAGGTTGTTGTAGTGTTCGAGGGCTTGGAACTCGGAGCCCATAGCGTTTCCGAGCACCCAGCTCAGGCTGTCGCGGTAGTCGTTAAGGCGCACGTTGCTCCTGTCGTTCTTGCATGCTGACAGCGTCAGGATAAGGATGAGGGCGAAAGCGATAGTGTTGATTGTTTTCATCTGTATAAATGTTTTGTTTTCTTTGTTCTGCGGGATGGCGGAAGAAGGCTCTGGGGCTATTTGCCGCGGCCTTGGCAAATAATGATAATGGTGTATAGCAGTATCTTGATGTCGGTGGTCAGCGACATGTTGTCGAGGTAGAAGAGGTCGTAGCGCAGGCGTTCTACCATTTCGTCCACCGAGCTGGCGTAGCCATACTTCACCTGCCCCCACGAGGTGATGCCGGGGCGTATGCGTTGCAGTAGTAGGTATTCGGGGGCTTGCTTAACAATCTGGTCTATATAATACTGACGTTCGGGGCGGGGTCCAACTATAGACATGTTGCCGCGCAGCACGTTGTAGAACTGAGGGAACTCGTCGAGGCGCACCTTGCGCATGAAGCGTCCGAAAGGAGTGATGCGAGGGTCGTTATCCTTAGAGAGAGCCGGTCCTTGTTTCTCGGCATCGACATACATGGAGCGGAACTTTATCATCTTGAAGGGGCGTCCGCCGTAGCCTATGCGCTCTTGGGCGAAGAATACGGGGCCTGGCGATGTGCATTTGACGATGATTGCCGTGATGAGATAGATGGGGGAGCAGGCAATAAGGATAAAGAGCGATGCTGTGACGTCGAAGATGCGTTTCACGCTGTATTGCCATTCAGGCATCAGACGGTTGTTGATGGTGAGCAGGGGTGAGTGGAAGATGTTGTTTATCTTGATGTTGCCTACTATTATGTCGCGGCTGTTGGGCGCAATCTTGATTATGATGTCGCCGCAGGTGCTGAGAGCGCGGATGACCTCGTTCACGCGGTCTTGCTTGTCGTTGTCGAGGGCTATCACGGCCTCTTCGATGTTGTACTGTATGCAGATGTCGTGCAGGTTGTTGAGGGTGCCGAGGTTGGGCATCACGGCGTCGAGCTGGTTGTTGCGGGCGTTGTCGAGCGTTATGTAGCCGGCGAAGGCGTTGCCGGAGTAGATTTCTTGGTTTTCGAGGTCAATATATGTCTTGTAGGCGGTGTTGCCGCTGCCTATCATTAGCGTGGGGAAGCCCCATTGGCGGCTGTGTATCTTCTTGACGGTGTGGGTGGTGAGCATCAGACGGCAGGCGTAGGTCAGGAGGAAGTGGATGCCGAAGAGGAACAGGAAGTCTATGTAGTAGCGGGCGCGGCTCGGCATGTCGTCGTCGATGAGGCAGGCGAAGAAGATGATGACGCAGCCTATGAGTGTGGAGAGGAACGTCTGCACCAGCTCTTGCAGGCGTGCTTTGCGCAGCACGTGGCGGTAGCTTCCCACGATGGCGTAGAGCAGCAGCCAAGAGAGCGGAATGAGGATTGCCCCCAGCCATAGCTTAGGGTCGTGGATGCTTGAGGGCAGGGCCTCGTTGAGATGGTAGCCTTCGCCGCTCTTGCGAAAAAGGAAGAAGAGACACCATGCCGTGAGTGCCGAAAGATAGTCGCAGATGATATAGTAGAGCTGTTTGCGCTTTTCGCAGTGTTTCATCACTCTTTCAGTTGGCAGTTCGCTAATAGGTTATCACTTTCAGGTTGTCGATAAACGACTGGCCGCCAGTCCCGTCGGGGTTGAGGGTAGAGAAAACGATACGAAAATCCTTATAATGGTTGAATTGTGCCCATAGGCGGCCGAGGTTGATGTAAATCTTGCCCCAGTCGTTGCGCGGATAGAGCATGATGGCCCATTGCGTGGAGTAGCTGCCGCCGTTGAGCGAGCGGCTGTAGATGCCTACACGCAGATAGACATCGGTGCGGTAGTCCATTTCGAGATAAAGCAGCTTGCTGGGGTCAGCTACGGTACATTCGCTTGTGAGGGGGAACGTTATGCCGGTGGAGCTGTCGGGCGTGGTGATGAGCAGATAGCCGCTGCCGGTGCGTGCATTCTCCGTGTCGTTGTCAATCCATTCCACGCCATCGATGGTGGTGTCGAAGACTATGGTTGTTGCCAGTGGCTCAAAGGGCTCGAACACGAGTTCGCTGATGACGTCGGTGCCTTTGTAGTTTACGGTCATGTAGTAGCGGTCGTTGTCGCTGTCGAGGGTGCCGAGGCAGATGGTGTCGAGGCTGCGCATTGTGAGGTTACGCACAACGGTGTCTTTGAGGTATGGATATTCGATGCGAGTCTGAGCGATGCCGTTCTGTTTGATGACGGGCACTATGCGCACATAGTCCACCGTGCCTTCATACAGCACGGGAGTGAGGCAAGGCAGCTGAAAGGTGCCGATGTTGGTCTCTTTGCCGCTGCCCTCGTAGTGGGCTATCAGCTGTACGGCATCGATGTCGTGGGTGTACCATCCTGCTTCGGGTGAAGGGGCGTTGGCGGACTGCTTCTCCACGGCGATGCTGTCGATGCGCAGGTAGCAGGGCACTGTGGTGTCGCCCTCGAATTTCTTACATCCCTGCATGAAGAAGAACAGCAGGACTATGGCGAGGAGTGTTTTTGTTGGTCTCATAGTGATAAAAACGCCTTGTAACCGCTTTTATTGCAAAAAAATGTGTAATTTTGCATCTTCAAAATAAAAACACGCTACAATGAAAAAGATACTTACATCGCTACTGCTCATTGCAATGATGAGCAGTGTGGCTCTGGCTCAGTTGCCTGCGGGCAGGGAGGCCAAGAAGAGCGACCTCAACGCACAGCAGCCTATAGATAAGAAAGTTATCAAGGGTACGCTGGACAACGGATTTACCTATTACATTCGTGCTAACAAGAAGCCTGAGAACCGTGTGCAGTTCCGTCTGGTGACCAATGCCGGCTCTATTCTTGAAGATGAGGCACAGCGCGGTCTGGCGCACTTCTGCGAGCACATGGCTTTCAACGGTACCGAGCAGTACCCTGGCAACGACATGATAAGCATCCTTCAGAAGCACGGCATCGAGTTCGGACGCGAGATAAACGCCTACACTTCTTTCGACGAGACGGTCTATTATGTCAATCTGCCCTCTGACGACTCCGCCATGGTGGAGATGGGCTTCCGCATCCTCGACGGATGGGCAGGGCGCATCATCTTTGACTCTGTGGAGTTGGAGAAAGAGCGTGGCGTCATCAACGAGGAGCGTCGTGGCGGCATGGGTGCCGGCGAGCGTCTGCGCGAGAAGACGTGGCCCATCATGCTCAAGGGTTCGCGCTATCCCGACCGTCTGCCTATCGGTTTGGAGTCTGTCATCATGGGATTCAAACGCAATGATATAGTGCGTTTCTTCCACGACTGGTATCGTCCCGACCTGCAGGCTGTCATCATCGTTGGCGACATCGACCCCGTCTATTGCGAGGCTAAGGTCAAGGAGTACTTCTCCACGCATCCCAAGGCTGTCAACGCCCCAGAGCGCGTCTATTATAAGGTGCCTAACAATAAGGAGCCCCTCGTGGCAATAGCTACCGACAAGGAGGCTACCGGCACCTCGCTACAGATATATTGGAAGCACCCCAAACACCATGAGGGCACTGTTGGCGACTATCGCGATGGCTTGGTGCGCAGCCTTGTCAGCGGGATGTTGAGTGAGCGTTTCAGCGAGATATGCGAGAAGCCCGACCTGCCCGTGATGTATGCCGGAGCAGGCTACAGCTCGTTCCTCGGCGATGTTGATGTCTTTGCCGGTACCGCCAGCGTCAAGGAGGGTCAGGCTGCTGCTGCCGCCGAGATGGTGCTCACCGAGTTGCGCCGTGCCGACCAGCACGGATTCTTGCAGACCGAGCTGGACCGTCGCAAAGAGAGCATGCTGACCAGCTACGCCCGCAGTGCTAAAGAGGCCGACAAGACCCACAACGACAGCCACGCCAGCGAATATACGCGCAACTTCCTGCATGGCGAGGGCATCCCGGGCATCCGTCAGGAGTGGCGTTATGCTAAGGAGTTCCTGCCAGAGATTACTCTTGAGGAGTGCAACAAACTCATCTCCGACCTGATTACCGATACCAATATGATATTCTACCTCACTGCTCCCGAAGGCACCACCATCCCCACCGAGCAGGAGGCGCTGGCTATCATAGCCAAGATGCGTACCATGAACACCGAGCCGTGGGTGGATAACTATAAGGAAGAGCCGCTCTTCGACAAGGAGCTGCCCGCCGTCGCTGCCAAAGTCAGCAAGACCAACGACGCCCTCGGATATACCGAGTACACGCTGCCCAACGGTGTCCGCTTCGTGATAAAGAAGACCGAGTACAAGGCCGACGAGATACAGGTGAACTCCTACGCATGGGGTGGTACGTCGCTCTACAGCGATGAGGACTTCTATATGGCCAATTCTGCCGACGGACTTATCGACGATGCCGGCATAGCCACCTTCAGCTCCTCGCAGCTGGGCAAGATGCTCACGGGCAAGATTGTGGGCATCAGTCCTTCTATCAGACAGTTGTCGCAGGGCTTTGGCGGCAGCTGCTCGCCCAAGGACCTTGAGACACTCCTTCAGCTGGTCTATCTCTATTATGTGGCACCGCGCCGCGACCAAGAGTCTCTTGACAAGAACATAGACAATCTGCGCAACCAGATAAAGTTTGTCGCCGAAAATCCCCAGTTTGAGTTCCTCAAGACATTCTATAAAACCGCCTATCCCGACAGCAAGCGTATCATCCTCGTCCCCAGCGAGGAGCAGCTTGCCACGCTCACGCTCGACAACATCCACCGCGTCTATAGCGAGCGTTTCCACGATGCGTCGGCACAGACCTTCTTCTTTGTCGGCAATGTCAAAGACGACGATGTGGCCCTCATTGCCAAATATCTGGGCAACCTGCCGTGCGACGGCAAGCAGAAGAACGAGAAGTTCATTGACCGTAGAAATCAATTCGTCAAGGGCGTGCATCATGTCACCGCGGTGAAGGGCAGCGAGAAGCAGAGCAAGATGATTGTCTATGGCGAGTGTGATTTCAACGCTACGCCGGAAAACCGCATGATTGTCTCGCAGCTGAGCGACGCCATGGAAATTACCGCTCTCGAAGTTATCCGCGAGCAGATGGGTGGCACCTACAGCCCCTCGGTGAGCGTGAGCAGCGAAATCCTGCCTAAAGGCATTTTCAGCTGGCAGTTCTACATTGAGTGCGACCCCGACAATCTGAAGAAGATTGAGAACGCCATCATCGACATAGTGAAAGACTACCAGAAGAATGGTCCCGATGCCGAGACCCTTGCCAAGGTTCAGGAGCAGATGGTCATCAACCGTGGCTCGCAGATGCAGAACAACGGCTACTGGATGAGCCAGATTACGGCCAGCTACCAGTATAACGAGAACCGTGACGGCGCCGCCAGCCTCGACGACTTCACCAAGCGCGTCAAGAAGGTCACCGCTAAGGATATAGCCAAGATGGCAAAGAAGTATATGAAACTCGACAACTATGTAGTCGTAACGCTCATGCCGGAGACTACCGATGCCGAATAGTTCTACTTCTTAGAATTGAACAAACAAAAAAGGGGAGACCGCATTCGTCTCCCCTTTTGTTTCCTCTAATGCGGGAGTGGAGTCTTCTATTGAGGTAGCGGCGAGGGAAACGGCTGTCGCGACGAAAAGAGTGTAAAAAACAATAGTAAGATATTACTTTTAGAAAAAAAACGTTTTTGAAATAAGGAGATGGCAGATTGTTGCTAATGGGGAATAGCGGTTAGAGCGAGGTGCGGTGTGCTATACCTCCAAAACATGCGGCAAAGTGCGGAGTGCCGCCATAGGGCATCATTGTTGCCGACTCACCACAGATACGACGATACATCACTAAGATATAAGAAGCAATGAAAAAAATAGACGACACACATTTCATGGTTGACGATGTCAACCTGCCCACGGTGCTCAACCATCGCAAGGCGGAGACCACCAAGCGTCAGTATGGTCACGCGTTGCTTGTGGCAGGCAGTGCGGGCAAGATGGGTGCTGCTGTGCTGGCGGCGCGTGCGTGCCTGCGTTCTGGTGTGGGGATGCTCACCGTTCATGCGCCAGCCTGTGGCTATGGCGTGATGCAGACGGCGGTGCCGGAAGCAATGATGTCGATAGACAAGAATGAGGAGATGGTTACGGAGCTGCCCGCCAGTCTTGACCACTACGATGCTGTAGCCGTAGGACCAGGCCTTGGCACCCATCGACGTACGGCACGCATGCTGCGTGCCCTCCTCAAGGAGGTGCGCCGTCAGGCAGCCAAGCGGACCATACTCCTCGTGGTCGATGCCGATGCCCTCAATATCATTGCTGGCGACAAGAAGCACTTGCTGCCTTTGCTGCCAGAGGGTGCAATCCTCACGCCCCACGCTCGCGAATACGAACGGCTGTTTGGCAGTGCCGAAGTGGATGCTATGGCGTCGAAGTATAGGTTCAACATAGTGCGCAAGGCGCATCATACTGCCACGGCAGGACCGTCAGGGCGTGTCTTCCTCAACTATACGGGCAACGCCGGCATGGCTACGGCAGGCAGCGGCGATGTGCTTACGGGCATCATCCTCGGCCTTGCCGCCCAGCATCTGCCACCACTGGATGCTGCTGTGATAGGGGTGTTCATTCATGGTCGTTCTGCCGATATGGCGGTGCAGAAACAGTCGCAGGCATCGCTTATAGCATCGGATATTATTGATAATTTGCGCTACGCAACGCTTTGAATATCTGTTGTTATGTTGGTTTGGTGCCGACGAAACGAAAAAAAAGTTTTGCCATATTGAAAAAAGATTGTATCTTTGCAAACGATTTCGAGAGAACGAAACCTTCCTCAATAGCTCAGTTGGTTAGAGCACCTGACTGTTAATCAGGGGGTCGCAGGTTCAAGTCCTGCTTGGGGAGCGAGAAAGAGAAAGACGCAGGTCTTTCTCTTTTTTTTGTTGCCACAGCAGTCATTAGCTAATGTTAGTGATTGGAAGGAAAGAAAAGCACTATTTTTGGTTATCTGTTGTTTTTCGGAATGGTCGTTCCTTTGCATCTTGAAAAAAGCGAACAATCATTAACAATAAACAACAACATAAAACAATGAAAAAGATTTCGTTATTATTTGTTACGGCAGCTATGTTGCTTGGTCTCTCCTCTTGCGATAAGGAAAAGAAAGAAGATGCGTCGGGCAATACATCCACGCCGCTTGCCGAGATTGTGGCGGGAACCTATAGTGGATGGACAAAGGCCGATGCAGCCTATTTCAGCAATATGGTGAATGACGAGGTGGACCAGCTCGCCATTACTGCCAATAGCGATGGCACTGTCAATGTGGAGTACACCTCTGACACATGGGGCAAAGGTGTGTTCAACAATATAGCCATTGCCGAGGTCAGCGACAAGTACACTTTTGCCGGCGAAGGCACTATCACTATGGCATCGCGTGGTGGCACCAAAGACTATGAGGGCACGTTCGAAGGCTCTGTCAGCAAGGACATGAAGAGCTACACGGTGAAGATTGTCATCCCCTCCGTCATGGGCGGCACGACGCTGACGCTGAATCCCGGTATGGCACCTGTCAACATGGTTGTGGCTGGACAGTATGCGGGATGGAGCAGTGCTGTGTTCTCCTATGCTCCTAATGGCATGAACAACGATGGCGACACGTTGAGACTGTCTGCCAATGCCGACGGTACGGTCAATGTGGCATATACTTCTGCTACATGGGGCAATGGTACGTTTGAGAATGTTGTGGTGGCACGTAGCGAGGAGGGCTACACCCTGAGCGAGATGCAAGGTGTTGTGGCTATGGCATCGAGAAATGGCGAGGTAAAAGAATATGAGGTAGTGTTAAAGGCTTCTACCATAGCTGCCGACAAGCGTTCCTTCCGTTTCAACATCAGCGTCCCCAGCGTGATGGGCGGCGTCGAGATAACCGTCTCCGAAGGCACTGCTCCTGCCGAGGAGTAGCCGTAGGCACATCTGTTAATACTGCAAGGCAGGACCACGGTCTTGCCTTGCATATTAAATAATGAATCTATATCAGTACGCAACTGATGAAAGGATAAATATCTTGAGTGACAATGTATTACGGATGGTTTTCTATGAATTGAGGATATATGCAACCTTTGCGAGGTCTGAATATCTGCTATTTATTGCCTGAAAGCTCCTGCGAGGGTACCTATACAAGTCTCCATGAAAGTCAGATGTAATATGTTTTCTACCATTTACTTATCTTCAAAACGAATGACAAAAACTAATTTTATAACTCGGTTAAAAACAAAAATCAATCTGCTGTTGCTGTTGTCGTTCATGATGGCGGCATGCGACAAAATCTATGATAATGACAAGATAGAGCCTCAGCCTGCGGTGGGGCAAAGCTATCAGAACATTAACTGCACCGACTACGCCAAATGGGTATATATCAACCTGCACAATGGCGACAGCATCACGCTCTCCTATGAGCAGGCAACGCTGCCTGACGCATGGGACATAGCGCTGCATCGCTATGATGTGAAGACCAATGGAGGCAAAGCTGTGGAGACATCGTACGGCAGTCTTGACGAGCTGAAAGCCGCCGTGGACGATGGCACGATGACGCTGCCCGCCGACGAGCTGTGGGAGCCCGATGCGGAAGACTCCATAATCGTAGATATGTCGCACATGATGGAGGGTTATCTCGTGCGCTCGGCATCTGCCATAAATCGTGTGTTGTGTCGTTGGCTCGATGTCGATTTGAGTTCTATGCCACCCATCTATACACCGTCGGACAAGGTCTATCTGCTGCTGTTGCGTGATGGCACGGTGGCGGCAATACGCTTCACGGGTATCATCAATCAGCAACTCTACAGCACCAAAGGCTACATATCATTTGACTACTGTTACCCCCTCACCATCAAGCAATGAAACGACTGACAATTACTCTATTATGCCTTTTTGCCGCAGGTGTTGCCGCGGCACAAGAGTTGGACACGGTGATACCTGTCAGCAAGATGTTTCTCGACATGATAACCATCACAGGTACGCGCACCCCTAAGACTCTGGATAACACTCCCGTCGTCACGCGTATAATCACTGCTGAGGACATACAGAAGATTGATGCCACCACCATCAAGGATGTCCTTGTGGAGGAGATACCGGGGATAGAGTTCTCCTATTCCATGAATCAGCAGGTCTCAATGCGTATGCAGGGGTTGGGCGGCATGTCGGTGCTCTTCCTCGTCGATGGCGAACGTATGGCTGGCGAGACTTTGGACAACATCGACTTCCAACGCCTCGATATGGAGAATATTGAGCGCATAGAGATAGTGAAGGGTGCTGCCTCGGCGCTCTACGGCAGCAACTCGGTGGGTGCCGTGGTCAACATCATCACCAAGAACCAGAAGGAGCCGTGGACACTGCGTCTGGGCAGCCGTCTGGGCAGTGCCTACGGCGAGCAGCGTCATTGCGGCACCTTCGGATTGCACCGAGGCCGTTTTGCTAACAGTTTAGATGTACAGAATAGCAGTCAGCAGTCTTATCGAGTGTATGACAAAGACCATAGCGACAGCACATTGGTCTATGGCGCGCATCAGTGGAATCTCAAGGATAAGCTGGTCTTTCAGATAGCCGACGGGCATCAGCTCATAGGGCGTGCGGGCTACTACTTCCATGAGCGCAACACGTCGGACTATCAGCGCGACCGAGCGCGCGACTTTAGCGGCGGACTGCGCTATGTGGGCACGCTGAGCGAGAACGACAACCTCGATGTGGCCTACAACGGCGACCGCTACGATAAGAGCGACTACTATACCGCCACGGGCTACGACATCCTCGACTACAAGAATATGCAACACTCGTTGCGTGCGCTCTACAACCATACGTTCAGCGACTATCTGACGCTCACTGCTGGTGGCGATGCCATGTACGACTACCTGATGACCTATCAGTTTGCCGATGGCGAGAGCCATGACCAGTACACTGCCGACCTCTTTGTGCAGGCCGACTGGAGTTTTGCCAACCATTGGAATATCGTTGCGGGGTTGCGTGAGGACTATTTCTCGCGCTACGGATGGGAACTCTCGCCCAAGGTGGCAGCCATGTATAAACTGAATGATGTCAAGCTACGCGGCAGCTACTCCAAAGGTTTCCGCGCTCCGACGCTAAAGGAGATGTATATGGATTTCAACATGGCCAACGTGTTCAATATTTATGGCAATGAAAATCTAAAGTCGGAGAATACCAATAGTTTCTCGCTCTCGGCAGAGTATGTGAAGAATTACTATTGCTTCACGCTGACAGGTTTCTACAATATCCTCGACGATGAGATAACCACTATATGGGACCCCACGCTCGGCAACGGGCGTGGCGGCATGAAGTATATGAATGTGGAGGGTACCGACCTTGCCAGCCTCGATGCTACGCTGATGGCGCGCTATCCTTGCGGCATCAACGCCAAGGTCAGCTACGCCTTTTTCCACGAGTTCACCCGCAATGGGGCTCCCAACACCTCCGACTCGCGGCCTCACACGCTGACGGCACAGGTGGACTACCTGAAGGCGTGGCGCAACTACCAGCTCAACGTGGTGCTGGGGGGGCGTTTCCTCTCGCGTGCTACTTTCTACACGATTGCCTCGTCGGGCGAAGGAGTCTATGACACCTACGAGCAGACTACCTCGCAGGGCTACACCATGTGGAAGCTGTCGCTGATACAGAAATTCTATGACGCCATAACGCTCACGCTGACGGTGGACAACCTGTTCGACTATCGCCCCGACCATTATCAGTACAACTCGCCCTTCACGGTGGGCCGCACCTACAAAGTCGGTGCCTCTGTCGATGTGGATAAGCTTGTGAACAGAATAAGAAAGAAGAATAGCAAATAGCCGCAGGCGCAAAGGCGTCATCGCGCTAATGGCAAACCAATAACTAAACTGCCCATGAAAAAGAATAGCAAAATAAAGAAGAAAATATGGCTCGCCGTCGGCGGCGTGGTGCTGCTGACGCTGCTCATAGTGTTCTACAACGGCTGGATGAGCCGCACGCGCATAGCCTTCGTCAACTTCCAGCCTGTCACGTTGCAGGCTATCTCGCAGGCCAACGACAACAGCATGATACGGCTCTACGAGGTGGAGACCGACGAGCTGCACCGCCTCGGACGCTACGACATAGTGATGGTGAACGGCATGGGGCTGCAAATCACCGCCGAGCAACGCGAGCTGATACAGCAGGCTGCCAACGCTGGCAAGCCCGTATATACCATGATGGCTACCAATCCGGACAATAACATCTCCAATTTCTCGGTTGATGAGGTAGCCCTGATAAGCCAGTACATGATGAACAGTTCGCGCAAGAATATGCGCAGTATGCTCAGTTTCCTGCGCCGCAATGTGGATGGTAAGATTTTCCGCGCGGGCGTTGTAGAGCTGCCTGAGCAGAAGATGGCGGACTACCTCTACTATCCTGCCACCGACCCCAAGGAGGACGAGCACGCTTTCGCCACGGTGGAGGAGTACGAGGCTTTCATGCGCAGCGAGGGGCTGTGGCACGAGGGGGCGCGCAAAATAGCTGTGACCGGCATGATAAGCGACCCGCGCGACATGATACTGCAGCTCTCTGCCCGCGGATATAATGTCTATCCCGTCTCATCGATGTTGCATGTGCTGGACTATGTGGAGCAGATAGCACCAGATGCTATCATCAATATGGCTCATGGACGCATGGGCGACGACATGGTGCGCTACCTCTCGCAGCACAACATACCGCTCTTCGACCCTCTGAATGTCAATATGCCTGTCGAGGAGTGGGAGGCAGACCCTATGGGCATGATGGGCGGCTTCATGTCGCAGAGTGTGGTGACGCCAGAGATTGATGGTGCCATACGCACTATGGCGGTGTTCGGACTCAAGAAGGATGCCGACGGCTTGCTGCAGCCCTACGCCATCCCCGAGCGGCTGACAACATTCCTCAACACTGTGGACCGCCACATAGCCCTCGCCACCAAGCCTAACAGCGAGAAGCGTGTGGCAATAGTCTATTACAAAGGTCCCGGGCAGGGCAACCTGACTGCCAGCGGCATGGACGTGGTGCAGTCGCTCTACAACACCCTCGTCTCCTTGCGAAGCCACGGCTACAGGGTGGAGGGGTTGCCTGCCACGGTGTCCGACTTCCGTCGTCAGATACAGAGCGAGGGTACGCTTTTCAATGCCTCGATTGCTGGCGATGCTGCACGCTATATGAAGAATGGGCATCCCCAGATGGTCGGTGCCGACGACTATAAGCAATGGGTGAACGCGTCGTTGCGCGACGGCGTGATAGAGCGTGTTGATGAGGCTTTCGGACCTTTCCCTGGTACTGGCAACCACCTGCAGCGCGACGGCATGCTGGCTTTCCCGCGCCTGCAGTATGGCAACATCGTGCTGCTGCCGCAGCCGCTGGCGGGCGAGGGCAAGGATGTGTTCCGCATCACGCATGGCACGGGCAGCGTGCCGCCACACAGCTACATAGCCCCTTACCTGTGGATACAGCATGGCTTCCGTGCCGACGCGTTGCTGCATTTCGGCACGCATGGCTCGCTGGAGTTCACGCCGCAGAAGCAGGTGGCTCTCTCTGCTCTCGATTGGCCCGACCGTCTTGTGGGCGAGCTGCCTCATTTCTACTACTACACTATAGACAATGTCGGCGAGGCCATGATAGCCAAACGGCGCACCTATGCCACGTTGCTGTCCTACCTGACGCCGCCGTTCCACGAGAGCCAGCTGCGCAACACCTACAACAGCCTCCAGACACGCATAGCCGACTATCAGAACGGGCGTGGCGACAAGCATGCTGCCGCCGTCGATATCAAGCGTCTCGCCGAGCATCTGGGACTACATAAGGACCTCGGCATCGAGAGTGCGGAATACAGCGAGGCAGACATCGAGCGGCTGGGCAACTATGCCGAAGAGCTGGCTGACGAGAAGATTACCGACACGCCCTACATCATGGGCGAATCCTATTCGCAGAACGACATACGCACCACCGTCTATGCCATGACGGTGGACCCCATAGCCTACAGCCTCTACGCCATAGACCGCCTGCTGGGACGCGCTCCCGACGGGCTCACAGAGCAACGCAGCCGTTTCAATGCCCGCTATATGGGGCGTGCCAACGCCCTCGTGGCTCGCTACTATGGTGCCGCCACGCCTGTCGGCAATGCCGACTTGCAGAGCATCACGGGACTGTCTGCCAGCGATATAGCTAAGGCCGACAGCATCACCAAGGCACAGAACGCGCCACGCGGCATGATGGCTATGATGATGGCTGCCTCGCGCAAGAAGAACGGGCAGCGGGACACTGCCGCCGCCACTCATGCCACCATGCGGAATGCTGACAGAACAGCAATACCTGCCGCCAAGCATGGCCTCATGGCTAAGCTCATGCAGAAGAGCAAGCGCAAGATGCTGGCAAAGAAAGACCCGTCGCAGATGCTTGCCGTGGCCAAGAAGATGGGTGCCAGCGACGAGCAGCTGAAGAAAATGGAGGAAGGGCTGCGTCGTCAGATGGGTAGCAGGGAGGAAAAAGAACGAATGACGCAGGGAGAAGAGGTCGATATGCAGCAGATGCGTCACGATGCGGAGCTGGCACATGCCGTGAGCGAGTTGCGTACTGCTCTCAGCAATGTGGCACGCTATCGCCGCTTGCTCGCCGAGAGTCCGCAGGGCGAGCTCGATGCCCTCCTCGATGCCCTCAACGGCGGATATACGGAGCCCTCTGCCAGTGGCGACCTCATCGTCAACCCCAACACCCTGCCTACGGGGCGCAACCTCTTCGCCATCAACGCTGAGGAGACGCCTACCGCCGACGCATGGGAGAAAGGGGTGGCGCTTGCCAAAGCCACTATAGCCGACTATCAGCAACGCCACGACGGGCAGTATCCCCGCAAGGTGAGCTATACGCTCTGGTCGGGAGAGTTCATCCAGACGGGGGGTGCTACCATAGCACAGGTGCTTTATATGCTTGGCGTGGAGCCTGTGCGCGACCGCTACGGACGCGTCAGCGACCTGCGCCTTATCCCCTCCGAGCAGCTGGGGCGTCCGCGTATTGACGTGGTGGTGCAGACCTCTGGACAGCTGCGCGACCTTGCCGCCTCGCGGCTCTTCCTCATCAGCCGTGCCGTGCGCATGGCCGCCGCGGCTGAGGGCGACAGCTATGACAATGCCGTGCGTCAGGGTGTGGAGGAGAGCGAACGCTACTTGGTGGACCACGGCATAACGCCCAAGCAGGCGCGCGAGATTTCCTACTATCGCGTCTTCGGCGGCGCCGGCGGGGGCTACGGCACAGGCATCCAGTCGCTCGTGGAGCAGGGCAACGCATGGGACGACGAGCAGCAGATAGCCGATATATATATGAATAATATGGGCGCTTTCTATGGCGACCGCGACAACTGGATGGCTGATATGCACGAGGCCTTCTCGGCAGCACTGACGCGTACCGATGTTGTCGTGCAGCCCCGTCAGAACAATACGTGGGGTGCTCTCTCGCTGGACCATGTGTATGAGTTTATGGGCGGTATGAGCCTCGCTGTGCGTCAGGTTACGGGCAAGGACCCCGATGCCGTATTCTGCGACTATCGCAACCGCAACAACTACCGCATGCAGGACTCCAAAGAGGCCATAGGCGTGGAGGTGCGCACCAAGCTGCTCAACCCTTCATATATCAAGAACGCCATGGCTGGTGGTGAGCTGCACACCGACGAGATTGCCGAGATGGTGCGCAACGCCTACGGATGGAATGTCATGAAGCCGCAGAACATAGACAAGGAGCTGTGGGACGAGGTGTATGACGTATATGTCAAAGACAAGTATAATCTCGGCGTCAGCCAGCAGTTTGCCGCTGTCAACCCTGCCGCCATGCAGGAGCTGACGGCCACGATGATGGAGACGGCGCGCAAAGGCTACTGGCAGGCTACCGACGAGCAGCTGGCGGACATCGCCACGCTGCATGCCGACTTCGTTGACCGTTTCGGCCCTACGGGTTCATCGTTCGAGACTGCCAACCCACAGTTGCAGGACTTCATAGCCCAGCGGGCGGCACCCCAGCAGGCCGAAGGCTACCGCAAGAGCCTGTCGCAGAGCATAAACAGCGGCACAGCACAGAGCGGCATGGTCATGGAGAAGCAGACCGTGGCTACCGCCGACGGCGAAGCATCGGAGTCGCACGTCAGCGGCATCGTAGTGGTTGGCGTGGTGTTGCTGCTCTTTGTTGCTGCCGTAGTGGTGGTGCGTCGCCGTCGCAAGAACAGATAAGTTCTACGGGTCTCATTGATAGTATCATCAGACAAAACAAAGAAACACATCCGACAAGCCTATGGAACTGATAATAGATGTCTTGATGCTCTTCGTCCTGCTGGCGTGCCTCTTCAAACTGAGCCTCTGGCGATGGTGGCAGCAGGCGGCCTACGGCTTGTTGTTGGCTGCCTTCGCAGCGTGGAGCGTGCGCTATGCCGTGGAGCAGTCCAAGACGCAGATTGCCGACTACTTGCAGAATGTCGATGCCTTGCAGACTATGGCTATACTCGTGACAATAGAGTCGGCGGTGGGCATAGCCTATGCCCTCGCATGGCTCGGCGGCGAGGAGGCACGGGGTAGGGGTGCGGCACTGGTGCGCCGCCTGCTGCGGTGGTATCCCTCGCTGCTGATGTTCCCCGTGGTGTTCTATCTGCTCACGCAGACCGTCTTCGCCGCCACGGGGGTGCCTTTTGCCACAACGGCATGGCTCTTCGCTAGCGGCATAGCGGTGCTTGTGCCGTTGCTGTCGCAGGCGGTGCGTAGCCTGCTGCCAGACGAGGAGAGCCGCGTGGAGATTTACCTCCTGCTGGTCGTGGCGGTGTGCATTCTCGGCTTGCTCTCCACGCAGCATGGGCGCATGGTGTATGCTGCGCAGGAGGCTCCTATCGACTGGCCTGCACTGCTGCTAACGCTGTCGCTTTTCCTGCTCATGGCCCTTGCTGGCTATGCAGCCTACCGTTTGCGCCACCGCTACCGCATTGGCGGACGGAAAGGCAAACAATAACGATAAGTAGCGTCAACATGAAAACAATACTAACCATATCTCTGATAACAAAACATTAAAACCACTATGGGAATAATATCTAAAATCCTCTTCGGGATAGCCAATGCGTTGCTCATACCCGATATCATTCTCCTCATCTATTTCTTCATCCGAGCCTTGCTGCTGCTGGGCACCACCTATGGACAGTTTATGGCGCGGCGGCGCAACAAGCGTCGTCTGGCTACGGCCATCAAGGAGCTTCGCCCCGACGGTATTGAAGGCCTGCGTCAGCTGGTGGTGGAGAAGGACGACTCGCTGTTCACCCACTATCTGGGCGACCTGCTGTCGCATCCTGCCAGCGAGGCATACGCCGACTACCTCATCACGCACTATGAGACCGAGGTGGCCAAGGATGTCAACCTCTCGCGTCTGCTCACCAAGCTGGGCCCCGTGCTGGGACTCATAGGCACACTCATCTCCATGTCGCCGGCCCTCGTGGGCCTCTCCACTGGCGACATATCCGGCATGGCGTACAATATGCAGGTGGTGTTCTCCGCCACCGTGGTAGGCCTCGTCATCAGTGCCGTAGGCCTCTTCACGCAGCAACTCAAGACACGCTGGTATGCCAAAGATGTCAACCAACTCGACTATGTCTCACGCATATATATGGAAAGTAATGAGAAAGAAGCGTAGAACATCAATCTTGCAGGAGGACGACGGCGACCCGCTGAGCGTCGTTGTCAACCTCTTCGATGTGGCAATGGTCTTTGCCGTCTCCCTCATGGTGGCTATGGTCATGCACATGAATATGACAGAGGTCTTTGGCAGTGACGACTTCACCATCGTCAAGAACCCCGGGCAGGACAATATGGAGATTATCACCAAAGAGGGCAAGGAGATAAACACCTACAAGGCTACGGGGCAGAGCACTGACGGCGGTCAGCGTGGCAAACGCCTCGGCACCGCCTACCAGCTCGACAACGGCCAGATAATCTACGTCCCCGATGTAGAGGAATGATATTTTTTTGCCATATAGCAGAAAAATCATACCTTTGCAACAGTAAACAAGCATTAGTAACAATAAAACACTAACAAACGGAAATAGACAAAATAGCGTAAACTAGAATATATCAAAATAAAGCGTTTTTGCTTTTCAAGTGGACCGAAATCTCGACAATTTCAGTTACCCTAACAAGAAAGCAGAAATGCTCATGGTTGTTTACCGTGGGCTTTCTTGTTTTGGGGTATAGGTAGTCGAGAACCTCGGTCCAGACAGAAAACTTCACGGTTTTTTATATCCAAAACTCTCTGAGATGATTGAATGGCAAGGCGCAAAAAGGCTTTGTTGGCATCATCAATGAGTAGTAAGTTTTTCAATAATACAGAATCTCCGCTTTTTGATAAGTTTAGTGGCATAGCCCGCTCTATGGCCTGCTTCGACATCTTCCATGCCGTGGTGGGCTATTTCCGTAGTAGTGGCTACTTCCGTTTGCGGCAAGAGCTTAGCGGAGTGAATGAAATACGTGTGCTGGTAGGCATCAGCATTGACAATGTATTCCGCAAGGCACAACGTGCTGGCAAGATGTTCTACGGTGACCCCGACGACACGCTTCAGCAGTATGCCGCATCCATCGTTGATGAGCTTGCCACTGCACCATATAGTTTAGAGGTTGATGAAAGCGTGCGCCAGTTCTGCGACGATATTCTATTAGGACGCTTGGAGTTGCGCTTGCATGCCACAAAGAATTTACATGCCAAATTCTATCTCTGTCTGCCTCGCGAGCATAACGCTAATTCGGATGGTTGGGTCATCATGGGCAGTAGCAACCTCACCGACCAAGGACTAGGCATCAGTGAGCCCCCACGCTATGAACTCAATGTGGCCCTCAAGGACTACGACGATGTATCCTATTGTGAGAACGAGTTTCGCCGTCTCTGGGATGAGGCGTTGCCGCTCACGGCTGCCGATTTGCAGGCTGCCATAGACTGCACGCACCTTGCCACGCGCCAGCCTACGCCCTATGAGCTCTATATGCGTGTATTGATAGACCATTTCGGTGCCCAGATAGAGGACTCTTTCGTGCCCAATCTGCCCAATGGCTACGATGACCTCACCTATCAGCGCGACGCTGTTGTGCAGGGCTATCAGATAATGATGCGGCATGGCGGATGCTTCATCGCCGATGTCGTGGGCCTGGGCAAGACGGTGGTGGCAGCAATGATAGCTCAGCGTTTCATTGCCGAGAATGGAGATGCGACACGTATCTTGGTCGTCTCCCCTCCTGCCGTTCGTAGCTCGTGGGAGGAGACTTTTGCCGATTTTGGCATAAAGAACAAGTATAGCCGCTTCGTCAGTCGTGGCAGTCTGGATAAGGTGGTAGATGGCGACGGCTATGACCAACCGCCATACTACGACCTCGTCATCGTTGACGAGGCACACAACTTCCGCCATGATACTACAGATAACTTCGACCTTTTGCAACGCATCACCAAGAGCCCACGCGCCAACCGTGGCAACATCAGTGGCCGCAAGCGCATACTGCTCCTTTCGGCTACGCCGCTCAACAATCACCCAGAAGATATAAAGAATCAGCTCCTCCTGTTTCAAGATGTGGCTCGCCCTACTATTGACGGCATTAGCAATATTGCCGACACCTTTGCTCCGTGGATTCGTGAATATGGCACACTCATGCAGCAACGTGACGGCTTGAGCCATGCCGAGCTGACACGCCGCACTGACCATATCAACCAGCAGATGCGCCATAGCGTGATAGAGAAAGTGATGGTGCGTCGCACACGCAGCAATATCAAGAACGAGCCTCGCTATAGTGGCGAGGTGCATTTCCCTGAGTTGCGCGACCCCGAAGAGCGTACATACGAGATGTCTGATGATGTTCAGGCACTTTATGGCAAGACCTACGACAAGCTCATAGACACCCCTACTGCCGAGCTATGGAAGAAGGACCCAGTGCGTTTTGATGGTAGTGGCTTGTGCTATGCACGCTACCGCGCTGTGGAATACTGCAAGGAGTACAACGGCAACTCTGAACTTCGTGCTAAACATGTCGCCGACCAGTTGGCTGCTATCTATCAGACGCACATGGTCAAACGTCTTGAGAGCAGTTTCAGTGCTTTCCGCCGTTCTCTCCATACTCTGCTTGATGCTACGCGTGGCATGATAGCTATGTTTGCTTCCGATAAGGTGATAATAGCTCCGGATTTGAATGTTAAGAAGATGCAGGCTGACGGCATGGAGATTGACCAAATAATAGAGCTGGCTGTGGGCAAAGGGATGAATCAAGACGAGATAGTGTTCCCTGCCGCTGCATTCCAGCCTGATTTCCTGCCTATGTTGCAATACGATGAGCAGTTGCTTGCCAGTCTGTGCGAGCAGTGGGACTCGCTTGTCAGCGACCCCAAGCTGGAACTCTTCATCACGATGATACGTGGCGAACTGTTTGACCGTGCTATCAACCCATCCGGAAAACTGGTGGTTTTTAGTGAGAGCGTTGATACTATCAACTATCTCAAAGAAACATTGTCCCAACGGCTTGGTCGCAGAGACATCCTTGCTGTCGATTCGCACAATCGCAAGCAGCTACACGACACCATCCGTGCCAACTTTGATGCCAACTATAAAGGTGAGTGGAGTAATGACTACAATATCATACTCACTTCGGATGTCTTGGCTGAGGGTGTCAACTTGCATCGTGCCAATGTGATAGTGAATTATGACTCGCCGTGGAATGCTTCGCGACTCATGCAGCGCATAGGGCGTGTGAATCGCATAGGCTCCACAGCCAATGCTATATACAACTTTATGTTCTATCCTTCCGAGAAGGGTGACGACATAATAGAGCTGAGCAAAAACTCACTTATCAAGCTTCAAAGTTTCCATTCTGCCCTTGGTGAGGATACGCGTATCTATTCTCATAGCGAGATAGTGCGTGAGTTTAGGCTCTATAATACCGACATACTTGACGATACCGACCGCAGTTTGCAGCTTATTCGCGAGGTGCGTCAGTTGCGCGATAGCGACCCTGCGCTATATGATTATATCAAGCATCTGCCATGCAAGAGCCGTTGTGCTCGTAATGCCGCTAACGGCATTCATCCTCAGTCATCAATAGTATATCTCTCTTCGTCGGACAAGCGAGCGTACTATATGCTGGAGGGAATGCAATGCCGTGAGTTGTCATTCCTTGATGCTGTGGCGGTGTTGCAGGCTTCCTCCGATGAGGTGAGTGTTGATTTCGATACGTCAAACGCCATCAACTATAGTCATGTTCGTCAAGCTGTGGCACTTTTTGAGCAGTGTGTTGATGAGCGTGTCGAATTGAGCGTGATAGGCAGCAGCGACCGCAATGCCAAAGAGGCCGATGCTTTCTTGCGTCATGTCATACCTTTTTTGCCTACTGATGATGCCAAAGAGGCTGCATTGCAGCTGCAAACGCTTGTGCGTCAAGGTACATACACCCCGCTCACGAAAAAGCTGTGTACCCTCGCTCGTGCCAACAAGAAAAAGCCTGTTGCTATGACTATGATTGCTGAACAGCTGCAACAATTTGCAACTACTTATCATGCTGTAACTACCATGCGCACAACGCTGTCGGAAGAGCCCGACATAGTGCTTTCGGAGACCTTTGTGGGTGAAGAGTGATGTTATCAAACGAGCAAGTCAATAACCATCATAACAAAAAAACAACGATGAACAACACAACAAGAAAACAAGTATCGGGACTGGTGTCCAAACTGGAAGAGATAAAAGACACTATTGAACAAATTAGGGATGAAGAGCAGGAAAAATACGACAATATGCCCGAGGGATTGCAGGACATCGAGCGGGGAGAAGCTTTGATGGAGGCTGTGGAACATCTTGAGAGTGCATTAGACTCGCTTGACGAGTGTCTGTCAGAATTGGAGGAGGCTACTGCATAGCCACCCTGCGGCGTGGGGTTCTTTCGCATATCAACATTTTTAGTACATATACAAATACTATGGTTTCTACAGATTCTCTCCGCTCTCTTTTTCAGAACAAATTTGACTATAAGCGGTATTGCGATGTGGTGGTCCATAGTCTGATGGGATGCCGCGACGTCAACCGTCGTCCACAGCTGGTAGATGGCGGCGATGGCGAGGACAAGACCTATTTCATTGGTAAACGCGATGATGCCGAAGGACGCATCATCGGTTTCTTCTACACAGTGGTGGCTTGCAGTGATGTGAGGCGTAAGCGAGTAGGATTGCGTCAGCTCGTAGCGCCATATCTTCGGTTTGATGTTGATGCTGCGGTGGCGGTATTTGACGATGGCAACCACTGGCGTCTGTCCTATATCTGCGATATGCATGACGGTAGCACCTCGTCCAAGCGTTTCTCATATATCATGGGCGACAGCATGGGGCAGTACCGCACACCGGTGGAGCGTCTGTCGGCACTTGAAGGGCAGCCTCTCACGCTCGCTCTGTTGCGCAACACTTTTTCGGTGGAGGCGTTGAGCGACGAATTTTTCCGCGAGTATCATCAGCATTACGACATCATCTGCAAGCATATAGAGAAAAACGGTGGTATAGCAGACAAGGTGGCGGCACACGACTATGCCAAGAAGATGCTGGGTCGCATAGTGTTCCTTCATTTTTTGCAGAAGAAGGGATGGCTGTGTGGCGACAGCGATTTCATGCTCCACACCTTTCAGAATAGTCTGCATAAAGACGACTACTTGGAACAGGTGCTCGAACCTCTCTTCTTTGGCGTGCTCAATACTGAGCCAGCACAGCGTGCGGCTCTTTTTAAACGTCAAGGGTGGGATGTTTCCTTGCTTTCAGCGTGGCAGACGGTGCCATATCTCAATGGTGGCCTTTTCGAGAGCGATGCTATAGACAGGCTGCGCATCGTCTTGCCCTCGGAGGTGTTCGACAGTTTATTCCGCTTCCTTGCCTCCTACAATTTCACTGTTGACGAGAACGACCCCGATGATGCCGAGGTGGGTGTGGACCCCGAAATGCTGGGCAAAATCTTCGAGAGCCTACTGGAGGATAACAAGGCCCAGGGGGCGTATTATACTCCCAAAGAGATAGTGCGTTATATGTGTCGTGAGAGCCTTGTTACCTATCTTATGCAACGTCTGTCGGAGCGGAATGAGGTGTTTAAGACGGATGACGACATGCAATCGCCGCTCTCCGCCGCTTTGCGCCAATTCGTGGAGCATCATGAGGTGAGTGACATCTTGGTGCCGTACAGAACAACTATAATAGAGGCATTGCGCGAGGTAAAGATATGCGACCCCGCTATAGGCAGCGGCGCTTTCCCTATGGGTTTGCTCAACGTGCTGTGGCGTTGTCGCGAAGCCCTGTCGGAGGAGCAGGAGACTTCGCGTGCCGAGCTGAAGAAAGAGATAATACAGAACAATATCTACGGTGTAGATATAGAACGCGGTGCCATAGATATAGCGCGTCTTCGTTTTTGGCTTAGCATAGTGGTAGATAGCGACACGGCAGAGCCACTCCCCAACTTTGACTACAAGTTCATGCAGGGCAACAGCTTGATAGAGAGTTATCATGGTATAGACCTCTCAACCACCACGCAGCGTAAGATGGATGCCACGGGGGCTTTCTCTCTCTTTGATGACATGACCGATGTGCACCGCCTCTCATTGCGGCGACTGTTGGAGAACTATTATCGGTGTACAGACCACAAGGAGAAGAACGACATGCGGCATCGTATTGCTGCCAATGTATGTCAACAACTCGAAGAACAAGGACACCCTGTCAATTTCGGTAATATAGACATTGCTGCCAACAGCCATTTTTTCTTGTGGCACACATGGTTCTATGACGTCTTCGCCAAAGGTGGCTTTGATATAGTGATAGGTAATCCGCCGTACGGGGCGAAACTGACAGATAGCGACAAGGCTTTTTTCAGACGAGAGTATATAACGGCATCGACAAGAAACGGCATTAAAGGCTCTACGGACACGTACACGTTGTTTATCGAGCGTGGTTGCAGCCTATTGAGCAAAGGAGGATGCTTAGCATTTATAGTGCCTGTTTCGTTTACATCGAGCGACTCTCTGGCGGGGGTGCATAGTTTGTTGATGAGTCAATGCGATACCCTGCGAGTATCATCCTATGCGGTACGTCCAGAACCCGTATTCAAAAACGCTGTCGTTGACACATCTATCGTTATAGCACATAAGACAATGACAAAGTGTAGGGCTGTATATAGTACGAAGATGCATCGCAAAAAAGGAGAGGAATTCAGTTTGCAGACCTTGATAGATAATCTTCAGTATGTTGAAGTAAAGGCATATATGAAACGGGGAAGGATTCCTAAAATAGGTACGGAGATTGAAAAAAGAATTTTGGATAAGTTAAGT
Source organism: Bacteroidales bacterium (assembly GCA_017451385.1). Taxonomy (GTDB): domain Bacteria; phylum Bacteroidota; class Bacteroidia; order Bacteroidales; family P3; genus Colimorpha. The sequence goes on from JAFSPS010000050.1 coordinate 51,696, forward strand.
GTATTCCCTGAAATATCACTGTATAAAAAAGAATCAGGTTCTCCTATTGTTTATCGTTTTGCTGGAGGAAGATATTTTAAGGTCATAACGCCATATTCTAATAACTCATCTGCGGAACGAACGATATATTTTGATACAGATATGGCTTATGTTGTGGGCTGTATGTTAAGTAGTAGTTTGTCATTTTGGTTTTGTCAAATTTTTTCGGATAATCATAATTGGAAAAACTATGAGGTTGATTCGTTTCCTGTACCAAATATGACTGTTGAAGATAAACAAAAAATCTCTGCTCTTTATCAGAGGTACTTAACCGATATAGAAAAGAATGCTAATGTGAGAGTTTCGTCTGGCATGTCGTCATACAATGTCTCCTCTTTCAAAGAATACAAGATTGTAAGGTCAAAGCATATTATTGATGAAATAGATGACTTTATAGGTCCTTTGTATGGTTTAACACAAGAAGAGATAGATTTTATAAAGAACTATGAATTAGTGTTCCGCATGGCTGGAGAATAACCGTTTGAATATGTCTATATTGTGGTTTGCGTATATATTGATTAAAAAATGGGCTGTTTTTTTTCTAAATAAAATCCCTCTTGAAGGGAAATAGACCTGAGACTTGTCCCTCTCAGAGGGAAAAATATCCAAAAATTATCCCTCTTAGAGGGATTTTTTTTTATATTTGCAATGAGAAAAATATTAAAGAGATGGTAGCAGATGAATTATATATCGCTATGAATGAGTTGGTTCAGAATGTCGATACGCGTTTTAAACGGTATCTGTATTCCGAGATAGCATGGGATGCACGCATGATAGGACTCATGGGGCCTCGAGGAGTAGGAAAATCGACATTATTGCTACAGCGCATCAAGGAGATGAAAGGCATGGGCAAGTGCCTATACGTTTCTGCCGACAATCTTTATTTTAGCAATCATACATTGGTTGATTTATCCAACGATTTTGCCAAAGAGGCAGGCACCCACCTGCTGATTGACGAGGTGCACAAATATCAAGGGTGGTCGCGAGAGCTAAAGAACATATATGATATGCACCCAAATATGCGGATAGTCTTCACGGGCTCGTCGATACTCGATATTATGCAGGGTGAAGCTGACCTCAGTCGTAGAGCACTGATGTATAATATGCAGGGGCTTTCATTTCGTGAATTTCTTGACCTGCGCTATGGCATTGCCACGCCGCAGCTGTCTACCGATGTTATCGTTGCGGGAAATATCGTTATCGACGGGCTTCCGCATCCGTTGCCACTTTTCAGAGAATATCTGAGGCAAGGGTATTATCCTTTCTCTGCCGAGCCTGGGTTCAGCCAGCGACTACAACAGACTGTCTCGCAGACCATAGAGGTGGATATTCCCAGTTTTGCAGATATGCGCCCTTCTACGGCAGTTAAATTCAAGCGGCTACTTGCCATCATAGCACAGCTGGCTCCTTATAAACCCAATATGAGTCATCTGGCTACGAGCATTGGGGTGAGCAAGAACAATATACAAGACTATATAGCCTATCTTGAACGTGCAGGACTGCTGATGCAACTACGCAATGACGTTGGCGGACTGCGCGAATTGGGTAAGGTGGAGAAAGTCTATATTGATAACCCTAACCTTATGTACGCCCTTGGTGAGGAGGCTCCTAACATTGGTAACCTACGTGAGACTTTTTTCTTCAATCAGATGCGTGTGCGCAACAAGGTGTTGAACTCTGCCATATCCGACTTCACGGTAGACGACCGCACATTCGAAGTGGGCGGACGCAACAAGGGGCAACGACAGATTGCTGACGTCAGCAACGCATACGTAGTGAAAGACGATATAGAGTATAGCTACAGCAACGTTCTTCCACTATGGTATTTCGGTCTAAATTACTGACATACTGCTGCGTGTGGAATAGCACCTTTGGGAATGCTTAGAAGAAGGCGCTACGCGGTAAATTGTTGTCCGGCGCATGATACTGGACGAGTGGTGCTATCGTGCTATGGGGGGGGGAAAAATGACAAATTGAGGCGGGGAAAAATAAAAGGGGTGCTCTTTTTGGAACACCCCTTTTAATCTAAAAACCTAAAACAAATTATTCATTATCTTTTTTCTGATATCTCTTGTACTTGCTCATGAACTTATCGACGCGTCCAGCGGTATCGACGAGTTTCAGTTTGCCAGTAAAGAAGGGGTGCGACGTGTTGGTGATTTCAAGCTTCACCACGGGATACTCGTTGCCATCGGTATAGACAACAGTCTCTTTGGTGGCAGCGCAGCTGCGGGTCAGCACCATATTGTCGTTGGACATGTCTTTGAAGACTACCAGACGATAATTCTTGGGATGGATGTCTTTCTTCATAATCTTAATTTTTGCCGTTGAGCCGTGTTTCTCAAACGATTAGTTATATTTTTCTTTTGCTTTATTGCTTTACAAATCGTTTGCAAAGATACAACTTTTTGTCAATACAACAAATATTTTGTTTGTTTGTCTTTTTATTTCGCTTCAGGCGAGATGCGGAGCTTTACTATATGATGTGTAATATGCAACATTTTAGAGCTTTTTTGCGTTAATATGTGTAGCTGATTCTTTGTGATGGGTGATTGGGGGGCAGAGGTCTGTGATGGGTGAGTGAATACTGTTTAATTATTGTTTAATAGCTGAATGAAAACAAAGTAAACGTTATATAAAGGATGAAACATACTGTATTTTTTTCTTTTGTGCTTTTTATCGCCGTGAGCCTGCTGGCGGTGCATCCTGCTGGCGCACAGAGCAAGAAGGGCAAGGCCACCTACCATATTGCCATAACCATCCCCGACTGCAATGATTCCGTGCTGCTGATGGGCAACTACTATGCCGATAAGACGTATGCCATAGATACCGCCAAGCGTGAGAATGGTGGCCGCTATGTGTTCACCGACGACGAGCGTGAGCTGCTGCCGGGACTTTACTTCTTCGCCACTCTGACGGGCAAGTATGTGGAGTTTGTCATCTACAACGAGAAGCCTTTTTTCTCGTTCTCCACGCATGGCGACGACTGGATGGCCAACATGAAGCCGGAGGGGTCGGCAGAGAACAAGGCTTTCTACGACTACCACTCGCTCAGCCGCCGCTACGGCTCTATGGATAACGCCCCCGACACGAGCGACCATGCTGCCTATAGTGCCTTCATGAGCCGTATCTCAAAGACTATGGACAGCGTGCGCAACGACTTCGTGAAGCGCAACCCCAAGCGCATGATAAGCCGGATGATGCTTGCCACCAAAGAACCTGATGTGCCGGAGAACGACCCGCTGGGAGTGCCGCTGGAACCTCGCCAGCGATGGGAGATTTATGTGACGCACTATTTCGACAATATGCCGTTGGAGGACGACTTCCTCGTGCGCACTCCACGTGCCGTGTTCTACGACCGTGTGATGAACTACTGCGACAGGGCTATGAATGGTGCCACGCCGGAAATCATCATTCCTTACCTCGACAAGATGCTGGACCGCGCCAAGGCGTCCAAAGAGAATTTCCACTACCTGCTGCACACTATCACGGAGAAGTATCTGCAGAGCAACATAATGGTGTATGACGAGATATACGTACACCTCATAAAGCGCTATTACGCTGCCGGCGACGCGTTCTGGATGAGCCCGTCGGACATTGACAAAGAGGTGTCGCGTGCCGAGCGGTGGGAGAACCTGCTCGTGGGACGCGTGGCTCCGGAGCTGGTGGTATATGACGAGCACGAGCGTCCGGTGTCGCTCCACGCCATGCCGACGGACTATAAGCTGCTCATTTTCTGGTCGCCTACTTGCGGACACTGCCAGAAGACCATCCCCCTCGTGTATGAGAAATATATGGAGATGCGCAAGAAGTGCAACATCGGCGCTATGGCTATCCTCACTGATTTTGACAACGAGACGACGGAGAAGTGGAAGGACTTTATCAAAGAGCACGATATGACGCAATGGGGCAACTACAGCGGCGGTGTGGCCAACATAGACTGGCATGAAGTGTATGACGTCACCTCCACGCCACAAATCTATTTGATAGACAAGAACAACAAAATCCTTGCCAAGAAGATTAACGAGGAGACCTTTGAGAGCATCATGGAGTACCTGCTCAAGGAGGGCAGCCCGCTGGACAAGTAGCGTCAGCAACGCTAATAGTACATTCTCGTAACTGGTTACGCGAAAGTTCTTTTGTCTTCAACGCGTATTGCATAGTTGCTTCAAACCAAAGAGGGTGTCTCGGTCTTCTGAGACACCTTTGTCTATTAGTATGCGATATGGGCATGCTCAACGTGCCAATAAAAGTATAATATAACAGGTGTCTTCGCTATCAGGCTTGAGCAGGGGATGAATTGGCGTATCATGGTCACCTCCTCCCCACAAATAACAGATGAAAAAAAATGAGGTGTCAAAAAAAAATCCTATTTTTGCAAAAAAAACATTTATGCCCGAAGTATTCCGATTTTTTGGATTCTCCTTTTTCTTTTACAGTCGAGAACATGAACCAATACATATTCATATAGAAGGTAACAACGGATATGCCAAATACAAATGGAATGGTGAATCGTTCGAACAAGAAACTGCCGTAAATATAAAAGCCGGTGATTTAAAAAATATCAAGCGAGTAATAGATGAGAATGCCGACTTGATAATAAAAAGATGGGAAGAATATTTTAACAAATGAAGAACAATGAAAATAACTGAAATATGGTTTAGTGGCGATATGATTTGTTGTCGAGACGAGAACGGACAGCAACATATGCAGTCGCTTCTATGGTATCCTCGACTCCTTAGTGCTACGGAAAGCGAAAGGAATGACTATACGATTGGTTTTGACGGAATCCATTGGCGTAATTTAGACGAAGATATCAGCTTTGAAAGTTTTGAGTATGAGGATGCTGTTCCATCATCATTTCAGAGTTTCTTCTTGAGACATAGGGAGATTAACGTTTCTGAGGTTGCAAAGACTATTGGTATTAATGTATCGCTTTTGCGTAACTATATTAACGGAGACAAAAGACCTTCGCAAGAGCGCATTAATGAGATTCTTTCATACCTACACAGATTGGGGAAAGAGTATAGCGAATGCACGTTTTAACATTTTCCTAACGGTCTTTACGCTCCAAGCCATCACCCCTTGCCGCCAATGTAGGTGTGTTTTTCCTACTTTAGCCACTGCCAGAGACGATAGGTATGAGGTATGGCACACGCCTCACATTACTTGTTGGCGAAATATGCGTCGTCAGTTCTCATGAGTTTTCCTTTGTATCGTCAGCGCTTGGCTCGTCATGGGCTCCAATTCTTTCATTCTTACTTATCCGCTTATATGTTCGGTGCATAGGCAATACGAGTAATCGGTGGTCGATGAAAGTTCCATGATGTTTTGGCAGGCTATGATATAAAACTATTGGTGCCCGACAAAAATCAGTTTTGTCGGACACCAATAATCGCGAATAAGTCGGAGTATCTATTTATTGTTTAGAATACATTGGACTATTCTTCATGATTAGAATGAGACGCTACTTTGTGCCGCCACCCAGAGCTATGTATAGAGCGATGACAGACTCGGAGGCATCGTACATGTTCATTACTGCGCTAAGCTGCGACTGGAGGAGGGACTCCTGAGCCATGAGCACTTCGATGTAGCTTGCCTTTCCGTTGTCCATGAGTTCGTGGGTGCCTTTGTACGCCTCGCGGAGCACCTGTACCTGACGTTGGTAGTAGTCATGCTTCTCGTTAGCCGTCGTGTAGCCTGCCATAGCCTCGTTGACCTCGTTGCCGGCGTTGATGACCATTTGGACATACTTCTTCTGGAGGTCTTCCTCGGTGAGCTGAGCAATCTTCTTGTTGGCAATCAGCGTGCCGCGGGCAAAGATGGGCTGCGTGAGCTGTGCTACGGCGTTCAGCAGCAGCTTGCCGGGGTTGACGATGGCTATGCCGGCGTTGTTGGTCCATCCGACAATGCCGCTGAGCGTTATGTTGGGGTAGAATGCCGCACGAGCCACCTGCGTATTATAGAAAGCCTCTTCCATGGCATAGTTGGCCATCCGAATGTCAGGACGATTTTCAAGCATCTGGGCGGGGATGCCTACTTGCAGGAAGTTGGCGTTGAAGATGTTTGATTCCATGCTGCCCTTGGTGTTGGATATGGCTCCACCCAGTTTCTGGCGGTTGATATGCTGGGGCGTAACGGCTAACAGCTTGCATAAAGCGTTCTCTACGGAACGTATGTTGCGCCGTGTGTCGGCAATCTGGGTCTTTACATTCAGGCAGGAGGCCTCCATCTGGTTGACGGCGGTGCTATAGGCTTTGCCGTTCTCCCAGAGAGCCTGCTCGGTCTCGAGCGACTTGTTCCATAGGCTGTCGGTCTGAATAAGAATGTCGAGCTGGCTGTCAAGCACCTGAAGCATCAGGTAGTGCTGTGCGGTGAGTGAGACGAGGTTGGAGCGAATGGCATCCTGTTGCATCTGGGCCTGCATAAGGACAGCATTGGCAGCGCGTTTCTTGTTGGTGATGGAGCCGAAGGCGTCAATGTCCAATGACATCTGTAGCGGCAGGTTGTAGGTGTAGGAAGCTGCGCTGCCGTCGAAGCTTGAGAGCGCGCCCTGAGGGGCAAAGCCTAATGCCGGCAGGTATGCCCAGCGTGCTGCTTTCAGTGCTGCCTGGCTCTTCTCCACGGCGATGCGTGCGGAGTTGAGGTCGGTGTTGTTTTCCAACACCTGCTCTATAAGCTGCTGAAGCTGCGGGTCGGTAAAAAATTCGCGCCACGACATTTGGGCGATGGTCGTCTCGCCCGAAGCCGCCTTGAGGCTCTCGTCGGTGCCAAAGACATCGGAGGGCGTCGGCGTGGTCTGCTCATACTTGTGGTATATGCCACAACCTGTAAGCGTGAGGCAGGCGAGGAGTAGAATGATATGTTTTTTCATTATTTGTTCAAATTAAATCACTACTATGTATGTTTATCTCATTACTATATCTGCAAGCCGCGAAGGTGCGGATATGTCATTGACAGAGACTGCTAAAGCTATGAGCAAGGGGTTGAACGAACAAGAGTACAATCATACCGCACATCGAGGTGCACTTCCGATGATGCGGCGAGGCCGTAAGGCATCAGCGTCGTCGTCTGCTTGGTGCTGAGTGCAGGTATGATTGTACTTGTCATTGTTGTTCTCTTTTTACCTTTTACTTGGATGGCTCAACGGCAACTTCGTCCGTCTTTTTCTCCCCTTGGAAACGCTCATGCAGGTTCTGGAATATGATGAAGAATGTCGGGACTACAAAGAGCAGGGCTATGGTGCCGATGCTCATGCCGCCGATGACGCCCAACGCCAGTGCGCGGTTGCCGTTGGCACCGGCACCGCCTTCGATGACGAGAGGAATCATACCGATAATCATCGTAGCCACCGTCATCAGGATGGGGCGCAGACGCTCCTTGCAGGCTGCCACGGCGGCGTCATAGATGGTCATGCCCTGCGCGCGGCGTTCGGAGGCAAACTCGGTAATGAGGATGGCCGTCTTTGCCAGCAGACCTATCAGCATGATAACACCTGTCTGTAAATAGATATTGTTGTCCATGCCGGGGAAGCCCATCGTGTATCCGATATAAGCGAAGACGAAGGCACCCATCAGTCCAAACGGCACGCTGAAGAGCACTGCCAAAGGTGTGAACCACGAGTTGTAGAGAGAGGCAAGGATGAGGTAAATCAGGATGACGCAGATGATGTAGATAAGTGCTGTGGAGTTGGAGTTGGCAGCCTCTTCGAGCTCGCGCGACATACCGCTATATTCGAATGTGGCTGTGGATGGCATTTCCTCCTTGAATACCTCGGCGATGGCTTTGTGGGCGTCGCCTTCGGTGTAGCCGCTACCTGTTTCGATATAGCAGGTGATGCTTTGGAACAAGTTGAAATGTTCGATGTTGGCGGGGCCGACAATCTCTTTCAGCGATACGAACTCGGAGATGGGAGCCATCCTGCCGTTGCCTACTTGGACAAAGATATTGTTCAGTGACGACGGGTCAAGGCGATACTCCGGAGAGGCTGCCGCCATGATGCGATACACCTTACCGTATTGGTTGAAGTTGCCTATGTAGGCACCACCGCAGAAGATGCCGAGCGTGTTGAGTACTTCGGCAGGCGAGACGCCGGCACGCTCGCACTGGCTGGCATCGACATCAACCTGATATTTGGGGAAACGCTCGGAGTATGTGGACATGGCGGAAGCCACTTCAGGACGTTCAGACAGCTTTGCGAGGAAGTGCTCTGTCTGTTTGGCAAATTCGGATAGGTTGCCGTCGGTGGGGTCCTCCACCACCAAGCTGATGCTGTTGCTCGTACCGTAGCCAGGGATTTGAGGCATCTCGAAGGGCATGACCGTCACATCCTTTATATCCTGACAGTCGTAGTAGAAACGAGCCATGGCGAGAATCAGCTGATGGTTCATGCCGGGGCGTTCATCCCAATTCTTGAGACGGACAACCAGTGTGGCAAAGTTGGAACCGGCACCCGAGTACATGCCGTAGCCGCAGCTGACGGCATAGCTCTCTAACTCTGGAATCTTCTTGACTTTCTCCTCCACCTGTTTCACGAGTTCGCGAGTCTGTTCAAGCGTAGTACCTTCTGGCGAGCTCAATTCTGCCAAGAATACGCCTTGGTCCTCCTGCGGCACGAGTCCTGACGGCAGGCTCTTCATGAAGAAGACAAGGAGCAGAGCGGTGACGAGCAGAAGGCTCCAAGCGATGATGGGACGCTTGATGAATTTCTGGACGCTCTTGCTGTATTTGTTGTAGATAGCGTTGTAGCTGACGGTATAGGCTTTCTTAGTGTAGTAGGTGATGCCTTTGCCTTCTTTCTTGCCTTCGGTGACGCGCATCATTATGGCGCAGAGTGCGGGGCAGAGCGTCAGGGCCGAGACACACGAGAGGCCGACAGCCGAGGCAATCGTGATGCCGAACTGTGTGAAGAAAGTGCCTGAGGTGCCTGGCATGAATGTCACGGGGATAAACACTGCCATGAATACCAAGGTACAGGATACAACGGCTACCGACACCTCGCTCATGGCTTGGCGTGTGGCCTCGCGGGCATCGCTGATGCCATTTTCCATCTTCGCCATGACGGCTTCAACAACGACAATGGCATCGTCCACCACCGTACCGATAGCCAGCACAAGGGCGAAGAGCGTCAATATGTTGAGCGAGAAGCCTGCCAGCTTGACGATGGCAAATGTGCCTAAAAGTGAAACGATAATGGATATGGAGGGGATGATGGTGGCCTTGAAGTTCTGCAAGAAGAAGAACACCACGAGCACCACGAGGATGATGGCTATGATAAGCGTCTCGACTACGTTGTGGATGGCGGCGAAGAGGAAGTCGTCGCTGGTCATCATGGTGACGAACTCCAGACCGGCAGGCATCGATTCCTTCAGCTCGGCAAAAGTCTTGTTGATGCTGGCGTTCACTTCCGTGGCGTTGGCACCTGGGGCTTGAAAGACCATGAAGAGTGCGCCCGGCTTCTCTTGTATGCTTGAAGTGAAGTTATAGCTCATGGCACCAATCTTCACCTCTGCCACATCGCTCAGGTGCAGCATACCGCCGCCGCTGGTGCGAAGCACTATGTCGTTAAACTCCTCGACGGTTTTCAGCGTACCCTTGTACTGCATAGAGTATTGGTAGGAGTTGCTCGAATGTTCGCCCAAGGAGCCTACGGCAGAGACAAAGCTTTGTCCGCCGATGGCGGCGAAGATGTCGTTGGGGGTCAGCCCGTACTGCGCCATCACGTCGGGCTTCAGCCAGATACGCAGAGCGTAGGTGTTGCCAAGGCTCTGCACATTACCTACGCCGGAGATACGCATCAGACGCGGTTTGACATTTATATCTACATAGTTAGATACGAAATCTTCATCGTATTTGCCATCGACACTCCGTACGGCAAAAATCTGCAAGATGTTGTTCTGACGTTTCTCAACCGTAACGCCAATCTTGTTGACATCGGCAGGCAGCAGAGCCTGAGCGCGTGTCACGCGGTTCTGCACGTTGACCGCCGCCAGGTCTGGGTCGGTGCCCTGTTTGAAATAGACATTTATTTCTACATCGCCGTTTGACGAGGCTTTGGAGGTCATATAGGTCATGTCGGTAACACCGTTGATGGCCTCTTCGAGAGGCTGGACGACCGCCTTCATTACCGTATTCTCGTCAGCACCGGAATAGCTTGTCACGATGGATACCGTAGGTGGCGCAATATCGGGATATTGCTCTACGGGGAGTGTGGACATGGAGATATATCCCACCAGAGCAATCACAATAGAGATGGCGCACGCCATCACATATTTGTTGATAAATATGTTTTTCTTCATAATGCAAAAATAGTATATATGCTTGCTTTAGTAAGAAATAATTTACTTTTCGCTTACCTCAGGGAAGAGCACTCGCTGTCCTTCGGTCACGTTGTTGGCTCCTGTGGTCACAATTCTGTCGCCGACATTCAGTCCGCTGGTGATGATGAAGTCCTTGCCGTTGCCGGTATCTTCCGTTGTCACGTCAACAGCGGTAGCCGTGCTGTCGGCCGTTACCTTATATACGAGCGACTTGTCTTGCAGACGTACCACGGCGTTCTGCGGGATGACTATCACGTCTTTCTCTTCAAAAGGCATGACCACGGTGCCTTGTATGCCAGAATAGAGATGTCCTTCGGGGTTGGGGAACGATACCTTGCTGGTTAGCGAGCCGGTGGACGAGTTCACCACGCCGGTGATGCTGACGACACGTCCTTTGTGGGGATATTCCGTACCGTTCTTCATAACAAATGTTGCTGCGGGCAGGCTGGCTATGTACTTCTTCACCTCGGAAGCCTTCATGCCTTCCTGCACCATGGCTTCCACGAGGGCCTCCGTCACTGAGAACTCGGCATACATCGTCGTATTGCCGCTCAGCATGGTAAGCTCTGTCAGCGGGGACACTTGGTCGCCCGTGCGCACGGGTATCTCACCGATGACGCCTGACACCGAGGCGGTGATGGTGCAGAAACCGAGGTTAATCTTTGCACGATTTACTACTGCTTGAGCCTGAGCTACCGCTGCTTGAGCCTGTTTGTAAGCGTTCTCTGAGTTGCTCAGCATGTAGTTGCTGACGATATTCTTGTCAAAGAGATTCTTATTTGACTCATATTCCAGTTTGGCGGAGTTCTCCTGAGCCTGAGCGGCTTGCAGGTTGGCCTGAGCGGCCTCCAGTTCCAGCTGGGCGTTGCGGGAGTCGATGATGAAGAGCGTCTCGCCTGCCTTCACCTGCTGACCTTCGGACACGCAGATTTTCATCAGCTGACCGCTGATTTGCGGCGTAACCGTAACATCGTTTTGGCCGGTCATTCTGGCACTGAACTTGTATGGCAGTTCAATGTCGGTCTTTGCTATAGTCATTGTCTCATACGACGACTGAGTCTCCTTTGGCATATCAATGTTGCATGCCGTAAGCACGGCGAAAACACCGAGCATCAAAGTGCATCTGATAAGTTTTCTTTTCATGATGATTTATGTTTAGTCTCCCCCTGTTGTATATCATTTTAGATATGGGAGATTGGTTATGTTGCGATGATGTTTATTTCTTTTCGGTTTCGTTGTTTTTTTTCAGAGATTTGTATTCCTCGTTGAGCCCATTGACAATCTCTTCGGTGATGTCCATAGCTTCGTTGCCATAGAGGATGAGAGGCAGCTCCTTGCCGGTCTTGGCAAGGATGAGGTCAAACTGTTGGTTGGCGGCGTTGTATTCGCGGATGAAGGCATAGACGGCATTAAGCATCTTCTCGTTCTCCGTGGCGTGACGCTCTGCCACCTGAGCGGCATACTCCTGTTCGAGGCTCGACAGTTTCTCGGCGCGCTGGTTGATTTCGCCTTCGCGTTTCTTGAGGTCTGCCTCTTTGGCTTGCTGCTGCGAGAGGGTCAGCTGGTCGCCGGTCTTGAGGTAGTTCTGGTATTCGTCCTGCAGGGCTTTAGCATCGTTCTGCAGTTTCTGCATCTGCTGTTTGAGGCTGTTCTCTTTGCCGTTCTTGTAGGCGTTGAGGTCTTTCTCAAGGTCTTTGATGTAGGTGTAGTTGGCGTTGAGGCTATCAACGTTGACGTAGGCTATCTTCAGCACGCCGTCCTCTTTGACCATGGCGGGCTTGGCATCGGGGTTGCTGAGGGAGCGTGTGCCTACGCCGGCGAAGTGGAAGATGTAGAGCAACACTACGGCTACGAGTAGCACGATGTTGCATATTATCAAGACTTTTTTACTGTTGTCTGTCTTGATGGTTCCGTTGGTGGTGAGTTCGTCGTTTTCCATTGTATGTTTTTTTTATTTGATATAACGTCTTTAAGTAGTTTTTGTATGTAACCCCTGCGGGTTGAGATTGTTGAATGTTAAATGTTTTTTTTCATTCTGCCACTTCGCCAATGGTGTCTATGGCGCGTTGCACGCGGCGTATGGTCTCTTCTTTGCCTATGGTCATGACGAGGGTGAGCATGTCGGGTCCTACGGTCTTGCCTACTACGGCGAGGCGCAGGCTGTTCATCACCTGTCCCATGTTGAGGCCGTTGCCGACGATGTAGTCGTCAAGGAGTGCGCGGTGGATGGCGTCGTATTCAAATGGCACGGTGTTGAGGATTTCTATGACCTTAGCCATGTGGGTCGTCATGCCGGGTTTCCAGCGTTTCTTGATGGCAGCAGGGTCGTAGTCGGTGGGTGCCACGAAGAAGTAGGAGGTCTGCTCCCAGAGTTCGCTGACGAAGCTGATGCGCTCCTTCATCATGCCGCAGACCTTGACCACATAGTCGTGCTCGGCGTTGATGCCGTGCTGGCGGAGGATAGGGTCGAACCATGATGCTATTTCCTCGTCGGAGCGCATCTGCAGGTATTCGTGGTTGAACCATTTGGCTTTCTCTACATTGAATTTGGCGCCGCTCTTGCTGATATGCTCCACGGAGAACTGTTGGATAAGGTCGTCCATAGAGAGTATTTCCTGTTCGGTGCCGGGGTTCCATCCGAGGAGTGCCAGCATGTTGACCACGGCTTCGGGCAGGTATCCGCGTTCGCGGTAGCCGCTGCTGAGCTCGCCGCTCTTGGGGTCGTGCCAGTCGAGAGGGAAGACGGGGAATCCGAGGCGGTCGCCGTCGCGCTTGCTGAGTTTGCCGTTGCCCTCAGGCTTGAGGAGCAGTGGCAGGTGGGCGAACTGCGGCATGGTGTCCTCCCATCCGAAGGCGCGGTAGAGCATGACGTGGAGCGGTGCCGAGGGCAGCCATTCCTCGCCGCGGATGACGTGGGAGACCTCCATGAGGTGGTCATCGACGATGTTGGCCAAATGGTAGGTGGGCATGCCGTCGCTCTTGAAGAGCACTTTGTCGTCCAGCAGGCGGCTGTTCATGGTGACGTCGCCGCGGATGAGGTCGTGGACGGTGATGTCAAGATTGTCGGGGAACTTGAAACGCACCACATAGTGGTCTCCGCCCACGAGGCGGCGCTGCACCTCGTCGGCAGGCAGCGAGAGGCTGTTCTCCATCTCGCCGCGTGTGGTGCAGTCGTATTGGAAGGTGCGTTTCTGTGCTTCAAATTCTTTGCGTTTGGCGTCAAGGGCTTCGGGAGTATCGAAAGCATAGTAGGCCCATCCGTCGCGGATTAGCTGGTCGGCATACTGGCGGTACATGGGCTTGCGGTCGCTCTGGCGGTAGGGGCCGTAGTTGCCGCCGAGGTGTACGCCTTCGTCGAACTTGATGCCCAGCCAGTCGAGGGCTTCGATGATGTAGGCTTCGGCTCCCGGCACGAAGCGCGTCTGGTCCGTGTCTTCGATACGCAGTATCATGTCGCCCCCGTTCTGGCGGGCGAAGAGGTAGTTGTAGAGAGCTGTACGCACGCCGCCTATATGGAGCGGTCCCGTGGGGCTGGGAGCAAAGCGTACTCTTACTTTTCGGTTCATAGTTATTTATATGTTTGTTTTATTATTCGAGAATTAGCGTATTGCCTGTGGTTGGTGAATGGAGGATAGTGAATGGTGAATAGTGAATGGTGAATGGTGGATAGTGAGTGGTGGATAGTGAATGGTGGATAGTGAATAGTGGATAGTGAATGGTGAATAGTGAATAGTGAATGGTGAACGATACTAATGTGATGCTATCTTGTCCAGCCTCAGTTGCGAGAAGTGGTGCAGATGTCGTAGGTAGTAGTCTATCAGTAGGTTGTGGCGGTAGATGTGCGACACGCGTTTCGGTGCGTTTCGGCGTCGTTTGTCGCGCAGCTGCGGCAGCCACTGGCGGAAGGAGCGGTGAGCCTGCCATACGGCGGCAAGCTCTTTGGGGTGTCCCTCGCAGAGGAACTTGAGTGCTGCCACGCCGTCGAGGATGAGGCGCAGCAGGATGGTGCCGCACAGCTCGTCGTCAGGCAGATTCTTGTAGAGCAACGCCATGTTGTTGCGGAAGTTGAGGTAGGTCTTGCGTGGCGAGCTCTTGGGGAGTGTGCCGCCGCCGACGTGGTAGATGGTGGACTGTGGACAATAGACGGCACGATAGCCGGCGTTCTTGGCGCGCCAGCAGAAGTCTATCTCCTCCATGTGTGCGAAGAAGTCGCCGTCCAGCCCGCCGACGGTGCGCCACACTGTGGAACGCACAAACATGGCGGCGCCCGAAGCCCAGAATATCTCGCATGGGTCGTCGTATTGGCCGTGGTCTTTCTCCAAAGTGTTGAAGAGGCGTCCACGGCAGAAGGGGTAGCCACGGTGGTCGATGAAGCCGCCTGCGCCGCCGGCATACTCGAAGGTGTCGCGCTGGTCGTACATCAGCATCTTGGGTTGCGCCATGCCTATGGTGGCGTCGGAGTCCATGAGCTCTATGATGGGTTCCACCCAGTGGGGCGTGACCTCCACGTCGTCGTTGAGCAGCACAAAGTAGTCGGCATCCACCTCGACGAGGGCACGGTTGTAGCCGTCGGCGAAGCCGTAGTTGCGGTCGAGGGCTATGGTGCGCAGCGTGGGGTAGCGGTCGGCAAGGAATGCGAGCGAGTCGTCGGTAGAGCCGTTGTCTGCCACTATGACCTCAGCATAGGCGGGACAATGCTCCGTGACGCTCGGCAGGAAACGTTCCAGCATCTTGCGTCCGTTCCAGTTGAGAATGACTATGGCTACTCGTGGCATATCTATTTAGTGAATGGTGATAAGATATAAAGATGATAAATAAAGATGTTAAGATATAAAGATTTTAAGAGAAGAATGGTGTGGTCCTATCATTGTAACTAATCTAAAAATCTGAAAATCTAACCACTCTGAAAATCTGAAAATCTAACTAATCTAAAAATTTGAAAATCTAACTAATCTAAAAATCTGAAAACTAACTAATCTGAAAATCTAAAAATCTAACTAATCTAAAAATCTGAAAATCCAACTAATCTTTAATTCGTTGCTAATTCAGTGGTATCTCTTTAGGCCTCAACCTCTTCCAGCGGCGGTGGCTCCACAGCCAGTATTCGGGTTGGCGTTGTATCAGGTCGTTGAGGCGTGCTATGTATTCTTTGGTTATGGTGTACTGCGGCACGGCGGCGGGGTCGTCGCAGAGGGTGGAGAGCTCCACCTCGTAGCGTCCGCGGCGCACCTTGTGCACTGTGTAGTAGATGACGGGGTAGTGGTATTTGCGGGCGAAATATTCGGGTCCGTAGATGAAGGGTGTCTCTTGGTGGAGGAAGGTGGTCCAGTAGCACTTATGCACATCGTTGGGCGACTGGTCGGCGAGCATCATGTATGCCGTTGGCACCCGATGCTTGTCGTAGAACGCCATGACCTGCCGCACGTTGGTATGGTCCACCACCTCGGTGCCGTAGCGTTGGCGGCGGCGCGTGATGTAGGCGGCGGTGAACTTGTCGTTGAGTGGCTTGCCCACGCCCACGCCGTGGTGCAGCAGCTGGAGGGAGAGCGATGCCACCATATACTCCCAGTTGTTGTAGTGCTGCGAGAGGAGGATGACGCTCTGCCCCTGCTCGTAGTAGCGGTCTATGACCTCGCGGTCCCGGATGCGGTAGCGGCGGAGAATCTGCCTGCGCGATGCCACCATATTGAACACGCCTTCAAGGAGCAGGTCGCAGAGGTGGAGGTAGTAGCGACGCTCGATGTTTCGGCGTTCCTTGTCGCTTTTGTCGGGGAACGAGCGCAGCAGGTTCTGCCGTACCACCTTGCGCCGGTAGCGCACCAAGTGATAGACGATGAGGTATAATATGTCAGAGATGAGGTACAATGTGTGAATAGTGAGTAGTGAATTGTGAATTGTGAATTGGGGTTGGTGAATAGTGAGTTGTGAGTAGTGAATGGTGAGTGGTGAATTAATAAATGATTTTTAATTGTTTATATTCTCTTTAGGCCACACCTGTTCTCCTTTCCTGTTGATGTATATCCATTCGTCATTTTTTATGACGAGAGCTAAACCTTCGGCGAAATCCCGAGCCCTGTCAAACTGTGGTTTGATGACGATGTTGCCGTTTTTGTCGATAAAACCGTATTTTCTGTTTGTTAAATCACCGTATCTAATTGTTGCTAATCCTTCGGAGAAATCCCCAGCACCGTCAAACTGTGGTTTGATGACGAATTTGCCGTTTTTGTCGATATATCCCATTTTGTCGTCAATTTCAACCGCTGCCAAGCCTTCGGAGAAATCCTCTGCGCAGTCAAACTGCGGGCTGATGACGATGTTGCCTTTTTTGTCGATATATCCCCATTTGCCGCCAATTTCAACCCCTGCTAAACCTTCGGCGAAATCCTGAGTATCGTCAAACTGTGGTTTGATGATGAATTTGCCGTTTTTGTCGATAAAACCTTCTTTGCCGTTTTCCCAGTCACCAATTCTAACGCTTGCCAAACCTTCGGAGAAATCCCATGCTTCGTCAAACTGTGGGTTGATGGCGAATTTGCCGTTTTTATCTATATATCCCCATTTGCCGTCAATTTCAACCCTTGCCAATCCTTCGGAGAAATACCATGCATCGTCAAACTGTGGGGTGATGACGGTTTTGCCGTCTTTGTCAATATATCCCCATTTGCCGTCAATTTCAACCCATGCCAATCCTTCGGAAAAAGAACCTGCATAGTCAAACTGTGGTTTGATGACGATTTTGCCTTTTTTGCTAATATATCCCCATGCGCCACCAATTTTAACCCCTGCCAATCCTTCGGAAAACGACCATGCATCGTCAAACTGCGGGTTGATGATAAAATTGCCTTGTTTATCAATATATCCCCATTTGTCTCCAATTCCAACCATTGCCAATCCTTCGGAAAACGACCACGCATCGTCAAACTGTGGATTGATGACAACCGTGCCAGATCTGTCTTTATAACCCCATTTGCCATCAACTATGATAGGGAAAAGTCCGGAATGGTCTTTCTCCTTCTTTGTGCCATTGCAGGATGCGAGGAGGCATAGGAGGGCAAGGATGGCTATGTGGAGTTTCTTTTTCATTGTACTTTTTGTATCATTCGCTATCGTGGTGTTGAGATGTCTTAGTGTCCTTTATTGAACTGTTCGCCTACCTCGCCCACTACGTATTCATCCAGCTGCTGCTGGGAGAGGCGTCGTTCCCAGAGTGGGTCCATGACTTCGCCGCGGGCGTTGGATACGAGCAACTTGTAGAAACCGCTGCGGAACTCGTCCCAAAAGAGGAAGACGCGGTTGGCGTCGTCGCGTTCCAGCTTGTTGTAGCGCCACAGCTGGTAGGGCAGGTAGTGGATATGTCCGAGCGACTTGTTGCCTGGCGTGTCGGGGCCTATCTGCGAGGAGCCCACGGTGTTGCCGTACTGGTCGGTGATGGCGCCCACGTTGGTGCCGCTGCCCAGCCGGAGGGCGGAGACGAAGTTCTTCTCGTCGCGGATGAAGTCGGGTGGGCCGTACTGCAGATAGACGCGGCCGCGGTCGGTCTTGTAGCCTCGCATGCGGGGGTAGGAGAAGTGCTTATCGACATATTCGAGCCATCCGCGGTATTCGTTCCAGCGGTCGGCGGCGTGCAGCGGGTCGCGCACGGTCCAGAAACGCAGGAGGAACGCCTGCTTCTCTTCAAGGCCGGGGTGCGAGATGATAGACTTCACGGCATCCTTCTCTGCCTCCGACGCTATGGGGTAGAGGGCATCGAGATAGTAGGCGAGGAGCGTCTCGTCGGTGATGTCGGCGGCGAAGGTGCCTACGGCAGGCGAGAGGCTGTCGAGGATGTTGATGGAGGGGTTGGAGCGATAGATGGGCAGCCGCTGATAGATGAGGTTGTTGTTCTGGCGGTCGTGCACCTCGACGACAAGGTTGTAGTTGCCCGAGGGGAGTGTGCTGATGTCGAGCGTGGCGAAGACGGGCACATAGGCGGAGGACTTGTGGCGAGCCATGTGCTGTATGCCTGTGGCGCGTTGGCCTGTGGCGCGGTCCTCGATGTAGATGTAGGTGAGGAAGGGGTCTTTGCCTACCTCGCGGTTGATGTTGTATATCTCGTAGTAGATGTTGAGCTGGCTCATCTGCTCAGGGATGAAGTCGCTGAGGTAGGGCTCCATGTCGTAGCCGGCGCGCGAGAGGACGTTGTCGGTCACGGTGCGCTTGACGTTGGCCATCAGCTGCGGAGGGCAGAGGGAGGGCTTCTTGCGGTCGTAGAAGATGGAGACCTTCTGCTGCACCTGCGTGGGTGCGTTGTCGGAGTTCTTGTCGCGCACGGTGAGGTCGAGGGTGTAGATGCCGTTGTCGAGGAAGAAGCGTTGGAGGTCGATGAAGTTGAAATCTACGGCGTTGCTGTCGTCGATGAGTGGGCTGTTGAGGTCGTATTTCTTGGCATAGACGATGGAGTCGTTCTGGCGTGCGGTGAGGATAATCTCCACGGTGGCGCGGTATTTGCCGTCGGCGGTGGGACGGAAGTTGAGGTTCCATGCGTCGAAGGAGAGGTAGGTCTCAATGTAGGGGCGTTGCTGCTCTACATGATAGTAGGCGTTGTAGTTGAATAGTGCGCTGAGTTGCCGCTGTGCCGTTGCCGAGAGGGCAAGGACTGACAAGACGAGGAAAAATATATGACGTTTCATTGCGCTATGGTGTTTTTACAGATTTTCAGATTAGTTGGATTAGTTAGATATTAAGATTTTTGGATTATTTAGATTTTCAGATTAGTTAGAATCATACGACCTCACTATTCTTCTCTTAAAATCTTTATGTCTAAAAGTCTTAGCATCTTAATTGATTTCTTCTCTTAAAATCTTTATGTCTAAAAGTCTTAGCATCTTAATTGATTTTCTTCTCTTAAAATCTTTATGTCTTAAAGCTTTAGCATCTTAATTGATTTCTTCTCTTATCTTAAAATCTTTACATCTTAAAGTCTTAAAATCTTATCATCTTATCATCATTCTAACTCTCTTGATTATAATACACTTTGTAGTATTTGCCGCGTTCGTCTTCGCCCTGCTCGATGAGTTCGCGGTCGCCGTGCACATAGATGTGGAAGTTCTTGTCGAGTTTGATGACGCTCTTGAAGGAGCGGCTCTGGCGCTTGACGGCGCTGTCGTCGATGGCGAAGGAGTCGTCGAGGGTGATGGCGTTGTCCTCCTGATACTGCTGGCGGAAGCTCTGGAAGCGTTCAATCACCTCCGGCTGTGCTATCACCTGTTCGGAGAACTCGTCGATGTCGAAACTGTCGTTCTTCTTGAAATACTCCACGCTGCGGTTGAGCAGGTCGGCTTGGTCGGCACGGCTGACGCCCTCGAACTGCTGCGGCAGGTCGTCGGTGACGAACTTCTTGTAGGCGGTCATCTCGCTCTGTGTCTTGTAGTAGTGGTCCTCGCGCTGGCAGAGGCCGAGGAAGTCGTCGCGCCAGTAGCGAGCGTCGATGCTGCGGTTGGTGGCATCGACCACGCCAACGACGAAGCCGTTGTCGCGCTCTATGTTGAAAATCAGAGCTCCTTTGTCGAGTTTGCCTGTGTTGATGCCGCGGTCGATGTCGATAGAGAAGAGTGCCGTGGCGCTGTTGTCGTCAGCCTGCGTGCTCCACTGCTCGTCGGTGAACATCACTTTGAGGAACTGCTCTTTGTTCTCCGACTTGAAGAGACCTATGGCACTCGTTGGCTGTCCCTCGAAAACGCACTCCTTGAAGAACACCACGAAGAGGTCGCCGCCCTTGATGTTGGGGTGCAGCGAGGCGTCGTGGAGCAGGTGCGCTATGGCGTGGGAGGCAGACAGCAGCTGGTCGGGGTCGTCGAAGATGGTGCATACCTGCTGGTAGAGGGCGTTGTGGTCGATGCCGTCCTCGTGGTAGAGGTTGAAGTACTCGTCGCCTTTGAACGGCGTGATGAAATAGCGCACGAAGAGGTCCTGCAGCTGCTCGCTGAGCGGCAGCGTGCGCTGCGAGAGGATGACGCTCTCGCCCGTCCCCTTGTTGCCCACATAGTGCAGGGCAACGCTCTCTATAGATGATGACTCGAAAGTAGGCATAGTTATATTAAAACTGCAAAGTTACGAAAATAATCAATATAGCACCGTTTTGTGAGGAAAAAATCGTACTTTTGCAGTCGTTAAGCAGAGAGGTGTGCCCCTACGGGAGGCGAAAAGATAGTAGAAAAAATATGAATACAAGTATTGATAATCTGATAGTAATAGGCGACCGCGTGCTGATAAAGCCCGACGCTGCCAAGCAGACGAAGAGCGGTCTGCTGCTGCCTGCTGGCTATCAGGAGAAAGAGGACATACAGACGGGCTATATCCTGAAATGCGGGCCGGGTTATGCGTTGCCCAACATGGAGGACGCTGACGACTGGAACCGCGAGGACCACACCGTGCGCTACCTGCCGCTGCAGGTGCAGCCCGGCGACCTTGCCATCTTCATGCAGAAGAGTGCCGTGGAGATAAAATACGGCGGCGAGAAATACTACATAGTGCCGCAGAGTGCTATCCTGCTGGTGGAGCGGGAAGCATTTGACTGATAGCAGGTGGACAGGAGCCTAATGGAAAGAAAACAGAAAATACTCATACAATTATGACATCAAACGAAATACGTTCTCAATTCTTAAAGTTTTTCGAGAGCAAGCAGCATCACGTCGTCGCCAGTGCCCCCATGGTGGTGAAGGGCGACCCGACACTGATGTTCACCAATGCCGGCATGAACCAGTTTAAGGACATCTTCCTCGGCAATGCCGCAGCGCAGTATCCGCGCGTATGCGACACGCAGAAGTGTCTCCGCGTGAGCGGCAAGCACAACGACCTCGAAGAGGTGGGGCACGACACCTACCACCACACCATGTTCGAGATGCTGGGCAACTGGTCGTTTGGCGACTACTTCAAGCGCGAGGCCATAGCCTACGGGTGGGAGTTCCTCACCGAGGTGATGGGCATCGACAAGGAGATGCTCTACGTCACTGTGTTTGGCGGCGACGAGAAGGAGCACCTCGATATGGACCATGAGGCCTACGAATACTGGAAGGCACACGTGCCGGAGGAGCGTATCCTCATGGGCAGTAAGAAGGATAACTTTTGGGAGATGGGCGACCAAGGTCCCTGCGGTCCTTGCAGCGAGATACATATCGACCTGCGCGACGAGGCGGAGAAAGCCAAGATACCCGGCCGCGACCTCGTGAACAAGGACAACCCGCTGGTAATCGAGATTTGGAACCTCGTATTCATGCAGTTCAACCGTCTGGCAAATGGTACGCTGGAACCATTGAAAGCCAAACATATAGATACGGGTATGGGCTTCGAGCGTCTCTGCATGGTGATGCAGGGCAAGAAGTCCAACTACGACACCGATGTCTTCCAGCCCCTCATTCAGGCCCTCGCCCAGCGTGCCGGCGTGCGCTATGGCGACGACGTGAAGAAGGATATAGCCTTGCGCGTCTGTGCTGACCATCTGCGCGCCGTCAGCTTCTCCATAGCCGACGGACAACTGCCGTCCAACGCCAAGGCGGGCTACGTCATACGCCGCATCCTGCGCCGTGCCGTGCGCTACGGCTACACCTTCCTCGGCTTCAAAGAACCCTTCCTCTGTCGCATCGTGGCAACGCTCGTGGCACAGATGGGGCACCAGTTCCCCGAATTGGCCAGCCAGCAGCAGCTGATAGAGAACATTATACAGGAGGAGGAGCAGTCGTTCCTCAAGACCCTTGCCAACGGCATAGGACGTTTTGATGACTATGTGGAGCGCAACGCTGGCGACACACAGAAGGTCATTGATGGTGCTTTCGCCTTCGAGCTGTTTGACACCTACGGCTTCCCCATAGACCTCACGCAGCTTATGGCTACAGAGAAGGGCTGGAGCGTCGATATGGAAGGCTTCCAGCGCGGTCTCACCGAGCAGAAGGAGCGCAGCCGTGCCGCCGCACAGGTGGAGAACGATGACTGGGTGGAGCTGCATGCCGGCGTGGAACAGCAGTTTGTGGGCTACGACGCCCTCACTGCCGATGTTCAGATAGTGCGCTACCGCCATGTACGCGCCAAGGATAAGGAGTTCTACCAGCTGGTGTTCGACCAGACGCCTTTCTACGGCGAAGGTGGCGGACAGGTGGGCGACAAAGGCGTGCTTACGAGCGAGAGCGAGAGTATTGCCGTTGTGGATACTAAGAAGGAGAACAATCTCATTATTCATATAGTCAACCAGCTGCCTTCGGACCTTACGGCTACCTTCACCGCCACCGTCGATGATGAGGCACGCCACGCCACGGAGCGCAACCACTCCGCCACGCACCTTATGCACAAAGCGTTGCGTAGCGTGCTGGGCACCCATGTGGAGCAGAAGGGCTCGTATGTGGACGACAAGCGTCTGCGCTTCGACTTCAGTCATTTTGCCCGTCTCACGCATGACGAGTTGCGCCGCGTGGAGCAGTTGGTCAATGCTGACATACGTGCTGCCATGCCGTTGGAGGAGCATCGCGCCATGCCTATTGACGAGGCGCGCCAGTTGGGTGCTATGGCACTCTTTGGCGAGAAATACGGCGAGCGGGTGCGTGTGGTGAAGTTTGGCGACAGCGTAGAGTTCTGCGGTGGCACGCACATCAGCAATACGGGGCGTATAGGGTCGTTCCGCATTGTCAGCGAGAGTGCTGTGGCTGCCGGTATGCGACGCATAGAGGCCGTGACGGGAGCAGCTGCCGAGGCCTATGCCGACCAGATGCAGGACCAGCTGGACAGCGTACGCGAGTTGCTGAAGAATCCCAAAGACCTTGTGGCAGCCATCAGCCGTCTGCAGGACGACAACGCCCAGTTGCGTAGCGAGATAGAGACCTTCCGCCGCGAGCAGGCGCAGGCGTTCTGTCGTCAGCTTGGCGAGCGGCTGTCGCAGAACAGTATCGTGGTGATGCAGGTGGCGAGCGACCTCTCGCAGCTCAAAGATGCCCTGCTTCAGCTGCGCACAGACCATCCCGACATGGCGGTGGTGCTTGGCAGCAACTACGGCGAGAAACCGTCGCTCCTCGTTTGCCTCGGTCAGCAGCGTGTTGATGCAGGTCTCAACGCAGGCCAGATAGTGCGCACAGCAGGCAAGGAGATGCAGGGCGGTGGCGGCGGCCAGCCAGCCTATGCTACAGCCGGCGGCAAGTCCATAGAAGGGTTGCCCAAAGCCATCGAAGTGGCTCGCCAGTCGATAGAGAAATAAAACATATAACCGCGTCAGCCTCTCCCCGCTAAGATAGAGGGGGAGAGTCTGACTTTAGAGATACAATTATGAAACCGAAACTATCAGTAGTGTTCATTGTTGCATTGTTCTGTGCTGTTTCTGTACAGGCACAATACAGAATGCATTTTGATTTTACCGCGGTTGCACCAAGTGGGCAGACGCTGTTCTATAATATTTTTGCCGGCAGCGTGCAAGTGATAAATCCTTATGGCCTCGAAGGTTACGGCGGTGAGAACTATGTCACGGGCGACTTGGTAATCCCTGATAGTGTGGATTATATATTTGATGTGCCTAAGGATTCTGTAATTATCGATAGTGTTTGTGTGTATAGTCACGCCGATAGTGTTTGTGTGTATAATAGACATAGCGAAACGAGACTTGATGAATGGGAAGAAACTGAATATGAATATGTTTGGTATGATACAATCTGCCATGATACAATTTGGTATGATACAGTAACCTATTTGCACGATACTATTGTCTATTATCTTGACACTATCACTTACGCCGTTACCTGTATCTACTATTCCGCCTTTCGTTACTGCGACAGCCTGACATCTGTTGTCATTCCCAACACAGTAAGGGTGATACGGCGCGCTGCCTTTGGCGACTGCACAAGGTTGGCATCCATAACGATAGGTGATTCGGTGGAGTTTATCGATACTTGGGTGTTCTCTGGTTGTTTTGCAGCGGGGTCTGTAGATGTCCCCGCCTTGGCCACGTCTATTGGCACCGGCGCATTTAACGCCATTCGTCATATAAACTACTATGGTGATGCTTCGGGAGCGCCGTGGGGTGCTATCTCTATGAATGGCGTTGTTGAAGGGGATTTTGTCTATTCCAATTCAACCAAGAATTATTTGATGGCATACATAGGAGAGGGTGGCGATGTGACAATCCCTGCGACGGTTGACACTATCGGAAGCGGTGCATTTTATGTATGTAACCAGTTGACATCTGTCACCATACCTGAAGGTGTCGTGTCTATCGGCGACAACGCGTTCCAATATTGTGATAATTTATCTGTGGTGTATATGGAACCATGTGTCCCTCCGATGTTGGGAACAAAATGCTTCGATGACAATGCAGATGACAGAACCATCGTAGTGCCATTCTGCTTATACAACGATTATTACGAGAGTTTTGGTGATTATAGCAACTATCTTCAGCGAGACGCTGGCCTGCCGTCATCAGATTCAGACGATGCACAGGGTCATAGTTCATGTGGCATGAATGACAACGGAACGTGTATGCAGGGTATCGCTGATGTAGAATTATCCGACTTTCGCGTATATTCCGAAAATGGGCGCATCCATGTAATCATTGACGGCGAGAATGTCTATGACATCCATGTCTATGACGTAATGGGGCGCACTATTGCCCGCATTACAGGCAGTGGCTATAGCGAAACGCTCCCCGCCGGCATATATATGGTGCGCATCGGCACACTGCCAGCAAAAAAAGTGGTGGTATTGAGATAGTCACAGATTTTGCTATTATTTCTATATTTTGAAAAATACAAACTCAAAATAATAATACAAAATGAAGCGAATTAAATTCTTTATAGGTGCTGTCCTAATGGCTGTTGTAACCATGTTTGCTGCTGGATGCGAGCAAGACAATGCTGAACCGACCAACGTGTCGGATAACACTACGACAGCCGACTGGGTGGACCTCGGACTGCCGAGCGGACTGCTTTGGGCAACGCGCAACGTGGGGGCCTTTTCACCGACCGATTACGGCGACTGCTTCGCATGGGGCGAGACGCAGCAGAAGGACAATTATTCGTGGGAGACGTATCGATATGGCAGTGGTTGGAACCAACTCACCAAGTATTGCAACGATGGCAGTTACGGTTACAATGGCTTCACTGACAATTTGAGAACTCTGACCTCCGACGACGACGCTGCCGCGGTGAACGTCCCGGGTTCGAGGATGCCGACACGTGATGAATGGAAAGAATTGGTTGAAAAATGCACATGGGACTGGACTACCCAGAACAGAGTGAACGGTTATCGTGTCACGGGACCTAACGGCAATGTCCTTTTCCTGCCTGCGGCAGGCTCCTGCTGGGGCGGCAGCGCCTACGAAGTTGGCGGCCGCGGCTACTACTGGTCGTCGTCGCTCGACGAGGTCTACCCGTACAACGCGTGGGACCTCGGCTTCGGTTCGGGCGACGTGGGCTGGCGCAGCGGCGACCGTTACGGTGGGTTCTCTGTCCGTCCGGTGCGCTCTGCGCGTTAGAACCTTACCCTTGCCCCAAAATAGGCATCACGGATTAAATTAAAAACTAATAGGCTACGGGTGGCGACAATGGGGTAGTGTCCCAAAAAGTGTGTAAAGAGATATTGCAAAGATAGTAATTTTTGGGGAATATCAGTGCTGTTTTGCAGGCTGGCTAC